>NZ_NIXO01000043.1 GCF_002204795.1 Pseudomonas sp. K2I15
CAACATTTCCATGCTGATCACCCTGTGTTCTCCTGCTCGAAAAGTGAGCAGAAGCAGTTGAACACCTGGGTCAGTTTTCAGTCGGCAGAACAGCCTCTATTGGGTCAGTTTTCGGTCAGCGGCAACACACTGAGTTTCTATAGTTTGGAATTATTTGAGGTTTCGAATGAAAATAGATACTTCGGTGAGCTCAATTTATATTGGTGTGTCCGTTGTGGATTTTATCTGCGGAGCTAAGTCGGATGATGCCATTTTGCAATGGCGTCTTAGGGGTTGGGCACAGGGAGTAAGGCTGGATTTGTTTGGACTTTTCTAAAATTTGGTTATGATAGCCACATAAAAATGGGGCTTGATTATCTATTCATGCCCAGAACTGAAAAAATTTGATTAAGGACTATGTTTTGACTAAGAAAAAAGCACTAATTACGGGGATTACCGGCCAGGATGGCGCATACCTGGCAGAGTTCTTGCTTGCAAAAGGCTATGAGGTCCACGGTATTCGTCGCCGGGCGTCAATGTTCAACACGCATCGTATTGATCATCTCTACCATGACCCTCATAGTCAAGGTTTCGATTTGACTCTGCACTATGGTGATTTGACGGATTCTTCGAGCTTGATCCGGATTGTGCAAGAAGTTAAGCCTGATGAAATCTATAACTTGGCCGCCCAGAGCCACGTTGCGGTTTCGTTTGAAGAGCCTGAGTACACGGCTAACTCTGATGCCTTGGGCACGCTGCGGTTGCTGGAAGCAATCAGGATTGCGGGTCTTGAAAAGACTACGCGTTTCTACCAGGCGTCAACTTCCGAGCTTTACGGGCTGGTTCAAGAGATTCCACAAAAGGAAACTACTCCTTTTTATCCTCGCTCCCCGTATGCCGCGGCCAAAATGTATGCCTATTGGATTACGATTAACTATCGTGAGTCCTATGGTATTTATGCTTGTAACGGCATTTTGTTTAACCATGAGTCTCCAATTCGTGGCGAAACATTTGTTACAAGAAAGATTACGCGCGCCTTGGCTCGGATTAAACTAGGCCTTCAGGATTGTCTGTACCTTGGCAATATGGATGCATTGCGTGACTGGGGTCATGCCCGCGATTACGTGGAAATGCAATGGCTTATGCTGCAACAGGAAACACCGGAAGACTTCGTTATTGCTACTGGTGAGCAGCATTCCGTTCGGGAGTTTGTCGAACTGGCAGCCGCCGAAATCGATATCAAAATTCGCTGGGAAGGGAAAGGCGTAGAAGAAAAAGGCTTTGACGTTGAAAGCGGCAAATGCATTGTTTCGGTCGATCCGGTGTATTTCCGCCCTGCGGAAGTGGAAACGTTGCTGGGAGACCCTACAAAAGCCAAGGTGAAACTCGGCTGGGTACCGACTACTTCCTTCAGTGAGCTTGTGAAGGAAATGATGCTGTCCGATCTGAAAGAAGCTCAAAGAGATGAGCTAGTCAAACAGCACGGGTTTAAATACTTCAATCATCATGAATAATATTTCACTCGATTCCGCTATTTTAATTACAGGGGCGGGCGGCGGGTTGGGCAAAGCCTTGCTCGCCTCGCTTCGCAAGAAGGGGTACAAAAATATACTGACTCCTTCGAGGCAGGTATTGGATCTGCTCGACCCAAAGGCAGTCGCGAACTACTTTTCAGAGCATAAGCCACAGGTGGTGCTCCATTTGGCATCTGTGGTATTTGGTCTTTTGGGCAATCTCGAAAACCAAATGCGTTCGCTGGTGGAAAACACCCAGATTAATTCTAATCTTTTTTCTGCGATAAATGAAAATCCAGTCGATTATGTATTTTTTGCTGGAACAGTAGCCGCTTACTCATACCCCTATGTTCAAGTTCCTTTGCAGGAAGCCGATTTTTTTGCCGGTCTTCCTCATGGTGGTGAATTTGGATATGCCATGTCCAAGCGGCACGCTTATGCTTATTTGCGCATACTCGCAGAGACTAAGCGAGTCAAATTCACATATGGGGTATTTACAAATCTATATGGGGAGAATGACCGCTTCAATGAGAATAGTGGCCATGTTATTCCGTCGTTAATAATGAAGGCTCATCGAGCTAGCCAGGCTGGACAGCCCTTTTATGTATGGGGTGATGGTACGGCCCAGAGAGATTTTTTACATTTTGAAGATGCTGCTGAGGCCGTAGTGTTATGCATGATGTCTGATGCGTCCTCGCCATTGATTAATATTTCAAGCGGCGTGGCTGCGACAATCCGTGAACTGACAGGGCTGATTGCCCAGGAAGCCGGCGTTACCGATGTTAGGTTTCAGTCGGACAAGCCTGTCGGCATCCAATCCAGAGTTGTTGATAATGAGTTATTAACCACTCTTGGATTTTCGCAGTCCATAAGTTTGCAGCAAGGCATTGAGCGCTTGTATAAGTGGTATTCTGAAAATGTGAAGGAGATTCGGGTGTGAATAACAGAAAGATGGCGATTGTTTCGAGCTATTCTGAAAGTTGTGGTAATGCCGCTTTCACAAGAATATTGCATGATAGTATTGAGCATTATCAGGAGGGTGTGCAAGTTGAAGTGGTTGAGCTTGATCTGAAACTGCTGCAATCAATCAAGCGTTCTGTAAGAGCCAAGGCAAATGAACACATTCAAGAGATATGCACTCGTCTTAAGGATTACGATTTGGTAAATATCCAGATGGAGGCCGGATTATATGGGACTCTCCCTGGTGATATTGTCAATCGTTTTCGTAAGCTTGTCTCTGCCAATCCTCATACTAGTGTTACTCTGCATTCCCCTCGGTTGATCTCATCGGCTCAGTCTGCGTTTCGCGCTGGTATAAAAAAACTACTCAAATTTGATATCAAGGGTGGGTTGCGTGATCTCATTGGCGATAAATATGCTCAAATACATTTAAATATTAATAGAAAAATAGTCCAGGCGGCGATTAAATTTAATGCCCGAATGATTGTGCATACCAATCGTTCCGAAAAGCAGGTCAGGGATTTTTTTTCCTATACCAATATAGTTGTTCACCCCCTGAAAATGGTGCCCGTGGGCTATGTGCCGAATCACGATACTTTAGGGGACATTGCCCGCCAAGCCAATTTGGCGGAAAGTGATCGGCTGGTCGGTATGTTTGGCTACATAAGTGCGTACAAAGGTCACGTCGATGCCCTAAAGGCGCTTGAGCAGTTGCCTGATAACTATAAGCTTCTTATATTTGGTCGTCAGCATCCACAGACGCTCAAGGCGAATGGTAAACCAGATGAATATCTGGAGCGTTTGATTGGTCTGATTAAAAATAATAGTTTGCTGAAAAAACGTGTGTTTTTTATGGGCGAACTAAACGATAACGATTTTCTGGACGTTGTTAGTAGTGTCGATGTTGCCTGGCTGCCCTACTACGAAAACGGTCAAGATGGTTCCGGAATTGCCTCGATTTGCTTGGACTTGTGCCCGAGAGTCCTGTGCTCGACGTCCTTCGCCTTTGATGAACTTTTCAAACTTGTCACCTATAACAACGTCATGCGCTTTGATATAGGCAATATATTGGAGATGGGGCTGAAGACTGAGATGATCTTGCGTTCGGAGAAGAGATCTTTCCCATTTTGTGACGATTCCACCTATAGTTTGAAATCTCAAGCTGAAACGTATGTGAGTGGGGGTGTGGCTTGAGCGCAGAACGGTCTCCTGCCTTTCTAGAGTTGCAGAGAAAGGCACTCCTAGACGGAGTTGGTGATATTTTCCAAGGGCTGAAAAATATCGGCTTGGCATTCTTTTTTGCATGGGGAGATACAAAGGCAAGATACCGCCGAAGCGTTCTGGGGCCATTTTGGATGGTTCTCAGTACTGCTGTAAGTGTTGCGGGGCTTGGGTTTCTTTGGAGTATGCTACTCAAAGACGATCCTATTAAGTTAGTGCCGTCACTGACCGTTGGCTTGGTTATCTGGCAGTTTATATCCGGCTGTATTTTGGAGGCGCCGACGGTGTTCTCCCGAAATGCGCATTTTATCCGAAATATAAGAATACCTTTTTTTATATTTCCCATGCAATTGGTCATGCGGCAGTTGATTAACTTCGGGCATAACGCAATTGTTGTCGTAGTGGTTGTGCTGTATTTTTCTCCGGTTGTGCACCTTAATCAGTTATTGATCATTCCTGGGCTGCTGATTGTCATAGGTAATTTGAGCTGGATTATATTGCTCATCGCCATGCTGGGTTCGAGATTTCGCGATTTTGAACAGATTATTGGCGCTGTGATGCCTTTGATGTTCTTTTTGAGTCCTGTTATTTATCGGCCGAGTCAACTCGGTATTGCTCAGCAAATAGTATGGTTCAATCCGTTCAGCTATTTTATTACGTTGATCCGTGACCCAATTTTGGGAAATGTTCCGCCGCTGTTTGTATATCAGGTTTCCCTTCTGGCTCTGCTAATCGGCACGGTATTTACAGTTTACCAGTTTGGAAAGCACCGGAAACATATTTCATTTTGGATCTAAAAAATGGCTCACATAACTTTCGATAATGTCACCATCAGATATCCGATATATAATGGCGCGGCCAAATCGTTGAAAAAAACATTGGTTAATGTCGGTACTGGCGGATTTTTATCAAAAGAGCCGGGCGATGTTTTGACAATCACGGCGTTGGATAAGGTCAGCTTCAAGCTGTCTGACGGAGATGCCATTGGTTTGATTGGGCATAACGGCGCAGGGAAAACCACGCTTCTGAGAACGATGGCTGGTATCTATCCGCCATCTTCTGGTTTGGTTACGACAGACGGCAGGATTTCAACGATTATTGAGCTGGGTGCCGGTCTTGATTCTGAGTTGTCCGGGTATGAGAATATCTTTCGTTTGGGCTTGCTGTTAGGCATGAGTAAGGTCCAAGTGCAAAAGCTTATTCCGGTTATCGAAGAATTTACGGAGCTTGGAAATTTCCTTCAGGCTCCAGTACGTACTTATTCTTCCGGAATGTTGATGCGTTTGATGTTCGCCGTAAGTACGTCGAATCAACCCGAAATTTTGTTGGTTGATGAAATGTTTGGCACCGGGGACAAAGGTTTTCAGGAAAAGGCTAAGGCGCGTATGGAAGGTATTATTTCCTCAGCCAAAATTTTCGTTTTTGCCTCTCACTCTGAAGAATTGATCAGCAAATTCTGTAATCGGGTTTTTGAGTTGAAGCATGGTACGGTTACCGAGGTGACATGACAGGGCGCGGTCGTTTTTGACCTGGAGCTCATTGGTTTTGGACGGCCCATCACCCTTGCTATGCCCATCAACACTGCCTTAGGTTGGGCTTTTGGTGCTTTGTTCTCCTCAGAGTTCGTTAAGGTATTGCTTTTTACAGCTGGATTCGTGTTCAGTAGGCTTGGTGGCGCGGGTTCGAACGACTTGCTTGCTCGTTCCGGTGCGTAGGATGGATCCAAATAGCGAGGAGAAAGCATGGACAGTCGGCAGCAGCATATAACGAAGCATTTGAACCTTTCGGGCTGCGGTCTCGAAATAGCCCCACTGTTCAGGCCCACCGTGCCCAAGCACGGCTATAATGTGTACTACACGGACTACGCGCCCACTGAGGTACTTCGTGAAAAGAATGCAAACAACCCAAGCGCGCATTCAGGCCAGTATGCTGGAATACAGACTTTGGACTTCGTTTGGTTGCCAGGTAGCAACCTCAAGGCCTCGGTGCCAAACGAACTTGTGTTCGATTATGCGGTCGCATCGCACGTTATCGAGCATGTACCTAACATAGTCGGTTGGCTGAACGAGATTTTGGCGGTTATTAAGCCTGGCGGTAAACTTGCGTTGGTAATACCTAACAAAACTGCTTGTTTTGATTATTACCGTCAGACTACTCCGGTAGCCGAGTTTGTTGATGCTTGGATTCGTCAAGCCAGTAAGCCCTCTCCCAAACAAATTTTTGATTGCTTGTCGATGGCTGCGGATGACTCTGGCCCTGCTGGTAGTCGCCCCTTCGATTTGCATCTGCCTGTTCACGAAGCCAAGCGTGTTTACTCCTTGGATGAGGCATATAACTATGCTGTCAACTCCTATTACTCAGACGAATATCTCGATGTTCATTGCTCTGTGTTCACGCCTGAAAGTTTCGTGGACGTTATTTCTACCTTGATAGATCTAGGTTTGATAAACGTCACGATGACTACGCCTGAGCAGGGTGAGCCTTCAGTAGAAGGCGGCGATGTGTCAGGAGAGTTTATGGTAACGCTTACGAAGGTCGCGGACCCTGTGAAACAGGGCAGGCTCGAGGCGGCTACTACACGTACTGAAAAGTTGAGTGACCTTGAACACGCTCGCCAGGCGTTTCGGGATGCAATTGCTGTTCAGGAGAAATTGAAGAGTCAGATAAGATGTCTGGAGCGCGGGCTCTATCCGTTAGTATTGGCCAAGCGGATAGTTCGCAAAATCATGAGTAAGCTGGGGCTTTTGGAAAGTGCTACTAAACCCTAGCCTTCTTATGGTTTTTCATGTTCTTGATAATAAGTGTAACCTCAGTACAATTAGACGGCTGACTATTGTTTGTTGTAGCGTCCCTGAAGATAACAAGGTTTGAGTGGCTAATGATCAAGGTTTTGCATTTTTTTAAAACATACTATCCTGATAGTATGGGCGGGATAGAGCAGGTTATTTTTCAGCTGGCCGAAGGTTGTATAAAGCATGGTGTAGAGTCAGAGGTTTTATCCCTTAGCCGAGCTGGTGCGGTACGTGGTAGGAAAGTGGCTAACCACCTTGCTCATTGTTCTCGGCTGGATATGCAGGTGGCCTCTACAGGTTTTTCACTTTCTGCATTTAAAGACTTCAAGGAACTGGCCAGGAATGCTGATATTGTACATTATCACTTTCCCTGGCCGTACATGGATTTAGTGCATTTTGCTTCAGGTGTTAATAAGCCTTCGATTGTAACGTATCACTCGGATATCGTTAAGCAGAAGTTTTTGTTGAGGCTTTATAATCCGTTGATGAATCGTTTCCTTAATAGTGTTGATAGTATTGTGGCGTCTTCTCCAAACTACGTTGAAAGTAGCCCGGTACTGCAGAACTTCAAAGACAAAATTTCTGTCATTCCATTTGGGCTTGAGAAAGATACCTATGTAACGCCGTCGGCCGAAAAATTGGCATTTTGGCGCAACCGCTTGGGATCTCGATTTTTTCTATTTGTAGGTGCGTTGCGTTATTACAAAGGCCTTAACTTTTTGCTTGATGCTGCGCATCAAACCAACCTCCCGGTTGTGATTCTCGGTTCTGGGCCTCTTGAGGCCGAGTTGAAGCAGCAAGCTGAGCGCTTCGGCGTTAGCAATGTCCACTTTTTAGGCGGCTTACCTGACGAAGATAAATGTGCTTTGCTCAGTCTTTGTTATGCGCTCGTTTTTCCCTCTCACCTACGCTCCGAAGCCTTTGGGATTTCCTTACTTGAGGCAGCCATGTATGGTAAGCCAATGATTTCTTGCGAAATTGGCACCGGTACAAGCTATATTAATATTTCAGAAGAAACGGGTGTGGTGATTCCGCCTCGCAATTCCTCGGCGCTTGCCGAAGCTATGTTGAGACTCTGGAGTAATTCTGAATTGGCAGAAGCTATGGGGGCGGCTGCAGCAATCCGCTGTGAAAAGCATTTTGCTGTCGAGTCGATGGTTTCTTCTTATTCTGATTTGTATCGTAGTTTAATTTAGTGACCTGATGTTGAGACGTCTTGTTGTTTCGGAGATGCAGTTGAAAACGAACTTGCTTATTCGCGCCCTTTGTTATTCATGCGGTTTATAGCGGTGGGTGCATGTTGCTCGTATGGGGTGGGTGGCATTATAATATTGGCCGCATTTTTTTTTAGGTCGCTGGTATGAAGTCATCATCTGTCCTTGTCACGGGAGGTTCTGGTTTTTTGGGGCGGGCGTTAATCGCACATCTGGCGTCAATTGAACACTTGTCTGTAGCTGCGGCGCTTAGAAACCTGGTTGTTGACCTCCCTTCCAGTGTGAGGCTGCAACCAGTGGGCACCCTGGATGGGGCTACCGACTGGAGCCTCATACTTTCTGATGTGGATATCGTTGTACATACAGCTGCACGTGTACATGTTATGGCGGACGTCGCGACCGATCCTCTTGCAGAGTTCCGTGCTGTCAATGTAGAGGGGACGCTTAATCTCGGCCGGCAAGCGGCCATTGCCGGTGTAAAACGCTTTATTTTTATCAGTTCCATCAAGGTTAATGGTGAACAGACTAATCCGGGTCATGTATTTACTGCTGACGACTTACCGGCCCCCGTTGATCCTTATGGGATTTCTAAATATGAAGCAGAACAAGGGCTTCTAAAAATTGCTGCTGAAAGCTCTATGGAAGTAGTAATTATCCGGCCGGTGCTTGTTTATGGTGCGGGAGTTAAAGCGAACTTTTTAAATATGATGAGATGGCTGGATAAAGGCGTGCCCTTGCCATTCGGCTCTATTTCCAATAGTCGTAGCTTGGTTTCTCTGGATAATTTGATCGATTTAATCGTGGTGTGTTTTGAACATCCTAATGCAGCTAATCAAGTTTTTTTAGTCAGTGATGATGACGATATTTCCACCTCTACATTGTTGCAGAAAATGGGTCTCGCGTTAGGTAAGCCTGCTCGGTTGCTGCCCGTTCCCTGCTGGTTTTTGCGCGCCGCGCTGGTTCTTTCGGGGAAGGCTCCACTCGCTCAACGGCTGCTAGGTTCCTTGAAGGTGGATATAAGGAAAAATGCCGAGCTATTGAATTGGGTGCCCTCTGTCAAAATGGAGAGTGCCCTTCGTACGACTGCGCAGTATTTTTTGGAACATAAAAAAGCATGACTTGCTGGTGGTTAATACCGGTTATCGCCGGCGTTTCTCTTTTTTTTACGGGGCTGCTGCGTCGCTATGCACTGTCACGTAGTCTGATGGATATCCCGAATGCGCGTAGCTCACACTCCGTTTCCACCCCGCGGGGAGGTGGAGTGGCGATAGTGCTGGTTTTTTTGTTTGTTCTGACCGTGCAGTGGGCTGTGGAGGCCTCTTCGTTGTACGGATTTTTGAGCATTGCTGGTGCTGGAGCACTCGTCGCTATTATCGGCTTCATGGATGACCATGGGCACATCGCTGCCCGATGGCGTTTGTTGGGGCACTTTACCGCGTCAATCTGGCTATTGTTCTGGGTTGGCGGATTGCCCTCGATTGAAATCGGGGGCAGCACATTCAGTCTGGGCTGGTTTGGCCATCTGCTTGCGGTCTTTTATCTAGTGTGGCTGCTCAATCTCTACAACTTCATGGACGGAATCGACGGTATAGCCAGTGTTGAGGCCATTTGCGTGTGCCTTGGCGCCTGTTTTTTATACTGGATGGGCGGTGCGCCTCAGCTTGTCTGGGCTCCCTTGTTATTGGCTGCTTCTGTAGCGGGCTTTCTCGTTTGGAATTTTCCACCGGCGAAAATTTTCATGGGAGATGCCGGCAGTGGTTTCCTGGGTATCATCCTTGGTGGTTTATCGCTCCAGGCGGCATGGGTTTCTCCAAACTTTCTGTGGGGATGGCTGATCCTGCTAGGTGTGTTTATCGTGGATGCCACGTTCACGCTTTTGCGCCGTTTGCTCAGGGGGGACAAGGTCTACGAAGCACACCGTAGTCATGCCTACCAATTCGCCTCCCGTCAGTTGGGTAATCATCTGCCCGTGACGCTGACAGTAGGTGTAATTAATGTGGTTTGGTTGCTACCTATCGCTTTAGGGGTTACGCGTTATGACTTGGAACCCTGGCTGGGTATGATTATTGCCTATGCTCCTCTGGTAGTGCTGGCCATCAGGTTTCACGCTGGGGCGATTGAAGCTCCGCCAATCAAGAGCTAAGCGAAAACGTTTATTTTCGTTCTAAAGTCAGCGTGATGCGCTTATAAGATTACTGCAGCAGTACTGCGGTTGAAGGGAGAAGACTGAGGTGTTTGACGATTTTATGGATAACGTCAGGGCGCGCCTTGTCGGTCTGCCCAGGCGGCAGAAGCGCATGCTACAGGTCGCGACAGACATATTGCTGGTCTGGTTCGCCCTGTGGTTGGCATTCATCGTGCGCTTGGGTATCGATGATATGTACAACCCTTTCAGGGTTCACTTCTGGCTATTTTTAAGTGCGCCGATCGTTGCTACCCCTTTGTTTATTCGGTTTGGCATGTACAGGGCGGTGATGCGTTACTTTGGCAACGACGCGCTTGTGGCAATTATCAAGGCAGTCAGTTTGTCGTCCCTGGTCCTGGCGCTTGTCGTCTACTGGTACGGCAACCACGAAGCGGTAATTCCTCGCTCCATCGTCTTTAACTACTGGTGGTTAAGCCTTGTCATCATTGGCGGCCTGCGCTTGTGCATGCGTCAGTATTTTATGGGGGATTGGTTTGCGGGTTCCCAGCACGCCCCTTCCACCGGTCGTGATGACGGGCTCACTAAAGTCGCGGTCTATGGCGCAGGCGTGGCGGGTAACCAGCTCGTTGCAGCATTGCGTATGGGCCGAGCCATGCGTCCAGTCGCATTCCTCGATGACGATGCCGGGATTGCAGACCGTTCTATCGCGGGCCTCCAGGTCTACAAACCCAAACACATTCAGCAGATGATCGATGAAACCGGGGCGCAGGAAATCCTCCTCGCGTTGCCATCATCTACTCGCGCGCGGCGTCGGGAAATTCTTAATATCCTTGAGAATTTCCCCCTTCATATACGAAGTGTTCCTAATTTCACCGATTTGGCGAGTGGTCGGGTCAAAGTTGAAGATATTCAAGAAGTCGACATTGCCGACTTGCTGGGTCGTGACTTTGTATCCTCACAGCCGGAATTGCTAGAGCGCTGTATTAAAGGCAAGACTGTCATGGTTACCGGCGCAGGAGGTTCAATCGGAGCGGAGCTTTGCCGGCAGATTTTCGAGCTCGGAGCTACCACTCTTTTACTGTTTGATCACAGTGAGTTCAATCTATACAGCATATTGTCGGAACTTGAGGCGCGTGATCGCAGGAAGCCGCGCTCTGTGCGTTTATTGCCGATTCTTGGGTCTATTCGTCACCAGGACAAGCTTTTGGAAGTGATGAAGACGTGGCGAGTGGATACGGTCTATCACGCGGCAGCGTACAAGCATGTGCCGATGGTTGAGCACAATATCGCTGAAGGTGTACTGAACAACGTTATTGGCACGCTCAACACTGCTCAGGCAGCATTGCAGGCGGGGGTTTCTAACTTTGTGTTGATCTCGACTGACAAAGCTGTTCGCCCAACTAATGTAATGGGCAGTACCAAACGCCTTGCCGAGTTGACTTTACAAGCGTTGAGTCGGGAAATTGCTCCGGTGTTGTTCGGCGACAAAGCAAATGTATCTCGGGTCAATAAAACACGCTTTATGATGGTACGTTTCGGCAATGTGCTGGGTTCTTCAGGTTCAGTGATTCCGCTATTTCACAATCAGATCAAACTCGGTGGGCCGTTGACAGTCACTCACCCGAAAATCACCCGCTACTTCATGACCATCCCCGAAGCCGCGCAATTGGTCATCCAAGCAGGTTCCATGGGGCAGGGCGGTGATGTGTTCGTTTTGGACATGGGCGAACCGGTAAAAATCGTCGAGCTGGCTGAAAAGATGATTCATCTGTCCGGTCTGAGTATTCGCTCGGACAAAAATCCTCAGGGCGACATAGCCATCGAATTCACCGGCCTGCGTCCTGGTGAAAAGCTTTACGAAGAGTTGCTGATTGGAGACAACGTAGTCGCTACCCAGCATCCAATGATCATGAGCGCAAACGAGGATCACCTTTCTTGGGACGTCCTCAAAGGCAAGCTTACCGAGCTGCTTGGCGCCGTGGATGAGGACGATTACACCCGAGTTCGCCAACTTCTACGCGAAACTGTCAGTGGCTACTCCCCAGACGGCGAAATCGTCGACTGGATCCACCAGCAACGTCGCCTGGAACCCTGAACTCACACCCTGTAACTCACCCATTTTTGACTCTCCCCAAACATCACCTAAGTTTGAAAAGCAGCTTCGGAAAAGCTGCTTTTCCCTTATCGATGTCATGGAGCGTCACCAATGCATAAAGCGTATTTCTCATCCCTCATCTTCGCCTTCCTCACCAGCATCTCGCTAGCCACAACGGCCGCACCGTCCACCAAACCCGAAACCCCAACCTCCATCCCCACCCAAATGACCACGGTCGAACAAACCAGCAAGGTCAGCCTCAACTCTGCCGACGCAGAGACCCTGCAGCGCGACCTCTTCGGCATCGGCGCCGCCAAAGCCAAAGCCATCATCGCCTACCGCGAAACCAACGGCCCCTTCACTGCGGTAGATGAGTTACTGGAAGTAAAGGGCATCGGCAAGGCACTGCTGGAAAAGAACCGCGACAGGCTTGAGGTGAATTGAGAATCTGAAAGCAGACGAGGAGGCCGGTCATTGACCGGCTTTCTTCTGGTCAACGACCTCTGCCTTAAGGCTCCCCCGCACCACATCGAGAATCCGCGTCGCCAACTCGGCACTCTCCACACTTCTCGCCAACACCAACGCCCCGACCAGCGTCGACATCAGCACCAGGCTCTGCTCCCCGGCATTCGGGCTCCCAAGCGCAGCTTCAACCTGCTTGAGTCGAGCATTAAGCACTTCATCCGTCGTGCGGCTGTTCTGCCCACGCAACCCCAACTCCGAAGACATCGTCGTCAGCGGGCATCCCTCATGCGGTGAGGCCTGGTGCCATTCAGACAAATAACTATCAATAAATGCTTCCAGCGGCCGTTCCTGGCTGAACAGCTGTTCGCAATGCTCATCCAGTTGCGCGGCGGCCTCTTGCAAGGCCTTTTCCACCAACTCGTCCTTGGACTTGAAGTGCGCATAAAACCCGCCATGCGTCAGGTTCAGCGACTTCATCAATGGCTGCAGGCCGGTCGCGCCAATGCCGTCGCGGCGAAAGCGTACGGAGGCCTCCTTGATGATGCGCTGGTGGGTTTGAGCTTTGTGGTCTTGGGAATAGCGCATGGGGTGGCCTCCGAAACGTCCGGCCATATTAACCAAGCTTTCCTGGGCATACGCGGGTGTTTACAAAATTGTGCGGCTCAACGATCTGGAGCCGCTTCAGGCTCAGCGGTCCTGGGCGTCCTTGGAGTCCGCTTGGGCATTACGCTCGGCGACACGCTGGCGTTGCTCGTCAGTCAATTCGACTTTATTGGCGCTGTCTCGCAGCATCAACAAACCACCAACGATCGAACCGATCGCAACCACTAAAATCAACCAGGCATACCACGGCATAGGGTTCTCCTTGAGGCAGCAAGCCGTGGGAAAGTTTCCCACGGTAATAGCTGCTTTGAGTAACGGGCTTTCTTAGTAGTTCATTGTAGGCCCGTTCTGCCCCAGTAACCTTATAGCCCGGTCAACATAGCGTCTGCCGGCGCATCGGCGCGGTCTTGAGCGGTCAGTTGGAAGTACACAAACCCCACTACCATGAAACCCAGGAAGATCAGCCCGATCAGCGCGTTGAACCACGCCATTGCCACCAGGCATACCACCGCCAGCACCAGCGCAATCCCGGGCACGATCGGATAGCCCGGTGCACGGAAGGTGCGTTCCAGCAGCGGCTCGGTTTTGCGCAGTTTGAACAGGCTGAGCATGCTCATGATGTACATGACGATTGCACCGAACACCGCCATGGTGATCATTGCCGCGGTCAAGGTCATGCCACCCAGGTTGATCAGCCCGTCGCTATAAATGGCGGCGATACCGACGATGCCACCCGCGATGATTGCCCGGTGCGGCGTCTGAAAGCGCGACAGTTTCGCCAGGAAAGACGGCAAGTAGCCCGCCCGCGCCAGTGCGAAGAATTGGCGGGAGTAGCCGAGGATGATCCCGTGGAAGCTGGCCACCAGGCCGAACAGGCCGATCCACACCAGCATGTGCAGCCAGCCCGAGCTGTCGCCGACCACGGTTTTCATCGCCTGGGGCAGCGGGTCGTTGATGTTCGACAGGGTGCGCCAATCGCCCACGCCGCCGGCAAAGAACATCACGCCCATCGCCAGCACCACCAAGGTCAGGATGCCGCTGATGTAGGCCTTTGGAATGGTGCGTTTTGGGTCTATCGCCTCTTCGGCGGCCATGGCGGCACCTTCGATGGCGAGGAAGAACCAGATGGCAAACGGAATCGCCGCGAACATCCCGGCAATCGCCGGCGCGCCGAAGGTGTCGGAACCGGCCCAGCCATTCAGCGCGAAGTTGCTGAAGCTGAAAGCGGGGGCGACCACGCCCATGAACACCAGCAACTCGGCAACGGCGAGTACGCACACCACCAGTTCAAACGTGGCAGCCAGCTTCACGCCGAGAATGTTCAGGCCCATGAATACAATGTAGGCACCCACGGCCGCGTGTTTCGGGTCCAGCGCGGGGAACTGCACGTTCAAATACGCACCGATGGCCAGTGCAATGGCAGGCGGGGCGAAGACGAATTCGATCAACGTCGCCAGCCCGGCAATCAGGCCGCCTTTTTCACCAAACGCCCGGCGGCTGTAGGCAAACGGGCCGCCAGCGTGAGGAATAGCGGTGGTCAGTTCGGTGAAACTGAATATAAAGCAGGTGTACATGGCGGCGACCATCAATGAGGTCACCAGGAAGCCCAGTGTTCCTGCCACGCCCCAGCCATAGCTCCAGCCGAAATATTCCCCGGAAATTACCAGCCCGACGGCGATACCCCACAAATGCAGGGTGCCCAAGGTGGGTTTGAGTTGTGTGTTCATCGTGTAGCGCTCCCTGAACGGTTTGGAATGTTTCAGGGCATTGCAGCGGGCATGCCATTGCGCAATGCAGTGTCGTAAAGGCGCCGAACTGTCGCCGAGGGAACGGTTTGGCGTTTGAATGCCCGGAGGGCTTGCACCAGATAAGGGCGCCGCCTACGGGAAACGCTCACAAATCCCCCTGTAAACCCCGCATAAACCCACTCTTTACGCCGTCTTTACGCCCCACCCATACCCTCGCTCTCGTTCCTTTACGCCACTCCTGCGGACAATCCTCCTACACGCGGCAGTCGCCGCACGACGGAGAAACTTCCATGAGCGTTCTGGACGGGGTGTCACTGCTGTTGGCTGTGGCGCTGTTCATTTATCTGCTGGTTGCGCTGTTACGCGCGGATCGGAACTAGGAGCAGGCTATGCACAGTTATGACTATTGGCTGATCATCGCCTTCTTTGCCTTGGTGCTGATTCCCGCACCGGCCCTGGGGCGGTTCTACTACAAGGTAATGGAAGGGCAGCGAACCTGGCTCACGCCCGTGTTGGGCCCGGTCGAGCGCGTTTGCTATCGCCTTTCGGGTGTCGACGCGGATCAGGAGCAAAGCTGGCAGAAGTATGCACTGGCCTTGCTTGCCTTCAACTTCGCAGGTTTCGCGCTGCTGTTCGCGTTTTTGCTGTTCCAGCAATACTTGCCGCTGAATCCGCAGAAATTACCGGGTCTGGAATGGACCCTGGCCTTCAACACGGCCATCAGTTTCATCACCAACACCAACTGGCAGAACTACAGCGGTGAAGCGTCCCTGAGCTACCTCAGCCAGATGGCGGGTCTCACCGTGCAGAACTTCGTCAGCGCGGCCACCGGCCTTGCGGTGCTTGTCGCCTTTTGCCGTGGGATCGGTCGCAAATCCACCAAGACCCTGGGCAACTTCTGGGTCGACATGACTCGCGCCACCCTCTACGGCCTGTTGCCGATGTGCCTGGTGTTTGCATTGTTCCTGGTGTGGCAGGGCGTACCGCAAACCTTCGCTCACTATGTGAGCGCGGTGACCATGCAGGGCGTTGATCAGGTGATTCCACTGGGCCCGGCGGCCAGCCAAATTGCGATCAAGCAATTGGGCACCAACGGCGGCGGTTTCTTCGGGGTCAACTCGGCGCATCCGTTCGAAGACCCGACTGCCTGGGCCAACCTGTTTGAACTGGGCGCGATCATCCTGATTCCGGTCGCGCTGGTGTTCACCTTTGGTCACTACGTGAAAGACCTGCGTCAGAGCCGGGCGATCCTCGGTTGCATGTTTGCCTTGTTCCTGATCGGCGGTGCGACTGCGATGTGGGCCGAATATCAGCCCAACCCGGCGCTGAACAACCCGGCGGTTGAACAGGCCGCACCTCAGGAAGGTAAAGAAGCGCGCTTCGGCACCACCGGCACTGTGTTGTGGTCGGTGGCTACCACCGCTGCGTCCAACGGTTCGGTCAACGGCATGCAAGACAGCCTCAACCCCCTGACCGGGATGGTGTCGCTGGTCAACATGATGGTCGGCGAAGTGATCTTCGGCGGCGTCGGTGCCGGCATGTACGGCATGTTGCTCAACGTGTTGATCGCGGTGTTCCTCGCCGGCCTGATGATTGGCCGCACGCCGGAATACCTCGGCAAGAAACTCCAGGCCAAGGAAGTGCAATTGCTGGTCGTGACCCTGCTGGTAATGCCGGTCGGCACCCTGGTGCTGGGCGCCATCGCCGCCAGCCTGCCTGGCCCGGCCGGTGCCATCAGTAACCCTGGCCCCCACGGTTTCAGCCAGTTGCTGTACGCCTACACCTCGGCCAGTGCCAACAACGGTTCGGCGTTCGGCGGTTTCAGTGCCAACACCACGTTCCACAACCTGATGATGAGCCTGTCGATGTTGCTTGGCCGCTTCGGCTACATCTTCCCGGTACTGGCCCTGGCCGGCAGCCTGGCGATGAAGAAGACCGCACCGATTGGCCAGAACAGCTTCCCGACCCACGGCGTGCTGTTCGTGACCCTGTTGACCGTGACCATTTTGCTGGTGGGCGGCCTGACCTTCCTGCCGACGCTGGCACTTGGGCCTATCGCTGAACACCTGAGCATGGGCTTCTGAGGGATATGAAAATGAATATGCCTGCAAAAAACGCAGCTCCCGTGAAAACCCAGGAGCCGGCCAAAACCGCAATGTCGGCCCTGTGGCGCCCGGCGCTGGTCCAGGCGTTCGTCAAGCTGGACCCGCGCCAGCTGCAACGCTCGCCGGTGATGCTGGTGGTCGAACTGACCGCGATCCTCACCACCATCCTGTGCTTGGTGCCGGACGTGGCCGTACCGACCTACGTCTCCGTGCAAATCGCCGTGTGGCTGTGGTTCACCGTGCTGTTCGCCAACTTCGCCGAAGCCTTGGCTGAAGGTCGCGGCAAGGCCCGCGCCGACAGCCTCAAGGCTGGCAGTGAGGGCCTCAGTGCCCGTCGCAAGGAGGCCGACGGCACCTTCAAAGTCGTGCCCGCCACCAGCCTGCGTAAAGGTGATGTGGTCCGTGTGGTCGCCGGGGAAATGATCCCGGGCGACGGCGAGGTCATCGAAGGGATTGCCGCGGTCAACGAAGCGGCGATCACCGGCGAATCGGCCCCGGTCATCCGTGAATCCGGCGGCGACCGCTCGGCCGTCACTGGCAACACCCGCCTGGTCTCGGACTGGTTGATGATCCGCATCACCGCCAACCCGGGCGAGTCGACCCTGGACCGCATGATCGCCTTGGTGGAAGGCGCCAAACGCCAGAAAACCCCCAACGAAGTCGCGCTGGACATCCTGCTGATCGGCCTGACGCTGATCTTCCTGCTGGTGGTCGTGACCCTGCAACCGTTCGCCCACTTCGCCAATGGCAACCTGCCGCTGGTGTTCCTGGTGGCGCTGTTGGTCACACTGATCCCGACCACCATCGGCGGCCTGCTGTCGGCCATCGGTATTGCCGGTATGGACCGCCTGGTACGCCTCAACGTGATCGCCAAATCCGGTCGCGCGGTGGAAGCGGCGGGGGACGTGCACGTGCTGTTGCTGGACAAGACCGGCACCATCACCTTCGGTAACCGTCGTTGCACCAACGTGATCGCCGCGCCCGGTGTCAGCGGCAAGGAGCTTGCCGAAGGCGCGCTGCTGGCGTCGCTGGCGGACGATACGGCCGAAGGTAAATCCATCGTCGAATACCTGCGTGGCCTGCACCCGCAAGCCGAGCCGTCGACGGATGAGCTGACCGCCGTACCGTTCAGCGCGGAAACCCGTTTGTCGGGCGTCGACTACCAGGGCCGCGTGTTCCGTAAAGGTGCCGTGGATTCGCTGCTCGCGTTCGTCGGCCTGCAACGCCGCGACCTGCAACCAGCGCTGGCCCGGGAAATCGACAAGATCGCCCAGAGCGGCGGCACTCCATTGCTGGTGTGTGCCGACGGCAAGTTGCTCGGCGCGATTCACCTCAAGGACGTGGTCAAGCCCGGCATTCGCGAACGTTTCGCCGAGCTGCGCAAGCTGGGGATTCGCACCGTGATGGTGACCGGCGACAACCCGCTGACCGCTGCTGCGATTGCCGCTGAAGCCGGCGTGGATGATGTGTTGGCCGAAGCCACTCCAGAGAAAAAGCTGGCACGCATTCGTCACGAACAGAACGACGGTCGCCTGGTTGCAATGTGCGGCGACGGCGCCAACGACGCCCCGGCGCTGGCCCAGGCTGACGTCGGCATGGCGATGAACGATGGCACACAAGCCGCCCGTGAAGCCGCCAACATGGTCGACCTCGACAGCGACCCGACCAAGCTGCTGGACGTGGTGCAGATCGGCAAGGAGTTGCTGGTGACCCGTGGCGCGCTGACGACCTTTTCCATCGCCAACGACGTGGCCAAGTACTTCGCGATTCTGCCGGCGCTGTTCGCCTCGATCTACCCGCAACTGGGTGTGCTCAACGTGATGCACCTGCAAAGCCCGCAGAGCGCGATCCTCTCGGCCATCGTGTTCAACGCCCTGATCATCGTGGTGCTGATCCCGCTGGCGCTGCGCGGTGTGCGCGTGCAGGCGGCGAGCGCGGCGGCGTTGCTGCGTCGCAACCTGCTGATCTACGGCCTGGGCGGGATTGTGGTGCCGTTCGTGGGCATCAAGGCGATCGACATGCTGTTGACCGCGCTGCACCTGGTTTGACCCGATGCCTGCGGGCGCCGGCAAACCGGTGCCAGCAGGTTGCAATGACCGAATTGAGGAATTTGAAATGTCCAACATAATCCGCCCGGCCCTGAGCCTGCTGGTGTTGATGACCCTGATCACCGGCGTGGCCTATCCTTTGGTTGTTACCGGCGTGGCGCAAGTCGCGTTCCCTGACCAGGCCAACGGTAGCCTGGTACGCGATGCCAGCGGCAAGGTGCGTGGTTCGAGCCTGATTGCCCAGGACTTTACTGGTGACGGCTGGTTCCACCCACGGCCATCCGCCGGTGCGTTTGCCACCGTTTCCAGCAGCGCCAGCAACCTCGGCCCAAGCAACCCGGCGTTGGCTACTCGTGTGTTTGACGATGCCAAGAAAATGCTGGTGCCAGACCAGGGGCCGGTGCCGATGGCATTGCTGACTACCTCCGGCAGCGGTCTTGATCCACACTTGCCACCACAGGCGATTGCCTATCAACTGGCTCGGGTGGCTGCTGCACGTAACCTGCCGGTGGCGACGCTGGAGCGCTTGATGGACGAGCACATCGAAAGCCCGCTGGTGGGCCCGCCGGTGGTGAACGTTTTGGCGCTGAACATGGCGTTGGAAAAGTTGTAAGCAGTGGCGCCGCCATTCGCGAGCAAGCCCGCTCCCACATTTGACTGAGTTTCATCTTTGGAATGCGGTCGAATGTGGGAGCGGGCTTGCTCGCGAAGGCGGACTTAAGAAATCCACATCAACACCTGAAGGAAGACTGCCCGCATGAGCGACTCCGGCCGCGCCGATGCCCTGTTAGCCGATCTACCCCGGGACGGCCGTGGCCGGCTCAAAGTTTTCCTCGGCGCCGCCCCCGGCGTGGGCAAGACCTACGCCATGCTCCAGGCGGCCCACACTCAACTGCGCCAGGGCGTGCGGCTGATCGCCGGCGTAGTGGAAACCCACGGCCGCGCCGAGACCGAAGCCTTGCTCAGCGGCCTGCCGCAACAGCCGCTGCTGCGCTCCGAATACCGCGGCGTGATGCTGGAGGAAATGGACCTCGACGGCCTGCTCGCCGCCAAGCCAAAACTGGTGCTGGTGGACGAACTGGCCCATAGCAACGCCCCCGGCAGCCGTCACGAGAAACGCTGGCAAGACATTCAGGAACTGCTCTCTGCCGGCATCAACGTATTCACCACGGTCAACGTCCAGCACCTGGAAAGCCTCAACGACCAGGTGCGCGGCATCACCGGCGTGCAAGTGCGCGAGACCTTGCCCGACTGGGTCTTGCAGGAAGCTGACGAGCTGCTGCTGATCGACCTGCCATCGCGCGAACTGCTGGAGCGCCTGCGCGACGGCAAGGTCTACGTGCCGGAACAGGCCCGCGCCGCCATCGATGCCTTTTTCACCCAGACCAACCTCATGGCCCTGCGCGAGCTGGCGATGCAAACCGCTGCGGCCCACGTCGACGACGACCTGGCCCAGGGTTATCGCCAATTGGGCCAGGCGGCGCCCGCCGTGCGTGGTCGTTTGCTGGTGGGCGTGGACGGCGACGCCCAGGCCGAACGCCTGGTGCGTCACGCCAGTCGCGTGGCCCAGCGTCGGCATTTGCCGTGGAGCCTGGTGCATGTGGATAACGGCCGGGTGCGCGATGAACAGTCACGCCTGCGCCTGCAAAACGCCCAGCAACTGGCCGAGCGCCTTGGCGGCGAAGTGGTGCTGCTGCGGGCGGGAGAGGTTGCAAAAACGCTGATTCAGCACGCCGCCGAACGTCGTGCCAGCTTGATTCTGGTGGGCCAATCGAGGCCGGGCTGGTGGCGTAATCTGTTTGGCGGTGGCTTGGCGGCGCGCCTGCTGCGCAATGCCCGAGGCCTGGAAATCAACGTCCTCGACAGCGACGAAGTCCCGACCGCGCCACGCCTGCCGGACGTGCGTGGGCTGGTGTGGTTTGACTATGCGCTGGCGGTGGTAGCGACTGTGATAGCGGCCGCAGTCGCCTGGGGAGTCGCCAGTGTTTTGCCGTTGCCGAATATCTCGTTGGTGTTCCTTGCCGCCGTATTGCTGGTGGCGGTGCGCAGCAGTTTGGGCCCGGCGCTGGCGTGTGCGGCGTTGTCATTCCTGAGTTACGACTTCCTGTTTATCCCGCCGAATTTTTCCTTCGCGATCCAGCGTGAAGAGGACGTGCTGACACTGTTGTTTTTCCTGCTGATGGCCGCGCTCACCGGCAACCTGGCCGCCCGCCAGCGGCGGCAGTTGCAAGCATTGCGCGATACCCAGGAAGAAACCAGCGAGCTGCTCGACCTGTCCCGCAAGCTCACCGCCGCCACGGATCGCCAGGCGGTAATCAGTGCGGCCGCGCATCATCTTGAAGGCTGGAGCGACCTGCAATTGTGCCTGCTCAACCGTGACGGGCAGGGCGACTGGAAGGTTGAGACCGGAGGCCCGATCACCTTCACCGAAGCCGAACGCGCCGCCGCCGATTGGGCCTGGCAGCACGATCAACCGGCTGGAATGGGCACCGGCACTTTGCCGTTTGGTCGCTGGTGGTGGTGGCCGTTGTCCAGCGAAGAAGGCCCGTTGGGCTTGCTGGGTGTCAGCCCGAAAGCCGGGCTCGAATTGAGCGGCCAGCGCCGTCGCCTGCTCACTGCCTTGAGCCAGCCATTGGCCCAGGCCTTGGCCCGCGCGCAACTGGCCCAGGAACTCGAAGCGGCCCGGCTGCACGGCGAAACCGAGCAATTGCGTAGCGCCTTGCTGGCCTCGGTGTCCCATGATTTGCGCACGCCGCTGACCTCCATGCGCGGCAGCATCGACAGCCTGCTGGCCCTCGGCGAGGCGATTCCCCTGGAAGATCGCCGGGAGTTGCTGGAAGGCACCCGCGATGAAGCCGAGCGCCTGGATCGCTACATCCAGAACCTGCTGGACATGACTCGCCTGGGTCACGGCGCCCTGAAGCTGGCGCGGGATTGGGTCTCGCCCGGCGATATCGTCGGCAGCTCCCTGGGCCGTTTGCGCGCGGTGCTGGCGCCGCTGCAAGTGACCACCGACGTGCCGCCCGAGCTGCCATTGCTGTATGTGCATGCGGCCTTGATCGAGCAAGCGCTGGTCAACGTATTGGAAAACGCTGCGCGCTTCTCACCGCCGCAGGGTCGGCTGAAACTGAGCGCTGGCGTGCAGGATAACCAGCTGTTTTTTGCCGTCGCCGATGAAGGCCCGGGCATTCCCGAGGAGGAGCGCGCAAAGATTTTCGACATGTTCTACACCGCAGCCAGAGGTGATCGTGGCGGGCAGGGCACCGGGCTCGGCCTGGCGATCTGCCAGGGCATGGTGGGTGCTCACGGTGGGCATATCAGTGTGGCTGACGGGATTGAAGGCCGTGGCACCTGCATCACTTTATTCCTGCCATTGCAGGCCCAGCCTGGCCTGGAAAGCGAACTCTAGGAGCGAGGGGGGCGCCTGGCTCTTGCTCGCGAAGATCGTTAACGATGATGATGGTGTCCTGAGTTAACGCGCAGCCCTTGCGTTTTTCGCGAGCAAGCTCGCTCCTACAATAAAATGTTTCTTCACGGATTTTGATTGGAACCATGAGCCAGACTGCGACGATTTTGGTCATTGACGACGAACCGCAGATCCGCAAGTTCTTGCGTATCAGCCTGGCCTCCCAGGGCTACAAAGTGATCGAGGCCGGCACCGGCAACGAAGGCCTGGCCCAGGCCGCCTTGAGTAAACCGGACCTGCTGGTGCTCGACCTCGGCCTGCCAGACATGGACGGCCAGCAGGTGCTGCGCGAGTTTCGTGAGTGGTCCACGGTGCCGGTGCTGGTGTTGTCGGTGCGGGCCAGCGAAGTGCAAAAGGTCGAGGCGCTGGATAACGGCGCCAATGACTACGTGACCAAGCCGTTTGGTATCCAGGAGTTTCTCGCGCGGGTGCGGGCTTTGTTGCGTCAGGCGCCGGCGGGGGAGGCCCAGGAAGCGGCGTTGCGTTTTGGCCCGTTGACGGTGGACCTGGCGTATCGACGGGTGCTGCTGGACGGTGTCGAAGTGGCGCTGACCCGCAAGGAGTACGCGGTGCTGGCGCAACTGGCGCGGCATCCCGGGCGGGTGATTACGCAGCAGCAACTGCTCAAGGATATCTGGGGGCCGACCCATACCGAAGACAGTCATTACCTGCGGATTGTGGTGGGGCATCTGCGCCAGAAGCTCGCGGATGATCCGACTCAGCCACGGTTTATCGTGACTGAGGCAGGTGTTGGGTATCGCTTGTTGAACACCGAAGCGTAAGGGTTGTGCTTAACCTGTGGCGAGGGAGCTTGCTCCCGTTGGGCTGCGCAGCAGCCCCGAAATCCTGGGAGCGCTTCGCACTCCAGCGGGAGCAAGCTCCCTCGCCACCAAAGCCCTACTCATAAAATTTCAGTGCTGCTCACTTTCATACCGATCCAGCGTATCGCTGGCGATCTCCCGGCCCAGCGCGATCAACTCCGGCGCCTTGTAAAACTCGAAAAACCGGCAAACCCGCTTTGGCACGTTGATCAGGATATCCGGCGGATACCCGGCGATCTTGTACTGCGCCAACGACGTCTGCATCACCTCGAAGCTCTGGTTGATCAAGTCCAGCAACGACGCCGGCCCCACGTTATCAATGATGAACGAACCCGTTGCCGACTTCGGCGCCCCGGCCTTTTCGGGGGCGGCCGCCGGTTGCTGCGCTTCGGGTTCGGCAGAGTCCAGCCACGGGTTGATATCGGCGGCCTGGGCCAACAGCGCTTCTTGCTCCAGCATTAACAACTGCTCGGCCTGCTTGCGGCGAAACGGCAAGTGCGAACCCAGTGAGCGCACCAGGTTATCGAAGCGGCTCCTGAACGCCGGCGGACGCTGGATCACTGGAAGTGTGTAGTGCTTCTGGTTGGTGGAGTTGAGGTTGACCGCGATGATCAGGTCGCAATGGCTCGACACCACCGGCACGATCGGCAGCGGGTTAAGCAGACCGCCGTCCACTAGCATACGGTTGCCCTGCATCACTGGGGTGAACAGGCTGGGAATCGCCGCCGAGGCACGCATCGCCTGGTGCAGGCAGCCTTCCTGGAACCAGATTTCCTGCTGGTTGGTCAGGTCGGTGGCCACGGCGGTGTAGGGAATGCGCAGGTCTTCAATGTTGATCTCGCCGACGATCTTGCGGATCTGCCCGAACACCTTCTCGCCACGGATCGCCCCCAGGCGAAAGCTCACGTCTACCAGGCGCAGCACGTCCAGGTAGTCGAGGCTTTCGATCCAGTTCCGATACTCCTCAAGTTTGCCCGCTGCATAGATTCCGCCCACTACCGCGCCCATTGAGCAGCCGGCGATACAGGCGATGTCATAGCCGCGTTTTTCGATTTCCTCGATCACGCCGATATGGGCGTAGCCCCGGGCGCCACCGGAGCCCAGCACCAATGCAACACGTTTCTTCATGACCTGATCCTTCGCAAAACAGGTGACCACAATGCACCCATCGAGGGGCGCGCTTCAATCATCACTGTCACAACCGATTATTTTCGCGAGCGGGCCACTTGGCTCGGGTATGCTCTGGCAATCGGCACTGCGGATTCAGGCAGTCGGATAAGGCACTTTTCGGTGTAGGCAACGTCTACACCTGTGACTGTTTTTTCTTTTCTTGAGGTGTCATTTGATGAAAGCCTGGATGTGTGTGCCTGTGATCGTGTTGGCCCTGGCCGGTTGTGCCGGAAAAACTGCTTATCGCGACAGCTGCGGCACGCAACTGGACGCTGCGTGGCACGAGCTGGACCTGGCCAAGGCTGAAGGTTTTGCCGGCACAGTGAGTTACTCCAAGGCTCTTTCGTTGTTGACTGGCGCCAAGACCCAGCAGCAGTTCGAAGCCTTCGAAGGTTGCTCGAACAAGGCCGAAAAAGCCCGCTTCTATATTCGTGAGTCGCGCGCAGGGCGTTGACCGGTAGTAGCTGTCGAGTGCAACGAGGCTGCGTCGGCGGCCTCAGGCCCACAAAAGCTTAATCATTGAGGAGGAAAGGATGTCAGCCTTGGTAGATCAGTTGGTCGCTCAGGTCATTGGCCTGGAAGTAGGGTTGCTGAACTCCCAGGCGCGCCTGGCCGCCGTCACGGACGACGAAGCCCTGCATGATCTGCGCACCACCGTGCGGCGTTTGCGCAGCCTGTTGCGGCCATTGCGCGGGTTGCCCGGTGTCGAGCAACTCGAACAGGCCGCCAGTGCCGTGGGCCAACTGACCACGCCGTTTCGCGACCGTGAAGTGTTGGCGGCGTACCTCCACCAGCACGGCCACCACGAAGCAGCTGAGCGGCGTATCCGCCAGCAGCCCGCTACCTATCGCTCGGTCGCACAAGGGCCGCAGCTGGCGCAACTGCTGCTGATCCTCGATGCATTCCCCCGCTTTATCCGCGCATCCCAACGGCAGAAATTGCTCAAGGGCCTGCGCACGCGCATTGAAAAACGCCTGGCCAAGCAGTGGAAAACACTCGGCGAGGCCCTACGCGATCCCAACCATGACCGCCACCGCCTGCGTTTGTTGATCAAGCGCGTGCGGTATGCGGCCGAGGCTTATCCCGAGCTGGACAAGCTGCCCTCCAAAGCCGTGTCTCGTCTCAAGGCGGCCCAAGGCGCCCTTGGCGATTGGCATGATTGCTGGCAATGGCTGGCGCAAGCCGGGCACGAGCACGATTTGCAGCCATGCGTGACCGGCTGGCACCGCACCATGGCCAAGGCCGAAGGGCAGGCGGATCGGGTGCTGGATAAATTGAGCGCCGACTGCTTCGCTTGAACCCGCGGCGTATCTGTCCGGACTTTTGGCTGGAATAGGTGCTGTACGGCGCAGGCTGGCTGGTTAAGATCCCTCAAGCCTTTTTCAAGTTGAGATCGCCATGCGCTTTAGTGATTTGCTTGACGCTGCCCGCAGCCACCCGCTGGACGTTTCGATCCCGGCCGAATGGGCCCAGGGCCGGGCCACCTTTGGCGGCCTGGTCGTGGCGTTGGAGTACGAAGCCTTGCGCGCGCAGGTCCCGACGGATCGGCCGTTGCGCTCGCTGGCGATTACCTTTGTCGGCCCGGTGGCGCCGGATGTGTCGGCCAGCTATGAAGTAGAAGTGCTGCGCGAAGGCAAGGCTGTCAGCCAATTGCTGGGCCGTGTGGTGCAAAACGGTGAAACGATGACCCTGGTGCAAGCCAGTTTTGGCGCTTCGCGGCCGTCACAGATCGACGTCGGGGCTGAACCGGCGCCCACCTTCAAACACTGGGATGAATGCCAGGAGCTGCCTTACATCAAAGGGGTGACGCCGGAATTCATGCGGCACCTGGCGATGCGCTGGAGCGTCGGCGGCCTGCCGTTCACCGGCAATAAATCCCGTGAGATGGGCGGCTGGGTGCGCCTGCGTGGCGATGTGAAAGAAGAACCGCTGACCGAAGCGCATATTCTCGCGCTGGTGGATGCGTGGCCACCCTCGGTGTTACCGCACCTGACCCAACCGGCGGCGGGCAGCACCCTGACCTGGACCATCGAATTCGTGCAGCCGTTGCAAGCCCTCAGCACACTGGACTGGTGCCAGTACCTGGTCCACATCGAACATGCCCGCGACGGCTACGGCCATGCTGCTGCGCAGCTGTGGAGCCCCGACGGCCAGTTGATCGCTATCAGCCGCCAGTCGGTGGTGGTGTTCGCCTGAGTCCTCAGACCAACAGGTGTTGATCATTGGAGGCGTCGCTGGTGCGTGCCTCCAGGCTACGACCGTGATGCTGCAGCGCCAGGGCGGCCAGAATGCCGACAACACCGATAGCGACGCTCGCCAGGTTCTCGCTGAACACCCCGGACACCATCAACAGAAAACCGATAACCAGCAGTGGCAGCGCAAGCAGCTGCAACGCTTGATTGGTCGCATGCTGATGGTTCTGCGGCTGGGTGCGCCATTGCCAGGCGGGGAGATTTGGATGACGTTTGCCCATGATCGTGATTCCTCTGTCCGTTGAAACATCTTGAACAGAGTGTAGGCCGGGCAGGGTGGGGCGGCGAATCAAGGATGGCTATGGAGGCGATAGCCATCCCTTTAGGGTTTACAGCTTCAACTGTCCGATCGCCTTGCTCAGTTCACCGGCCAAGGTCGCCAGCTGATTGCTGGTGGTCGCCGAATCCACCGTTTGCTGCACGGTGTTTTCAGTGACATCCCGAATGCTCACCACTGCCCGATTCATTTCCTCGGCCACATGGCTTTGCTGTTCGGCCGCCACGGCAATCTGTGTGTTGCTCTCACGCATCTGCGCCACCGCGCCGGTGATTTCGGCGAGGGCAATCCCGGCCTCTTGCGCCTGTTGCACACAGTCGTCGGCCTTGAACGAGCTTTCCTGCATAAAGTCCACCGCGTCCCGGGTGCCGGCTTGCAGGGCGGACACCATGCGGGTGATTTCATCGGTGGAGCTTTGTACCCGCTTGGCCAGGTTGCGCACCTCGTCGGCGACCACGGCAAAGCCCCGGCCCATTTCTCCGGCGCGGGCGGCTTCGATGGCGGCGTTGAGGGCCAGCAGGTTGGTCTGTTCGGCGATGCTGTGAATCACCCCCACCACGCTGTTGATTTTCTGGCTGTCCTCGGCCAGTTTCTGGATCATTTCGGCGGTTTGCTGTACGCCCGATGACAGCCCGGCAATCGAACGCTGCACCCGGCTGACCACTTCCTGGCCGCTGCCGGCGAGGGTGTCGGCGGTCTGGGACAGGTCGCGGGTGGCGCCGGCGTGCTGGGCGATGTGATGGACGGTGGCGGTCATCTCGTTGATCGCGGTGGCGGCCTGGTCGGTTTCGCTTTGCTGGCCGAGCATGCCGTGCTGCACCTCGTTCATGCTGCTGGCCAGGCGAGCGGCGCCGTCGTCCAGTTGCTTGACGGTGCGTGCAACGGTGTTGACCACCCGCTGATAACCCGCCTGCATCGCGTTAAAGGCAGTGGCCATTTGGCCAACTTCGTCTTTACAGGCCAGGGGTACGCGGGCCGAGAGGTCGCCGGTTTTCTCGACATGCAGCATCACGTCTTTCAAGGTGTTGAGCTGGCTGAGCAGAAAGCGGATCAGCAACTGTGAGGCGCCAAGCATGGCCAGCATCAGAATCATGACCGCCACGGCGTAGTTGGCGAAACGCTCTTCGAACACTTGGCTCAAGCTGGGGCCGTAGGCCAGCACGGCGACCTGTTGGCTGTCGGCACGGGTGATCACTTCGGCGCCCATCAGCGGGTTTTCGCCGAACAGTGGCATGTGATTGAAGTCAACCCAGCCATTCGCGGAGGCCAGGGCTGACAGATCCAGATCGCCGAGTTGTGGGACTTTGCCCTTGGCATACGTCAGCCAGTGCTCGCCGTTGGGCAGCGGTTGGCCGGCCGGCCAGGCACCGAGCAAGCGCGCCTGGGCTTGCGCCGAAGCCTGTGAGGCCTGGCTGCGGGCCTGTTGTTCGAGCTGCACGGCGTACAGCACCAGCAACAGGGTGGTGATGAAGGCGACCGCGTTCACGGCCCAGAATTTGTACTTCAGCGAGATGTTGCTAAGCCAGGCACCCATGGAAGGTTTTCTCTGATAGCGGAAACAGCATTGGCAAGGTGCCATTATTGTGCCGCTATCGAGGAGCCGGGTTTTGATATGGGTCAATGAGCCGCGTCAATCCGGCACAGGCAATCCAAAAAAGGCGCGGGCGCAGGCGGTACTGTGTTGCGCCAGGTCTTCCACGGTTTCCTCGCGGTGCAGCGCGACTTCCCGCAGCACTTGCGGCAAATAGGCCGGCTCATTGCGACCGTTTTTCGGCTTGGGCCGCAAGGTTCGAGGCAGCAGGTAGGGCGCATCGCTTTCCAGCATCAGGCGGCCCCGTGGAATTTCCCTGACCAGCGGATGCAGGTGAGTTCCACGGCGCTCGTCGCAGATCCAGCCGGTGATGCCGATATGCAGGTCCAGGTCGAGGTAGCTGAACAGCGCACGCTGCTCGCCGGTGAAGCAGTGCACCACGGCGGCTGACAGGTGATCGCGGTAGTCCCGCAGGATTTCCAGCAGGCGCTGGTTGGCGTCACGTTCGTGAAGGAAAACCGGGAGTTTCAGCTCCACGGCCAGGGCCAGGTGCTCTTCGAGGACTTTTTCCTGTTGGGGGCGCGGCGAGAAGTCCCGGTTGAAATCCAGCCCGCATTCACCCACCGCACGCACGCGGCTTTCCTGGAGCAAACCGCGCAGGCGCTTGGCGCTTTCGGCGTTCCAGTCGCTGGCGGAGTGGGGGTGGATACCGGCGGTGGCGAACAGGCGTTGACCGCTTTCGTCCAGTTGCTGGCACAGCTCCAGGGCCTGTTCGCTGCCGTCGACACTGGTACCGGTGAGCACCAATTGGCTCACCCCGGCGGCGTAGGCACGGTCGAGAACGGCCTGGTGCTTTTCGTCGAAACTTGGGTTGGTCAGGTTGACGCCGATATCAATGAGTTGCATGGTGCTACCTCCGCCTGCGGTCGGAAAGCATATCAGAGCTGTAGATTTATAAGAAAAGCCAAGAACTACAACGAGTTAAAGCTGTCTTTGAAAGTCGCAAGTAACACCGTGTTTGGTTTGTCGCCATCTGCCGTGCCAACCTTGCGCCCAAAGCCTGCGCTCATGGCGCTCTGTTTCTGTCCCCCAACGCCTCGTTTTTCGCGAAGCAATGGGCAGTATTCTTTCTTCCGGAGAGCGGATGATCCGACCCTCGGCGTTGCTTATGTTGTGCCTGACGTTACTGCTGCCCATGGCGGCGGTTGCGCGTCTGGACGGGCCGCTGGAAGTGACCAAGGCTGGCAAGGCTCGTGATCTTGCGCAAATCCGCAGCAGCCGCACCTTGAGGGTTTTGGTCAACCAGAGCCGCAACAGCTCCGGTGAAGTCCAGGGCCAGGCCATCGGCGTTGAGTACCATCGCCTGCGCGCTTTCGAGCAATACCTCAACGGTCACGCCCGTGACGGTGAGGAAATCAACCTCAAGATTATTCCCAAGGCCAAGGATCAGTTGATCGGCGCGTTGGCGCGCGGCGAGGGCGACCTGGTGGCGCCCGGCGAATTGCTTGACGTGAAGGCCGCCCACAAGATTGCCACCAGCGACCCGATTGCCAGCGACGTACCGTTGTGGCTGGTGGGGCTCAAAGGCGAGCGGCGGTTTACCAAACTGGAGCAACTGTCCGGGCGCACCCTGGCGTTGACCACGGGCAGCGCCGCGTCGGATGCGATCAACCAGGTCAACCAGAAGCTGGCGCTGCACAAGTTGCCGCCGGTGAAGGTGGAATGGGTCGACCCCAGCCTTGCGGTGGAAGACGTGCTGGAGATGGTCCAGGCCGGGATTTTTCATCTGACCATTGTCGAGCGGCCGATCGCCGAGCGCTGGGCGAAGATTCTGCCCAAACTGCGTTTCGACCGGCAGGTGACCATCAGCGAGCCGGGCGAAGAGTATTGGTTCGTACGCCAGGATGCCTCCATGCTGCGAGCCAGTATTGATCGTTTCCTCAAGACCTACCGCACGCCGTCCGACCAGGATGTGGCATTCCAGCGTATCTACCGCCGCCTGTATCAAGTGCGTTATCCACTGGCCCGGGCCGACCGCCAACGCCTGGAAAAACTGCGCCCGGTGCTGCAAAAGCATGCCCGTGAGCAAGGCATGGACTGGCTGAACCTGGCGGCGCTGGCGTTCAAGGAGTCGGCCCTCGACCCCGGCGCCCGAAGCAGCGGCGGCCCCACCGGGTTGATGCAAATCACCCCGTCGGCGGCGCAGCGGGTCGGGGTCAATAACATCGAGAACCTGGACAGCAACGTGCAAGCGGGCGCGCGGTACCTGGCGATGATCCGGCGCAAGTTTTTCTCAAGCCCCAAGCTCAACGAGCGCGAGCGCATGGCCTTTGTGCTGGCGGCCTACAACATGGGGCCGGAGCGGGTCCAGGGGATGCGCGCCGAAGCCCGGCGCCGCGGGCTGAACCCCAACCAGTGGTTTTTTCAGGTCGAGCGCATCGCCATGGAGCAGGTGGGAATGAGTGGCGTCAGCTATGTTAATAGCGTGAACAAGTATTACTTGGCGTTTGATCGGGAACGGGAGTCCCTGGAGCCGCCGGCAGCGAAAGTTGCCTCACGAAAATGATCTATTAATTCGATTGTAATTAGCCGTTTTATCGGCTTTTATCATTGCTTAAACTGATTAATATAGCGGCCAACCAACCCCTACCTTGAAAAGGATTATCAGCATGAGCCCATTGATCACCCGCATTCTCTCCACCCGCGCCGGTTACGGCCTGACAATCCTGCGGATTTTTGTCGGGATCGTCTTCGCCGCCCACGGTTCGCAAAAGCTCTTTGGCTGGTTTGGTGGCGGCGGCTTGGCGGGCACTGCCCAGTGGATGGAAAGTATTGGCTTGGCGCCGGGTACCTTGATGGCGGTGTTGTCTGGCGGTACCGAGTTCTTCGCCGGGCTGGCGCTGATCATCGGCTTGTTGGCGCGGCCTGCGGCGTTGGGCCTGTCGATCATTTCCCTGGTGGCGATTTTCTCGGTGCATATCCATAACGGGTTGTTCATGGCCAACAACGGTTACGAGTTCGCCCTGGCGTTGCTGGGTGGCACGCTGGCGGTGCTGCTGGAAGGTGCTGGCAAATTGTCTGCCGACCGCGCCATCACTCACTGATACCGCGAAATCCCCTTTAAAGGCCCGCCCCGTGCGGGCCTTTTCGTTGCTCGGGATTCTTGACACTGCCCTACAGCCTTCTCTAGGATGTTGCCCATGCGCCGATTTAAACAGCTAATTGCGGGGCGCCACCGGTGACTGATCACAGTCCCGACAGAAGCCAGAGCCATAGGCCAGCTTCGAAATTCCGCTAAAGCGCTGGTTCGGTGTTGCCTCTCACCTGCCCGCAGACTTTTGAGGCAGAGACACGACACGATGAATGCACTACGCCCCCTCATACGCTTGGCCCCGATCACCGCGGACCTCACCCAACGCAATCCGAAAATCCTTCTGGGCGGCAAGCACCAGCCTACGCTGCTGCGTTATCTGGATGGCTGGCCGCGTCGCACAGGGCGGCCTTCGGCCTTCTTGATCCAGTTTGTCGAAGACGGCGACTCCCTTGCGCGCTTTGCGTCCAACAGCTTTGACCTCGCCGTTATTCAGGCCCCGAGTGCCAGCGACGCGGGCGAAGTGATTCGCCAGTTGACCCGTATTGCCCGGCAAGGGCTGATCGCCCGGCGTTGAGCCTTCAGTAAAACGCCGCTGAAGGCAGGTGCTGTCGACGACGGCGAAACAGGCAAATGCCCCACGCGATCAGGCACAGTATCAGCGGTACAGGCAGGATATTGAGCAGCTTCACCTTACGCTCCAGGGCGTGAACCTGGGCGTATGCCTCAACCTTAAGCGCGTGAATTTCCATGGGTACTCGCAAGCGTTCCTTGTTGAGCGCTTGCAGCAGTGCGTTGGAGGTGACCGTCTGGCTTCCCGGAGAAACCGTCCGGGGGTTCAGCAATTGCCATTCCTTTTCCGTGCGTTCGAGGCGTTGCGCCAGTTCGGCGGACTTTTCCCGGTAGGCCTGTGCAGCGTCTTCGCGCATTGCCTGTAGCACCTGCATTGAGCGAGTGCCGCCTGCGCGGGGGCGAACATTCATCAGGGCGTCGGGCGCCGCCAGGTTATCCAGGGTGCTCAAGACAAACATTGCGTTATCTGACGAAGCCCCGCTCGTCGCACTATTGTTTTGGACCATTCCAGCCACACGATCGCTGAGCAGATCGGTATCGGCCACCACGACGACATGAATGTGCGCAGACTTTTGCAAATTGGCTTCACGCCCGTTGATCCCATCGGGAAATGCGGAATAGGCGGGCCCCTCGACGCGGGCGGCGATAACTTGTTGCTGACCGCGCGCGTCTGCCTCGTTGATCAGTGAACCGAACTGTGCCGGCAGGGCGAAGCGCTCAGCATCAAACAGGGCAGCTTGCCCGGAGCTTTGCAGTAGCGGGGTGAAGGTCATGCGGCTTTTTTTGGCGGGGGCCAGTGCGCCACTGCTCAAGACATTGACGTTGTGCAGTTTCCAGGTGCTGATGTCATCCCGTGCCATCGCCTGGCGGGGCAAGGTCAGCGCCGCGGGATGGCGCATCGGTGGCTGGCCGGTGGTCATGATCACTGAGGTGGCATAGTCACGATCGGCGAGTACCTTATTCGCAGGCATCTGGATGCCCCAGGCTGTCAGCAACGCTTCCAGCCTGGCGTTTTCCGGGGCAGTGATGCCCGCATCCAGCCCTACAAGCGGGTCGATAAACATCATCAGCTTGCCTGCGCCCAGCACAAACTGATCGATTGCGTACAGGGTTTGATCGGGCAGTTTGCCGGGATGAACCACCATCAGGGTTTTGATGTGTTCGGGTATTTGCTCGATGCCTGGCTCCAGGCTCACGAGGTTGAATTGGCGACGCAGCTCCTGCAACACCTGCCAGGGCGGCGTATTTACGCCGTTGCGCTCATCCCGTTCACTGTCCATTGGCAGCCGGGATATCAGGCCAATCACGGGTTGCTCCGGGTGGATTACCTTATGGATCAGGTGGCTGATTTCATATTCCAGCAGCGGCTCCCGGTCCGGGCTGAATGACTCGATACTTTGTGGCCCGTGGCCCGCGCTGGTACCGACAAGTCCGAAGAATCCTTGCTGGTCGTCAAGCCCCAGTAGCCTGGCTTTGTACTCATCTTCCGAAAAAGGCCTGGGGTCGATGAGGTGCAGGTTGAGTTTGCCGTTTGCCGCTTTTTCATACTCCCTGAGCAATAGCTCCACACGTTTACCGTAGCTTTCCATGCCATTGGATTTTTGCGGATGTTTACTTGAGTTGAAAAAGTACAGATCAACCGGCCGCTCCAGTGAAGCGAGCAGTGTCCGTACAGGGGCGGAGGGTGTATGGACTTTCTGCTCTGAAAAATCCAGCCGTATATTCGGTAGTTTAAGTGCCCATACCAGGTTAAACGCGAGAAAGAGTAATAGCAGGGTGATAATTGTGATGCTGGCGCTTAATGGCGTTCTCATCGTAATTCGTCCTTCTCAACGGTTTCTAACATTCAGGGCAATGGTCGTTGCGGCCAGAAAGGCAACGACCATGCTGACGAAGTACAAACTGTCTTGAAGAGCCAGCACCCCTTGGTCAATGGCATCAAAGCGCGTTGTCGGACTCAGGGAAATAATACGGTCAATGAGCCAGATCGGTGCTTGATGCTCAATGGCATCAAGGATGGATGACAGCCCGCTGGCGGCCAGTAACAAGCACAGTGTTACTGTAAATATGACGACGCGGTGGTGTGCCAGTGTGCAAATAAAACAGCCCGCAGACAGATAACTTCCGGCTAATAGCCAGCTTGCCAGGTATTGGGAAGCAATAACTGTATTATCCGGATTTCCGAAATAGTTGACGGTAATGACTATTGGAAAGGTCAATAGCAAGGCAACGCCAGAAACGACCCAGGCGGCCATGAACTTCCCGAAAACCAATTCGAAACCCGTGACCGGCAGGGTTTTTAGAAAGTCCATGGCGCCAGACTTGTGCTCATCCGACCAAAGTTGAGTGGAAAGAACCGGTGTCAACAGTAAATAAAACCATGGGTGCAGTTGAAAGAAACCATGCAAGTCCACGCTGCCTTTTTCCAGCAGTTGGCTTGTCTGGAAGCCAAATGCAGTGGCTGCTGTCAGGAAAACTGCAGTGCTCAGATAAGTGACAGGTGCTGAAAAATAACTGACAAGTTGACGCTTGAATATGACGGGTAGAAGTTTCAATTCGATGCCTCCTGGCTCATGTGGTGGACCACGTCATCCAGGCGCCCGGGTTCCAGGTTCAGGGCATTGATTTTCCAGCGGCGATGGGTGATCAGTGCACTGATGTGGGGGTAAATGATTTGCCCCGGCATGGCGAGCACAGTCACTGTGCCTGGGGTTTCGCGGTCTTGCTCAATGCCGGCGACCCCGGGCAATACCGCCAGGGCCAGCAGATCCAGCGGCGTGTCTGCTGCAAGGGTGACAGCCTGGTAATGACGGGAACTGCGCAGCAATTCGGGCAGTGGAGTGTCTGCCACTAATCGACCGTCGGCGATCACCAAGGCCCTGTTACAAATGCCGCTCAGTTCTTCAGGCGTACGGGACGCGACAATGATCGTCATCTCGTCGTTCAGCGACTTGATGAGCATTCTGACTTTGTGTTTCTGGTCGGCGTTCAGGCCTTCCGTTGGCTCATCGAGCAACAGCACGCTGGGGTCGTGCAGGATTGCCTGGGCGATGGCTACTTTGCGTTTCAACCCTGTCGGGAGGGTTTCGATCGGGCATTTGAGTATTCGCCAAAGTTCAAGTCGTGCGATCGCGCGGTCAATCATCTTGCGTTTTTGCGCGCCGTGGAATCCGCGCACTTCAGCAATAAACTCAAGAAAGCCCTTCACCCTCATTGCAGTATGGCTCAGCAGTAGTTCTGGCTGATATCCCGTAATTTTCTTCGCCTGTAGCGTATTGAGGAGCATATCGTTACCGAATATTTTTATATGGCCTGAAGAGGGCGCAATCGAGCCTGATATCATTTTGATGATAGTGGTTTTACCCGAGCCATCATTTCCAAACAATCCCAGGCATTCCCGGGGTTGGGCGCTGAATGAAAAGTCATGGATAATGCTTTTTCTGCCCATCTTTTTTGTCAGGCTCGTTATCTCGATCATTATGCTTTTCTACTGAATGTGTATGGCAAGGCTCGATTAATTCGATGCCTCGAATAACCTGCATGAGTGGCAGGTTGTGAATGTTCGAAAAGTCAAAATTTGAAATCTTTTTTGTTGGGGTGTGTCCGGTGTCGTACTGTTAAAAAATGGTACGTTCAATAAACGGTATTGGAAACGCTGAGGAGCCTGAATAAGATAAGTCCTACGCGCCAAGCTATAGCTCGCTGAAACAATTGTTTTGTTTTTGATGCTTTAATTACGGTCGTTGTTTATTTGGCGTGTAGTTGAAGTTCTGCCAATTTGAAAGGGAGCCTGATCGTCATGCTGCTTCTACGTACCCTTGTTCTTGAACAGTCCGGGCATGATGCGCCGGTCAACGGTGCACTGCTTTGTGGTTTTGCGGTGGCTCAGATTGCTTCAAACTTTCTTGCCTATAGCCTGGATGAAGAAACAGAACCCGGTAGTTCACGGGTATACATTGCGGCGTTGCGTAAAAAGTCCGAACGGTACTTTCTGGGGGCGATTGATTCCAAGGAAGACCTGCAAATAGCGACCCATGTCTTCAAGCAAATCCTGACGCTCGCGGCGGCTCCCGGGGCAAAACCCGCAAGCGCCGGCGAGGCTCAGATTCCCTATCATTTCGTTGATCTGAAAGGCTGCAAACTGCCTCCCGCCAGGCCTGAAGACCATCACTCGCTGACGATCAAGAAATCCCTGGTGATGAAGGTGATTTCCCTGGGAACTTCGGCGCCGGGGTTGCCCGCTATCGAAAGCAACTCGCTGATCGTGCCGTCGATTCGTTTCTCCTCAAGGATGGTGTCTCCTCCAAGGGCCCCGGACCCTTCCGAGCCTGCATCACCATTGCCCGAGCCGGTGCCGCAAGTACGCGTGGATACGTTCGAGATAACCGAGCCCGTTGTTGAGTCTCAACCTCCACAAGTACCGGTCGCCGCGCCACCGCACGCTCCGGCAGCCCCACAGCCTGAACCTGCCCAACCAACGCCGCAGGCGCCCCCTGTACGGCAGGAGTCGCCCTCGTTGTTCGAGGTTGACGATACGCTGGCCAATCTTGCCCGAGTGGCACAAGAGCTGACGCAGCAAAAGCTCACCGTGCTCAAGCAGGAGAAAGCGCTTGAGCAGATGCGACTCGAACTGCGCCAGGAAAAGGCTGATATCGCGCAGGGGAGTCAACGGAGTGCCGAGCGAGTGGCTGAAAAAGAGGCTTCGCTGGAATTGTTGGCGCGCACGCTGGCCGCTCGTGAGGAAGATCTGGCTGGCGGTTCGGCGCTAAACCAAGCGGAGCAGCGTCGAATCGACGAGCGTGTGCGCTACCTGGAAAGCCAGGAGGCCCAGATGCACAACCGTGACCTGGCGGTTCGTCACAAGGAGCAACAGCTGGCGGCAGCACTGTTTCAGTTGCCGGTGCTGCGGGACAACCTGAGGGTTGCGCTACAAACCCTGGATGAGTCGCTTGCATGGCTGGGCGAGAGTGGACGCAGCGAGCCTGACAGCGGCCCACTCCGTTCTGATGCAGACTGACGCTGGTTACCGGAATCCATCGGTGGGTCTGGCTACTTTCCTGTGTTCATTTATCATCGACCCCCACAGCCAACATTGGGCGTTAAATACGTTGTGCCTGATGCGGCAGCGGGCCTGAAAATGGAAACTTCCAGGGGATGTAGAGCTTTTGAGCACCAAGCTGATTACCAAAGAAGGTCATGAAGCCCTGAAAAAGGAGCTTGATTACCTGTGGCGAGAAAAGCGTCCTGATACCACCCGTAAAGTGACATGGGCCGCTTCCCTGGGGGACCGGAGCGAAAACGCCGACTACCAGTACAACAAGAAGCTGCTGCGGGAGATTGATCGCAGGGTGCGGTATTTGCGCAAGCGCCTGGAAGACATGCGCGTAGTCGAGTACATGCCAGAGCAGGAAGGGAAGGTATTTTTCGGTGCCTGGGTAGAAATCGAAAACGAGCAGGGCGAGACCAAGCGTTTTCGCATCGTGGGTTACGATGAGATCTATGAGCGCATGGACTACATCTCCATCGACTCACCCATGGCCCGTGCCTTGTTGCGCAAAGAAATGGATGACGAAGCGCTCGTGCAGACCCCAGGCGGCGAAGTGTGCTGGTGGATCACCGCTATCGAGTATGTGAAGTAACAACGGATGGCCCGCACTCTCTGAAGAGCGCGGGCCATCTGCGTTTTCAGCCCTCGCGCAACACCGTCAACGGGCTGGCATTCAGCGCACGGCGAGTGCCGAACACGCCGGCGCCGCCGATCAGCACGGCACCAATTACCGGCAGCAGCAACAGCCACGGATGCGGATGCCAAGTCAGGTCGAACGCATAGCGATATAGCACCAGCGTCACCAGTTCCGTACCCAGCGCCGCCAGCAAGCCACTGACCGCGCCCAGCAGCCCGAACTCGATACGGCGGGCTTTGACCAGCAACTTGCGCTCAGCACCCAGCGCCCGTAGCAGGGCACCTTGGCGAATGCGCTCGTCGAGGGTTGCCTGGAGTCCGGAGAACAACACCGCCATCCCCGCTGCCAGGACAAACAACAGCACGTACTCCACCGCCAGGGTGACCTGGGCCAAAATGCTGCGCAGTTGTTCAAGCAGCGCCTCCACTTGCAGGATGGTCACCGCCGGGAAGGCCCGCGACAGGTCGACGATCTGCTGGTCGTGGCCGGGCGCCAGGTAGAAGCTGGTCAGGTAGGTGGCCGGCAGGTCCTTCAAGGTGCCGGGCTGGAAGATCATGAAGAAGTTGGGCTGGAAGTTGTCCCAGTTGATTTCCCGCAGGCTGGTGACCCGTGCTTCACGGTTTTCCCCGCCGACGGTGAATACCAGATGATCGTTGAGCTTGAGTTTCAAGCTGTCAGCGACCTTGGCCTCTACCGAGACGCCTGGAATCTCGTCAGTCGGTTGCGCCGTCCACCAGGAGCCCGCTGTCAGCTTGTTACCCGGTGGCAGGTCGGCGGCCCAGGTCAGGCTCAAGTCGCGCTGTACCGCACGATCGCCGCTGGAGTCCTTGCTCACAATCTCCTGCACTGGGGCGCCATTGATGCTGATCAATCGTCCCGGCACTACCGGATACAGCGGCGCAGAATGCGCCTGCAATTCCAGCAGGCGTGCACCGAAGGTGTCTTTGTCGGCGGGGAGGATGTTCAAGGCGAAATAGTTGGGGGCGTCCTTGGGCAACTGATTTTGCCAGGTGTCCAGCAACTCGCCACGCAGCAGCGCGATCAGTCCCATGGACAACAGGATCAGTCCGAATGCCAGTGACTGGCCCGCTGCCGCCAATGGATGACGCAGCAACTGGCCCAGCCCCAGGCGCCAAGGCAGGGAGGCCCGGGCCAGCAGGCGTCGCAGGCTTTGCAACAGCAGCAGGAGCAGGCCGCCGAGAACCAGCGCGGCAATCACTCCGCCGCCCAGCAGGGCGAAGGTCAGCACCAGGTCGAGGCTCAAGCGCCACATGATCAGGCCCAGGGCGAACAGCGCGGCACCGTAGACCATCCAGGTGCTGGAGGGGATCGGCAGCAGGTCGCGGCGCAGTACCCGAAGCGGTGGTACGCGACCCAGCGCGGCCAGTGGTGGCAAGGCGAAACCGGCGAGGGCGACCAGCCCGGTGCCGATCCCGGCAATGGCCGGCAACAGCCCGCCGGGCGGAACGTCTGCCGGCAGCAGGTCATGCAACAGCGCAAACAACCCCAGTTGCGCCAGCCAGCCGAGCAGGGCGCCGGTCAGGCTGGCCAGCAGCCCCAGCACTGCCAATTGCAGGCTGTACAGCAGCATGGTCTCGCGCCGCGACAACCCGAGGCAGCGCAGCAACGCACTGGCATCAAAGCGTCGGCTGGCGAAGCGGTTCGCCGAGAGCGCCACCGCCACGCCGGAGAGCAACACCGCCACCAGGCTGGCCATGTTCAGGTAACGCTCGGCTTTGCCCAGGGCGCCGCCGATCTGCTGGTTGCCGTCGCGGGCATCCTGCAGCCGTTGGTTGGCGGCCAAGCCTGGCTTGACCAGGTCGCGATAGGTTTGCAGCACGGTGCCGCCTTGCGGCGCGCGCCAGAGGTCGCGATAACTCACGCGGCTGCCGGGCTGCACCACGCCGGTGGCATCCAGGTCGGCCAGGTTGATCATCACCCTGGGCGTCAGGCTGTAGAAGTTGCCAGCGCGGTCCGGCTCGTAGGTCAGTACGCGGGCCAGGCGCAGGGTCTTCATGCCGACGTCGATGCTGTTGCCGATCTTCAGGCCCAGCGCCGTCAACAGCCGTGCTTCCACCCAGGCTTCACCGGGTTTGGGGCCACCGCCGGCGGTTTCTTCGCCGAAGGGTTCGGCGGCGCTCTTCAGCTCGCCGCGCAACGGGTACTCGTCGTTGACCGCCTTGATGCTGGAGAGCTGGATGCCATTGTCGGTGGCAATCACGCTGGAGAACTCCACGACCCTGGCGTGCTGCAAGCCCAGCTCGGTGCCACTCTGGATTTGCTCGGTGCGGGCGGGTGAACTGCCTTCCAGCACCAGGTCGGCCGCCAGGAACTCCGTGGCGCGCAACATCATGGCGCCGTTCAGGCGTGCACCGAAGTAACCGATGGCAGTGCTGGCGGCGACGGCCACCAGCAGGGCGAAGAACAGCACGCGCAACTCGCCTGCACGGGCATCGCGCAGCAGCTGGCGAAGGGCAAGGCTGAACAGGCGCAACAAGGGCAAACGTGCCATCAAGGCTCCAGGGGCGCGACCATCAGGCCGGCTTCAAGACGGATCAGGCGGCGGCAACGGTGGGCCAGGCGCTCGTCATGGGTCACCAGCACCAGGGTCGTGCCGCTCTCTTTGTTGAGTTCGAACAGCAGGTCGCTGATGCGCTCGCCGGTGTGGCTGTCGAGGTTGCCGGTGGGTTCATCGGCAAACAGCACATCCGGTTCGGCGGCAAACGCCCGGGCAATCGCCACCCGTTGTTGCTCGCCGCCCGAGAGTTGGCGCGGCGAATGGGTGAGGCGCTGGCCCAGGCCAACGCGCTCCAGCAGGTGTTTGGCACGCTCGCGGGCGTCCTTGCGGCCGTCCAGTTCCAGCGGCAGCATCACGTTTTCCAGGGCATTGAGGCTGTCGAGCAACTGGAAGGACTGGAACACAAAACCCACGTGCTCGGCGCGGATGCGCGCGCGTTGATCTTCGTCAAGGGTACTCAGGGCTTGCCCGGCGAGGGTGACTTCGCCGCTGCTCGGCAGGTCGAGGCCGGCCAGCAGGCCCAGGAGGGTGGATTTGCCGGAACCGGAAGCGCCGACGATAGCCAGGCTATCGCCCTTGTTCAGTTCCAGGCTCAGTTCGTGCAGGATAGTCAGTTCACCTTCCGCGCTGGGAACCACTTTGCTAAGGTTTCGCGCGGTGAGAATGCTTGCGCCCATGGAGAATCCAATGCGAATGTGGTTTTTGAGTGCTGGCCTGGCCTTGATGTGCATGGCCCAGAACGCAGCGGCGGGTACAGTCCTGATCGTTGGCGATAGTATCAGTGCCGGTTTCGGACTGGATACCAGCAAAGGGTGGGTAGCGTTGTTGGGACAACGGCTCAAGAGCGAAGGTTTCGACGATAAAGTGGTCAACGCCTCCATCAGTGGCGACACCAGTGCCGGAGGCCTGGCGCGGCTGCCGGCGGCGCTTGCAGAGCATAAGCCGGACCTGGTGATCATTGAGCTGGGCGGCAATGATGGCTTGCGTGGGCAGCCGCCTGCGCAATTGAAACAAAATCTTGCATCGATGATCGACCAGTCCAAGGCCGGCGGTGCCAAGGTACTGCTGTTGGGCATGCAGTTGCCGCCTAATTACGGCCCGAAATACACCACGGCGTTTGCCGAGGTATACGGCGCCCTGGCCCAGGAAAAAAGCGTCCCGCTGGTGCCGTTTTTCCTGGAAGGAATCGGCGGCCATCCGGAGCTGATGCAGGCTGACCAATTGCACCCGGCGGTTGGCGCGCAGGGCAAGTTGCTGGAAAATGTCTGGCCAACGCTAAAACCACTGCTATGACGCTTTTCTAGCAGCGGTCTTTCGGCTAAGGTGGCGCCCCCCCGATCTGGAGCCCCCGATGTCGCGTCCTGCCTGGTCCCTGTTTGCCTACCAACTGATCGAGCCTGACGAACAGCTGGATCTGTTCGCCTGCCAGGAAGTCCGGGTGCATCTGGTGACGCGTCAATTGGAGTTGGGCGGGTCCATCGACCGCACCCTCTGCGGTACTTTATTGCCTGCCCAGCCGCGCTGGTCTTCGGTGGATCGCTCGATCTTCCAGGATCAGCGTTTGTGCCCCTTGTGCCGGGCGATCCTGGAGTCGCAAAAACGCGGCACACCGCCGATCTGGCCAGAGCTGCGCTTCGAACTTTGAATAGGGGTGCCCGCGGGCAGCCGTGTACAATCCATTTTTTACTACCCGTCGATCTGCGAAGGAATTCCCGGATGTTGTCGCGCCTCTCCGTCGTCACCTGCTGCCTGTCTCTTGCTGCTCTCTGCGCGGCCGGTTCCGCTGCAGCCTTGCAGTTGCCTTTGCCGCCACCGGGTGAAGATATCGTTGGCCAGGTCCAGGTGATCAAGGCCAAGTACGAAGATACCTTCGCTGACCTTGGCACCACCTACGACCTGGGTTATTCGGAGATGGTCGCGGCCAACCCGGGCGTCGATGCGTGGTTGCCGGGAGCGGGTACCGAGATTGTGCTGCCGACACGTTTCATCCTGCCGCCCGGCCCGCGTGAAGGCATTGTGATCAACCTGGCGGAGTACCGGCTCTACTACTACCCCAAGGGCCAGAACGTGGTGTACACGTTCCCGTTGGGGATTGGCCGTGAAGGCTGGGGCTCGCCGGTGGCCCACACCACCATCACGGGCAAGATCCCGAACCCGACCTGGACCCCGCCAGCCTCGATCAAGGCCGAACACGCCGCCAACGGTGACCCGTTGCCCAACGTGGTGCCGGCTGGCCCGGACAACCCGCTGGGGCCGTTCAAATTCACCCTGGGCACGCCTGGTTACCTGATCCACGGCTCCAACATGAAGTTCGGCATTGGTACCCGTACCAGCCACGGTTGCTTCCGCATGTTCAACAACAACGTGCTGGAAATGGCCGATATGGTGCCGGTGGGCACGTCGGTGCGGATCATCAGCGACGCGTACAAGTTTGGCGCTGCCGGTGGCAAGGTGTATCTGGAAGCCCATACGCCGTTGAACGACGATGGCACCCCGTCGGTGGTCGACAAGCACACCGCAGTGATCAACGCGTTGCTCAAGCGCGAAGACCTGTCCAGTAACCTGCGGGTCAACTGGGACCAGGTGCGTGACGTGGTTGCCGCTGAAGACGGTATACCCACGGAAATCGGTGTGCCGGGCGGGGCGCCGATGGTGTCGAGTACGCCGGTCGATCTGCAGCAATAAACCTGCACGCCCCATAACCCGTTATCGCCTTGCGCGGTGGCGGGTTTTTTATTGCCCGGCCATTAGTCAAATCACAGGCAAAAAAAAGCCGATCCAAGAATGGATCGGCTTGATAACAACCCCGAAGGATTATTACTTGCGGCTTGCTTTTTCAAGCATGCGCAGAGCGCGTTCGTTAGCTTCATCAGCAGTCTGTTGTGCTTTTTGAGCAGCAGCCAGAGCTTCATCAGCTTTACGATAGGCTTCGTCTGCACGAGCCTGGGAGCGAGCTGCTGCGTCTTCAGTTGCAGTCAGACGAGCTTCGGTTTCTTTGGAGACGCTGCTGCAACCGGTAGCCAGAACTGCGGCCAGAGCCAGAGCAGAGAATTTCAGAACGTTGTTCATCGTGTTCCCCTTCAAGGACTTTCTATTAAATGGCTACTTTCTCAGAGTGAGCTAATAGCCGGCGTACATACTACCCATTACTTGTAGTAAGTAAACTGACGTAGCGCAAGAAGCAAAAAAAATTCTCGCGGCCAATCTATTTTGGCTAATCTTTTGAGAGTCTGTATAAAAATCGTCCAGATTTTTGCACTCTGCCGGGGATTGGATCCAGCCTGAAAGGGCCGGCTGGCATGTGTTAAGCCATCTAAATATAAGTCAATTTATATATCGCCCCTGACACTATTGTTCAGATTGTCTTTTCGCCGCCCGGTATCTTTTGTGCATGTAGAGGTGACTTTAAGAGCGCGTGTTCGTCTCAAGCTTCAACTGCCGGCAATGTTCAGGCCATCGACCTAAGGATGCTCGATCGGCCCTTTCTATGTCCGCCAGTGCAACGGAAGACGAGTGCGCCTTGAGCAATTACGCGATTGGTGCCTACTATTTCCCTGTGCTGGTTGTGAGTGCTAGTGCGAGGCACTGGCCGCTTTTCTCGTTGTCGAAACCGGCACCGGGTGGCGTAGATGTTCCTTCGCCGGAAAAACATCGGTAAGGTAGGGGTCATAAACCAAGACCCGCGAGGAGTAGTGATGAGCGAGGCGTTGTCCATCCACCATGACCAGGCTGGTCATCAGTTCGAGACCAATGTGGACGGTCATCGTGCCTATCTGACCTATATGGACCTTGGGAAGCAGACCCTGGATATCTATCGCACCTTCGTGCCCAACGCGCTGCGAGGCCGTGGTATTGCTGCCGCGCTCACCGAGGAAGCGTTGAAGTTCGCCGAAGAGGCAGGTTATACGGTGATCCCGTCCTGCTCCTACGTGGAGCGCTACATGGAGCGCCATCAGCGCCATGCCGCAAAGCTCTGAATCTTGGAGTAAGGCGGGACGCAGAGCATCCAAGGATGCATTCCCACGCAGAGCGGGGGAACGATAAAAAAACGCCGGGGCTAGCCCGGCGTTTTTGTGTCCGCAGTCTGTGCTCAGCCGCGTTGGCGCTTGGGCAAGACGTCCTTGAGCTTGGCATGCATGCTGCGCAAGGTGGTCTCGGTAGCAGACCAGTCGATGCAGGCATCGGTGATCGACACGCCGTATTGCAGGTCGGCCAGGTCCTTCGGAATCGCCTGGCAGCCCCAGTTCAGGTGGCTCTCGACCATCAGGCCGATGATCGACTGGTTGCCTTCCAGAATCTGGTTGGCCACGTTTTCCATCACCAGCGGTTGCAGGGCCGGGTCCTTGTTGGAGTTGGCGTGGCTGCAATCGACCATGATGTTCGGCTTGATCTTCGCCTTGTTCAGCGCCTGTTCGCACAGGGCGACGCTAACCGAATCATAGTTGGGCTTGCCGTTGCCGCCACGCAGCACCACGTGACCGTAGGCGTTGCCTTTGGTGGTGACGATGGACACGCCACCTTCCTGGTTGATGCCCAGGAAGCGGTGAGGGCTGGAGACCGACTGCAAGGCGTTGATCGCCACGGTCAGGCCGCCATCGGTGCCGTTCTTGAAGCCGACTGCCGAGGACAGGCCGGAAGCCATTTCCCGGTGAGTCTGGGATTCGGTGGTACGCGCACCAATCGCCGACCAGCTGATCAGGTCTTGCAGGTACTGCGGGGAAATCGGGTCCAGGGCTTCGGTTGCCGTCGGCAGGCCCATTTCCGCGAGGTCCAGCAGCAATTGACGACCGATGTGCAGGCCATCCTGGATCTTGAACGAGTCGTCCAGGTACGGGTCGTTGATCAAACCTTTCCAGCCGACAGTGGTACGCGGTTTCTCGAAATAGACGCGCATCACCAGGTACAAGGTGTCGGACACTTCTGCCGCCAGCACCTTCAGGCGCTCGGCGTACTCGTGGGCAGCCTTGAGGTCATGGATCGAGCACGGCCCGATGACCACGAACAGGCGGTGGTCGGTGCCGTCGAGAATCTCACGGATGACTTCGCGGCCCTTGGTGACGGTCTGCAGGGCAGCGTCGCTCAGGGGGATTTCGCGCTTGAGCTGATCGGGCGTGATCAGGGTCTCGTTGGATTCGACGTTAAGGTCGTTGATCGGTAAATCAGCCATCGTGTTACTCGTCAGGGTCACGGGTGCCGGCCGCCAGCGATCCCCGTGCGGCGGAGCACAGCATGATTTAAATGCAGCGGGGAGCCGAACCTTAGCGCGTTACAAGGCTGGGAGACAATGGGCAAAGGCCGCTTTAATCCAGCGCTGGCTGCACAAAAGCCTCATGGGAGAACTCACCGGCATGGCGCGTGACCCATTCCAGGGCCAGGGCTTCGTTCTGCCTGGGTGTCGGCTGGGTGCCTTCATGGAGGCGGCAGTAGCGTTCGATCTGGCACACTTGCTCGCCCATCCTTGCACCGAACAAGGCCTGCTCATCGGTGAAGGCAATGCCCACGCGGTAGCCGTTTCCAGCTTTGCGGCACCACGCCACATAGCCCGGATAGCGAGCCGTCAGGCCCAGTGACGGGATGTGCATCTCGATGGCCGTGCCCTGGCGCCAGGCGCGCGGGTAATTGCATGCAACGCCGCCCAGGCCGATAGTGTGCAGCCGTTGGCGGGAAATGCCGGAAATGGGACGTTGGGTTAATTCGACAGCGACATCATCAGGGTGAGGAAAAAAACGACCCATGCACACGGACTCCGAGCACCGTCCAGTTGACGGCGGTGGCAGCAGTATAGTGAAAGAACTGCAACTTACCGATCTGGATATCGACCAGCAATTATTGGGGCTTTGCGGCACCTCGCTGGTGGTTTTTACCGGGGACGGATGCTCGCGCTGCCGCTTCCTGCACCAGCAACTGCCGGGTTGGGACGTGCCGGTGGACCGGGTCTGTTGGGTGGATGCGGGCCACAATGGCGGTGCGGTGGAACGCTACGAGATCTTCCATCTGCCGGCGTTGTTTGTGGTGTGCGACGGGAAATTCCATGGAATATTAGCGTCACTGACGCGTCTGACCGCCAGCGACCTGACTCGGGGTGTGCAGCAGGCGCTCAAACGAATACCAGAGGAGTTGCCATGATCGAAGTAACAAAGCAGTCGCCACGGATCGGGATTATCGGCACCGGGGCCATTGGTGGCTACTACGGTCTGATGCTCGCGCGTGCCGGCTTCGATGTGCATTTCCTGCTGCGCAGCGAGTACGCGGCGGTCAGTGAGCGCGGCCTGCAACTCAACAGCACGATCCACGGAACCTTGCACCTGCACCCGGTGCAGGCCTATGCCCGCGCCGCCGACATGCCGCCGTGCGACTGGCTGCTGGTGGGCACCAAGTCGACGGATAATGTCGAGCTGGCCCCGACCATCGGCCAGGTCGCCGCTCCGGACGCCAAGGTGGTATTGCTGCAAAACGGCCTGGACGTTGAAGACAGCCTGCGTGAACACCTGCCGCCGTCGCTGCACCTGCTGGGCGGCCTGTGCTACATCGGTGTGCACCGTTCCGGCCCCGGGATTATCGAGCATCAGGCGCTGGGGCGGGTCAACCTGGGTTATCACAGTGGCCCTGCGGCCAACGATGACGCTCACCAGCGGGCGATTGTCGAGGAAGGCGCCGCGCTGTTTCACCAGGCCGGCATCGATTCCCAGGCCATGGCCAATGTGCATCAGGCACGCTGGCATAAACTGGTGTGGAATGTGCCGTACAACGGTCTTTCCGTGTTGTTCGGCACGGGTACCACGGCGATGATGGCGGACGAGTCGAGCCGCGAACTGATCCAGGCGCTGATGGCCGAAGTGGTGCAGGGCGCCCACGCGTGCGGCCATGAGATTCCCGCCAGTTACGCCGAGCAGATGTTCACCATGACCGAGAGCATGGATGACTACCTGCCCAGCATGTATCACGATTACATACACAAGCGCCCGCTGGAGCTGGCGGCGATTTACGCGCGCCCCTTGGCGGCGGCCAAGGCAGCCGGTTGTGAATTGCCAAGAATGCAGGCGCTGTACCAGGCCTTGAGTTTTATGGATCGGCATAACCGCTGATTGGGGGGAACACCATGGCAAAGGGATTGGGCGACAAACTGGTGCTGGCGATTTCCTCGCGGGCGCTGTTCGACCTGAGCGAAAGTCACAAGGTCTACCTGGCCCAAGGTGTGGAGGCGTATCGCAAGTACCAGATCGACCACGAGGAAGAAACCCTCGAGCCCGGTGACGCCTTCCCGCTGGTGAAGAAACTCCTGAGCCTCAACGCCAGCCTCGGCCGTGCCCGGGTCGAGGTGGTGCTGGTGTCGCGCAACAGTGCCGACACCGGCTTGCGCGTGTTCAATTCGATCCAGCATTACGGCCTGGACATCTCCCGCGCCGCGTTCGTCGGCGGGCGCAGCCCTTATCCTTATCTGGCAGCGTTTGGCTGCCACCTGTTTCTGTCCACCCATGCCGAGGATGTGCGCAGCGCCCTGGATGCCGGGTTTGCCGCAGCGACGATTCTGTCGGGTGGCGCGCGTCGGGCCTCCAGCGCCGAATTGCGGATCGCCTTCGACGGCGACGCGGTGCTGTTTTCTGATGAGTCCGAGCGCATTTATCAGTCGGGAGGTCTTGAAGCCTTCCAGGCCAGCGAGCGGGAGTCTGCACGCGAGCCGTTGCGCGGTGGTCCGTTCAAGGGCTTTCTGGCGGCGCTCAATCTGTTGCAACGTGAGTTCCCCGACGAGTCTTGCCCGATCCGTACCGCGTTGGTGACCGCCCGCTCGGCGCCGTCCCACGAGCGGGTGATTCGTACGTTGCGTGAGTGGGATATCCGTCTTGACGAGTCGCTGTTCCTCGGTGGCCTGGAAAAGTCGGCGTTCCTTGAAGCCTTTGCCGCCGATGTGTTTTTCGATGACCAGGAAGGGCATTGCGAGAAGGCCAGGGAGTTCGTGGCCACCGGGCACGTACCCCACGGCATCAGTAACGAGTTGAAAATTCAGACCGAGGGCTGAGCACTGCCAAACGCGCTGCTAAGCTGAATCAATCTCCGCCATCCTGGCTGTCCAGGAGGTTCTATGATTCGTTCGATGCTGTACGCCACTGACCTGGGTCTATACGCGCCTTATGTGATGCAACATGCCCTGGCGCTGGCGCGAACGTTCAAGGCTGATCTGTATGTGATTCACGTGGTCGAGCCCATCGGGCTGTTCGCCGAATCGGTATTGCAGAGCTACCTTGATGAGAAGGCCTTGAGTGAATGGCAAAGCCAGGGCCTGACGACGGTGATGGCAACCATCGAGCAACGGGTGCTCGACAGTTTTCGCGAGGAGCTGGGGGAAGGGGAGCAGGACCTCAAGTTGATCCGTTCGGTGCGGGTGATCCAGGGCGACCCCTGTGAAGTGATTCTCGACCAGTCGCAGAAACTCTCTGTGGATTTGTTGATCGTAGGTAGTCACAGCCAGGCGGTCGGAGTGGCGACGCCCCTGGGGAGAACCGCCGCACGGGTGCTGCAGCTGTCTCAGGTACCGGTGTACCTGGTGCCGCTGTTGCAACGTCGCCGCAGTGATGATGTGTGATTGGTAGAAAACGATAAAAAGTTCTAGATTTCTATGTCTAACCTTTAATATAGTTATATACCGTCGCTGATACCCGTGGCGTCTATCCGCTTTGAGGGACACATATGAAGCTTCAACAACTGCGCTACATCTGGGAAGTGGCGCACCACGACCTCAACGTTTCCGCTACTGCTCAAAGCCTTTACACCTCGCAACCCGGTATCAGCAAGCAGATCCGCCTGCTCGAAGACGAGCTGGGCGTTGAAGTGTTCGCACGCAGCGGCAAGCACCTCACCCGCGTCACCCCAGCCGGTGAGCGTATCATCACCACCGCCGGCGAGATCCTGCGCAAGGTCGAAAGCATCAAGCAGATCGCCCAGGAATTCTCCAACGAGAAGAAAGGCACCCTGTCGATCGCCACCACCCACACCCAGGCACGTTATGCGCTGCCGCCGGTGATCAGCAGTTTCATCAAGCAGTACCCGGACGTGGCCCTGCACATGCACCAGGGTTCACCGATGCAGATCGCCGAGATGGCCGCAGACGGCACCGTCGATTTCGCGATTGCCACCGAAGCCCTGGAATTGTTCGGCGACCTGGTGATGATGCCGTGCTACCGCTGGAACCGTTGCGTCGTGGTCCCGCAGGGTCACCCATTGGCCAAGCTGCCGAAGCTGACGCTGGAAGCCCTGGCTGAATACCCGATCGTGACTTACGTGTTCGGTTTCACCGGCCGTTCGAAACTCGATGAAGCCTTCAGCCATCGTGGCCTGACGCCGAAAGTGGTGTTCACCGCCGCCGACGCCGACGTGATCAAAACCTACGTGCGCCTGGGCCTGGGCGTCGGCATCGTCGCCAAGATGGCGGTCGACACCAAGCTCGACAGCGACCTGGTGGTGCTCGATGCCAGCGAGCTGTTCGAATCCAGTGTGACCAAGATCGGTTTCCGTCGTGGCACTTTCCTGCGCGGCTTCATGTGCGACTTCATCGAGAAGTTCGCGCCGCACCTGACGCGCGAAGTGATGGCAAAAGCCATTCAGTGCCACAACAAGCAGGAACTGGAAGAGCTGTTCGACGGTGTTGAACTACCGGTTCACTGATCGGCTTACTTCACCTCGGTAACAGCAAACTGTTGCCGAGCGCCTCCCACCAGAATCTCCACCTCATCCCCTTCGAACTTGCCCAGCAGGCTTTTGCCCAGGGGCGAGCGTGGGGTGATGACGGTCACCGGTTGCCCCGCCACATCGACCTTCAAACCTGCACCGTCCGGCGCCAGGAATAGCCACTGCTGGCGATCGTTTTCATCCACCAGCCCCAGCAATGCACCCACCTCGATACCGCGCTGATCGTCGTAGGCACGCAGCTGCATGTTCTGGCAGAGCGTCAGCGCCTGCTTGATTTCCTCGACGCGCCGGGCCTGGCCGGCTGCCAGGTAGGATGCCTCCAGCCCCAAGGTGTCGTACTTGTTCTCGGCGATGTTTTCTTCGTGGGTCGCGGTTTCGTAGGCGGTTTGCGCAGCGCGCTGGGCGATATCGAGATCGACCGCGAGCTTGTCCAGGACCAATTGGTGAACGGCGTGCTTATTCATGGGCGGCTTTTGTGATCAATTGCAAAATTGCAGGACATTCGCCCGGCTCTTGTCGTTGGGGGCGTTCTGGTCCTGTTGCAGCCAGAACTGGCATTTGGGGTTGGACAGGTTGCGCGGGTTGTTGCGGGCCTGGTCCAGGGTCTGCTGTTGCTCCTGCTTGCGCAGGTTCTCCTGGTACTGCTCGAACATGCGGTTCGGCGGCTCCGGTGCAACCTCCGCCGGTTTGCCCAACTGCTGCACTACCCGGGCCACAGGCGCCAAGGTTTGCTCAGGCAAGTAGCGGGACGCCAGCCACAGGCTCAGCACAATGGCGATAAACCCCAGCCACAGGCCAAAGGCCACGGCGATACTGAGTTTGAACAGCGAGAACGAACGATCAGACATGGTGGCCTCCTGGCAGGCACGTGCGGCATGGCGCCGATTGTCCCACAGCCGTGTGCAGAATAATCGCGATCAACCCTTCTGTATCGGGGCATTTATACGGACAATCGAGCCTTTGAGCGTTGGAGCCCGGAATGAAAGCCCGCTGGGATATTTTTTGCAGTGTCGTCGATAACTACGGCGACATCGGCGTGACCTGGCGCCTGGCCCGGCAATTGGTGGCGGAACACGGTTGCGCGGTGCGTTTGTGGGTCGATGACCTGCGGGCGTTCGAACGCATGTGCCCCGAAATTGATGTGCAGGTGCACCAGCAGTGGCAGGAGGGCGTTGACGTGCGCTACTGGCCTGCCGACTGGCCGCAGACCGACGCGGCAGACGTGGTGATCGCTGCGTTCGCCTGCCAATTGCCGCCTGACTATATGGAAGCGATGGCCGCACGCGAACGCACGCCGCTGTGGATGAACCTGGACTACCTGAGCGCCGAAGACTGGGTCGTCGGCTGCCACGGTTTGCCCTCGGTGAAGTTCAAGGGCGTACAAAAGTACTTCTTCTTTCCCGGGTTCCGTCCCGGTACCGGCGGCTTGCTGCGCGAAGCGGGGCTGCTGGAACAGCGCGATGCCTTCCAGCAAAACGTCGCCGCGCGGCAGCAATTTTTGCAAGCCCTTGGGGTTTTTCCGGCAGTTGGCGCGCGAATGATGTCGTTGTTTGCCTATGAAAACGCCGGGCTGGCCAGTTGGCTCGACGTGCTGGCAGCCGATGGCCGCGCCACCCATCTGCTGGTGCCGGAAGGGCGGATTCTCGGTGACGTGCAGCGCTGGCTGGGTGTCGAGTCGTTGAGCGTGGGCGATGTACACCGGCGTGATGCCTTGACCGTGCAAGTGCTGCCGTTCGTGCGCCAGGAGCAATACGACCGGCTGTTGTGGTGCTGCGACTTCAACGCCGTGCGCGGCGAAGACTCGTTTGTTCGGGCGCAATGGGCTGGGCGTCCGCTGCTGTGGCACATCTATCGCCAGGACGAAGACATCCACCTGGACAAGCTCGATGCCTTTCTGGAGTTGTATACCGAAGGCCTGTCACCCGCTGCAAAAACGGCGTTGGTCAGCCTTTGGCAAGCCTGGAACGCTGATGGCGATATGGCACAAAGTTGGAAAATGCTCCTTGAACACTGGCCGGAAGTGACGGTGAACGCTGAAAAATGGGCTCTGGAACAAGGCTCGCGGACCGATCTTGCGACGGCGCTGGTACAGTTTTATGTAAATTGGATATGATACGCGACCTTGATTTTTGTAAATCCCATCCAAATTTCGGATATTCGCAATGAAAACTGGTAAAGAACTGAAACCCGGTACAGTGATCCGTCTCGAAAACGACCCTTGGCTGGTTCAGAAAGCTGAGTTCACCAAGTCTGGTCGTAACAGCGCAATCATGAAGACCAAGCTGAAGAACCTGCTGACCGGTTACAAGACCGAGATCGTCTACAGCGCCGACGACAAACTGGACGACGTGATCCTCGACCGCAAAGAAGCGACCCTGTCCTTCATCAGCGGCGACACCTACACGTTCATGGACACCTCCGACTACACCATGTACGAGCTGAACGCTGAAGACATCGAAGCCGTTCTGCCGTTCATCGAAGAAGGCATGGAAGACGTCTGCGAAGCTATTTTCTTCGAAGAGCGTCTGGTTTCCGTAGAGCTGCCGACCACCATCGTGCGTCAGGTTGACTACACCGAAGGTTCCGCTCGCGGCGACACTTCGGGCAAGGTCATGAAGCCTGCCAAATTGAAAAACGGTACCGAACTGGCCGTTGCAGATTTCATCGAAATCGGCGACATGATCGAGATCGACACCCGTGAAGGTGGTTCGTACAAAGGTCGCGCCAAGAAGTAATTCTTGGGTTACCGGTACGACAGAAAAAGCCCGACCATGCGTCGGGCTTTTTTGTGGGCGCAGGTTTTTACTTCAAGTGTTGCTTCAGTTCTTCAGATGCTTGCAACAGCGCCGAGCGAACTTCCGGCACCTGGCTGACGACGTTCAGCAAACCGTAGTCATGGATCATGCCGTTGTAGCGCACGGCGGTCACCGGTACACCGGCTTCATCCAGCTTGCGGGCATAGGCTTCGCCTTCGTCACGCAGCACATCGGAGCCGGCGGTCTGAATCAACGCAGGTGGCAAACCCTTGAGCTGCGCGGTGGTGGCTCGCAGCGGCGAGGCATAGACCTCGGCGCGCTGGTTGGCGTCGGTGGTGTAGTTGTCCCAGAACCACTTCATCATGTTTCGAGTAAGAAAGTGGCCTTCGGCAAACTGGTTGTAGGACCCGGTGTCGAAGTTGGCGTCGGTCACCGGCCACAAAAGCAGCTGGAACTTGATCTTTGGGGTGCCCTTGTCCTTGGCCATCAAGCTGACCACGGCCGCCATATTGCCGCCGACGCTGTTGCCAGCCACGGCCAGGCGTTTGCCATCAACGTTGATCTCGTTGCCGTGTTCGGCCACCCATTGGGTCGCGCCGTAGGCCTGGTTGATCGCCACCGGGTAGTGCGCTTCAGGTGATGGCGTGTAATTGACGAACACCGCCGCCGCTCCCGAACCTACCACCAGGTCACGCACCAGCCGCTCGTGGGTCGGGAAATCTCCGAGTACCCAGCCACCGCCGTGGAAGAACATGAACACCGGCAACGTGCCCTTGACCCCGGCCGGACGCACGATGGTCAGGCTCAATGGCTGGCCGTCGACCTGAATGGTCTTCTGGCTGACGTCGGCCTTGGGCAGCGTCAACTTCACTCCCGACTGGGCACCTGTCAGCACTGCACGCGCTTCCTTGGGCGTCAGTTGCTCCATCGGTTTGCCAGTGCCGGCGTTCAATACATCCAGGAACGCCTGGGTGTTGTGTTCCACGTCACCGCCGGCCGCAAAGGCGTTGGTAATGGACAGGGCGAGCAGGGTGCCGGTGAGTGCTTTGCCAAATGTGTTCATGTTCTTCTCCAAAAAACCGCGTGGGTTAGACGGTTACGTGCAGGCGTACATCGACGTTGCCACGGGTGGCGTTGGAGTACGGGCAGACCTGGTGGGCCGCGTCGACCAGGCTTTGTGCATCGTCCTGGGCCAGGCCGGGCAGGCTGATGTGCAGGTCGATGTCCAGGCCGAAACCGCCGGGGATCTGACCGATGCCGACATGGGCAGTGATCGACGCGTCATCCGGGATTTTGCGTTTGGTCTGGCTGGCGACGAACTTCAGGGCGCCGATAAAGCAGGCCGAATAACCGGCTGCGAACAGTTGCTCGGGGTTGGTGGCCTGGCCACCCGCGCCGCCCAGCTCTTTTGGCGTGGAGAGTTTTACATCGAGGATGTTGTCGCTGGAAACAGCTCGGCCATCACGGCCGCCGGTGGCGGTGGCTACTGCGGTGTAGAGAGTTTGCATGGTGATTTCCTCGTCAGTATTTGCGCTAAATGTTTGCGCGCTAAGTAAGTGGCGAGATAAATGTATCGCGCTAATAGTTAGCGCGCAATATAATTTTGAAAAATATTTTGTCCGCGTCGATTTCGGGGCGCCGCAAAGCAAATGTGGGAGCGGGCTTGCTCGCGAATGCAGTGGATCAGTCAATGCCTCTGGCGACTGTCACACCGCATTCGCG
>NZ_NIXO01000044.1 GCF_002204795.1 Pseudomonas sp. K2I15
TTTTGATCTTGATCTTAGGCGCCCCGTTAAACCACGCTGGCCGAACGCAGGTAGTACGGAGCGGGTAAACCGGCAGGACGCCGGTTTAGCCGCGACGGGGCAGGGACGCCCCGTCGCGGCGGCCCGCTTCGTGCTACCGGAGCTGAGGGCACACCGAGCCTAAGCGAGGTGCCGAGTGGTGGGGCAAGAGCGTTTTGCTTACTTTTGCGCTGTTCAAAAGTGAGCCGCTGTAAGAGCGGAACCCTAAGCAGCCGCTACCGCAATAACGGATATACACACAAAACCCCCAGCAAAAAAAAGCCCCGCGACCGAATGCGGCCACGGGGCTAAAAATTGGCTGGATGCGACCAACCAAAGGAGCTCTTTAAGTCACATCACTTCGCACTGGCGATCGTGGTATCCGGCTGCCACCCACCACCCAACGCCTTGTAAATCGCGACAATCCCGCGATACAGATCCACCTCGGCCTGAGCCTGTGAATCCTCGGCGGCCAAACGCTCACGCTGCGCGTCCAGCAACACCAGGAAGTCCACAGTCCCCTCGCGGTAGCGAATCTGCGCCAGATCCGCAGCAGCACGGCTCGACTCACTCTGCCGAATCAGCGAAACCAGACGCTGCTGGCGTTTGCCGTAATCACTGAAGGCATTTTCCGATTCTTCCAGCGCCAGCAACACCTGCTGCTCATACGTCGCCAGAGCACCATCAGCCTCGGCATCCGCGCCACGCAACCGCGCCCGCACACTGCCAAGGTCAAACGCAGCCCAGGTAATGCTCGGGCCCAACGACCAGGCATTGGCCGCTGCCGAACCAATCTGCGAACCCCGCCCGGCGGTAAACCCGAGGAACCCACTGAGGCTCACCCGTGGAAACAGGTCAGCCTTGGCCACCCCAATCCGCGCCGTGGCCGCTGCCAACTTACGCTCGGCACTGAGAATGTCCGGACGACGTTGCAACAGTTGCCCCGGATCGCCAATCGGCAGCGCCTTGGCAATCGCCGGCAAGTCTTTCGGGCTCAAGTCCACGGTCAACTTGTCCGGGCGCTCGCCCAGAAGGGTAGCGATGCGATTACGTTCGCGTACCTCTTCGGCCTGCAGTTGCGGCACGCTGGCTTCTACAGCCGCCAGACGCGCATCGGCACGCACCACGTCCAACTGATCACCGACACCGGCATCCCGCAGGCTGACAGTGATGGAGCGCGAATCTTCCTGGTTCTTCAGGTTGGCCACCGCGATTTTTTCGCGCAGTTGCGCGCCCCGCAGTTGACCGTAAGCGTCCACCAGCTCGGCAATCATGGTGACTTGCAGCTGATACAGATCGGCTTCGGCAACCTGTTGGTCAGCGTCGCTGGCCTCCAGGTTGCGGCGGATGCGCCCGAACAAATCCACTTCCCAGGCCATGTCCAGGCCCAGGTCATAACGCTCGCTGTTGACGCGCTGGGTGGTCTGGCCCGGAATCTGGCCTTTGCCCACATCGCTGCTGACGCGGCTGGTGATCACCGGCATCACGTCGTTGGCGGCGTCGTCACGAATCGCCCGGGCCGCCCGCAGGCGGGCAAATGCCACTCGCAGGTCACGGTTACCGTTCAGCGATTGAGTCACCAACTGGTTAAGGGTCGGGTCCTCGAACTGCTGCCACCAGATGCCTTCGAACTTTGCGTGGTCGTACTGCTTGGCGTCGGCGGCGGCCGTTACGTTGGCCGCCTCCAGTGGCTGGGTTTTATAGTCCGGGCCCACGGCACAGGCGCTCAGCGCCAGTACCAGCAAGCTCGGCAAAAAGACTTTCACGCTCATTGCTGTGTCTCCAGCTTCAAGGCTTTGGCCGCTTTGCGCGCTTCACCGCGTTCGACAAACCGGCGGATCAGTACATAGAACACTGGCGTCAGCAGCAGACCGAAGAAGGTCACGCCGATCATCCCGGAGAACACCGCCACGCCCATCGCATGACGCATCTCGGCACCGGCACCGCTGGACAACACCAGAGGCACTACACCCATGATGAAGGCGAACGAGGTCATCAGGATCGGCCGCAGACGCAGACGGCAGGCTTCCAGTACCGCAGCCAGCGGGTCGAGGCCTTCCTGCTGTTTATCCTTGGCAAACTCGACGATCAGAATCGCGTTTTTACAGGCAAGCCCCACCAGTACGATCAAGCCGATCTGGGTAAAGATGTTGTTGTCGCCGCCCGAGATGATCACCCCGGTGATGGCCGACAGCAGGGTCATCGGTACGATCAGGATTACCGCCAGTGGCAGGCTCCAGCTTTCGTATTGGGCGGCCAGTACCAGGAACGCCAGCAGTACGCAGAGCGGGAACACGAACAGCGCGGTGTTGCCCGAGAGGATTTGCTGATAGGTCAGGTCGGTCCACTCGTAGGTCATGCCGTTGGGCAGTTCGTCTTTCAACAGTTTCTCGATCGCCACCTGGGCCTGGCCGGAGCTGTAGCCTGGTGCGGCGTTGCCGTTGATCTCGGCCGTGATGAAACCGTTGTAGTGCATCACGCGGTCCGGGCCCGAGGTGTCGCTGACCTTGATGAAGGTCGCCAGCGGGATCATCTCGCCTTTGTTGTTGCGCACTTTCAGTTGGCCGATCTGGTCTTCATCCTGGCGGAACTGTTGCTCAGCCTGCACGTTGACCTGGTAGGTACGCCCGAAGCGGTTGAAGTCGTTGGCATACAACGAGCCCAGATAGATCTGCAGGGTGTCGAAGATGTCGCTGATCGCCACGCCGTGGGTCTTGGCCTTTTCACGGTCGATGGCGGCATCGACCTGAGGCACGTTGACCGTGTAGCTGGTGAACAGGCCGAACAACTCAGGTACGCCACGGCTTTTGGTGATGACGTTCTGCACTTCTTTGTACAGCTCGTCATAACCCAGGTTGCCACGGTCTTCGACCTGCAGGCGGAACCCGCCAATCGTACCCAGGCCCTGTACCGGCGGCGGAGGGAAGATCGCCATGTAGGCTTCCTGGATGCTGCTGTACTTGCCGTTCAGTGCACCGGCAATCGCACCGGCAGACAGGCTCGGGTCTTTACGCTCATCGAACGGCTTCAAAGTCACGAACACGATGCCGTTGTTCGGGCTGTTGGTAAAACCGTTGATCGACAAGCCAGGGAAGGCGATCGCGCTTTCCACGCCGGGCTGTTTCATCGCGATGTCCGACATGCGCTTGATCACATCTTCGGTGCGGTCCAGGCTGGCGGCGTCCGGCAATTGCGCGAAAGCCACCAGGTATTGCTTGTCCTGGGCCGGTACGAAACCGGTTGGCGTGTGGGCAAAGCCCAGCCAGGTCAGGACCATCAGGCCGGCGTACAGGAACAGCGCGATGCCACTGCCGCGAATCACTCGGCGTACCGTGCCCACGTAACCATGGCTGGCTTTGTCGAAGAAGCGGTTGAATGGTTTGAACAACCAGCCACCCAGCAACTTGTCGAGGAACCTGGAGAAACCGTCTTTTGGTGCGTTGTGGCCTTTAAGCAATACCGCTGCCAGGGCAGGGGACAAGGTCAGCGAGTTAAACGCCGAGATCACCGTCGAAATCGCAATGGTCAAGGCGAACTGCTTATAGAACTGCCCGGTCAAGCCACTGATAAAGGCCGCTGGAATGAACACCGCACACAGCACCAACGCGGTCGCGATGATCGGGCCGGTCACTTCGCTCATGGCCTTTTCAGTCGCCTGGAAGGGTTCCAGTCCCAATTCAATGTTCCGCTCGACGTTCTCCACCACCACGATGGCGTCGTCCACCACGATACCAATCGCCAACACCAGCCCGAACAGCGACAGCGCATTGAGCGAAAAGCCGAACAGGTGCATCACCGCAAACGTACCGATCAACGAGACTGGCACTGCCACCAGCGGAATGATCGACGCGCGCCAGGTCTGCAGGAACAGAATCACCACCAGCACCACCAGGATCAGTGCTTCGAACAAGGTGTGGACCACGGCCTCGATGGAGCCGCGCACGAACACGGTCGGGTCGTAGGCGATTCGGTAATCCATGCCTTCCGGGAAGCTCTGTTTCAGCTCCGCCATCTTGGCGCGCACTTCATTGGAGATGTCGATTGCGTTGGAGCCCGGGCGCTGGAAGATCGGTATCGCCACGGCCGGCTGGTTATCGATCAACGAGCGCAGCGCGTATTGGCTGGAGCCCAGCTCAACCCGCGCGATGTCCTTCAGGCGCGTGATTTCGCCGTTATCGCCGGCACGAATGACGATATTTTCGAACTCTTCCTCAGTCACCAGGCGGCCCTGGGTATTGACCGACAGTTGGAAGCTGGTGTCGTTGGGCGCAGGCTGCGCGCCCAACGCACCGGCCGCCACCTGACGGTTCTGTTCGCGAATGGCCGTCACCACATCGGTGGCAGTCAGGTTGCGGGAGGCGGTCTTGTTCGGGTCCAGCCACACGCGCAGGGAGTAATCGCCCATGCCGAACAGCTGCACGTCGCCCACGCCGCCCAGTCGTGCCAACTCGTCCTTGATATTGAGGATCGCGTAGTTGGACAGGTAGAGCATGTTGTAGCGCTGGTCCGGGGAGGTGATGTGCACCACCATGGTCAGGTCGGGGGAGGCCTTGTCCACGGTGATACCGATGCGCGTCACTTCCTCAGGCAGTTTTGGCTGGGTCCGGGTTACACGGTTTTGCACCTGCACCTGCGCGTTGTCCAGGTCGGTGCCCAGGGCGAAGGTGATGGTCAGGGTCAGCTTGCCGTCGGCGGTCGACTGCGAGGACATGTACAGCATGTTCTCGACGCCGGTGATGGCTTGCTCCAGGGGCGCGGCCACGGTTTCACCGATGACTTTGGGGTTGGCGCCCGGGAAGTTGGCGCGTACCACTACGGTCGGCGGCACCACTTCCGGGTATTCGCTGATCGGCAACTGGAACAGCGAGATCGCACCGGCGATCAGGATCAACAGCGAAAGCACCGCTGCGAAGATCGGCCGCGAAATGAAGAACTTGGAAAAATTCATCTTGAGTTGTATCCCTTAACCGCGTGGAGTCGCGACGCTGGCGAGCTTGGGCGCGGCTTTATCCGGCGCCACTTGCTCCAGGTTGCTGGCTTCAAGCGCTTGTCGTTGTTGGGCCAGGGCGGCGAGGGTTTCCTTGCTGGCCATCGGGATGGTTTCCGGAGCAACCGGCGAACCCGGGCGAACGCGTTGCAAGCCCTTGACGATAATCGTGTCGTCCTTGGTCAGGCCGCTGCGCACGATGCGCAAGCCTTCGATCTTCGGCCCCAGTTCCACGGCGCGATAGGCTGGCTTGTCGCCGTCCATCACCAGCACGAACTTCTTGCCAAGGTCGGTGCCCACGGCCTCGTCGCTAATCAACACGGCGGAGTAAGTGCCGCTGCCGACCAGCTTCAAGCGGGCATACAGGCCAGGGGTGTATTCGCCCTTGCTGTTATCAAACACGGCGCGACCCCGAATGGTCCCGGTGGCCGGGTTGACCTGGTTGTCGACGAAGTTCATCTGGCCCAGGTGCGGGTTACCGGTTTCGTTGGAAAGGCCCAGGTACACCGGGGTGGTAGCGCCACGACGACCCTGGCGCGCGAGTTCGGTGTACTTGAGGTACACGCGCTCATCGGCGTCGAAGTAGGCGTAGACCTTGTCGGTGGAGACCACGCTGGTGAGCGCGGTGACATCGGCGGTCACCAAGTTGCCGGCGGTGATCTCGGCACGGCTTACACGACCACTGATGGGCGAGGTGACGCGAGTGAAGCTCAGGTTCAGCTTGGCCAGGTCCAACTGCGCCTGGATCCCGGCAACAGCGGCGCGGGCTTCCTGGGCGGCGGTGGTGCGCGAGTCGGCCAGTTCGGCAGAGATCGCATTGCTCTGGCGCAGGCGGTCGCCGCGCTGGGCTTCGTTATCGCTGCGGGTGGCGGCGGCGCGGGTTTGCGCGAGCTGTGCTTCGAGGCGGCGCACTTCAGCCTGGAATGGACGCGGGTCAATCTGGAACAGCAGGTCGCCTTTCTTGACCAGCGCGCCTTCGGTGAAGGCTACCTGATCAATCTGGCCCGACACGCGCGGACGGATCTGCACGGTTTCCGGCGCTTCGAGGCGGCCGGTGAACTCGTCCCACTCGTTGACCGGTTGTTCCAGCACCTTGGCCACGCTGACGTGGCTGGGTGGCATGGCGGCTGCTTGTTCCGGGGCCTTGCCGCAGGCGCTCATTACCACCACGGCCAAAATGGCCAGGGGAAAGCGCAAATGTTTGAGTGACTGTTCCATGAGGTACATCCGCCAATGTATTTAAGATGGGCGGATCATGCTCGGCGGGGTGCTATCTCACGAATCGAATGAAACAAAGGTAACTATCATTCGGAATGATATAAGCGTAGAGCAAGCCCTCTAGCATGCGGGTTTCGTTAGGGAGCTATCAATGCTGTTGATGACAAAGGACTGTTGCGCAAGATGCAAGGAACAGCAGGCCACACACACTGTCGAGCGTGTTCACTATTCAAATGTGCAGAGCGCGGGGTTGGTTGCCTTGCATTCGTTTTCTGCCCAGGCGCTGCCGACCGGTTTGGTATTGACTTGGGTTTTCAGGGTCATGCGCACCGGTTCATGGTTCTGATCCAGATAGTGGCAAGCGACAGAGGATGGACCTTTATTGCTTTGGATGAGCGCTTTTTCAAACTCGACCTGATGCAACTCCGACTGTTCCGTCATCGGGTTTTCCCCGGTCCATTGCTGGCCGCCGGGACCGGTGGCCGCATAGACAATCACTTCCCCGGTAGCGGTCTTTTTGAAAGCTTGTGTAAGCGCGTTCGTGGGCGGGCAGGCGCCAGTCGCTGCGTAGGCGTTGCCCGTCAAGGCCATCAGGGCAATCACGAGAGTTGAAGTTTTGTTGAACTGCCTATTCATCACGCGTGCTCCTGATCAGGCGAACTATACGTTGGCCGCATGCCACATGATCTGAAGACTAGCCCAAACAGGCAACGCCGGGCGGTGCTAAATCCACACGTCGTTGATCGCCGTCCGCCCCCCACCCACGGTGCCGGTGTTCAACACACCGCAGGGTTCGATCAACAGCAACTTGACCTCACCCTGTGCGTACGGCTTGTGCTCAACCCCTTTGGGCACCACGTACATTTCGCCTTGCCCGATCGTCACTGCGCCATCGTGAAAATCGATGCGCAGTGTGCCTTCCAGGACGATAAAGGTTTCATCGGTATCGGCATGGTCGTGCCAGATGAAGTCACCTTCAATCTTCACCACCTTGAACTGGTAGTCGTTCATTTGAGCGACGACCTTGGGCGCCCATTGCTCGCTGAACAGGGCGTATTTTTGCGCGAAGTTGATCGGTGCGTAATTCGTCGAGGCGGAGTTGACAGGCATTGGAGATTCCAGGGTTTCAAGTCATCGGAGCCTTACGTTAGGCCCAACGGCCCGCCGGATATTGAATGATCGTGCAGTGCGAGGGAGCCCAACTGTTGGCCAGGCAACAGCAATCGGGCAGTTGTGGTTTGCACGGGACAGCGCGACGCCACGTTGTGTTTTCATCCAATTGATTTTATTGATAATTATTTGTGGCATGGGCTCTGCAATACACAGGTGAACCCTTTCACCCGTCGCTTCGCGGAGCCCTGTATGCCTTGCACCTTTTTCTCGCGTTCACATTACATCTTGCTTGGCGCAGCGTTGTTGCTGGGCCACGCCGCCGTGTCCCAGGCCGCCGAGGGCGATGACGCGGTGCCGTCCCTCGCCGGCAAGCGCATCGCGGTGAGCATGACCGGCACCAGTCACTATTTCGATATCAAGGCGTTCCAGGCGCAAGTCGATGAGATCAAGCGCCTTGGTGGCACGCCCATCACCCTCGACGCGGGGCGCAATGACAAGAACCTGGTGACCCAATTGCAAACGGTGGTCACCCAGAAACCCGATGCCGTGATCCAGACCCTCGGCACTCTCAGCGTGATCGACCCGTGGCTCAAGCGCATCAGCAAGGCCGGCATCCCGCTGTTCACCATCGATGCGCCTTCGCAATACAGCCTCAACAACACCACCTCGGACAACGTAGCCACTGGCAAGGCCCTGGCTGACCAGTTGATCAAGGACGCCGGCGGCAAGGGCAAGATCCTGGTGTTCAACGGCTTCTACGGCGTGCCGGTGTGCGCGATTCGCTACGACCAGTTGAAGCTGGCGCTCAAGGACCACCCGCAGTTGGAGATCATCGAGCCGGAACTGCGGGATGTGATCCCCAACACCGTGCAGGATGCCTATTCCCAGGTGTCGGCGTTGCTCAACAAGTACCCGGCCGGCAGCGTCTCGGCGATCTGGGCGGCGTGGGACATTCCGCAACTGGGTGCGAGCAAGGCGTTGATCGATGCCAAGCGCACCGAGATCAAGACCTACGGCGTGGACGGCACACCTGAAGTGCTGGAGCTGCTTGGCCAGGCGAACTCGCCGGTGGGCGCGGTGGTCGCCCAGCAGCCGGCGCTGATCGGCAAGACTGCGGTGCAGAACGTGGCCCGTTACCTGGCCGGGCAGCGCGACTTGCCCAAGGAAACCCACGTAGCGACGCTGCTGACCACGGCTAACAACCTGGCGCAGGTTCAGCAACTGCGGGGTGATTGATGGCAGCGTTGCACTTGCAGCACCTGCGCAAACGTTTCGGCGCCACCCTGGCGCTGGATGATGCGAGCCTGAAAGTCGAGCGCGGCACCATTCATGGCCTGGTGGGCGAGAACGGTGCCGGCAAGTCGACCTTGATCAAGGTCCTGGCGGGCATCCACAAGGCCGACTCGGGGCAGTTGAGCATTGACGGCCAGCCGTATGCCGCGCTGTCACCACGCCAGGTGGATGCGCTGGGCGTGCAGTTCATCCACCAGGAGCGGCTGTTGCCGGCGAGTTTTACTGTCGGCGAGGCGCTGTTTTTCGGGCATGAGTTGCGCCGTGGTCCATTTGTAGACTGGCGCCGGCAACAGCGCGAAGCCGAGCGCTTGCTGGCGGAATACTTTGAACTGCAACTGCCAGCCGGCGCGCTGGTGGGCGAGTTGAACAGCGCCGAGCGCCAGGTGCTGCAAATCACCCGGGCATTGATTCGCAAGCCGAAGATCCTGGTGTTCGACGAGCCCAGCGTGGCGCTGGTCAAGCGTGAGGTCGACCAGTTGCTGCGGATCGTCAAGCGCCTGCGGGACCAGGGCTTGTCGATCCTCTACATCTCCCACTACCTGCAGGAAATCGACAGCCTCTGCGATGAGGTCACGGTGCTGCGCAATGGCCGCGATGTGGCGGTGGTGGAGCCGCGGCATACCTCCAGCGCGCAGATTGCGCGGTTGATGGTCAATCGTGAGGTGCAGGAAATGTACCCCAAGGCGCAGGTGGACCTCGGCGAGCCGTTGCTGCAAGTGCGCTCGCTGAGCCTGGCCCGGCGTTACCGGCAGATCGACCTGGAGCTGCGGCGGGGCGAAATCCTCGGCTTGACCGGCCTGGTCGGGTCGGGTGCCAAAGACTTGCTCAAGACCCTGTTTGGGGTGGTGCGTGCCGACAGCGGCAGCATCCATCTGGAAGGCCGTTTGTTGCGCCTGCGTTCACCCGGTAACGCCATCGCCCAAGGGATTGCGCTGGTGCCGGAAGAGCGCCGCAGCCAAGGGATTTCGCCCCTGCTCTCGGTGCTGGAAAACCTCACACTGGCCGGGCTTGAGCGCTTCAGCCGCTGGGGTTTGCTGGGCAAGCGCCAGGAACAGGCCGAAAGCCTGCGGCTGATCGACGAACTGGCGATCAAGGCGCCGGGGCCGCAGGCTGCGGTCAGCCAGTTGAGTGGGGGCAACCAGCAGAAGGTTGCCTTGGGCAAATGGCTGAGCCGGCGCTCGGCGGTGTACCTGCTGGATGAGCCGTGTGTGGGCGTGGATGTTGGTGCCAAGGTCGAGATTTATCGCCTGATCGGGCGCTTGGTAGAAGAGGGCGCTGCAGTGCTGGTGTTGTCTTCGGACCTGCCGGAGCTGCTGGGTATTTGCGACCGTATCCTGGTGCTGCATCGCGGCGAAATTGCCGGTGAATTCCAGGCAGGCGAAGCGGACAGTGATCAGCTGTTGGCGTGTGCCACGGGTGCGGTGCAACCCACAGTAGCTGTGCAGTTGAAACCGGAGGTGGCGCATGTCCCTGCTTGAAACTGCTGCGCCGGGCTTGTCCCAACGGCTGTGGGTGCTGCTATTAAGGCGTGGTTCTGTCGGCGTATTCCTTGCGATTTTGCTGGGGTTTGCCGTCGCCGCGCCGAACTTCCTGTCGGTGGGTAATATCGCCAATGTGTTCAGCCAGTCGGCGACCCTGGGTGTGCTTGCCTTGGGCCTGACCTGCGTGATTATCGGCGGCGGCTCCAACGTGGTGGCGGGTGGGCTCGACCTGTCGCTGGCGGCCAACCTTGGATTGTGCGCGGCGGTATTCAGCCGACTCAACAACGCCGGCCTCGACCTGTGGGCCAGCCTGCTGTTGACCTTGGGCTGCGGCCTGGCGGTCGGGCTGCTCAACGGCCTGGCCGTGGTGGTGCTGCGTTTGCCACCGTTGCTCGCGACCCTGGCGAGCATGAATGTACTGGCCGGGCTGGAACTGGTCCTGACCGAAAACACTGTGGTTTCCACCGACTCACCGCTGCTTGATGTGCTCAGTGGCGGGACCTGGCTGGCAGTGCCGGCACTCGCCTGGGTGTTGCTGGTGACGGCATTCGTCCTGACTCTGCTGATCCAGCACACGGCTTATGGTTTGCGCCTGCATGCCGTCGGCGAGTACCCGCACGCCGCCGAGGCCGCAGGAATTCGGGTGCCGGCCTATGTGCTTTCCAGCTATTTACTGTCGGGGCTCTGTGCGGCGGTGGCAGCCTTGTGTTCGGCGGCGTTTTTCAGCGGCAGCACCACCGGTTCCGGTGACATGTTGCTGTCGGTGGTCGCAATCGCCTTTCTCGGGGTGGTGTTTTCCCGGCGACTGGTCGCGAGCATGCCTGGCACCTTGCTGGCGACCTTGTTGATCGGTTTTTTGATCAACGGGTTTCAGTTGCTCAACCTGTCGAGCTTCTGGGTCAACGGCGTGCAGGGCGTGCTGATTTTGCTGGTGGTCGCGGCTTCCAGCGCATTGAGCCGGGGAGAGCATGCATGAGTCAGGTATCAACGCTGCAAGCACGTGGCGGCGGGTGGCGTGCGCTGTTGCCCCTGACATTGCCGCTGGTCTTCGTGGCAATCGTCGTGGTGTTTGCCTGGCAGGCCCCCGGGTTTCTGAGTGGCGGCAACTTGAAAAGCCTGGTGCTGAATAACTTCGTGCTGCTGGCGGTTGTCGCCATCGGCATGACCTACGCAGTGGCCGCCGGCGGCATCGATTTATCGGTGGGGACGGCGCTGGATTTCGCCAGCTTCAGCTTCGTGGTGCTGCTGAATGCCGGGCACGGGCTGGGTGTGGCAATTGCTGGAGCGTTGGCCGCCGGGCTACTGGTAGGGCTGTTCAATGCCGGGTTAATCGCTGGCCTGCGGATCAGCCCATTCCTGGCAACCCTGGGCACGTTGTTTATCGGCACCAGTGCCCAGCAGTTGCTCTCGGATGGCGGTCAGCCGATCTACATCGCCCAGGGCTTCAAGCCGGAACTGGCGAGCTTCAGCCCGTTGGGTGTGCCGTTGCCGTTGTTGATCGTGCTGGTATTGGCCGTGGTCTACGGCCTGTTGCTGGCCCGCGGGCGCCTGGGGCGAGAGTTGCTGGCCCAGGGCACCCAGCCGCTGCTGGCGTATTACTCCGGGTTGTCGGTGCGGCGCATCGTCACCACCACGGTACTGGCGGCGGCGCTGGCGTGTGGGGTGGCGGGGATTCTGCTCAGTTCGACGGTGAGCGCTTACGTGCCGCTGTCGGGCAATGCGTTTCTGCTGAATGCAATCGGCGCGGTGTTTATCGGCACCACGCTGAATCGTCAGGGCCGGGCGAATATTCCGGGTACGCTGCTGGGTGTGCTGTTTATCAATGTCATCGCCAATGGCCTGCTGTTGATCGGCTGGAATTTCTACTGGCAGCAGGTGGCCACGGGCGTGCTGATTTTTGTCGTGCTGGCCTTCAGCTTCCTGAGCCGAAGGATTGCCGAGCGCGCCTAGGGATCATTCAGCCTTGAGCAGCGTCATGCTGGTTTTGAGGAGGTTGGCAAGGTCGCTCTTGCTGGTAAAGAAGTAACCGTAATCCTGCAGGTAAACCACCGTGCTGATGGTAATGAATTTCGCACCGGTGCTGGTACAGCTCAGCTCCTTGGCGGAGCCACTCAGGTCCCCGTTGATCTTGCTGGCCGGCAACTCGCGCTTGATCACGCAGGAATCGGTACGTGGCAGCACCCGATCTTCTTCGGCGGTATTACGGTTCAACTCTTTCAAACTGAACCCCAGGGTTGCGCCCACAGGCATCTGTTTCCAGTCACCCGTGAAGCTGAGTTGTTCGACGTTGCTGGCGTGCGAGATTGCCAGTCCATCCCTTTTGGATTCAGCCTGGTAATTGAGATTGAACAATCCCCTGAACATCACTTCTTGTGTGGTCGAGTATTTGCCGACTTCACGAACGCGCAGTTGTGCGCTGTTTGCATCCGGTTCAATGAACAGTTCGGATTGCAGTTTGCCGGCGCCGAAGTCAGTTCTCATCACCAGGTGATGCAAGGACTTGTTGGCGCTGGGCAGGCCCAGTGCGGTGATGGCGTCGAGTACCTGCGCCGGGATGGCCGGCGGTGTTACGGTCTGGGGAACCTTGGTGCGGGACGCTGCAACCGGTAGCTGCTCAAGTGCAGCCGATGGCGCGCAGGCGGCCTTTAAAAGGGCCTGGATATCGGTGTCGGCGGTGCTGAAAGGTTGATCCTGAGGTGCAGTTTCCGTTTTGCCGAAGGTCACCACATTGCTGGGCGTGAGCCCGAACGTTGCCAGCGTGCGATAACTCTGGCGACTGCAACTGGCCTGCAAACGCATGCGTTGTTGCGCATAGGGCATCTTTTTCAGCTTGTTGATCAGAATAAGTGGTTCGTCGAAGGCGCCCCAGAACTGCAACTGGTCACCGGTGGTTTTCAGGCTGGCACGGTCGATCAACAACCAGCGCCCATCTGTTGCCCCGCTGACCACACGCCAGTCCGGGCGCGGCGTACGGGCACAGGCTTCGATAAAGCTGGGGTTCTGTTGCAGATTAACGACCACCGCTGCCGTCAGGTCGCGCATCACCGTGAACCGTTCGGGCTGACCGTTGGCGGCCAAGGTGCCGGGTGACTCGACGAACAGCAGGTTTGCCCCCGGCGTGGTGCACGAGGCGCGAATCTGCGCGATATCGGGGGTGGTGGCGGTTTTGGCCGAGGCGATCTGGGCCTGGTAGCTGAGATGGTCGCCATCGCGCAGGACCGAATCAGCCAGCAGCGGCTGTTTAAGCACCTCGCCAAACAGTGCTTCGCCATGCCTGGCGGTGCTTGAAGGCTGAAGGCTGCAACCACTGAGCAGACCAAGGGCGACAACAACCGCGATACGTTTCATGAACCTTCCTTGCCGATAGACGAAATCTCGATGAACAAAGGCTTTCGGCAGGGCGCGGCGGTTCTTTAGTGATGAATCACGGTGAAACACCCGGCGCAGGCGCCCCGGGTGCCTATTTTCGCGGCGCTTACTTTTCCCAGTCGGCCTTGGGAATCAACAGCCCGTGGTTGCCGTTATAGGCGGCACGCTCGGGTTGTTTCCAGCCCTCAAGCAGCGCGTCATCAAGGCGGTAGATCTCAACCCCCAGCGGGCGGCAGACCTTCAGCGGGTCTTCGGCATCCGGGCCCCACATCGGCAGTGACAGGTCGCCACCGGGGCAAGTGGAGAGGGCGCACAGCAGGTCGATTTCGGCGAAAAACTCCAGGTAGTCGCCCTGTTTGGCCGGGCAGGCTTTCATGAAGTACATGTCGTCGTGATTGAGGCCGGTGCACTGGAAGATGTTCAGCACATCGTGCACGTCAAACTCGGTCAGGCCATGGGGCAGCACCGCCCGGGTCAGGTTGGAGTGGCAGTGGTGGTGGAAGTCTTCACCGGTGAGCATCTTGTTCACGTAAGGGTCGCAGCGCGTGCCCAGCAAGTCGTGCAGGCGCCCGCCGTGTTCGTCGATGCCGTAGTCGGCCAGGCTGTCGTCGGTGATGGTGACCATCGGCCGCAAAAAGGGCAGGTTCGACCACAGGCGGTCGTAGGTAGTGACGTGGGCGCCTTGCAGTTGACGGGTGCGCGCCGCCCACATGCGTTCACGGGGGTCGTTGGCGCTCCACACGTTGAAGTCGCCGACCTGCGGACCAACCGGGGTGGTCACGCGGAACACATGGCCTGCCGGTACTTTCCAGGCGCGGCCGGTGCGGATCGGCACCTCGAATTGCACAATCAGGGTGCGGCCATCCCGGGACTCGCGCACGCGGTCATAGAAGGCTTTATCGACCTGCAAGGCAGCGCCTTTGCTGACTTGGTAGGCCGCTGGATAGTCCTTGTACATGGTGGGTCCTCGCTTCAGGGTTTTGGGATGCTGCTCAGGATGTCGAGCAGTACCGATTCGGAGTCGTTGAGGTAGCTGGCCAAGGCTTCCCCGGCAGCTTGCTTGTGGCCGTCAACCAGCAGTTCGTGGATCTGCCGGTCGCGTTCCAGCCAGGGTTTCTGGAAAGTTTCCTCGCTGGGCGCGTTGGAAAACACCAGGCGCATCTGGGCCGCAATATGGGTAAAAAACTCGTCCAGCAACGGGCTGCGCATCAGCCCGACGATATGTTGGTGAAAGCGCAAGCTGTGGGTACCGAAGGCCTGCCAGTTCTCGCGGTCCTGGGCCAGTTGGGCAGCCTCGATGGCGTCGAGCATCAAGTCGCACTGGTACTCGCGCAGTGGCTTGCTGGCCGCGATGGCCTGCAGCTCCAGGGTGCGCCGCACCTTGAAGATGTCGCGCACTTCATCCACCCCGAGGCGGCGCACGATCACGCCTTTGTTGCGCACGTAACTGGTCAGGCCTTCGCGGCCCAGGTGGTGCAACGCTTCGCGTACGGTATTGCGCGAGGCGTTGTAGGCGTTGACCAGCTCGCTCTCCACCAATGGCATGCCCGGGAGCAGGCGGCCGCCGATGATGTCTTCGCGCAGTTCGATGGCCACCTGGTCGGCCAGCGACAGGCTGGGTTCCTTGGCTTGACTCACGTGGGGCTCCTTGGGCTCACGCCAGTTGGACGTTTCTTTGCATGTTCGTCGCCTCGGTTGCTGAATGTAGGGGGTATTTATATTGTTCAACAATCAACTTCTGTTTATTAAGCGTTTATCGTGCCAAGTTCTGGCAATGATAGATTTTTGATGGGTTTTGAAGCGCGCGAGCACGGTTTTTTGTTCTTGCGCACCCTCAATCAGTGCGATTCGTTACCGAGGGCTACGTTGTGGAGCGTAGGGGGATGGGACTTTTCGCGGCATTAAGATCCGAGTTATTGATAAAGTGCCGATTCGAAACCCTGAGTGAACAGCAATGACGTCGATGTCCCAACGCCGCTCAACCTTGATTGCCTTGCTGGTCGCCGTCACCTTCTTCATGGAGAACCTGGATGCCACGGTGATCGCTACCGCGCTGCCGGACATCGCCCACACGTTCGGGGTGGGCGCAGTGGACGTGAACATCGGCATGAGCGCCTACATGCTTGCCGTTGCGGTGTTCATTCCCATCAGCGGCTGGCTGGCCGACCGCTTTGGGTCGCGGCTGGTATTCGGTTCGGCGATCGTGCTGTTCAGCGTGTCGTCATTGATGTGCGGGTGGAGTGACAGCCTGCAAACCTTCGTTGCCGCGCGCGTGTTGCAGGGCATCAGCGGGGCGATGATGGTGCCGGTAGGGCGCCTGGCAGTGCTGCGGGCTACTGAGAAAAAAGACTTGGTGCGGGCGATTTCATTTATCACCTGGCCCGGCCTGGTTGCGCCGATACTCGGGCCTCCGGTGGGCGGATTCATCGTTACCCACGCGTCCTGGCCGTGGATTTTCTACCTCAACCTGCCGCTGGGCCTACTGGCGTTGATCGCCACGCTGGTGTTGATCCCGAAACGTGACGAGGTCGCTTCCCGCACATTTGATTTCAGTGGTTTCCTGCTGGTGGGCGTCGCCAGTGCGGCCCTGTTGTACGGCGTCGAACTGCTCGGGCAAAGCCGTGGCAGCTTGTTGCAGGGCCTGTTACTCAGCGGCGCCGGCGTGATTCTGGGGGCCTTTGCCTGGCGACATATGCGCCGGCATGCGCAACCGTTACTGGCGCTGGGTGTGGTGAGCGTGCGCACCTTCAGTGTGTGCCTGTGTGGCGGGTCGATTTTTCGGGTGGCCATCAGCACCTTGCCGTTCCTGCTGCCGTTGATGTTTCAACTGGCGTTCGGCCTTTCTGCCTTCGACGCGGGGTTGCTGGTGCTCGCGGTATTTGCGGGCAACCTGGCGATGAAGCCCTTCACCACGTGGGTGATGCAGCGCTGGGGCTTTCGTCCGGTGTTGATGATCAACGGCATCCTTGGCGTGCTGGCAATTGCAGCCTGTGCGTTGCTGGACGAGCGCATGAGTTGGGCGATGATCTTGTTTATTCTGTTTGTAGGTGGCCTGTCACGCTCCATGCAGTTCACGTTGTTCAATACCCTTGGGTTTGCCGATATACCCAAAACGCAGATGAGCGACGCTTCGACCTTGTTCAGTATGTTTTTCCAACTGAGCATGGCCATGGGCGTTGCCATTGGTGCGCTCTTGTTACGTTTTGCCATGAATTTTCACGGCAACACCGGGCAGGCCGTGACCGCCGATTTCCAGCTGACGTTTTTGTTGGTGGCGGTGATTGCGGGCTTGGCGTTGCTGGATAACCTGCGGCTGCCGCCCCAGGCGGGTGAGTCGGTTCTGCAACGAAAGTGAGCCCACGATACCTTCGGGGTATGACGCGACACCTATTGAATATTGGACGGCGCGTGTCCCCGGCATCACTGTGCGTTGAAGTAGAAAAACAGGGGCCAATAATAATAAAAGAGGCGCAACCATGACCGTGCTATTGAGTGAGCGCAGCCAGATTTTCGATCGTGCAGATGCCTATGCGGTGTCCGATTACGTGAACCAACACGTAGGCAGCCACTGTATCCGCCTGCCGCCCAAGGGCCGCCCGCAGGCGAGCATCAGCCACCGCACCTTTTCCAGCCTGGACCTGTGCCGCATCAGCTACGGCGCGCCCGTGCGGGTCACCTCGGTAGCACTGCAAACCATTTACCACCTGCAAATCCTGCTGCACGGCCACTGCCACTCGAACTCCCGTGGCGAGGAGCAGGTATTCGGGCCGGGGGAAATCCTGCTGATCAACCCGGATGACCCGGTGGACCTGACCTATTCCGCCGACTGCGAAAAATTCATCATCAAAGTGCCCGTGCGCCTACTGGAAAACGCCTGCCTGGAGCAGCACTGGACATTGCCCCAGGATGGCATCCGTTTCGCGGGGGCGCGCCATGTGTTGACTGAAATGGGCGGCTTCCTGCCATTGCTCGGGCTCATCTGCCACGAGGCCGAAAATGCCGCAGAGCCCGAATTGCAGGGCCTGTATGAGCGGGTTGTGGCCAATAAGCTGCTGGCGCTGCTGGGCAGCAACGTGTTGCGTGTCATCCCGCAACCCCATCAACGCGGTGGTTTTGAAGCGGTGCGCGAGTTTATCGAGGAACATCTGACCGAGGACATCGGCATTGAACAGCTGATGGCCATCGCCCAGGTCAGCGAGCGTTCGCTGTACACCTTGTTTGAGCGCCAGGTCGGCATTTCGCCGCGTGACTACATACGCCAACGCAAGCTGGAGCGGGTGCATACCGTGTTGCAGTTGGGCACTGCGCGCAGCGTCACCGAAGTGGCACTGGATCACGGCTTTGTGCACCTGGGACGTTTCTCCGAGGCCTATCGCAAACGCTTTGGCGAGCTGCCTTCGCAGACGTGGAAGCGCCGGCTTGCGCCAGGCGGATAGCGAATTGCAGTCAGCGGATATTGAGGCGTAGGGCAAGCACATAAGGTGGGGGGGCCTGATACAAGAACAACCGAGGGCCTACCCCATGATCAGCACATTCGACCGACTCGCCTTGCAACTGCGCGAATCCGTCCAGGAAGATCCCGCCACCGGGGTGTTCCGCTGCCGCCGCGACATCTTCACCGACCCCGACCTGTTTGCCCTGGAGATGAAGCACATTTTCGAAGGCGGTTGGGTCTACCTGGCACACGAAAGCCAGGTGCCAGAGATCAACGACTACTTCACCACCTGGATTGGCCGCCAGCCGGTCGTCATCACTCGTGACAAACACGGCACGCTGCACGGCCTGGTCAACGCCTGTGCCCACCGTGGCGCCATGCTCTGTCGCCGTAAACAAGGCAACAAAGGCTCGTTTACCTGCCCGTTCCACGGCTGGACCTTCAGCAACGCCGGCAAGCTGCTCAAAGTGAAGGACGCCAAGACCGGCGCTTATCCCGACAGCTTCGACTGTGACGGCTCCCACGACCTCAAACGCCTTGGCCGCTTCGAAAACTATCGCGGCTTTCTGTTCGGCAGCCTCAGCGAGACGGTGCCGGAACTGAGTGATTATTTGGGTGAAACCCAGGTGATCATCGACCAGATGGTCGACCAGGCGCCGCTGGGCCTGGAAGTGCTGCGGGGCAGTTCTTCGTATGTCTATGACGGCAACTGGAAACTGCAGATCGAGAACGGCGCCGACGGTTATCACGTCAGCTCCGTGCACTGGAACTACTCGGCGACCATGGGCCGGCGCAACTACGAAGCGGAAGGCACACGCACCGTCGACGCCAATGGCTGGTCGAAAAGCCTGGGCGGTGTCTACGCCTTCGAGCACGGCCATATCCTGCTGTGGACGCGCCTGCTCAACCCCGAAGTGCGCCCGGTGCATGCTCACCGCGAGGCGCTGGCCGAGCGCCTGGGCCAGGAACGTGCCGACTTTATCGTCGATCAAACCCGCAACCTGTGCCTCTACCCGAATGTTTACCTGATGGACCAGTTCTCCACGCAAATCCGCGTGGTGCGGCCGATCGCAGTCGACAAGACTGAAGTCACGATTTACTGCATGGCGCCCAAGGGCGAAAGTGCCCAGGAACGCACCACGCGCATTCGCCAGTACGAAGACTTCTTCAACGTCAGCGGCATGGGTACGCCGGACGACCTGGAGGAGTTTCGCGCCTGCCAGACCGGCTACCAGGGCGCTACCACCTTGTGGAATGACCTCAGCCGCGGCGCCAAACAGTGGGTCGAAGGCGCCGACGAAAACGCCCAGGCCATGGGCATGAACCCGCAGCTCAGCGGCGTCAAAACCGAGGACGAAGGCTTGTTCGTCCGCCAGCATGCCCATTGGGCCCAGAGCCTGCAACGCGCCATCGAGCGGGAGCAGCAAGGCCTGATCGCCACGGACAAGGAGGTGCTGTCATGAGTGCTTCCCGTGACCGCCTGCTGGACTTTCTGTACCGCGAAGCCCGCCTGCTGGATGACCGCCAGTGGGACGAGTGGCTCGAATGCTACTCACCCAAGGTCGAGTACTGGATGCCAGCCTGGGACGACCACGACGCCCTGACCGAAGACCCTCAGAGCGAAATCTCGCTGATCTATTACCCCAGCCGCGACGGCCTGGAAGACCGCGTGTTCCGCATCAAGACCGAGCGCTCCAGCGCCAGCACCCCGGAGCCGCGCACCGCGCACCTGATCACCAACCTTGAAGTGCTGGCCGACGACGGTCAACACGTGGAACTGCGTTTCAACTGGCAAACCCTCAGCCATCGCTACAAGACCACGGATACCTATTTCGGCACCTCGTTCTACCGCCTGGACATCCGCGCCGAACAGCCGCTGATCACGCGCAAGAAGGTGGTGCTGAAAAACGACTACATCCACCAGGTCATCGATATCTACCACATCTGAGGACACGCCCATGACGTACTCCATAGCCCTGAACTTCGAGGACGGGGTAACCCGTTTCATCGACTGCAAGGTGGGTGAAAAGGTCCTCGACGCGGCCTTTCGCCAACGTATCAACCTGCCCATGGACTGCTCGGACGGTGTGTGCGGCACCTGCAAATGCCGCTGTGAAACCGGCGCCTATGACTTGGGCGACGATTACATCGAAGACGCCCTGAGCGAGGATGAAGCCTTTGAGCGCCAGGTGCTGACCTGCCAGATGGTGCCGCAGTCCGACTGCGTGATTGCCGTGCCGGTGCCGTCCAGTACCTGCAAGACCGGCACCGCACAGTTTGCCGCGACGGTGGCGAGCATCACCCGGCATGCCGATGCCGCCTTGGAAGTCAGCTTCGAACTGGATCAGGCTCCGGTATTTCTGCCAGGCCAGTACGTGAATATCGGCGTGCCCGACAGTGGGCAGACCCGCTCGTATTCGTTCAGCAGCCGCCCCGGCGACAAGCGCGCCAGCTTCCTGATCAAGCACGTGCCGGGCGGCCTGATGAGTGGCTGGCTGGAGCGCGCCCAGCCGGGCGACGCCGTACCGATGACCGGGCCGCTGGGGAGTTTTTACCTGCGTGAAGTGGCGCGGCCCTTGTTGTTACTGGCGGGTGGTACCGGGTTGGCGCCGTTTCTGTCGATGCTTGAAGTGCTGGCCGAACGTGAGGAAAACCGGCCGGTCACGTTGATCTACGGCGTGACGCGGGACCAGGACCTGGTGATGGTCGAGGTGCTGCAAGCTTTCGCCAAACGCCTGCCCAACTTCAATTTTGTCACTTGTGTGGCCGACCCACAGACCGCGCACCCGCAGCAAGGCTATGTCACCCAGCACATGGCCGCAGACGTGCTGAACCACGGCGATGTGGATGTGTACCTGTGCGGGCCGCCACCGATGGTCGACGCGGTACGCCAGCACTTCAAGAGCCAGGGTGTCACCCCCGCGAGCTTCCACTACGAGAAGTTCACACCCAACGCCATCGTTACCGGCGACGCCGCCTGAGGAGCTTCCCATGAATCCACGTTTCAATACCAAGGTTGCGCTGGTGACCGGCGCCGCCCAGGGCATTGGCCGCCGAGTTGCCGAGCGTTTGCTGGAAGAGGGCGCCTGGCTGGTCGCGGTCGACCGCTCGGAACTCGTGCATGAACTAGAGCATGAGCGGGCACTGATCCTCACCGCCGACCTGGAGCAGCATGCCGAATGCGCCCGAGTCATGGCCGCTGCCAAGGCGCGTTTCGGACGTATCGACATTCTGGTCAACAACGTTGGCGGCACCATCTGGGCCAAGCCGTTCGAGCACTACGCCGAAAATGAAATCGAGGCCGAGATACGCCGCTCGCTATTCCCGACGCTGTGGTGCTGCCATTGCGTGTTGCCCTACATGCTGGAGCAGGGCAGTGGCGCCATCGTCAATGTCTCGTCCATCGCCACGCGCGGGGTCAATCGCGTGCCGTATGGCGCGGCCAAGGGCGGCGTCAACGCCCTGACCGCGTGCCTGGCCCTGGAGACCGCCGGCAGCGGCATTCGGGTCAACGCCACCGCACCGGGCGGCACCGAAGCGCCGCCGCGCCGTATCCCGCGCAACAGCCAGCCCCAAAGCGACCAGGAGCGCGTCTGGTACCAACAGATCGTCGACCAAACCCTCGACAGCAGCCCGATGAAGCGTTACGGCAGCATCGACGAACAAGCCGGCGCCATTCTGTTTCTTGCCTCCGATGAGGCCTCTTACATCACGGGCGTCACCTTGCCGGTAGGAGGCGGCGACCTCGGCTGACCCACCGCAGTACCTGCAGACACTGACTCACAACAACAATAAAGAGAGCATTGCCATGCGTACCCATGACGTCAATTCGATTATCGATAACGCCCGTTTTAACCGTTTCCACTGGTTGGTTGTCAGCCTGTGTGCCTTGCTGTTGGTCTTTGACGGGTATGACTTGTTCATCTACGGCGTGGTCTTGCCGTCGATCATGCAGGAATGGGGGCTGACACCCTTACAGGCCGGCGCGCTGGGCAGTTACGCCCTGTTTGGCATGATGTTCGGGGCGCTGATCTTCGGCAGCCTGGCGGACAAGTTCGGTCGGCGCAAAGGCATCGCCATCTGCTTTGCGTTGTTCAGCGTCGCCACCGTGATTAATGGCTTTGCCAGCAACCCGACTGAATTTGGTATCTGCCGATTTATTGCCGGGCTGGGCTGTGGCGGGCTGATGCCCAACGCGGCCGCGCTGATTACGGAATATGCGCCGAAGAAAATGCGCAGCATCCTGATGGCGGTGATGTTTGGTGGTTACTCGCTGGGCGGCATGCTCTCGGCCGGCGTGGGGATTTTCATGCTGCCGCGTTTTGGCTGGCCGTCCATGTTCTTCGCGGCGGCTATCCCGCTGTTGCTGATGCCGTTGATTGTGTATTGGCTGCCCGAATCCATTGGGTTTCTTATCCGTCAGGGCCGAAAAGAACAGGCCCGTCAGTTGCTCCAGCGCCTGTCGCCGGAGACCCCGATCAACCCGGAAGACGAACTGCACATCAGCGTCGGAAAAGGCAAAGGCGCCTCGGTGTTGGAGTTGTTTCGTCATGGCCTGGCCTTGAGGACGGCGGCAATCTGGGTCGCGTTTTTCTGTTGCCTGTTGATGGTCTACGCCCTGAGTTCCTGGCTGCCCAAGCTGATGGCCGGTGCCGGTTACAGCCTGGGATCGAGTCTGTCCTTCCTGTTGGCGCTGAATTTTGGCGGCATTGCCGGAGCGCTTGTCGGCGGTTGGCTGTGTGATCGGCTTAACCTGGTGAAGGTGGTGATCGGGTTCTTCATCGCCGCGCTGGTGTCCATCAGCCTGCTGGGGATCAAGAGCCCGATGCCGGTCCTGTACCTGCTGATCTTTTTTGCGGGCGCTACCACCATCGGCACGCAGATCCTGCTGTACGCCGGTGCCGCGCAACTCTATGGCTTGAACATTCGAGCCACCGGCCTGGGCTGGGCTTCCGGCATTGGCCGCACCGGCGCCATCGTCGGTCCGCTGCTGGGGGGTGCACTGATGGGAATTGAACTGCCCCTGCACCTGAACTTCATGGCCTTTGCCATTCCCGGGGCTGTCGCGGTGCTGGCGATGACCGTGTATGCGCTGAATGAGCGTCGAGGCCGGCCAGAGGTGATCGCTGCCGCGGCGCAATAACTGTCGATAACAATAACCAAGAGCAACGACATGAAAACACAACGTATCTGGCTGTCCTTGTTGGGCATGCCCCTTGCGGCGACCGCGGCTGAGGGCGGTTTTTTCGCAGACTCCACGGCTACCTTGCAGGCCCGCAATTACTACTTCAGCCGCGACTTCTCGGACATCGTCGGGGCCAACAAGCAGTCGAAGGCAGAGGAGTGGGGCCAGGGGTTTATCCTCACCTACAAATCCGGCTATACGCCTGGGCCCGTCGGTTTTGGTTTGGACGCACTGGGCACCCTGGGCCTCAAGCTCGACAGCAGCCCGGACCGCACCAATACCGGCTTGCTGCCGGTCAAGGGCGATGGCAGCGCCCCGGATGATTACAGCCGTTTGGGCCTGACCTTCAAGGCCAGGTTCTCCAAGACCGAACTGAAGGTAGGCGAGTTGCAACCCAACCTGCCGGTGCTGGCGTTCAGCGATATTCGCTTGCTGCCGCCGAGCTATCAGGGTGTGAGTGTCAGCTCCGGCGAAATCGCGGGGCTGACGGTACAGGCCGGGCACTTGACCACCACCAGCCTGCGCAACGAAGCCGGCGACGAGAAGATGATCGCCATGCTCGGCCACGTGCCGCAGCGCGGCGCAGAAAGTGATGCGTTCAACTACGTCGGCGGCGACTACGCCTTCAACACCAACCGCACCAGCGTCAGCTACTGGCATGGCCAACTTAAAGACATCTACCGCCAGGACTTTGTCGGCCTCAAGCATAGCCAGCCGATGGGCGACTGGGTGCTCGGCGCCAACCTGGGTTACTACGACGCGCGGGAAGACGGCGACAAATTGCTCGGCAAGATCGACAACCAGGCGTTTTTCTCGCTGCTGTCGGCCAAGCATGGCGGCCATATCTTCTACGTCGGTTACCAAGCCATGTACGGCGACAACGCGTTCCCACGGGTCTTCGCCAACATCTCGCCGCTGGGCAACGAGGTGCCCACCTACGAGTTCGCCTACACCGACGAACGCTCCTGGCAAGCACGGTACGACTACGACTTCGTGGCGCTGGGCATTCCGGGGCTGACCACCACCGTGCGCTACATCACCGGTAATAACGTGACCATTGGCGCAGGCTACGAAGGCCGTGACCGCGAGCGTGACCTGGATATCGGCTACGTGGTGCAAAGTGGCACGTTGAGCGGCCTGGGCATTCGTGTGCGCAACGTCATGGCCCGTTCAAACTACCGCAGTGATATCGACGAGAACCGGCTGATCCTCAGTTACACCTGGAAGCTGCTTTAAACGCCGCCCTGGCACGTACCCATGACCTGGTAGTTGACGGTATGGCTGGCGCCCTGGCTGTCGAGGTAAACCATTGTCGCCGGTTCCACCTGGCAACTGCCGGGCACGGGTGTGATTGAAACGATGCGCTGGATATCCGGCGCGGGGCTGCGGTCATTGCTGCCGGCCGCCAGGGCGCCGGTCGCAGTGAAGAGCAGGATCAGGCTGAGGCATTTGATGTTCATGATGAGTCCCTCTGTGAGTAGGGTTCATTTTAGTGATTGCCCCGCCGGGATAAAGACAGGAACAGGTGAATGACTCGTACGTATCAGGTAGCAATCAAGGGGCAGCGCTGATGGATGTGCTCAATGGCATGCAGGTGTTCGCCCGGGTTGTCGACACGGGCAGCTTTGCCGCTGCGGCCGAGGCACTGGAAGTGTCCGGGGCGCAGGTGTCGCGGTTGGTTTCCGACCTGGAAAAACACCTGGAGACCCGATTGTTGCAGCGCACCACCCGGCGCCTGAGCCTTACCGATTCCGGCGAGCGGTTCCTGTTGCGCTGTCGCGACATCCTTGAGGACGTGAGGGAAGCCACGGCGGAGGCCAGTGGCGCGCACCTCAACCCGCGTGGGCGTTTGCGGGTGCATTGCATGAGTGGCCTGGGGGTGCTGATCACGCCGCTGATTGCCCGTTACAGCGAGCAATTCCCGGACGTGTCCATGGAATTGACCCTGTCACAGCACAACCCCGATCCGCTCGAAGAAGGCCACGACGTGGTGATTTCCATCGCCCATTCCTTGCCGGATTCGGCGCTGGTGAGTCAGACGGTGGGGCAGCTGTTCAGTGTGCCTTGTGCGGCGCCCGGGTATTTGGCCAGGTACGGTGTGCCCGAGCATCCGCAGCAGTTGATGCAGCATCGACGTTTGCATCTTCAGGACTTCCAGGAGGATGCCTGGCTGTTCAAGGGCGAGGAGGGTGAGGTTGCGATTGCGTCAGGTGATACCTTCAGGACCAACGTAGCCGATGCGATGGTCAAGGCAACGCAGGAGGGGATGGGCATCAGCCTGTTGCCGTTTTTCAGCGCAGCCGCGGCGTTGCGCGAAGGTTCGCTGGTTAGGCTGTTGCCAGGTTATCGGTTGCGAGAGCGCAGCATCTTTGCGGTGTATCCATCGAGGCGGTTTCTGGATGCCAAGGTGCGTACGTGGGTGGCGTTTTTGCAGGCGCAATTGCCGGTGTTGTTGGCTGAACATGTTGCAGAAGTGGAAACGCCTGGGTACTGGGCATGCGGCTGAAAAAACAATTTTATCCTCTACTATCTAAGCCGCTATATTTGGCCGCTTCCCAAGGTCGGTTGCATCACTCATGGAATATTATGAAGTTCTCGCTTGGCTGTTGGAGAAAGGCTATACCTTTGACTTACAAAACATTGTCGGAAACTCGGCTTTAGTCAAATTCAAAGGGATTGTTCATGAGTGACGATGCAAGCAATCAAGGCTCGACATGGCCAATGCCGAAGTTCCGGTTCGAAGTGGATTTCGGGACTCAATTGACAGGCATTGCCTTCCAGGAAGTGTCCGGCATGGAAAAGGACGTGCAGGTCATTGAATACCGGAACAGCACCAGCGCGCCGCTTTCAACCATCAAGATGCCGGGCATCGCCAAGTACAGTAACGTGACCATGAAGCGTGGCGTATTCACTAACGACAACGCGTTCTGGCAGTGGATGGACGAAATAAAGATGAACACCATTGCGCGCCGCACGGTGTTGGTCAAGTTGCTGGACGAGGCCGGCAACGTGACGATGCAGTGGCAGTTGAATAATGCCTGGCCGACCAAGATCACCGGTGCTGACCTCAAGTCTGATGGTAATGAGGTGGCGGTGGATACGCTCGAAATTGCCCATGAGCAGATGATTGTTATCGGTGGCGGCTAACGCGTTGCAGTACTGCGGATGTAGCGCGCCGGCGACGAGCCCAGGGTCTTGCGAAACATACTGATGAACGAACTGACCGACTCGTACCCGAGCGCCTCGGCGGTTCGTTGCACCGACTCGCCCTCCGCCAGGCTCTGCAAGGCCACGATGATTTGCCATTGCTTGCGCCATTGGCCAAATGTGAGCCCTGTTTCACTCTTGACCAGGCGCGCCAGGGACCGCTCGCTCATGGCCACCTGACTTGCCCACTGGGCCATGGTGCACCGATTTGACGGGTCCTGGGCCAAGCCACGCGCGATGAAACGCAGCTGCGTTGTGGCGGGAAGCGGCAGGTACAACTGTTCCGAGGGGGCCAGTTCCAGCTGTTCAAGGAGCACGCTCGCCAAACGTGCATTGGCAGACGCAGGCGGGTAGTTCTGAGCCTGTGCGCTCAGATGCAGGATCAACTCCAGCACCAGTGGCGACAGCACCAGCGTGCAGCATTTCTGCGGTAAAGCGGCTACGCCGGGCTCTACAAACAGATACCCGATCTTGCCGTTGGCGGTCACCCGGTTGCTGTGGGCAATACCGCCTGGAATCCAAACGCCGAAGCCCGATGGCACCATCCATACGCCATCCTCTACGGTGCACACGATGCCCCCGTGATAAGCCACCACCAGTTGGCCTTTGCGGTGCGAGTGCACGGGGAATTCGGTGTCGTTTCGCTGGCTCCCCAGCATCAGCGCGACGGCGGGCTGGTCGAAGCTATCCAGTTCGAATTGATCAACCGCGTAGAGATTCGTCTCGTCCATGCTGGGCCACCCGCGATTGTCCGAATTTGATTATATCTTGGCAGCATACTCAATATCGGCATCATCTGGCATTTCCTACCATCGTATCAAGGCCATCAAGGTGATTGCCGACTGCGAGATTCAACCCATGCTGAGCGAAATCACGATTGCCCACCTCTACATGCCTCCCTTTTTGCTCTACCTGGGTGTTTCAGCCCTGGTGTACGGGCTGCTGGAGCGTGTCATGCGGCGCTGGCTTGATTGGACCTGGCACCCGAGCATGGCGCGCTTCTTTGTGTCGCTGATTGTTCTCTCGGTTTTGGTCCTGAAGTGTTGAGGGCGGCGCAATGACCATCAATCACATCCTCAAGACCCTCGTGACCCTAGCGCTCGGCCTGACTGCACTGCTGTTCTGTACGCAGTTGTGGCGCGCCTATGAGCTGGCGCCCTGGACGCGAGACGGGCGTGTCAGTGCGCAAGTTATCCGTATTGCCCCCGAGGTAAATGGGCAGGTTGAGCAACTGCTCGTGGGCGACAACCAGTGGGTCGCCAAGGGCGCTTTGCTGTATCAGATCGACCGGAGCACCTATCTGCTTGCCCAGCAACAGCGAACGGCGGAGCTTGCCGAGGCGCGCAGTGTCTTCGAACAGCGCAGCGCACAGCTCAAACGCCGCAACCAACTAGGCGATGCCATTGCGCGGGAGGAGACCGACAACGCGGCCCGGGACCTGGCGGTGGCCAGGGCGCGGCTGGATGCGGCCCTGAGCCAGTTGGCCCATGCACGGCTCGATCTGGACCGCACGACGATTCGTTCACCGGTCGACGGGTATGTGACCCAGTTGCGGCTTCAGCCGGGTGACTACGCGGCGGCGGGCGAGACCAATATCTTTGTGGTCGATAGCCATAGCTTCTGGGTCACCGGTTACTTCGAAGAGACCAAGCTGGCCGGCGTTCGGGTTGGGGCTACGGCGTCAATCAAGCTCATGGGTTTTTCACCGCTGCTCGAAGGGCATGTCGCGAGTATTGGTAGAGGCATTGCCGACGGCAACGAGCTGCGCAGTAACAGTGGTTTGCCTCAAGTGGCGCCAACCTTCAGCTGGATACGCCTGGCCCAGCGTGTGCCCGTACGGATTGAGCTCGACAAGGTGCCGCAGGGGGTGGAGCTGGCGGCGGGGATGACCGCCAGCATCGAGGTCGCCGAGGCGGGGGCCGAGCCGCATTGGAGGCTGACGCAGTGGCTCCAGGAGTTCATGTGATGGCCCGCGCATTGCGAATGCTGGTCGCACTGCCCGGATCATGGACACCGGGTACAGCGGGCTACGTGCTGCGCAGTCTCGCGGCGGCCTCATTGGCCCTGTGGCTGGGGTTCCAACTACACCTGGATGCACCGTTCTCGGCGGCTTCGACCGTGTTGTTGCTGATCCATCCGCTACAGGGCGCGGTGGTCGGCAAGGGATACAATCGGGTGCTGGGAACAATGCTGGGGCTGGCCGTCGCATTGGTCCTGACCGGGCTGTTCGCCCAGAAAATGCTGCTGTTCATCCTCGGCGTAGGGGTGTGGCTCGGCCTCTGTGTCGGCGCCATGACCGTGCTTCGGCACTACCACGCCACGGCGGCAGTCGTCGCCGGCTACACCGTTTGCCTTGCCCTCGGCCCCGCCATCGTCGCCCCGCAGCAAAGTTTTGATCATATTGTCGGGCGGGGTACGGCGGTTGTACTTGGGGTGTTGAGCCTGAGCCTTGTGGCCACGTTGTTCAGTTACAAGACCGTCGAGCACACACTGAACACGGCGCTTCGGGACATCGGCTCCCGCACCCTGCGGTTGCTGGCTACGCGGTTTAACGGGGAACACAGCACGGAGCCGGCTATTGCGCCGGACCGGCTCGCCATCGATATCAGCAAGGTGGACGAGCTTCTCGGGATTGGCCGAGGTGAGTCATTGCTGATCCGCGCAAGGATTGCGACCCTGCAGGCGGGGCTTGCGTATTTGCACGCGGTGGTGCTGGACGAGTGCGTGACCGATCGGTGTGTTTTGCCTGCGCTCGCTCCAATCGGTACGGAGCTGCAACAGTTGGCCGAATCAATCCCTGGCTTTTGCGTGGCGGCCGATCGTGTCCGGGAGATGCAACGCAGCCTCGCGCAAAATCCTGATTGCACTGCAAGCCAACAGCGCTTGAATGAACAACTGGCAGACCTGGCCAGTGGCTTGCTGAGCTTTGCCTGCCTTGAGCGCGCCCCCCGAACGCCGGCCCGCGCCGTGAGTTTTCACCGACACTACGGCGATGCACTGCGTAACGGCCTGCGAGCCCTTCTAGCAACGCTGGCAACCGGTGCCGTCTGGTACCTGACAGCCTGGGATCAGGGGCCAACGTTGCTGGCGGTATTAGGGCCGTGCTGCACCTTAGTAGCCACTAGCGCGGTACCTGCTCAAGGCCTTGCCCGCTTTTTCAAGGGAACCCTCTACGGAATAGTGGCGGCAGCGGCGTGCAAGTTTCTGCTGTTACCCCACATCAGCGGGTTCGCGCTGCTTACGGTCGCGCTGATTGCGTTTTGGACCGTCGGGATTCATGCCACGACCCGACCGCGGCATGCCTTTCAAGGCATCGCCTACCTGATTGCCTTTAACACGCTCGTCAGTACGGGCGGGACGGCCCAATACGACTTCAGCGACCTCGCCAATCAGGCGCTCGCCTGGCTGGCGGCGCTTGCCATCTGCCTGTTGGCCTTCCAGTTGCTGCCGGGGAAATCCGGCAGCCACCTCCACGTGCTGAGGACAGCGCTGCACAAGGACACACAACGGTTACTTCGTCATGGGCACCGTATGGACCTCCTCAAGTGGCAGGCAAAGCAACAGCACCGATTGGTTGCCTTGCAGGCTCTGTTGGGCGCCGATAACCAGCAGGCTGGCCAGGCAGGCTCGGTGTCCCTTCAATTGAGTCGACAGTTGATTTGGCTGCAACGCAAAACCCGTGACCTGCAACCTGACTCATCGATCGCCAAGTGCGTGCAAAGGGGCGATCGGCGTATTTCCAGGTATGCCTCCCATTCAGCGATCAGCGCGGCCCAGGCCCGTCGAACGTCGAGGTCATTAACCCGGCTTGGCGCTCATGACCTGGCGGCGTGTTACCAGGATTTGGCGGGGCTGCTCCAGAAGTATGCAGGCGCCGATATCCCCACACGTTTTAGTTAAAACAACGAAGGAACTATGAAATGAAGCAACTCCTTATTTGGACGCTTTGCGGCATGATCTTGTCTGTTTCATTAGCGGTACAGGCATCGGATGGGGCTGAAGCGTTAGAGCGTTGGCATCAGCAATTCAAACAAGAGCAAAAAAAGTTTATTGAACGCCCGGTGCGTGACCGTGGTTTTGGCCTCACCGGCGCGAAGCGAAAACTTCCTTGAGCACCGGTACCGCCGACATCGCCTTCGGCCAGCCCACGTAGAACGCCAGATGCGTCACCACTTCGCCGGCCTGGGCTTGGCTCAGGCCGTTGTCCATGGCGCGGTTGAGGTGGAACGGGAGCTGCGCCGCCTGGCCTTGGGCAATCAGCGCGGCGACAGTGACCAGGCTGCGGTCACGGGCACTGAGATTGCTTTGCCGCCAGAGGTCGCCGAACAACACGTCATTGGTGTAGCGGGCCAGGTCCGGTGCTACGCCACCAACCCCGGCCTCGACGGCGGCTCGGCGTTTGACTTCACTGTCGGGATCAAGTGTCAGAGGAGCGCCCGCGGGTGGCGAAATCTGATCAGCTGGAATATTTCTCTCGCTGAATATCTGTTTGGCGACACCCGCCGCAGACATCGCGTTTGGCCAGCCGGAGTAGAACGCCAAATGGGTAATCAATGCGCTTATCTCACTGGGCTTGAGGCCATTGTCGAGCCCCAGTTTGATGTGCCCGGCAAGTTGCGGGATCTGGCCGCTGGCGATCAGAGCAGACAAGGTGATCAGGCTGCGATCTCGCGGTATCAGCTCTGCACGTTTCCACACTTCGCCGAACAGCAGTTCGGTGGTGTAGGTGTAGAGCTGCGGGGTGGCTTCCAGCACGTCGGGGGACGGCTTCGGATCAGGGCGCGGCTGGCTTTGATCGGCGTCCACGGCGGCGGCGAAGAGGAGGGTGGCAAAGGTAGTAGCGGTGAACAGTTTCATCGAGCACTCCATGTGGTCACAGGTTTCGTTGGTCTGGCCCATGGTAGGCAACTGGCATCCATTGATTAAGAGGCATAACCTGCATGGCGTCATGAGCCAAGCTCATCAATCACTGTATGAATGAGGTGCATCAATGGCGCGCGAAGGTTATGGCGACTTGTTGGCATTTGTGGCGGTCGCGCGGGAGCGCAGCTTTACCCGTGCCGCCGCTCAGCTCGGTGTTTCGCAGTCGGCTCTGAGTCATACCATCCGCGCGCTGGAAGCCCGACTTGGCGTGCGCTTACTGACGCGGACCACTCGAAGCGTGGCGCCTACCGAGGCGGGAGAGCAGCTGTTCAACAAGCTGGCGCCGCGCTTCGAAGAGATCGAAGCCGACCTTGCCGAGGTGGTCGAGCTACGTGACTCGCCTCGCGGCACCGTGCGCATATCAGCCACCGATTACGCTGCAAACGCGGTGCTGTGGCCGCGCCTGGCGCCGTTCATGCCGCGCTATCCAGACATCAAGGTTGAAATCACCACCGACTATGGCCTGACCGATATCGTTGCCGAGCGGTATGACATTGGCGTGCGCCTGGGGAACCAGGTTGCCCAGGACATGATTGCGGTTCGAATCGGCCCCGACCTGCGCATGGCGATGGTCGCCTCACCTGCGTATCTGCAAGCGCACCCGGCGCCGCAGGGGCCGGACGATCTGGCCGCGCACAACTGCATCAACCTGAGGCTCCCCACCCATGGCGGTTGCTACCCATGGGAACTCGCCAACGGTAAGCGTGAGCTACAGGTTCGAGTGCAGGGCCAACTGACCTTCAATGGCACCTACCCGATGCTCGCGGCTGCGCTGGATGGATGCGGCGTGGCTTATCTACCTGAAGACCTGGTTAAAGAGCACGTTGCAGCCGGCCGCCTTTGTTGGGTGCTGGAGGCGTGGTTTCCAACCTTTGCGGGCCTGCACATCTATTACCCCAGCCGGCGGCAGTCATCGCGGGCACTTGCGCTGGTAGTGGATGCGCTGCGCTACAAGGCGTAAATCATTCATGAATCAGCCTCATGGCCGTATCCTTTTTTTGCACCTTAATCACCAATCCGAATGGGGCTAGGATCAATTCATCTTTTCAACGCCTTTGAGGGTTAATGATGAATTACCGTTACCTGGGCCGCAGCGCCCTGAAAGTATCGCCGTTGTGCCTGGGCGCCATGATGTTCGGTGGCGAGACCGATGAGGCGACCAGTCAGCGCATCATCGACAAGGCGGGTGCCGCCGGCATCAACTTTATCGACACCGCTGATGCTTATCACGCCGGGCGTTCCGAAGAGGTGGTCGGCCGCTCCATTGCCGCCCAACGGGATAACTGGGTCGTAGCAACCAAGTTCGGTTACCCGTCGTCTGCCGATGCGGGGCCGAATCAACAGGGGCAGTCGCGCAAATGGATCATGCAGAATGTCGAGGCCAGCCTGAAACGCCTGGGCAGCGACTATATCGACGTCCTGTATTTTCACCGCACCTTGAGTGACGCGCCAATGGAAGAGGGCCTGCGCGCAATCGACGACCTGATTCGCCAGGGCAAGATTCGCTATTACGGGGTTTCCAATTTCCACGGCTGGAAAATCGCCGAGATGGTTCGCATCGCTGATTCGTTGGGCATCCAGCGGCCGACCGTCAGCCAACCGTTGTACAACATCGTCAATCGTATCGCCGAGGTCGAGCAACTGCCCGTTGCAGGCAATTACGGCATTGGGGTTGTCCCCTACAGCCCGCTCGCGCGTGGCGTGCTCAGCGGTAAATACCCTGTGGATGCGCCGCCACCGGCTGATACAAGGGCAGGGCGTGGTGACAAGCGTATCCAGCAGACAGAATGGCGCCCCGAGTCTTTGAAGATCGCGCAGGCCATCGCCCGGCATGCGAGCGATCGGGGCACTACTTCAGTTGCCTTTGCCATTGCTTGGGTACTGAAAAATCGACTGGTCAGCGCGGCGATCGCAGGCCCTCGTACCGAGGCGCATTGGGACAGCTATATGGATGCCCTGGGGTTGGAACTGGGGCCGGATGACGAAAAACGGGTCGACAGCCTGGTGGTGCCGGGCCATGCATCGACCCATGGTTTTACTGACCCGGGCTACCCGGTTGAAGGGCGCAAAGTGGGCTGAACCGGCACAAGGCAAGCGCTGCCGGCCCTGTTTCGTTTTTAGTGAGGCTTCGACGACTGCTTTAGAACTGCCTAGGCCAGAAACAATTTGTCACATGCAAGCCTATTTTCCGACGTCTGTTGAAATAGGCAATAAATTCCCTTGATCAGGCAATCGCCTCTACCGGCTAACTCCACATACTCCATTCAATCGTGAGGCCGCGCTCAACGGGCCTGCACCTCAACCCACGGTGCCGGCCCGTAAAGGCATGCCGATCACGCTGGGAAACTCATCGGAGGAAGGCCGGGCCGGTTCGCATTTCATGAAAAACCTTGATCTCCAAGTTATCCAGCAAGCCACGACGTGGCTCGAACAAGATCGCTGCGTTTGGCTGTGCACGGTGCTTGCAACGTTTGGTTCGGCACCGCGAGGGCCCGGGTCTCTATTGGCAGCCCTGTCGACAGGCGAGTTCTGCGGTTCACTCTCGGGAGGCTGTGTAGAGGAAGACTTCCTTGAACGGTTGGGGCGCCATGAGTTCGTCGAGCACAACCATGTCGTGCGTTACGGTGAGGGCGGGCTTGCACCGTCACTGGAGCTGCCGTGTGGCGGCGTACTCGACGTACTGGTCGAAAAGTTCGAGCCCGATTGCGCAGCGAAAGCGCACTTCGCAGTACTGTTGGGCGCGCTGCAAGGACGCCAGCGCGTGGTGCGGCATATCACGCTTGGAACGAATGCCCGACATAATCAGAGCGATGCGGGTGTCGCTGCGCCGGTCGTCGTTGAAGCCGATCAGGTGCGGATTCGTATGGGTGCCGCCCAACGATTGTTGATCGCCGGCCTGTCCCCGGTGGCCGAGTTCTGCGCCGGTTTCGCGGTTGCCTTGGGCTATGAGGTGATCGTATGCGACCCGCGCGCCGAGTTGACCGCCGCCTTCAGCATGGCTGGGGTGGAAGTACTCAAGGTGTTTCCGGCCACGTTCATTGCCCAAGGCGGATGCCATGACGGCACGGCGATTGTGGCGTTGACCCACGACCCGCGAATGGACGACCTGACGTTGCTGGAGGCCGTGAGGACCCGCGCGTTTTACATCGGCGCCATGGGCTCCAGACGGACCAGCGAAAAGCGTCTTGAGCGGGTCAAGCGCATTGGCGCGCTGGCGCCGCAGATGCTCGAACGCATTCATGCCCCGATTGGACTTAACTTAGGGAGCAAGACCCCAGCCGAGATTGCCCTCGCAGTCATGGCGGATATTGTTCGCTTAAGCAACGGAGTCGTTCGTGACCAACTCTAGACCTGTGCTGATCAAGGAATCAAATGTTCAACCTGTGCTCATGAAAGAACCGATGGCTTGCGCCGTCAGCCGCCTTGCGGGCGCGGTTGACCTGGTATTGGGCAGCGATGACGACAGGATTGGAGCATTGCCTGGCCTGAACCTGTACCGGCGCCCCGACATCACGGCACCCATGCACTGTATTTACGGCCTGGGCATTGGCGTCACCTTGCAAGGTTGCAAGCGGGTATTGGTCGGCAGTGAAGTGCTGACCTACGGGCCCGGCCAGTCCATGGTCACCAGCGTTGATCTGCCGGTCATTTCACAGGTCAGCCAGGCGAGTGCGGCCCAACCGTTCCTGGGGATTATGTTGGCGCTGGACAACGCCACCGTGATGCAAGTAGCTGACCGCATGAAGCTGTCCCATCGCATGCGGGAGGATGAATTTCGAGCGGTGACCGTACAATCCCTGGACCCCGGTGTGCTGGATACCGTGCGGCGCCTGGTGGACCTGCTTGGTGAGCCGCAATTGCTTGAAACCCTGGCCCCGCTGATCAAGGAAGAACTGATTGCGCGACTGTTGAGCGGTGCCCACGGCCCACAGTTGCTGCATGTGATCGCAGCCGGGTCGCCCAGCCAGCACATTGCCAGGACCGTTGCCTGGCTGAAACTAAACTATCGCCAGGCACTGCGCATGGATGACCTGGCTGCCCACGCCCATATGAGCCCGTCGACGTTTCGCCAGCATTTTCGCGCCTTGACGGGCATGAGTCCGTTGCAGTACCAGAAGCAACTGCGGCTGCAAACTGCACGGCAGTTGATGCTCAGCCAGGGCGTGGATGCAAGCAGTGCCGGTGGCATGGTGGGGTATGAAAGCTCGTCGCAGTTCAGTCGTGAATACAGCCGTCTGTTTGGCGAGCCACCGCAACGCGACATCAAGCGAATCCGCGTCTAGCAGCGTCGGATCATGGAAGGGGCCGTCGCCGGGTTGGTGTTCCCGGTACCGTCCGTAGAACCGCGCCGCTGCAACAACTCAATCTGATCTGCCGGAACCAGCGTGCGCAAGGTTTTGTAAAGCACGCGGGTTTCCAGCAGGTTCCACACCCGCAGCATGGTTTCCAGCGCATCCAGGGGCTTGCTGATGAAGTCCCTGGCGCCGAGCGCCAGGGCGCGCAGGCGGGTGTCGCGGGTGGCATCGGCGGTCAGCACGAGGATCGGCAGGTATTCGCCATTGGGGATGCGCCGGTTAAGTTGTTCCAGCACGGCAAAGCCGTCGAGCTCGGGCATGTGCAGGTCAAGAATCACCAAGTCCGGTTCGAAACTGTTGAACAGCTCAAGTGTGCGCAATGGCTCAGTGCTGCTCAGCACGTTGCTCAGCCCTTCGCGCGCCAGCAATTGCTCCACCAAATCGAGATTCGGGCGTTGGTCGTCGATGATCAGAATGCGCAGGTCGAGGTTCACGCGAGCTCCGGAAAGTACTGGTCGAGGTGGGCAAGAAACGCGGGGACGTTAATCGGCTTATTCAATAGGGCCGTCGCGCCCGCGTCATGCAGGGCCTGGCGGGTGAGTTCGCTGGTATCGGCGGTGATCATCAGCACCGGTGTGTGCCGGGTGATCGCAGACCGGCGCAAGCGCTTCAGCACGGTGAGGCCGTCGATGTCCGGCAGTGACACGTCCAGTAAAATCAACCGGGGCGCATGCTGTGCGGCCAGGTCCAGGCCCAGTTGGCCTTGCATGCTGGACAGCAGCTTTATTCCCGGCCTGCGGTGCAACAAGGTTTCGATCAGCGCCAGGCTGGAGAGGTTGTCTTCGATATACAACACCTTGCCCTGGATCGCTGGGGCAGGGCGCACCGGCGTGGTATCGATCACGGCAGCGGCCAGGTCGCTGGGCGTCTGTACGCGCACGAAGGGCAGTTCCAGGGTGAAGCGTGAACCGATGCCGTGTTGGCTGTGCACGCTCAGTTCGCCATTCATCTTTTCCAGCAGGCTTTTGCTCAGTGCCAGGCCCAGGCCGCTACCTTCGACGTTCGGGTCGGCCCCCAGGCGCTCGAACGGCTTGAACAGCTGCCCGATCTGATCGGCGGCGATGCCCTTGCCGGTATCGCAGACGGACACGCCGATGCGTTGCCCCTCGACCTTGACTTCAATGCTCACCTGGCCCTGAGGCCGGTTGTACTTAATGGCATTGGACAGCAGGTTCAGCAGCACCTGGGTCAGGCGCTGTCGATCGGCAACGATGCCGATATCCGCCGCCAGCGTGGGCAGCGCCTGCAACTGGATGCCCGCGTCGGCGGCCATGGGTGAGACCAGCGCCAGGGCTTCTTGCAGCGCACCCGCCAACGGGATCGGTTCGATGCTCAACGGCAAGCGTCCCGCCTCGATCTTGGCAATGTCCAACACTTCGTTGATCAGCGTCAGCAGGTGTTGGCCAGCGCGCAGGATGTGACCGACTTGCGCTTTTTGCCCCACCGCCGAATCCAGGTCCAGCAGTTGCGCAAAGCCCAGGATCGAGTTGAGCGGGGTGCGCAGTTCGTGGCTCATGCGTGAGAGAAACTCGCTCTTGGCCCGGCTGGCACGTTCGGCTTCCTCGCGGGCGGTGCCCAGCGCAATCTCCGCCGCGCGGCGGTCGGTGATGTCGCGTGTGATCTTCGAAAAACCACGCAAAGCGCCGGTACTGTCGTACTGCGCGGTAATCACCACGCTGGCCCAGAAGCGCGTGCCGTCCTGGCGCAGGCGCCAGCCTTCTTCCATGTAATGCCCGTTGCGAGTGGCTTCATCCAGCGCCATGGCCGGGTGTTGCGGGCATTCCTGCGGCAGGTAGAACACCGAAAAATGCTGGCCGATGATTTCCTGTTCGGTGTAGCCCTTGATCCGTTCTGCGCCGGCGTTCCAGCTGGTGACATGGCCCGCAATATCGAGGGCAAAGATCCCGTAGTCCTTGACCCCATCGATGATCAGCCGCAAGCGCTCTTCATTCTCGCGCAAGGCGCGCTCGCGCTCGGCCAGCAGCAAACCGGCCTCCACCAACCGCGTGCCCAGTTGGCCGATTTCGTCATTTTCCGGCGGCTGCGGCCGCAGCGGTTGCCCGAGGGCCAGGCGTTGCGCGTTGCCTTGCACTTGCTGCACCCGGGCAACAATGCCCTTGGACAGAAACAGCACCGCTACGATTGCGCCAAACAGCCCGCAGATGGCCGCCAGCCAGGTGGACAGCAGCAGCCGCTGGCGCGTCTCGGCCGCGGCCTTCGTGCGCTCTGCGAGCAACGAGTCTTCAAGGGTGAGCATGGTGCCGATGTGCTGACGCAAGGCATCCAGGATGTGTTTGTTGCTGACCAGAATGCTGGTAATCGACTCAGAGCTTGTCGTCGGGTCGTTGAGCATGTCCTCCAGCCCATCGATTTTGCTGTTGATCAGCGGCGTGATCGACGCGAGCTGTTCGCGCACCCGTTGATCGCGAACATTACGGTCGAGGCGGCGCAGGGCTGACTCAATCTGCGGCTTGGCGTTGAGGTACCCCGGCAGGAAATCGTCACGGCGGGTCAGCAGGTAGCCGCGCACGCTGGCGGCGGCTTCGGCCAGCAGCGTGTGCACGGCGCGGATATCGCCTTGCACGCGCAGCACTCGGCGCACGTCCTCTTCCGCGCGGGCGGTCTGCCGTTCGGTGATGTAGATCAGTACCAGGGACAACAACAGCACCACCAGTGGCAGTGAAATCACCACCAGCGCCTTGCCGCGCAGGGGCAGGTCGGCCCATCGCCTGGCGTAGAACACCCTCATGCCTGGGTCACCAGGCCCAGCGCGATACCTCGCACCGCGGCCTGGGTGCGATCGGCTGCACCGAGCTTGCCGATCACCCGTTCGACGTGGGCTTTAGCGGTGCCGGTGGTAATCCCCAGGTGTTCACCGATTTCCCGGTTGCTCATCCCGTTCGCGACCAGCCCGAGCACCTGACGCTCCCGTGGAGTCAGGTTTTCCGTTGCCGCCGCGCCATTGGCGTTGCGCTCGGTCATGCGCCGCAGCAGGCGAGCGCTCACCGCACTGTTGAGCGCTTCTTCACCGGCGGCGACCCTTTGCAAGGCGTCGATCACCTCGTTACGGCTGGCGTCTTTGAGCAGGTAGCCCACCGCCCCGGCATTCATCGCGGCTTCCAGATGGTCGGGGCTGTCATCCATGGTGAAAATCACCACTTTGACGGCCGGCAGGCGCTGTTGCAGCAGGCGGGCGGCGCCCAGGCCATTGAGCACCGGCATACGAATATCGAGAATGACGATGTCGGGCAGCAACTGTTCGCACAGCGCCACCGCTTGCTGGCCATCACGCGCCTGGCCGACCACTTCGAATTGCGGGTGACCCGCCAGCAACGCGACAAACCCGGTGCGCGTGACTTCATGATCGTCGGCCAGCACCAGACGCAAGAGTTGGCTCATTGAGGTATTCCATTCAGGTGCGCCGGCACGCGGGCGTGCAGTTGGGTGCCGCACTCGACCTCGCTGGCACAGGTGAAGTGGCCGCCCAGCAGGCTGGCGCGCTCGTGCATGGTGGCGAGGCCCAGGTGCTGGGTAGCCTGGGTGTCGAGTTGCTGGTCGAGCGCAAAGCCTTTGCCGTTGTCGTTCACCCGCAGCGAAGCCTGGCCGTCGTGCAGTGCCAGGGCCAGTTCCACGTGGCTGGCCTGCGCGTGCTTGAGAATATTGTTGATGGCTTCCTGGCCGATTCTGAACAAGGCGATTTCTACCTGACTGGGCAAGCGCCCCTCGTAGACGGCGGTCCACTGCACGCTGACGGCGGCTTCTCGCAGGCGGTCAGCCTCTTTGTCGAGCGCCTTGAACAAGCCGAAATCATCCAGCACCGTCGGGCGCAGGCCGGCGATCAATTGCCGGCCTTCACCCACCGAGTGTTGGGCCAGGGTCAGAATCGCCTGCAGGTCGGCGTTCAACGTGCCTGGCAGCGCGGGGCAACGGCCGGCGAACCCTTGCAAGCGCTGATGCAAGCCGGCGAGGGTTTGCGCCAGGCCGTCGTGCAGGTCGTAAGCCACGCGTTTGCGCTCGTCTTCCTGGGCGCGCAGCAACCGGTCGACCAGCTCGGACAACGTCCTGTCGCGGGTTTTGAGGGTGGTCAGCAGTCGGTCGTTTTCCAGATGCGCGGCCAGCAGCGTGGCGAGCAATTGCAGGGATTCACTGTCTTCATGGTCTGGCGCGCGCAGGCTGACACTGTTGCCCAGTACCAGTACGCCAAAGGCATCGCCGTCGCCGCCGCGCAGCGGCACTTGCAACACACTGGGCAGGGCGCTTCCCGGCAGCTCCAGCCAGCATGGTGTGCGTAAGCGGCGATCGGCGACGGCGGTGAGGCTGCTCAGTCGATCCTGGCTGCCATGGCGTGCTGTGATAGTGGCGCATCCCTCGGCATCCCACTCCTGAATCAGCCCGTGATCCATCGCAAGGAACGCGCATGCCCGCACCAACACGCGTTCGCGCATGGCGTCAGGCGCCAGCTGCGGCAACGCCTGCCCGGTGTCCACCAACAATCGCAAACGCGCGGTGCGACTTTCGGATTGTCGATAATGCGCGCGGATAGCCAGGGCACTGCCGGGATCGTGTGGAGTGTTTTGCATGCTTGGGCTCCGGTGTCACAGGCTCGCGGGCGCGAGGCAGACTATTAAACCTTGTTGAGCGGGTGGGGCGCCATCTGCCAAATGGCATAGTTAAATAACTCCGGTTGGCCGATGGCGGGCGGGCAGGCGATTGGCAAAGTGTGCTCACCCACAACAGGAGCATCCCAATGAACTTCAAAACCGTGTCGATCGCCGTGATTTTCGCCTTGAGCGCCCCCTTCGTGCAGGCTGCCGAGACGTCACCGTATGTCTACCGCGAGGTGGCCCAGGCGCCTGCCAATGTGAAAGACCGCGAGATTGCCGGGTTGTTTGACCGTTGGAACAGCGCCTTGCAGACCGGCAACGTCAAGACAGTGGTCGACTTGTATGCGCCGGGCGCGGTCTTGCAGCCGACCGTGTCCAACCAGGTGCGTACTACGCCGGAGCAGATCACGGACTACTTCGATCACTTCCTGATGCTTAAGCCGGTAGGCCAGATCAACTACCGTGAGATCCGCCAGCTTGGCACTGACGTGGCGATGGACAGCGGGGTCTACACGTTTACCCTGACCGAGGCGAACGGCAAGATCCGCCACGTGCAGGCACGCTACACGTTCGTCTACGAGCAGGTTGGTGGCCAGTGGAAAATCCTCAACCACCACTCCTCGGCGATGCCTGAAGTGCAGGTGAAACACGCCAAGCAGTAACCGCAGATTTAAACAGTCCACGCCCCTGCGGGTGTGGATTTTTTTGCGTTTGCGCCGCGTCAGATCTCAAGGACTGGGAGAACAAGACCTCCTGGCTGGACGATGCGGCAGGTCGCAAACTCAGCGTGGCCGAAAGAGCCGCCATGATCAGCAACATGGGCGCTTTGTTGTTGACCGAGGGCTGGGGGACCAAGATTGTTGCGGGTGTCGGGAAAGGTGGGAAGACCGGTAATGGTGTGTCGAAGGATGCCGATGGGTTCGAAAATGGCCCCATTGTTGCGAAACCGGTCAAGCCATGCTGTTTCGCCGCAGGCACCATGGTTGCCACCCCACAGGGCCCCCGCGCCATTGATACCCTCAGTGTGGGGGATATTGTATGGAGTAAGTTGGAAAAAGGGGGGGAGCCGTTCGCTGCCGCTATTTTGGCTACGCACATTCGTACTGATCAGCCGATTCCTGGGTGCACAACACGGGTCTTTGCGATATCAATGGCAAGCCTGTAGTGCCAAGGAATGCCAAGAATCTAGAAGGTGGGCCTCTAGAGAAAGCCGATAAATTTAGTGGGCCTTTTATGCTGGAGGGCGGGCCTCCGAATGGAACTCTTTATCGTTCTGATAATAAAGGGAACATAACAAGTTATGCTGTTTTTGATGATAAGGGCATGATTATCAAACGTGTCGATGTGACGGGTAAGCCACATGCAGGGGCCCCCACGCCCCAAGCTATTGACTAGGTCGCAACGATTTGCCAGATGGATCGCTCAGGGTACAGTCACCGTCAAGCAAAAAACGCTCCACGGAGCGTTAGCGCAGAGAAAATCCCATGAAAATAATTAATAGTATAGATTCTGTCAGTTCTCCAAAGTACGAGCATTGGAAAAGCCAGTGGGGGGATCAGTCCGAGCTGGATGGGTTGTCTTATATCAGTGATGTTGTACACCCTGAAGATGCCTTGATGTTTTGCAAGGTCTTGTTTCCAGATTTTGTTTTTCATGAGTCGGGTGTATTTCTGGAAAATGGATTTACTGTTGAGGCGTACTCCAGTTGGATGGAAAGTTGTAATAATGATGTGGTGGCGGTTGAGAAACTTTTGAACCATATGCATCTGTATGACGTTTTTGGCGGCTGCACTGACAGGGTGGATGAAGCAGTGTATGAACAGCTGTGCAGGATTGTTGCTCAGTCATGGAGGATGGTGTTGCTGAGTAAATTTCCAGAAAAGAAGTTTTGTGTGCAAACGATAATATCTGATCAGGAATACGGTCCAGTGGTTACGTTTTCGCAGGTCAGAGAGTAGCTTTTATACAATTAATTCATAGTCGTGCACGGGAGAAATTTCGGTTTGATCGCTCCCACGCTTTAGTGTGGGAGCGATCGCGTGTCCCTGTGTGGGTTACGCAGCCTAGAGACTGTCCGGATCCCCAAAAAACATTTTGACTTGGCTCTAGGACGGTGTTTTCAGGCGGAAAAAATTCAAATGTGCCCCCAGTTTTGCCCCCAGTAGCGCGGGATATGCGGGCGATCGAGATTGGCGATCTCTGAGGCGGAGCAGGGTGGTCGGCGATGGCTTTCAATGTATGTCAAACTCGGCTTGCACGGGGGATGCCTGGATGATTGGTCGCCTAGGGCAGGGCACTAAGCGCCTGGTAGGACACCAAATCACATTCGGTGTCCGGTGTGTCATAGCTCAGCGACAGATATTACGGCTAGCTGCTTACGCTGCTTGCCGTAATATCTGTGTTGGGAGAAGTCTATTGATAAAGGAGCGTGCCTGTGCACTCGCCCCGATAGTTGAAGTCAATTACTCCCAGCCGAGATCAAGCGTGCGCCGCAACGAATGCTAGCGTCCGCCTCGCAGATCTAGGCGGTCTAGCTCCTCAAGAGTTTGGACAACGACCTCGACAAGTTCCCCGTCAAGGTCATCGCGGTCTGCCTCCTCATGAGTGCCTTTGTTCAGGTAGGTCCAGACAAGATTATTGACTGGAATACCCAAAATGCGGCTATACGCAGCAAGAAGTGGCTCTCTGTTCGCATGGTGGAAGGTCTGGGCATCTCCCAATTTCTTGACCAACGCTTCGCATAGATTTCTCAACGCAGGCTCGGCACCGACGCCAGCCAACATCAGATTCAACACGCCTTGGCCATGACTTCCAAGCCACCGCCAAACTTTCTCGCTCAGCATCTCCAAGGCTTGGCGAGAAGCAGCGAGCGCATCTCGGTCGTTGAGCGCTTCCCTTGCTGCCCTGGCCTTGGCAATGTAATTCGCGCTCGGTACGTTGCCGGTAAGCTATCAGCGCTGCATCTCCCTTTGACTGGCGAAGAAAAGATCGAAATCAGCTTCCGGGGAAACCCTGGGGTCCGCGTCGATGCGCTCGACGTTCTGAGCGAGGGGCATATACGCTGTCTCGGCCTTCGCACAATGCCAGCCAGCGTTCGTTGCATTCCTGGCGCACGGCCCGGTTAAAACCGTCAGGGTCGTTATCTACCAGCCAAGAGACCTCGTCGAGGTCGGCGTTGAACAGGCGCGCCATCAAAATCGCGCGCGAGCAGTTGGCCGAACCACAGCACCGCCCCTTGCAACTGGCGACAGTAGGTTGCGCCCGGGTCGTCCGCCCGCTCAGTAAAAAAGGCCGCCAACTGCGTCAGGCGCGCCAGTGCCGCCTGGGAGGGGGCGCACAAGCCCTCGGTGCCGGCATCGCCGAACACCCGCTGGGTGGTGTTTGCGCGGGTAGTTCGCTGGTGGCCAGTAGGACCTGCCACAGTGTCGGCAGGCAGTTTCTGACGCTGGCGACTTCAATAGCCAGTGTGTCGCAGTCCTGCTCCGTTTGCATATACAGCCAGGCGCGGTTGCCTGTGGTGACGGACTTGTGTGATGCGGCAGCCCACCTACGAGCTATATGCCAATGCGCCATTATGCAGATAAAGTAGCGCTTTTGGATCCAGAGGCTGTAAGCGCCTGGGTTGCAAGACGACAGACCGGAGAGCGATGTTTCATGGCAGATCTGCTGGTAAAGCACCTGAAGGAAAAAGCGGGCAAACATTCGGCACTGAGCCTGCTGGCCAGTCAGTGGGACTTCGACAAGAAGCTGATACCCAAGGCCTTGCAGAGCATCGGTGGGCTGTTCCCGCACTACAGTCGACATGATGAGTCCCACAGCAAGCAGATCCTGATCAACATCGAGCGGCTGCTAGGCGACAACATCAGGCTGCTGTCCGCCACGGATACCTGGTTGATTCTGGAAGCGGCCTACTGGCACGACATCGGCATGGTAGTACCCCATGCCGACCTGCAGAAGGCCATCGCCGAACCAGGGTTCGCAGCATATATCGACGGGATATGTGCTCAGCCCTACCACGAGCTGAACGCCATTGCACGCGCGTTCAAGTCCCGTTCGGACACCGGGCTGATATTCGATTGCGAAAGCCCGGTGGAGATGCTGGGCAAACTGCGCGAACTGCTGGCCGAATGGTTCCGCAGGCAACACGCTGACCGTGCGGCCGAGATTGTGCGTTCGCCGATGACCTCGATCGGGCTGAGCTCGCCACGCACCGAACTGATCCCGGCCAGGCTCATCCGAGTACTTGGGCGTATCTGCCAAATGCACGGTGCCGCTTTCAAGGACCTGCTGGCCCCCGAGGGCCTGCCATTCCGTGAGGCCGGCCTGGGCAAAGATGACTGCCACCCACGCTTCGTCGCCTGCCTGCTGCGTATGGGCGACTTGCTCGACCTAGACGACAACCGCTTCTGCCCGGTAATGCAGGGCATCGCCGGCGAACACCGCCCGGCGCTGAGCAAGGCCCACGAAGACAAGCACGCCGGCATGCGCCACTTGCGCCTCGACCCCGAGCGTATCGAGCTGGTGGCCGAGTGCGAGACGGTGGATGGCTACATGGAAGCGTTCAAATGGTTCAGCTGGCTGGAGGAGGAGGTCAGCAACCAGCGCAACAACTGGCGGGATATTGTGCCGAGCAGGAAGCTTGGGTTGTTGCCCATGCTGGGGCCGATTACCGTGCGGTTGAAAGGAAACTTGCAGATTCTGAAGGATGGCGTAAGGCCGGCGTTCTCACTGGACTCAGAAAAGGTCACCGAACTGCTTGAGGGCAAGAACCTTTATGGCAGCAAGTACGCGTGTATCCGTGAGCTGTTGCAGAATGCGGTGGACGCGACCTTGCTGAAAGTCTGGCTGACCCATAGGAATGATCCTGCACTGGACTGGAAACAACCAGGGTGCGAGAAGCTGAAAACAGTCTTTAATGCGCATGCGGTGACAGTCACGCTGGAAGAACTCGATACCGAGCAGGATGCCGACTCTGCATTGACGACGTGGCAGTTGCGCATCAGAGACAAAGGTACCGGTATCACCCGAAACGACCTGGAGTTCATGCTGAGCATTGGCGGCTCGCAACGGAATCAGCAGCGCCAGAGGGAAATTCGGCAAATGCCGGAGTGGGCGAAACCTTCCGGAGCGTTCGGTATCGGCCTGCACAGCGCATTCATCTTGTGCGACGAGATAAATGTGCGCACCAAAAATGTCGTCAATAACGAAATATTCGACATCGTCATGCACAAGCCTTCGGGCCCCAACCGTGGGCTCGTACTGCTGAGAAAGCTGCCTGAAGATATCGCTGAACCCTACGGGACCGAGATGACCTTGAGGTTCAAGCTGGATGCGTTCACACAGCACTGGTGGTCTGACGGCGAAGACAGGGACACGGTAGCCGCCAGGATCGCACGCAAGCGAGACCCCTTGCTGGATGAGTCATTTCCCTATGAGGCGGGAAAACTTTTCGACAAGGTAGTGGAGTTTGCAAATGATCCACTGATAAAAATAGACGGCACCTTGGTAACGAAAGGAGGACGGTTCGATATCGCGGATGTCTATGCGGGAGGTAAGTCTGGCAAAGCCGAGGGATGGCGATTCATCGACATGAAAGATACGCAACTCAAGATTCGTTACAAGCCTCTTCCTGTTGCTACGCAGCAGGAAGAGGAAACTTTTTACGCAGCTTATCGCGGGCAGCACTTTGATACCGACTCCATTTCATTCCCTCTCGTCAATGTTGAAGTCAATCTCGTTTCCGGTGGTGCGGGAACATGGCTGGATTTTAATCGCGACACATTGTCGAAAAAAGCACGAGAAGCTTTTAGGCGAGCGGTGCTTGAGGCGCTTTATCACACCGTTGAGTTTGATCTGGCACAGGGGCTGAAGGAGCAATTATTCAAGCAGCTTGACTGCACTAAAATAGACTACTCGATCTTCCTGAAGGAAATGGAGGCCTATTATGGTCCGCGCTGGGGGGTGTTGTCCGAAAAGTTCAGGGATACGTGGCAGGGTTTTAGGCCGGGCCGTCAGCCAGCGACTATAGAGCAGTTTTATAGTCGGCCAACGTGGAAACTCTGGGTTGAGGATTACTATGTGGATGCGGTTGATCACCTGGAAAGCCTGCGTATACTTCCTTATGAATTTGAAGCCATGGGGGACCTGATATTTAGAGAGTGGTTAAAAGTCCCAGGGCATTCGATTTCGGCAAAAGTCATCTACTGCCCACCGTCTGAACATTACCGAGACATGATCGGGCTTGAAGATGGTAGTACAATCGGCAGGATCTATTTTCAGTTCTCCACTGACTATCAAGAACCTTTGGATAAGGAATCATTGGCGTACTTTCTTAATAAGGCGCTGCATTCATCCGGCGGAAATTCACGGTACTACATGAACCCAGGCAAGGCTTTTGAACGTCTCTCGTTGAGAGCGGATGTCGACTTGAGACTGTTCAACCTCGCTGAGCATGACCTCTCTCAAGACAGGGTTCTCGTACCTTTGCTGTTTGTTGGCTCCAATGATTATGGCCCAGCAGAGGTTCGCTTCGATGACGAACAACTGCAGAGAATCTGCCAATGGACCGAAGGCAAGCTGAAGCAACCGATGACCCGTGAAGAAATGCGCGAGGCCTACCAGTCGTTGGCCGACTTCATCAACCTCGACGTGATGGCATGCTCGGACGCCTGGCAAAAAGCCCGCTGCTAGTGTCCTGTCTCGGAAATACGTTCACTTTTGGCGAGCGCCCAATTCGCCGTCAAAAGTGAACAGCTTATTTTCGAGCCAGACACTTAGTGTGGTGTTTCAGAAGTAACGCTGAAAATTTGGACTAGGCTCTGTAGAAACCCACTCATCAAGAGTTGTGTATCGACATGGGCCGACCAGCGACTGTCATTACCCTATCTGAAACTGAAAATGCGGAGCTGCTACGTCGGGTCAAACTCCGTAAAGGCCCCCAGGATGCACGTCTGCGGGCCGAAATAGTCCTCGCTTGTGCAGCCGGCGAATCTGGCAATGACATTGCACAGCGCTTGGGTACCAGCAAGGATGTCGTATCGCGGTGGCGGCAGCGTTTCGCTAAGTTGGGATTGTTGGGTTTGAACGATGAGCCGCGCTCTGGCCGGCCACGCACGATTTCGGATGAGCAGGTTCAACAAGTAGTAAATCAGATATTGCAAGGTAAGCCCGACGACTCCAGTCACTGGAGTACGCGCCGCATGAGCCGCGAGACGGGCCTTTCTCCTGCCAGCATCATGCGTATCTAGCACGCGTTCGGGATCAAGCCGCATCTGGAAAAAACCTTCAAGCTCTCCACCGATCCGTTGTTTGTCGACAAGGTCCACGACATCCTTGGGCTGTACTTGAATCCGCCCGAGAGAGCCTTGGTGCTATGCGTTGATGAGAAGAGTGAGATTCAAGCCTTGAACCACACGCAACCTGGTTTACCCCTATCGCCGGGCAACCCTGCAACTCGCACGCACGATTACAAACGACACGGTACGACCTCTCTGTTCGCTGCTCTGGATGTAGCAACCGGTGAGGTCATCGGCCGCTTGAGGCGTCAACATCGCAGCATAGAGTTTCTTGCCTTTCTGAAAGAGATCGATGCGTCGGTACCTGCTGAAATGCCGATTCATCTGATCATGGATAACTACGCAACGCACAAGACCGACAAAGTCAGAGCCTGGCTTGCGGCGCTTCCACGCTACAACATCCACTTCACACCGACGTCGGCCTCGTGGCTGAATTTGGTCGAGCGCTTTTTCTCAACGCTGAGCGAGAAATGGATCAAGCGGCAAGCACACGTTAGCGTCAAAGATCTAGAAGCTTCGATTGAGTATTACCTGGAAACGTACAACCAGAATCCGAAGCCGTTTCGGTGGCATAAGAAGGCAGAAGATATTCTCGCCTCAGTCGCTCGTGCAGCACGAGCGCTAGGCAAGTGATTTTTCAGTGGTACTTCTGAAACACCACACTAGAGACTCTCAGGCAAGCCGAAAAACATTTTGACTGGGCTCTAGAATAAGGTTTTTAGCCTTAAATTTATCTTGCATGCCCCCAATTTTGCCCCCAGTCGCACCGACCGAATCCCTGCGCCGGCGAATTCTTGTCGAAAACCCCAGCCGATTATATGTATTTTAAATGGCTTTTCTGAAGTCAATATGATTTCTCCGGCACTTGGAGTGCAATTTAGATGACTGAAGGGGAAAGCGAAATACGACTCCGATAATGTCGAGTCCTGGCTGCCAAGTGATTTGTGTTTGAGCACAAAAGGGCCCTGACGGGGCCCTTTTTGCATTTCATTCGCGAGATGCGGTTGAGTCGGCTCATTCGCGATCAGCGCAAGCGTTGGTCGACAAGGCTTAGATATTCTTCATTGAAAAACAGTAAAATAAGGCGCTCGTCCAGACGCGACCTCTCTTATGGCTGAAACTAAGTCCGTTACCCCCATTAGCAAATCTCACCACGGCCATTACAAGGTAAGATCTCCTGAGCACGCCATTCTCTAATAAGCTGGCGCCGGTTACGAAAGTAGCGCTCGTCGAGCACCTCTAGCTGTGCGATGTCTTCCAAGGAAATTACTCTAAATTGATCGTCTGCCTCGCACCAAGCCGCTAGAAAGCGTTTTGAATCAATAAAACCCAACATAATCGGCCATATAAATTGTTTATCCGAAGGTGCATGGGCCATCGACAAATTGATCGAAAGTTTACGTTGTTCTCGTAATGCAAACCGGACTTCACTTAGATCGATTGAAATGGAGGGTGGGGAGTGGGCGCCTACGTAGAATGTCTCATCTTCGAAGGTGTTACGCATATCCAAAGGCAAAACGGCGTTAATTTTGGCCAGCGCGTTCTTCACTGCGAAGGCAAATTTATCGTCTGTCTGTCGACTGACCCACTGGGCTCCTACTACAAGCGCCTGTATTTCTTCTTCTGTGAACGACAGTGGGGGTAAAAGAAAGCCAGGCTTCAAAATATAACCGAGCCCTGGCTCACCGTCGATGTCAGCGCCCATCCCCTGTAGCGTCAAAACGTCGCGACGTATGGTGCGAAGTGACACCCCAAGCTCCTGAGCAAGCGTTCGCCCCGATACCGTTCTGCGATGTCGGCGGAGCACTTGCATTAGCTCAAACAACCGGTCACTTCTGGCCATGCCTATTCCATCTCAATAACGGCCTTACCGCCGAGTTTTTGACCTTTTTCGAGCTCCCCGATCAGTTGAATTGCATCGATTAGGGAAACGGTTTTTCCTACCGGGATCCTGAAGATCCTTTCACTGGCAGCTTTTGCAAGCTTATCCAGAATGTCAGCGCGCGGCGACCCGATAATTGGTTTAAGTCTGCGATCAAAAATAGCTCGAATAAACTTGCCGAGATCTGGATTCAGATCTAGAAATACGCCTCCGGCTCGCAACATTGCAACGCCTGTCGAAACCGGTAGCGTCGCGGCAGTGTCGTAAACCACATCGAATCGGGTGGTGATACTCGATACCTGTGTGTTCCTATAATCATAGACTGTCTGCACCCCTAGCGATTTTGCTCGGGGTATGTCCTTTGCACTGCAGCTTCCCGAGACGACAGCGCCATGCATCAGCGCTATTTGAACGGCGGCTTCGCCGACAGCACCAGCACAACCGTTTACGAAGACATGCTGATCAGCTTGCAGCTTCGCTTTGTCTATTAGTCCGTTCCATGCGGTTATACCCGGTGTGCCCAGGCACGCGGCATCCTCGAAAGAAACATCATCAGGCTTATGTGCTAGGAATGCTTCTTTTGTGATGACGGCTTGGCCAAACGCACCGCTCTCCTTGAAACGGGCAAGTCCGAAGACGGGATCACCTACCTTCAGGCGGGTGACGCCTGGGCCGACCGATATAACTGTGCCAGAGAAATCCATACCCATAGCGCGAGGGAATGCCTTGCCGGTGACGATCTTCATTTGCCCGGCGCGCAACTTCCAGTCAATCGGATTTATCGCTGCAAATTTGACCCTTACTCCTACCTCACCTTTGCCCGGGGTGGGTAGGTTAAAGTCGGCAATCCGCATTACCTCCGGCCCGCCGTAGTTTTCGTACTGAATGCGTTTCATCATGCGTCTCCAAGCTCCAAAAATGACTGAGGTAGTCACGGAGACGACTCTATAAGGCTATGTGGACAGTTTTTGTCACCATTCGATCGAGTTGCCATTTTTCTAGAGGCATTTTATGTCGAACTCACCTTTCCAGTATTAATTATTGGTCTTTCATACGGATACACGGTGCGATTGGCTACTGACGGTCTACAGAGATAGGAGGATATTTCTCCAATACTGAATCGATTTCTATTTTAAAGTCATTCCTAGCGAATTGCAGAAATATCTATGAGGCGCGGAAGGCTGCTCATAGTTTGAGATCGGACTGGTCTATAAGTGGTTTCTACTTTATTGCAGGTTGGTGCTCTGCGATGTCTAAGTGTCGAGCACTCCATCTATCCTCAATCTTAGTTCAAAGGTTTAGATAACATGAACCATCAGGTATCAGAAGTAAAACCCGTACTTTTCGTGGTGACCAGTAACGCGGTGAAGGGGGAAACAGGTATTCCTACTGGATTCAATTTGGCGGAGGTCACTCACCCACTTGAAAAGCTACAGGCGGCGGGTATTCGCGTTGAACTTGCTTCGATATTAGGAGGCGCTGCACCTCTCGACGGCATGGAAGATATGGCGGATCCGGTAATTGCTCATTTTTGGGCGGATAGCGATTTTCGTCAGGCATTGGCCAATACCTTGAGAATCGATGAGATTGATCCCTCACACTATTCTGCCATTTTTTTCGCCGGTGGCCACGGCACTATGTGGGACTTTCCTGAAAACGTTTCCGTGCAAAGAGCAATCCGAGAGATTGATGCCGCAGGTGGAATTGTTTCTGCTGTGTGTCATGGCCCGGCGGCCTTCGTCAATGCTCGCCGCACAGACGGAACCCTTTTGATTGCGGGCAAACATCTGGCTGCTTTTACCGACGAAGAGGAAGAGGAGGTGGAGTCCACTCACGTGGTTCCTTTCTTGCTCGCTGCGACGCTCACATCGCGCGGGGCTCTTCATCAACATGCAGCTAACTGGGCAGATAATGTCGTTGTCGACGGTCGACTTATCACCGGTCAGAACCCGCAGTCTGCTTCGAGCCTGGGAGAAGCGCTAAGAGACGCATTGCTGGCGTCATAAGCATTAACTTCAGACAGAGGACAGGGCATATGAAGCTGATTTGTGTAGAAGAACACGTTCTGGATCCAGCAACAGGTGCTGCCTGCCAGGCGCTTGTCGGTGCAGAGGCTCCTTATCTTTCGGGTTGGGGCAGCCGAGTTGTGGATGGCGTAAACTCAAGCACTGATACAAGTCGGCCTCATGTAATTGCACCTGCCGAATCAGCGCGCAAAGGCCTAGACATGGGAGCATCAAGGCTTGCCGACATGAATGCCGCAGGCATCGGTATGCAAGTGCTCTCCTATGGTGGCTTCCCTCAAATGCTATCAGCGGAAAAGGCTGTTGATGTGTGCCGTGCCGCGAACGATAAACTGGCCGAGGCGGCGCATGCCAATCCCGCTCGCTTTTCAGGCTTTGCCACACTTCCATGGCAGGCTCCAGAGGCGGCAGCGATTGAGCTGGAGAGGGCGGTTACGCAGTTGGGCCTCAAAGGCGCATTGATTAACGGTCGACCTGGCGAATCCTTCCTGGACGACCCGCAATATGCACCGATACTAAGTGCTCTCAATGAGTTGAATGTTGCGTTGTACGTGCATCCAGGTTTGCCTCTGCCCGCCGTACAAGCGCCGTACTATGGTGGCTTTGATCGTGAGCTGAGTGCTCGGCTTTCCATGTTTGCGTGGGGTTGGCACAACGAAGCGGGGATCCAGGTAATCCGTATGCTCTTGGCGGGTGTATTTGACCGCTATCCCTCACTGCAAGTCATCAGTGGTCACTGGGGGGAAATGGTGCCCTTTTTCCTGCAGCGCTTGGAGGATTCGATTCCACAAGAAGCCTCGGGGCTTAACCGCCCAATCGTTCAGACCTATCGTGAACATGTCTATGTTTCGCCCAGCGGTATGCTCACCCTGCCGCATTTTCAGTTTGTATACTCGTTGATGGGGGCAGAACGCATCCTCTACTCCATCGATTACCCCTACCAGAGTTTGGACGGCGCCCGCGCATTTATTGAGAATCTTCCAATCAGCGAGACGGAGAAAGCGCTGATCGCCCACGGCAATGCCGAGAAGCTATTCAGGCTTTGAGTCCGGGATTGTCTATACGTAACCCCGCGCCAGAAATCATCGAGGTTTTAAGATGTCTGCCAAACCTGATGCCACAGAACTAATTGCTCAAACTGAACCTGGTCACAAGGGATGTGCGCCCCTTATTCGTATTGCCCAGATCCAGGTAGACCAAAAGCAGTTGGAGCAATACCGGGATGCCTCGTAAGCGCTCCATAAACCCCACATTCAAAGCGCTTATCGGATCCCGGATGCTGTGCTCCCGATTCCCTCAGGAGCCAGCTCGCCATGATGCGACCCGATGCCAAAGTCGAAAAAGTGTATCTGTACC
>NZ_NIXO01000045.1 GCF_002204795.1 Pseudomonas sp. K2I15
GCACTGCGGGTGGGCGGGGATTGGAGGGCGGCTTCGATCAGGTCGCCTTCGCTGCGACCGCTGACCGAGATATCGCCATTGTTCAACGTCAGGTGGAATTCGCCGTCGCCCAGCGCCAGGCTCAAGGCTGCGCCGAGGGCAATGGTGGCGTGGCCGCAAAACGCGACTTCGGCGTCTGGTGCGAAGTACCGCACACGCCAGCCATCACCCTGTGGGCAGGCGAATACGGTTTCCGAAAACCCGACTTCATGGGCGATACGCTGCATTTCTGCAGCGTCCGGCAAGTTGTCACCGATCCATACGCCTGCCGGATTACCGCCCTGGTTACCGTCACAAAATGCAGAAATCTTAAGCACGTCCAAAGTCATTCGGGTAACCCTTCCTTAACGGTTCAGTGAGCGGCGATGCTATCCAGCTACAGAGGCGCCAGCAACACCTGCGTCACCCGCCGCTCCTCAACCGCAGCCACGGTCAGGCGCCAGCCTTCATGTTCCAGGCTGTCACCCACCACCGGCAGGCGATCCAGCAGGCTCATCACCAGGCCGGCGAGGGTCTGGTAATCCTCCGTCGCCATCGCCTTGAAGCCAGTGCGCTGACGAATCAGGTTAAGGTTCAAGGCACCGTTGACCCGGAAACCGCCCTCCTCCTCGACGATATCCGGCCCTTCGACTTCACTCGCGTCCGGCAACTCACCGGCGATGGACTCCAGGATGTCGGTCATGCTCAACACCCCGATAAAGTCGCCGAATTCGTTGATCACGAAGGCAATGTGGGTCGATTCCTGGCGCATCTGCTCCAGGGCGTTGAGGATCGAAAAACTCTCCAGCAGGTTGATTGCGCGGCGCGCCAGGTGCTCCAGGTTTGGCTCGTTACCGGCCAGGTATTCCTTGAGCAACTCCTTCTTGTGCACGAAACCCAATGGCTCGTCGACAGCACCGTTGCGGATCAATGGCAGCCGCGAGTAAGACGAATGCATCAGTTTCAGGCGGATAGTGTCGGGATCGTCCGACAGATCTATATAGTCGACCTTGGCCCGGGGCGTCATCAGGGTGCGGATCGGCCGTTCGGCCAGTTGCAGCACACCACTGATCATCACCCGCTCACGCCGGTCAAACAGCGGCCCGCCGTTGGCATCGGGGTTGTCCAGCAGGTCGGCCACCTCTTCGCCCACCTCTTCCACCGCCAGGTTGCGACCGCCGAGCAAGCGCATCACCGCGTGGGCCGTGCGCTCACGCATCGGCCGCGTGCCCTGGGCCGACTTCTTGCGGCGCGCCCGGGCGATCTGGTTGAACACCTCGATCAGGATCGAAAAACCAATAGCCGCGTACAGGTAACCTTTAGGAATGTGGAAACCCAAGCCTTCGGCGGTCAGGGCAAAACCGATCATCATCAAGAAGCCCAGGCACAGCATGATCACCGTCGGGTGGGCGTTGACGAAACGGGTCAGCGGCTTGCTGGCAATGATCATCAGGCCGATGGAAATGATCACCGCGATCATCATCACCGCCAGCTCATCCACCATGCCCACGGCGGTAATCACCGCGTCGAGGGAGAACACCGCATCGAGCACCACAATCTGCGCGACGATCGGCCAGAACATCGCATAGGCGACATTGCCAGTGCGCTCGGTGACATGGCCTTCAAGACGCTCATGCAACTCCATGGTGGCCTTGAACAACAGGAACACACCACCAAACAGCATGATCAAGTCACGGCCCGAGAAGCTCTTGTCGAACACCTCGAACAGCGGCTGCGTCAGGGTCACCAACCACGAAATACTTGCCAGCAAGCCCAGGCGCATCAGCAATGCCAGGGACAAACCGATCAAGCGCGCACGGTCACGCTGCTCCGGCGGCAGCTTGTCCGCCAGGATCGCAATAAACACCAGGTTGTCGATGCCCAGCACCAGCTCCAGCACAATCAAAGTCAACAGGCCGAGCCAGGCCGTTGGATCCGCTAACCATTCCATTTTTCAGTATCTCTTCAGTTTTTCAGAATGCCGGGCACGGCAACGCACGGTCGAGGGACCGGGTAAGGGTAGGCAATCGGAAGACGGGGTGCTTGGCCTGGAGGCAGGCGATCAGCGGGAACGGCGGCAGTGAATGTCTTGGGGAAAGACGACTGGGAGGCTCCGAGAGGGTGTTCATGTAGGTCCTGTTGTCGAAAAAGGACTTGAATCGTACAGGCGAAACGACAATTTCCTACAATGCAAAACTATTACAAGATCTGTAACAGGTAGCGTGTCGACGTAATAGGGCGCCGGATGCGGCCCACGTCGCCTAAATAGAAGCACACCCTGCTTCTGTAGGAGCGAGCTTGCTCGCGATGGGCGTAAACGATGACCCGGGAAGCCTGACACCCAACGGCGCCCTCAGGTTTTTCGCGAGCACGCTCGCTCCTACAGTAAATAGTAAGCGGCTTTAATCAGCACAGCGTCCGCTGCAGCGCCTTTTTCCACTCGCTGTAACGCGCATCCATGGCCGGGTCCACAACCGGCTCAAACCGCTCCCGCTGTCGTTCCAGCCCCACCAACGCCGCATCACTGGCCCAAACCCCCAACGCCCGGCCCGCCAAATGCGCAGCCCCCAACGCCGACACCTCCGGCGACAGGCTACGCACCACCGGCCGCTGCAACAGGTCTGCCAAAAACTGCATCAACCAGCGATTGCGCGTGGCGCCGCCGTCCACCCACAGCTCTTTCAACGGGCTGCCAATATCCTGCTGCATGGCCTCGAACACATCCCGAATCTGGTAGCCGATGGACTCCAGCGAAGCCCGCAAAATATGCGCGCCCGACGTGGCTTCAGTCAGGCCACAGATCAACCCACGCGCGTCCGCCTTCCAATGCGGCGCCCCCAGCCCGGACAGCGCTGGCACGAAGTACACGCCACCATTGTCGGGCAGTTGCGCCGCCTGTTCGGTCAGCGCATCCAGCGACTCACCCGCCACCAGCCGCGAAGCCCATTGCACCGCCGCGCCGGTGTGCACGATGTTGCCTTCCATGCCGTAGGTCGGTGCCGAGCCGTCATGCCACGCCAACGTGGTCGACAAACCGTGGGTGGACGCGATCGGCCCGCTCATCGGCGTCATTAATGAAGAGCCGGTGCCCAACGTTGCCTTGACCAAACCAGGCGCAAACCCGCCCTGCCCGTACAACGCAGCATGAGAGTCACCGATCATCGACATCACCGGAACCCCGGCAGGCAAACGCCCGAAACCTTTGGTCTCGGCAAAGAACCCGGCACTCGGTTGGATCGGGGCCAACGCCGCCGCCGGGATGGCGAACAGGCCTAGCAGCTCTGGGTCCCAGGCGCAGGTGTGCAGGTTGAACAGTTGCGTACGTGCCGCGTTGGAATAATCGGTGGCGAATACACCACTGAGTTTCCACAGCAACCAGCTATCGACGGTGCCCAGGCAGATTTCACCGGCAGCCGCCCGCGCATGGCCGTTTTCAAGGTTGTCGAGAATCCAGCGAAACTTACCCGCCGAAAACATCGGGTCCAGGGCCAGCCCGGTCTTGGCGAGGATGGTCGCTTCATGCCCTTGCTCATGCAGTTGCGTGCACAGCGCCGTGGAGCGCCGGCATTGCCAACTGATGCACGGCGACAATGGTTCACCGGTCTGCCGGTCCCAGGCCACCACCGATTCACGCTGGTTACTGATGGCCAAGGCCGTGACAGGCCGATCAACCTGAGCCAGGCATTCGTCAATGGCAGCCAGGGTGTTCACCCAGATCTGCAATGGGTCCTGCTCGGAGAACCCGGCCTGGGGATGGCTGATGCTCAAAGCCCGTGAGCCTCGGGCGATCACTTGGCCCAGCTCGTTGACCAGCACCGCCTTGGCGTTGCTGGTGCCTTCGTCTATCGCCAGGATCAGCGGAGTATTTTCAGTCATGTGATTCACCGCAACCGAGTGGCGGCCGCCACAATCCCAGCCGCGTCGATGTTATGCAAGGCGCGGGTCGGTTCGCGAGCGCCGGCTGCGGCGTATTCGCCATCGCCGATACCCAGGCGGATTAGCTGGATGCCAAGCCCGGCCTCGGCCAGCACTTCGGCCACCAGGCTACCGAGGCCGCCATTGATGTTGTGCTCTTCTACGGTGATCACCCCGCCCGTGACGCTGAGGGCACTGAGCAACACGTCACGCTGCAACGGCCGGATCGACGACAGGTTGATCACTTGCGCCTCAATGCCCTGCCCAGCCAACACGCGGGCGGCGTCCACGGCTTCATGCACCACCGAGCCCAGCGCGACGATGCTGACGTCTGTTCCCTGGCGCAGCACATCGACTTGCCCCGGCAAAAAGCGATATTCCGCGCCGTGCACGTCTGGCAAAGCTTTGCCATCCAGCCGGATATACACGGGGCCCACGTAACGCAGGGCGTAATCGACAATCTGCCGGCATTCAATAGCGTCGGCCGGGGCAAAAATCTGCACGTTGCCAAAACCGCGCATCACTGAGATGTCATCAAGGCTGTGGTGCGTGCTGGCCAGCGGACCGTAGCTGGTGCCGGCATTCAGGCCGAACATCTTCACGTTGGCCTGGTTGTAGCAAACGTCGACCTTGATCTGCTCATTTGCCCGGGAGATCAAAAACGGTGCGGCATTGCACGTCGCCGCAATCTTGCCGCCCAACGCCAGCCCGGCCGCCACACTGACCAGTGACTGTTCGGCAATGCCGACGTTGATCAACCGCTCGGGAAAACGCTTCACAAACGGCCCGATCTTGGCCGTGGAGGTGGAGTCGCTGACCACCGGCACCACGTCGAGCCCGGCATCGACCGCCGCAATAAAGGCTTCCACCATGACGCTCGCCAAATGTTCACTCGCCATGACTCAACTCCTCCAGTGCTGCGTTGATTTCATCACCCTTGGGCACGCGGTGGTGCCATTCGGGGCGGGCTTCGATAAATGACACGCCTTTGCCTTTGATGGTGTGGGCGATCAGTACCTGAGGGGCGCCAGTCTTGGTCTGCATGGTTTCCAGGGCTTCGATCAACTGGCCGACGTCGTTACCGTCGCACTCGCTGACGCTGAAGCCGAAGGCGGCCCATTTCACGTCCAGCGGGTCCAGGGGCATGATCTCGGCGGTCAACCCGGCCAGTTGCAGCTTGTTCTTGTCGACGATCACAAACAGGTTATCCAGGCCGTATTTGGCGGCGGCCATGGCCGCCTCCCAGTTGGAGCCTTCTGCCAGTTCACCATCGCCGGTCAGCACATAAATGCGCTTTTTGCTGCCGGACATTTTCGCCGCCAACGCCAACCCCACTGCTACGGGCAAGCCGTGGCCGAGGGCGCCGGTGTTGAGTTCGATGCCGGGGGTTTTCTGCCGCACCGGGTGGCCCGGCAGGTGGGAGTTGAAGTGCTGGTAGGTGGCCAACCATTCCTCGGGGATATAGCCGGCTTGCGCCAGGCAGCAATACAACCCGCCCACGCCATGGCCCTTACTCTGGATGTAGATATCGCGCTCGGGGTCTTCGGTACGTTCCGGGCCGGTGTTGAGGATGCGGAAGTACAAGGTGGCGAGGATGTCGGTTTCCGAGAGGTCGGCGCCGGTGTGGCCGCCGGCCGGTGAGTCGGCGTTCAAGCGGATCACGTGGCGCCGGATCAGGCGGGCCTGTTCTTTGATCTGGCGGGCATCGTACTGGAAAGCATTCATGCAGCGGCTCCTTTGAGGCTGACCACGCGAGGTGAAAGTGTCCAAGGCTGCCTTTTGAATATTTATTCAGCCATGACAATATATTTCTATTTAGACGCCGATCCAGCAGCAGGTCAAGGGAGCGAACGGTTGAAAATGAAATAAAAGTGTGAAATACCCCTCGGACAGACGGCGAAAAACCCGCACGCGCTCGTCTATCGCGCAGGTTTCAGGCACGCAAAAGTGCGGTTTTAAGAGGATTCAAGAAAATTAAAGCGCTTGACTTTGACACCGTGCCACTAGAATCTGAATTAACAGTCAGGCATGCATAAATATTCAAAGCCCTTGACGAACTCCAAAAAAAATAAATCAGGAGAACAATGTGGACGCCAAAGCCTCTGTCCATCACCCGGCCGACCTCAAGCCGACCCGCCGCCCGCGCTTGGTGAAACTGCTTCCCAGCAATATCGGCGGCCCGCTGATTGGCCTCGTGCTGCTGGTGCTGGTCTTCTCCTTCAGTTCCGAATTCTTTTTCTCCCTGCGCAACGGCCTGAACATTCTGGATCAAGTCACCGTGCTGGGCATTCTCGCCATCGGCATGACCGCCGTGATTGTGATCGGCGGAATCGACTTGTCGGTGGGCTCGGTGCTCGCCTTCTCCATGATGATGCTCGGCTGGCTGTATCAGGACCAGGCGGTGCCGCTGGGCCTGGCGATTCCCATCTCCATCGGCACCGGCATGCTCGCCGGCCTGGTGTCGGGCGGGCTGATTACCTACGCCAAGCTGCCACCGTTTATTGCCACGCTGACCATGATGTCGGTGGCCCGCGGCCTGGCGAATATCCTCACCGAAGGCCGGCAGATTGTCGGCTTCCCCGACTGGTTCACCAGCCTGGCCACGGTGCGCCACTTCGGCTTTCTGTCGGCCACTGTCGGGTTGTTTTTGGTAATGCTGGTGGTGGCCTGGGTGTTCCTGCGCTTTCGCGCCGGCGGTCGCAACCTCTATGCGATTGGCGGCAGCCCGGAAGTGGCGCGGCTGTCAGGCATCAAGGTGCGGGCGATTACCTTGTGGGTGTACGCCATCAGCGGCGCCCTCGCCGGCATCGCCGCCGTGACCCTGGCCGCCCGCCTCGACTCCTCACAACCGAGTGCCGGCCTGAGCCTGGAACTGGACGCCATCGCCGCCGTAGTGATCGGCGGCGCCAGCCTGAGCGGCGGCGTGGGCAGTATCGGCGGCACCCTGGTGGGTGTGCTGATCATTGGCGTACTGCGCAACGGCCTGAACCTGCTGGGCGTATCGCCCTTTATTCAACAAGTGGTGATCGGCGTGGTCATCGCCCTCGCCGTGACCATCGACACCCTGCGACGCCGCTCCAGCACTGCCCGTTAAACCTGTTCGACAGTTGACACCCTCCAACAATAAAACCAGGAGTCACCGACATGTTCAGCACCAAGAAACTGCTACTGGCCACCGCCCTCGCCGCCGCCACTTTAGCCACCGCCGGCACCACCTGGGCCAAGGACCTGACCATCGGCCTCGCCGTGGCCAACCTGCAGGCCGACTTCTTTAACCAGATCAAGCAATCGGTGGAAGCCGAGGGCAAGGCCAAGGGGATCAAAGTGATCACCGTGGACGCCCAGGGCAATTCCTCGACCCAGGTCAGCCAGATTGAAGACCTGATCACCCGCCAGATCGACGTACTCATCTACATCCCGGCCGGCGCCACTGCCGCCGGTGTGCCGGTAAAAGCCGCCAAGGCTGCCGGCATTCCAGTGATCGCCGTAGACCGCAACGCCCCCGACGCACCGGGCGATACCTTTATCGCCAGCGACAGCGTGGCCGGTGCCAAGGCCCTGGCTGAATATGTAGGCAAGATCACCGACGGCAAGGGCCGCATCGCGGTGCTGCAAGGCCAGTTGGGCACCACCCCGGAAATCGACCGCGCCAAGGGTTTCCAGGAAGGCCTTAAAGCTTTTCCCGGCCTGAAGATCGTTGCCGAACAACCGGCTGAATGGGCCCAGGACAAAGGCTTCGCCGTGGCCCAGGACCTGCTCCAGCGTGACCCGAATATCACCGTGTTCTTCGGCCGTGCCGATGCCATGGCGTTGGGCGCAGCCCAGGCCGTCAAGGTCGGCAACCTGGACCATAAGGTGGTCGTGGTGGGCTTCGACGGCGACGTTGCCGGGCTCAAGGCTGTGGAAAGCGGCGTACTCAACGCAACCATGACCCAACAGACCCAGAAAATGGGGCGACTGGCCGTGGCGTCGGCAATTGACCTGAAGGCCGGCAAAGATGTGCCCAAGGAGCAACTGCTGCCTACCGTGCTGACCACCAAAGACAACGTTGCGCCTTTCCTGCAACAGCACCCGTAAGCCCCGGAGGTCGCCATGCAAGCAGCTCTGGATAATCGCCAGGCGCAACCGGAAACGGTGCTGTGCCTGCGCAATATCGGCAAGGCTTATGGCCCGGTGCAGGTGCTGTCGCAGATCAACGTCGACATTCGCCCTGGCGAAGTGTTGGCGTTGCTCGGGGAGAACGGCGCGGGCAAGTCGACGCTGTCGTCGATCATTGCCGGCCTGGTGCAACCCGAGCCAGGCGGCAGCATGACCTGGCTAGGCGAGCCTTACGCACCGGCTTCACCGGGCGCTGCACTGGGCGCCGGTATTGGCCTGATCCACCAGGAAATCCGCCTGCTGCCGCAACTGTCGATTGCCGAAAACATCTTCGTCGGCCGCCTGCCCATGCGTCACGGGCGGGTCGACCGCGAGTACATCGAGGCCCAGGCGCAGAAGCAACTTGAGCGCCTGGGCTTGAAGGTGCCCGCCTCACGCAAGGTTGAAGGTTTGAGCGTTGCGGCCCAGCAGTTGGTGGAGATTGCCAAGGCGCTGACCCTGAATGCACAACTGCTGATCCTCGACGAACCCACCGCCGCACTGGGTGGCGAGGAAACCGAGCTGCTGTTCCAGCAGGTCGAGCGGCTCAAGGCCGAAGGCGTGTCGTTCATTTACATCAGCCATCGCCTGGAAGAAATCGCGCGCATCGCCGACCGGATCCTGGTGCTGCGCGACGGTCGCCAGATCGCCCTGCACGCCAGCGCCCAAGTGCCGGTGCGTGAACTGGTAGAGCAAATGGTCGGGCGCAGCCTGGAGCGGATTTTCCCCGCCCTGCAACCACCGCAAGCGCGGGTGATGTTGCAGGTCAAAGGCCTCTCCTGCCGGGAATTTGCCTTGCACGGCATCGATTTCAGCGTGCGTGCTGGCGAGGTGTTCGGCATCGCCGGCGTGGTGGGCGCAGGCCGTACCGAGCTGGTGCGCACCATTGCCGGCGCAGCCCAGGACATCAAGGGCCATATGCTGCTGGACGGTGAAATCCGTCGCCTGCGCTCCCCTTGCGAAGCGATCCAGGCCGGTGTGGTGCTGGTGCCCGAAGACCGCAAGCAACAAGGCGTGGTGGTCGAGCATCGCATCGAAGACAACATGATGTACGGCAACACCGACCTGCTGGACAAGCGCGGCTGGGTGCTGCCCGGCCGCCTGCGGGAATTCGCCCAGGCTGCCGCGACGCGCCTCGGTGTGAAAGGCGCGCCGCAGCAACGCATCTCCAGCTTGTCCGGCGGCAATCAACAAAAAGTGATCATTGCCAAATGGCTGGCCCGCAACCCCAAAGTGTTCATTCTGGATGAGCCGACCCGAGGCATCGACGTTGGCGCCCGTGCGGCGATTTATGAAGTGATTGCAGATCTCGCGGCCAATGGCATGGCGGTGATTGTGGTCAGTTCCGACCTGGATGAAGTGCTGGGCCTGTCACACCGGGTGATGGTGATGAGCCGTGGACGGCAGATGGGGATTCTGGAGCGAGGTGCGGCCACCCCGGTTTCAGTGATGGAAATGGCTACGGCTTAACTAATTCGACGTGGAGCAACCCATGCAACTTTTCAGTCTCAAAAACCAGGTCGCCTTCGTCACCGGCGCCGGCAGCGGCATCGGCCAGGCCATTGCGGTCGGCCTGGCCGAAGCCGGGGCCGATGTGGCCTGCTTCGACCTGCCCGGCAGCCCGGGTATCCGCAGCACCGTAGAACGCATCGAGACCCTGGGCCGCCGTGGCTTGGCGTTGGCCGGCACGGTCACCGACCGCAACGCCCTTGACGCTGCCATTGCCCGCACCGAAAAAGTCCTGGGCGACCTCAGCGTGGCCGTCAACTGTGCCGGTATCGCCAATGCCCAGGCCGCCGAAGACCTCGAACTGCAACGCTGGCAATCCACCCTCGACATCAACCTCACCGGGGTCTTCCTCAGCTGCCAGGCACAGGCCGCCGTGATGCTGCCTCGGGGCAAAGGTGCCATCGTCAACATCGCCTCGATGTCCGGCAGCATCGTCAACCGTGGCCTGCTGCAAGCCCACTACAACACCTCCAAGGCCGGGGTGATTCACCTGAGCAAGAGCCTGGCAATGGAATGGGCCGACAAGGGCCTGCGCGTCAATTGCATCAGCCCTGGCTACACCGCCACGCCGATGAACTCGCGCCCGGAAGTGGCCGACCAGGTGAAGATTTTCGAGCAGACCACGCCCATGGGCCGCATGGCCAGCGTTGAAGAAATGGTTGGCCCGGCGATTTTCCTGGTCAGCCAGGCGTCGTCTTTCTGCACGGGCATCGACCTGTTGGTCGATGGCGGTTTTGTGTGCTGGTAACTCACTGGAGCGCTTTAAATGTCTCAACGATTCAGCGGTAAAACCATCGTGATCACCGGCGCCTGCCGTGGCATCGGCGCCGGCATTGCCGAGCGCTTCGCCCAGGAAGGCGCCAACCTGGTAATGGCCTCCAATGACCTGGAGCGCGTGACCTTCACCGCCGGGCAGCTTGCCAAGGAGTACTCGGTCAACACCTTGGCCCTGGCTATCGACGTGACCTGCGAAAGCGATATCGAGAGGCTCTACAGCGAGGCCCATGCACGTTTTGGCAGCATCGACGTGTCGGTACAGAACGCCGGCATCATCACCATCGACCATTTCGACAAGATGCCCCGCGCCGACTTCGACAAGGTGCTGCAGGTGAACACCACCGGCGTGTGGCTCGGTTGCCGGGAAGCGGCCAAGTACATGGTCAAGCAAGGCAGCGGCCGGTTGATCAACACCTCCTCCGGCCAGGGCCGCCAGGGTTTCATCTACACCCCGCACTACGCCGCCAGCAAAATGGGCGTGATCGGCATCACCCAAAGCCTGGCGCTGGAACTGGCGCGGCACAACATCACGGTCAACGCGTTCTGCCCCGGCATCATTGAAAGCGAAATGTGGGACTACAACGACCGGGTGTGGGGCGAAATCCTCAGCACCGACGAAAAACGCTACGGCAAGGGCGAGCTGATGGCCGAATGGGTCAAGAACATCCCCCTGCGCCGCGCCGGCAAGCCTTCGGATGTAGCAGGCCTGGTGGCGTTCCTGGCCTCGGACGACGCGGCTTACCTGACAGGGCAAGCGATCAATATCGACGGTGGCCTGATCATGTCGTAACGAGCGGCGCCGGTTTGGTATCCTCACCGGCTATTGATGTCATTGACTGAGACCGTCATGAGCCAGATCGAAGAACAACGGCTGATCACCAAGATCGCCAGCCTCTATTACGAAGAAGGTCTCAAGCAGTCCGAGATTTCCGAACAGCTGGATTTGTCCCAATCGTTTATCAGCCGCGCCCTGCGCCGGGCGCTGCAGGAAGGCGTGGTGAAGATCACCGTCATGCGCCTGCAGGGCCTGCACCTGGAGCTGGAAACCCAGTTGCAGCGCCGCTATGGCGTGCGCCGGGTGATCGTGGTCGAGGCCACCGAACCGGGCGTTGATGAGAGCATCAAGCAAGCCATCGGCTCGGCCGCCGCGCACTACCTGGAAACCAGCCTGTCGCCCCAGGACCACATCGGCATTTCGTCGTGGAGCAGCACCATTCGCGCCATGGTCGGGCACCTGCACGCCCAGCCCGGTAAACAGGGCGCCCAGGAAGTCGTGCAACTGCTCGGCGGCGTCGGCAACAAAGGTGCGTTTGAAGCGACCCTGCTGACCCAGCGCCTGGCCACCCTGCTCAACTGCCCGGCGTTCCTGCTGCCGTCCCAAAGCATTGAGCAATCGGTGGAGAGCAAGCAGCGCATCATCGAGATGGAAGAGGTCAAGGAGGTGCTCAACCGCTTTGACAGCATCACCCTGGCGATCGTCGGGATTGGCGACCTGGAACCCTCGCAACTGCTGCGCAACAGCGGCAACTACTACACCGAAGACATGCTGCGCCTGCTGGCCGAGCGCGGCGCGGTGGGCGACATCTGCCTGCGCTACTTCGACGCCGAAGGGCGCCCGGTACTGGAAGAAGACGAGGAATTCGTGGTGTCTGTGGCCCTGCCAAAACTGCGCTCGATCCAACGGGTGCTGGGCCTGGCGGGCGGCCCGAGCAAGGTGCAGGCGATTCGCGGCGCGCTCAAGGGCGGCTATCTGGACATTTTGATCACAGATCTGGACACCGCCCAGGCGTTAAATACACCTGGGTAACCTGATAGCCAGCAGTGCCTTCAGGTTTTTCGCGAGCAAGCTCGCTCCTACAGAGGGGCGCGCGTCACACCCTGCCCAAACCGATAAATCGCCAGGCAATACCCGATCAACGCCACCGCCGCCAGCAACCCGCCCGCCGCACCGATCCAGGCAAAACCGAAGTGGCTGCCCACCCAACTGCCCATCAACGCCCCGCCGCCAATGCCGATGTTGTAGATCCCGGAAAACATCGCCATGGCCACATCCGTGGCATCCGGCGCCAGCACCAGCACCTTCGATTGCAGCGCCAGGCCAAAGCCCATGATGGCCATGCCCCAGAACACGCTCAGGGTCACCAGGTACGACACCTCGCCACTCAACGGCAACAACAACGCCAGGCACAGCGCCAGGATAGTCACGGCGGTGATCAGAAAACGATGCGGGTTAAAGCGGTGCACCAGGCTGAACAGCAGCGAACCAATGATGCCCGCGCCGCCGAACACCAACAGGATCAGGGTCACTGTGTTGCCACTCATGCCCGCGACGCCTTCAATGAAGGGTTCGACGTAGCTGTAGGCGGTGAACTGCGCCGTCACCACCATCGCCGTCAGCACATACAACGCCACCAGCGCCGGACGCTTGAACAGCAGCGGCAAACTGCGCAACGAACCGGAGTTCTGGCTCGGCAGCAGCGGCAAGGTGCGCGCCAGCCAGAACACCAGCCCGGCGGCAAACGCGCCGATCACCAAAAAGGTGGTGCGCCAGCCCATGGCTTCGCCCAGCAGGCGGCCCAGCGGAATGCCCAGCACCATTGCCAGCGAAGTACCGGTAGCCAGCAAGCCGAGGGCCTGCACCTGCTTGCCCTCCGGCGCCAGACGCACGGCGAGCGAGGCGGTAATCGACCAGAACAACGCATGGGACAGCGCAATACCCACCCGGCTGAGCATCAGAATGCCAAAGCTGGTGGCCACGCTGGACAGGATATGGCTGGCGATAAACATGCCGAACAGCACGATCAACAGCTTGCGCCGCTCGACGTTGCGGGTCAGCAGCATCACCGGCAGCGAGGTCAGGGACACGATCCACGCATAGATGGTCAGCATCAGGCCGACGCTGGCGATGGGCATGTCGAAGCTCGCGCCGATGGCGCTCAGCAGGCCGACTGGCACAAATTCGGTGGTATTGAACACAAAAGCGGCCAACGCGAGGGCGAAGACCGGTTGCCAGTTGGCTTGAGGTGTTGCGGCGCAAATGCTCATTTACAGGTCGTCGTACTCTTTCGCGCGCGGGTCTTGCCGGCCCGATGCCAGCGTTTGAGCCGCGTCCGAAAAATAGTAACACGCCCGTTTACGGATCGACTTGCCCCATCAGCTCGGGAATCGATTCCGGACGCTTGGCATAACGCTGGGCCAACGCCGCACACACCATCAACTGGATTTGGTGAAACAGCATCAGCGGCAAAATCAACACGCCCATGCTCGCCCCGGCGAACAGCACCTGGGCCATTGGCACACCGGTGGCCAGGCTTTTCTTGGAGCCGCAGAACAGAATGGTGATCCGGTCTTCCTGGCTGAAACCAAAGGCCTTGCCCAGCACCGTGGATGCCACCAGCACCAGCGCCAGCAACACACAGCACGCTACCACCAGGCCGCCCAGTTCCCACAACGGGATCTGATGCCAGATGCCTTCGTTGACCGCTTCGCTGAACGCACCGTAGACCACCAGCAGGATCGAGCCCTGGTCGACGAACTTCAGCCAGGATTTGTTGCGCCCCACCCACTCACCGATCCAGCGGCGGGCGATTTGCCCGGCGACGAACGGCAGCAACAGTTGCACGCTGATTTTCAGGATCGCGTCGACCGTCGAGCCGCCGTCGCCATGGACGTTAAGCAGCAAGGTCACCAGCAACGGCGTGAGGAAGATCCCGAACAGGCTCGACGCCGCCGCGCTGCAAATCGCCGCCGGGATGTTGCCGCGGGCCAGCGAGGTAAAGGCAATCGCCGACTGCACGGTGGCGGGCAACGCACACAAATAGAGCATGCCCATGTACAGGTCTTTGCCGATCAGCGGCGACAGCACCGGCTTGAGCGCCAGGCCCAGCAGCGGGAACAGCACGAAGGTCAGGCTGAACACCAGCAGGTGCAAGCGCCAATGGCCCGCGCCGGCGACGATGGCCTGGCGCGACAGCTTGGCGCCATGCAGGAAAAACAGCAGCGCGATGGCCAGGTTAGTCACCCAGCCAAAGGCCACGGCGGTCTGGCCGCTGGCGGGCAGCAGGGACGCCAGGAGCACCGTGGCCACCAGGGTCAGGGTGAAGTTGTCAGGTAAAAAGCGTGGGCGGGTCATAAGCCAATCTTCCGGGGGTTGCCAAGAGCATCACCGCGACTCTAACGTAACGGCTTGTTACCGACTAACGCCAATGAGCCAGTAAATGCCGCCTAAAGGACATGACAAAACCGTGCGCCGCAGCGTGCCCGGGCTTTCCAGCCTGCCGAGGCCGGTGTATGGCCGCACCGAATCCCTGCCCAACCGCGCGCTGACGCGGCGCCACAGTCACCCGTGGGTGCAGTTGTCTTACGCGATTTCCGGGGTATTGGAGATCCAGACCAGTGCCGGACGCTTCGTCGCGCCGCCCCAGCGGGCCGTGTGGATCCCGGCCGGCATGCCGCACCGGGTGTTCAGTTCGCCCCATACCGAAATGCGCAGCTTGTACCTCGATTGCAGCGTCACTGGCTGGGCGGCCGAGCGCTGCCAAGTGCTGGCGGTGAGCAGCCTGTTGCGGGAGTTGATCCGCAGCTTCAGCGAGTTACCGGTGGAATATGCCGAGGACGGCCCGGACGGTCGGCTGGCCCAAGTAGTGCTGGACCAGTTGGCCGCCGCGCCCCAGGTCGACCTGATGTTGCCGCTGCCCGCCGACAGCCGGCTGCGGCAGATTTACCGCAGCCTGAACCTGCACCCGGAGCAGCAAACCACCCTGGGGCAATGGAGCCAGAAACTGGCGGTGAGCGAAAAAACCCTCAGCCGGCTGTTCCTGAGCGACACCGGCCTGACATTTCGGGCGTGGCGCCAGCGCTTGCGGCTACTGAGCGCCCTCCCCGCGCTGGAGCAAGGTGAACGAGTGACCGACGTGGCATTGGCCTGTGGTTACGAGTCCACTTCGGCGTTCATCAACGCCTTCCGCCAACAGTTCGACGCCACACCGGGCGAGTTTTTCCGCTGACGAACAGGCAAACTATCTTCGCCAGGCCCTCAGGGTCTTCCGCCGGTATCAGGTGCCCGCATGGCAAGGTGAACAGCCGGCCGTCAGCCAGCCGCTCATACAACGAAATGCTGACCCGGGCAGGAATCAACTGATCGGCCACGCCAATAACGACCGCCGTCGGGCAGCGTAGACGCGACACCCGGGACCCGACATCCAGTGACAAATTCAATGCAAGTTGGGCGGCCACACTGGCCCAGTCTACCCGCCGGTAAAATGCCTCAGTGAGCGCCGCAAGCTGTGCCGCCCCCATGGCATTGAAAGTAGCGGTGCAAAAACCCTGCGCCACGATCTGCGTGGCCAGAGCCCTGGGATTGTCATTGAGCAGTCGGCGCCAATGCTCGAAGTTACTGCATACCTGGGGGTCACGTGAGTGATCAAACGGTGCCACCAGGGTCAGCGAGAGAACGTTGCCGGGTGTGGCGCTGGCCACCTCAATCGCCAGCGCGGCGCCCAGCGAATAACCGATCAGATGGACGCGCCCCTCGGCGCAATCCCTGATCTGCGCCGCGATCAACCTGGCAAGCCCTTCCAGGGATTGCGCGTGGGCATCGGCGTGCGCGAGGCGTGAGAAATCAAACGCCAGGATCCGGTGTTGCCCCTGCAGGCAGTTGGCAAACGCTCCCCAGGTGGAGGCTGGGCTCCCGGCAGTGCCATGGATCAGTATCAGGCAAGGCCCAACACCCGCATTCAGCTCAATCAAGTTCAGCATCTGCACACCTTTCCCTACTCAGGACCCGGCTAGATGTTAAAGCGTGCGCGGCCTGCTTCAGGTCAATTTTTCTAAACCCTGATCTCAGATTTTGTGCGTTGAACGCATCCCCCTGCGCGCCCTAAAAAGGACAAAAGGAGGAACGCCATGCAGACGCTTGATTCAACATTCAACTCACAGCAGCTCAGTGCCGACTGGAGCTATCCCACTCCCATCTGGTTTGGTGTCGAACGGGTTACCGAACTGGTCAATGGCTGCGAGCTATTGGGCAAACAGCGCCCCCTGGTGGTCATCGACGCAATGCTGGTGGAGCACCCACTGATTGTAATGGCCCTGGAACAATGCACTCAGGCCGGCATCGACCTGCAGATCTTTTCAGCCTTTCGCTCTGACCCGGATACCGAGATGCTCGAGCGAGGTGTCGGTGCCTTTAACGAATATACTCGGGACATGGTGATCGGAATCGGTGGCGGAAGCGCCCTGGACCTGGCCAAGGCCATCGCCTTCATGGCGGTGCAAACCCAGCCGATCTGGACCTTCGAAAGCCTGCCCAACCTGTGGAAAGCGGCCAACGACAAGCTGCCGCCCATTATCAGTGTGCCAACCACCGCCGGGACCGGTGCCGAAGTCGGCCGGGCGGCAGTCCTGCTGGACCTTGTAGAAAATCGAAAACGGCTGATCTTTCATCCAAAAATGCTCTCCAGCCTGGTCATCGTCGACCCGGCACTGACCCTGACCGTGCCGGCAGCCGTCTCTGCCGCCGTGGGGATTGACGCCTTCTCCCATGCCTTCGAAGCGTATTGCGCCAACGCCTTCCACCCCATGGGTGACGGCATAGCCCTCCAGGCCATGAGTTTGATCAAGCACTGGCTGCCCATCGTGGTTCAGGACACAACCAACCTGCAGGCCCGCTGTTACCTGAGCGCGGCTGCCTTGATGGGCGCGGTGGCGTTTCACAAGGGGCTGGGTGCCGTGCATGCCATCAGCCATTCCATTGGTGGGGTGTATGGCACCCATCATGGTTTGACCAACGGCGTGCTGCTGCCCTACGTGGTCGCTTATAACCGCCCGGTCATTGAGGCCAAGCTGGTGCGGCTCAGCGAGAACCTGAATCTGGCACAGCCTGGCTACGAGTCCTTTGTCGCCTGGCTCAAAGACTTTCTCGCCAGCCTGGGGATTCCCGAGCGCTTGAGCGAACTCATCCACGCCCCCTTCGACGCCGAGTACATCGCACAACTGGCCGCCACGGACCCTACCGCCCGGACCAATCCGCAAGCCCTTTCGACACAGCAGTACAAAACCATTATCGACAACGCGTGGTTCGGATACTGAGCCCGCCCTGGAGGTTATATGTATAAGGACATTGGTCTGTTTATCAACGGTGAATGGATTTACCCCGACAGCGATATACCGTGCATCGACATCATCAACCCCAGCACTCACGAACGGCTCGCACGCTTGGCCTGCGCCGAGGTCAGCCACCTCGATGACGCGTTGCAGGCGGCGCGACTGGCATTTGCGCAATGGCGCTTTTCCAGCGCCGAAGCGCGCAGCAACGTGCTTTACAACGTCTATCGGATCATCCTGAGCGAGGCCGAATCCATCGCTGCCCTGATGACGCTGGATCAAGGCAAACCACTGGCTGAAGCCCTGGCCGAGGTGCGTTTTTGCGCGGAGCATGCCAAATGGCACGCCGAAGAGTGCAAGCGCCTGTATGGCAGGCTGGTACCCGCTCGAAACCCCAAGGTTCGCCAATCGGTGGTTAGACGCCCGGTGGGCGTGTGTTGCGCATTTACCCCCTGGAACTTTCCGTTCAACCAGGCTATTCGCAAAATGTGCGCCGCCGTGGGAGCGGGTTGCACGCTGATCCTCAAGGGGCCCGAAGAGGCACCTTCAGCCGTCGCGGCGCTGGCTGATATCTTTCACCGGGCCGGCCTGCCTGACGGTTGCCTGAACCTGGTGTGGGGCAATCCCGAGCAGATTTCCAGTTACCTGATCGACTCGCCCGTAGTTGCCAAGGTCTCGTTCACCGGTTCTATCGCGGTAGGCAAAAAACTCGCGGCCCTGGCCGGCGCGAAGATGAAGCGGGTCAGCATGGAACTGGGCGGGCACGCCGCCGTGATCGTCTGCGCCAGCAGCAACATCGACAAGGTCTGCACCTTGCTGGTGGATGCCAAGTTTCGTAACGCCGGGCAGATTTGCATTTCCCCCTCACGGTTTTTTATCCATGAGTCAATCATCGATGAGTTCGTCACGTGCCTGCTTGAGAAGACTCGCAAGGTTCGAGTCGGCGATGGCATGGACCCGCAGACGAAGATGGGGCCGATGTGCAACGAGCGCCAGATCAAGCGCCTGCAAGCCATTATCGATGACAGCCTGGCAGCCGGCGCCAACTTGCTGGTGGGCGGCAGCCGGGTTGACGGGCCAGGGAATTTTTTCCAGCCCACGGTCCTCGCCAATGTGCCCCTGAACGCCCGGATGATGCAGGAAGAACCTTTTGGCCCCGTCATCCCGGTCAACCCCTTCAGTGACCTGGCCACGGTAATCGCCGTGGCCAATTCGCTCCCTTATGGCCTTGCCGCCTATGGGTTCAGTGAGGATCGCAATGAATGCGCCACGCTGGCCGAGGGCCTGGAAGCAGGCATGATTTCGCTGAATCACTACGGCCTGGGCATGCCGGAGACGCCCTTTGGCGGCATCAAGGAAAGTGGCTACGGCAGCGAGGGAGGTGCCGAAACCTACGATAACTACCTGTCGACCGTCTTTATCAGCGAGCTGACCCAGTCCTGAGAGGACAGCTCCCCGTTGAAATCGAGGAACCACCATGGACATCATTCTTAGGACCTTTCAAGCAGGCGATTTCGATACCGTCATCTCCTGGATCGATGGGCCGCAGACTCTATCTCTCTGGGCAGGAGCGACCTTTTCCTACCCATTGGACAGGGGCCAGCTTCAGCGTTATCTGGACAAGGCCACCGAGCGCTACCCCTGGCGCCGGCTGTATGCGGTGGTCGACCAGGATGACGAGAAGCTGATCGGGCACTTCGAGTTTTCGGATATCTGGCCCCATCTGTCCCTGCGTTTCGCACGAATCCTGATTGGCGACCCCGCGTCTCGTGGCAAAGGCTACGGCCAGGCTATCCTGGCCGAGGCCTTGAAGCTGGCCTATGCCGAGTTCAACGTGGCGAGAGTCGACCTGGGCGTCAAAAAAGAGAACCTGCTGGCGATCAATTGCTACCGCAAGGCCGGCTTCAAGGACATCGGGCTGTGGCCCGAGGCAATCGAAACGCCGATTGGCTGGATCGATGTTCACTGGATGACCCATACCCGCAAGGAGCAGCAGCCATGAGCCCGATCACCCTTTACGGGCACCCGGAGTCAGGACACAGCTACAAGGTCAAATTGATGCTGGATGTGGCCAAGGTCGAATACACCTACCATCAGGTGGATATTCTCGTTGACCGCCAGGCCCGACCCGAACCTTTCAGGTCGATAAGCCTGGCGCGGTTTGGTGAAGTGCCGCTGGTGACCATCGGCCAGACGCACTACGTGCAATCCAATGCCATTCTTATCGAACTCGCCGACACCCTCGGGTTGTTTGGTGGCAGCGGGCGCAGGGGCACGGTCTCCTGCAAGGAATGGCTGATGTGGGAAGCCAACAAGATCGGGCTATCGCTGCCCCACTTGCGCCTGGCTCGCAACTACTTCCCTGACGACTACCCGCAAGGCGCCGTGCAGTGGCTGGCCAGCCGTTTTCAGGAAGACGTCGGCAGGCTCGACAAGGCGTTGCAGGATGGTCGTCGCTACATCCTGGGGGACGCGTTGTCGATCGCCGATTTTTCTCTGGCGGGTTACCTGTTCTGGAGTAACCAGGCCCAGGTGCAACTGCCCGAGACGGTCGTTGCCTGGTTGGGGCGCATCGCCCGCCTGGAAGGATGGCAGAGCCCCTATGCGTGCCTGTCAGAACAACCGGATTATGAAACCTTTGGCCTGATCAAGGAAGAGTTCGACCCTCGCGCTCACCCCATCAACGCCTGACTCCCTTCAATAGCTGCGCCGGCGAGAAGCCCCGCTTCTCGCCTTTTTTCGTTGCTGCTAATTGATCGATTGGTCCATTTCCTGGGCTGGACGCTCATGCCGTGGCTGGCCCACTGCACAGGCTGGAATACCGACTACCGTGGTCCGGGGAGGCACGGCTTTGAGCACCACACTGTTGGCCCCCACCTTGGAGCCCGCGCCAATCTCGATATTGCCGAGGATTTTAGCCCCGGCCCCGATCATCACACCGGTCCTGACCTTGGGGTGGCGATCCCCACTGTCCTTGCCGGTGCCCCCCAGGGTGACCCCCTGCAAGATCGACACATGATCCTCGACCACCGCCGTTTCGCCGATGACGATGCCGGTACCGTGGTCCAGCAGTACGCCGAGCCCGATCCTGCATGCAGGGTTGATATCAATGCCCAGCACCACATTACATCGAGCCTGCAGGTACAAGGCCTCCAGGCGACGCCCCTGTTGCAGTAATACATGGCCAAAGCGATAGGCCTGCAACGCGACAAAGCCCTTGGCAAACAGAAACACCTCAAGCTCGCTCTGAAACGCCGGGTCGCGCTGCACCACGGCTTCCAGGTCGGCGGCGATAGCGCACACAATGTCCTCCCGGCCGCTGAGTTCATGAAGCACATCATGCATCAAGCGGCGTTCGTGGGGCTCGCTTGGCCCCAGCAGGCCAGCAATACGCGCAGCCATGGCCGAGCCGAGGCCCGCGCATTCCAGCACCGGGCCGATGACCAGGCACCCCAGGTTTGGATGCCGCTCAAGGGCGGCGATCGCTTGCGTGTTCAAGACATGCCACAGCCGCACGGCAAGGGCGCCAACGTCGACCGGATAGTGCGGCGGTGCATCATCATTGATCAGAAACATTGGCATGACCTCCCAGGTCAGCAGCCGAACTCATGGCCGCGAAGCACGTCCGTACGAACGAGGCAAACCAGGCTGCCCCTGAATACAGGATCGCGTCGTTGAAGTCGTAGCGGGATGAATGCAGCGGCGGTTCATTTGCCTGGCGGGCAGCGCCCAAAAACGCGAAAACGCTGGGTATACGCTCGCTGAAAAAAGCGAAATCCTCGGCCGCCATGGTGGCCTGCGCCTGGTCTAGTACCTGCTGTTCGCCGAACACCTGCCGGGCGGCCTCCAACGCCAGGTCGACCATGAACGCATTGTTGATCAGCGGTGGGTAGCTGCGGCGAAAGTCCACCGTCGCCTGGCAACCAAAGGCCTGGCCGATACCGTTGCTCATCCGCTCGATCGCCCCGGCAAGCCGGTCAACCGTCTGACGGTCAAAGGAGCGCACCGTGCCACGGATAATCACGGTGTGAGGGATGACGTTAAAGCCATTGCCTGCCTGGACCTCGGTCACGGTCAATACGGCCCCTTCGAGCGCATTCACCTCGCTTGCCACCATCGATTGCAGCCCCAGGCACACGTGGGCGGCTGCGGTGATCGGGTTGGTCGCGGCATGGGGTTGGGCGGCGTGACCGCCACTGCCCTCCAGGCGAATCTCGAACTTGTTACTCGACGCCATCAGGGGCCCGGACCGGGTGGCAAAACTGCCGGCGGGCAACAAGGGCCAATTATGCAGGCCGGCGATTGCCTGGATAGGAAAGCGTTCCAGCAGGCCATCATCGAGCATGGCTTTGGCACCGGCGTGTCCCTCCTCGGCCGGCTGAAAGACCAGGCACACGGTACCGTTGAAATCGACATGGCGGCTGATCAACTCGGCGGCGCCCAACAGCATCGCCATATGGCCGTCATGACCGCAGGCATGCATGCAGCCCGGGTGCCGTGATACGTGGCCAAACGTGTTTTGTTCAGCGATGGGCAAGGCATCCATGTCGGCACGAATGGCAATGCAGGGGCCTGCCTTGCCTTTGGTGATCACGCCAACGACGCCGGTCCTGGCCATCCCGCGAATATACGGGATCCCCAACGCGTCCAACTCTGCACAGACAGTGTCGCCGGTTTGCGTTTCCTGGTAAGCCAGTTCGGGAATACCATGCAAGGTCTTTCGCAGCTTCGCCAGTCGGTCCACAAAGCGTTGCTGTTGTTTCAGGGTCATCATCATGATGTCGTCCTCCGACGGGTATCATGACCGCTACCGCCCTGATGAAAATCGATTTGCGTTAAACCCAGGCGTGAAAAAAACTAAACCCAGTCAGCCCCCCAACTGAATATCAAACGCGCTCGCCAGGCGCTTGCGGCCTTTGGCAGTGACTGTCAATGCACGCGAATCCAGGGCACGCACGAGCCACTTGTCTTGCACCATATGGCCCAGCAACGCCGCGCCTAAGGTGCCACCTACATGGGCGCAACGCTGGCTCCAGTCCAGGCAGGGAAAGGCAAACCGACGCCGCGCCTGGGTGTCGGGGGTGAGGTCCATGCCCATTCGGGTCAGGTGCTCAATGCCCTTGGGGGTCAGTCCATAGTCGCCCTGCTCTTGGCACATCCACTCGCCCACCAGCAAGGCATCGTGCAACATGACACCCACCTCCCCGGCCAAATGGTCGTAGCAGGTGCGGGCATGGCGCAGATGGCAAGGCGTGGAGGGCTTGAACGCCGGCACCTCAAATGAGGTAATGGACAACAGCCCTTCCAATGCCTTGGCGACATCGGCACTTGCGAGTTGAAAGTAGCGATGCTTCCCTTGGGAAACCAACGTCACCAGCCCTTGCTCCAGCAGTTTCTGAAAATGGCTGGACGCCGTGGAAGGACTCTTCTGCGCGACCACAGCCAACTCGGTGGCCGTACGGGCCCGGCCATCCAGCAAGCAGCACAACATGCGCGCCCTGGCAGGATCGGCAATCGCCGAGGCGACATTGGCCAGGCGCAATTCGGATTGCTCAACATCCATTGTTCGATGCTCCTCGAAGTGAAACGTACACCGCAAGCATAACCTATGAGCCAACATGGAGGAGATGGCGATGAAGAACACCCGTTTTTTTGGACAAACCGTACTGACGTGTACGTTCATCCTGGCAGTGGTCGGCTGGGGCGTAGGTTTTTACGGGCCGCCCATTTACATGCAGGCCGTCATGGACCGTACTGGCTGGCCAATCGCCCAGGTATCGGCAGCCGTCACCCTGCACTTTCTCAGCGGCACACTGGTCATTGCCAACCTGCCGCGGATTTATGCCCGCTTCGGCGTGCCTGCCATTACGTTGCTGGGCAGCATCGTATTGGGAGTCGGGGTGAATATCTGGGCTCAGGCCAACCAGCTATGGGTGTTGTATGCCGGCGCCATCTGCTCGGGCATCGGCTGGGTCACGCTGGGTGCCGCCGCCGTCAATACATTGATCGCCCCTTGGTATGTCAAGGAGCGGCCCAAGGCCCTGGGCAAGGCATACAACGGTGCCAGCATGGGCGGGGTAATCTTCTCGCCCTTATGGGTGTTTTTGATTGAGCGTTTTGGCTTTGGCACGGCGGCGCTGGTGATCACCATCACCGCAGTGGTGCTGATGGGCAGCTTCGCCTTTCTGGTCTTCAACAAAAGCCCGCAAAGCCTGGGCCAGCATCCCGACAACGCCGCACTGCCGGAACCCATCGCAACCAGCGCCAGCGTCACGCCCTGGACTGCCGCACAGACCCTCAAGTCAGCGAAGTTCCGTACCCTGGCCGCCGGTATGTCGCTGGGGCTGTTCGCGCAGATCGGCTTGATCGCGCACCTGTATTCGATCCTGGTGGGACGCATGGGCGCCCATAACGCCTCATTCGCCATGGGCCTTGCCACCGCCAGCGCAATGGGCGGTCGTTACCTCGCCGCACGGCTGATGACCCGGGGCACCGACCGTCGTCAACTGGCCTGCCTGGGCTACGCCATCCAGATGCTTGGGACGCTGATGCTGCTTGGCCTGGACAGTCACCCGGCAGTGGCCTGGGTGGCGGTGCTGTTGATCGGTTCAGGCATCGGCAACGCCACCTCCCTGCCACCGCTGATCGCACAGACCGAGTTCAGCCGCGAACAAACCGCCAAGGTGATCGCGTTAATGGTGGCGATCAGTCAAGCCACTTATGCTTTTGCCCCGGCGTCCTTCGGCCTGATTCGCTCAAGCTTTTCCGAACCGGGCCAGGCAATCATCGCCCTCGTGGTGGCCGCCGTGGTTGTACAAACACTGGCGATCCTGTCGTTTTATCTCGGTTCGACCGCGCGCCCATTCGGCAAAACCGTCTATTGACCCCTCCTCCGGCCAGGCAGTTGCGCTGCCTGGCCGCATACGCCCTACCCTGGATTTAGTCCTCCTTAATCCAGAATTGAATAATTCTGCGTTGTCAATCAACCCTCCCGGAAACACCATCGAGTGAACTTCTCCACTCGCAGGGTGAACCCATGGGTTTTGAAATTTTCAGGAAAATGGATTGGTCCGCACTGGTGCATGAATACGACCTGGACGGAAAACGCCTGCTGCCTTGGGACGGCTACCCCATGCCATTTGCCGCCGGCTGGTGCGTGGTACGGCCCAACACCCGCAGCGAACCCCACGTACAAATCGACCAGGAAATCTTCATTGCCCTCAAAGGTCAGGGTCGGCTGGTCATCGGTGACGCGCAGTACGTGTTTGAAGCCGGCGATATCGCCGCCATCCCGAAACATACCAATCATTACGTGATCAACGACAGCGACGAAGACTTCCACTTCTACGTCGTCTGGTGGGACAAATTCATCGCGGGTGACTACATGAACGCCGATATCGCTCACCTGGAGACCGAGAATGTCTAAATTCATTATCACCATCACACCACCGACGCCCAATGGCGACTTGCACATCGGTCACCTGGCCGGGCCCTTTTTGAGCGCTGACATTTTCACCAGGACTCAGCGGCAAAAAGGCCATGACTGTGTGCTTGTTTCTTACTCCGATGACTATCAGTCCTACATGCTGCGCCGGGGCCGCGAGCAGGGTCGCGAACCGGCGCTGATCGGCGAGGAAAACACCCGCAAGATCAAGATCAGCCTGCAAATGGCCGGTATCGAAATTGACCACTGGATGACCTCACTGGACAACACCTATTTTCGTGATGCAGTGCTGGAGCTTTATCACCACGGCGTCAACAACCACAACATCTATCAGAAAAACGTCCTGGCGCCTTATTGTCGCGCATGCAATACATGGGGTTACGAGGCCTTTGGTCGTGGGCAGTGCAGTAGCTGCGGCCAGGATTCAGACGCAAGCCAATGCGAAGAGTGTGCCTGCGCACCGAACTACCTCTACATGAAGAACTTCAAGTGCAAACTCTGCGGCGGCGAGCATGAGTGGGTCGAGAAAGAACACGCCTACCTGAACATCAGCAAGAACGTACGCAAACTGCGCACCTGGCTCAGCGACAGCGCCGTGCGCCTTAACTCACAGGCCTTTGTCGAGCGGGAGTTGGCGCCCACGCCACAGGACTGGCAAATCACCCGCCATGGCGATGCGGGCCTGGATATCGGCCAGCCCAGCCTGGGCAAAACCCACACATGGTTCATGGGCATGGCTGGGTACATCGCAGCGACTCGAGAACATTTCACCGTCAACCAGCAAACGCCGCAGCTATTCGATGCCTTCTGGCGTGCCGACGACACGACTCTGGTCAACTTCCTGGGCTATGACTGCCTCTACAGCCATGGCATCGCCTACCCCATCCTCCTGGACGGCGGCCCCTACGGCAAAAAAAACCAGCGTCTGTACACCAATATGTTCTTGAAACTCAACGGCCTGAACCTTTCCACCAGCCGCAACCACGCCATCTGGATACGGGATCTGGTCAGCGACTACGACACCGACTCAGTCAGGCTGTACATGGCCCTGCTGGCGCCGGAAGAGCACGAGAGTGACTTTGTTGAAACCCAGTTCGTGACATGGCACCAGGACTTCTACCAGGAGAAGCTCGAAGCCTTGACCGTCGCGGCCACACACGAGTCCCCGGCGTTCTGGCTGGACGGTATGCAACGCAATGAACATAAGCTGTTATGCGAGGTGTACAACCGCTGGTCCACAGTGACCAGCGCCGACAGCTTCTCCAGCCGCAACCTGGCCTCGTTGTCGGTGGAGCTCTACGAGCTGGCTTATTCGCGGCTGCAAGCGCAGAAGCCGCTGTATTACCTGGTGGCGCTGGCGTCATGTATCAGCGCACCGATCACGCCGACCTTGTCCAGGCAAATGCAGAAACGCTGTGGGTTCAACGAGCCGCTGATCCTGGATAACCTGATCAATGCCAACTTCCTTGATTACTCCATCTAGGGAGCACGCCATGAACAACGATTTCGAGGTGGCCGTGATTGGCGGCGGAATCATCGGGCTGACCCTCGCGGCGCTATTGGCAGAACGCGGTGTCGATACCCTGTTGGTGGAGCAGAGCCGCTGTGGTTATGGCGGTGCGACCGCCCATACCGGTGGCATATGCCGCACCTTTGAACCGAACCCGCGGCTGGCGCAATTGGCCAAGCTGGTGGGTCTGAAACCCGGCGAAACCGAAGTGGAGTCGATCTTGCGCGCACATGAGCAGGTAACCGGCGCGCTGTACCGAATGCCCCCGGGGGGTTCGCCAGCCACAGACGCCAGGGTCCAGGCCATCTCGCCTCAGGCCGCCGCCGCGCTGGCCGGCCGCCCGGTGAGCAACGGCGGTACTTACTACCATGAGCCGGGCGCCGCGGTCAGCGACGTGCATGCGACCCTAAGCGCACTGCGTGGGGCCCTGCGCAAACATGGCTGCCTGATTGAGCGCTGCACCGTCCAGCGCCTGGTGGAACAGCAACACACCACCCATGTCGAGATCCACAGCCTGGAAACCGTCTACCGTGCACGATGTGTGGTCAATGCCGCAGGCGCCGGCAGCCCGGCACTCAGCCCGGTCGAAGGGGCAGAGGTGCGCACCATCCCGTACATCAAGTTCCGGGGTTCGTCGGTCCCCGCATTGCCTTGCATCGATTATGTCGACAGCACTTACGTATTGCCGCTCGGCGATAACCTCTTGCAGAGCAGCACCGCGATCCGGCCCGGATTGCTGCAAATAGAGGAAGACCCGCGGCACCTGCGCCTCATGGTCGAGGACTGCAGGCAGCGATTGCGTGGCCTGCTGGGTGATGTAGATGACTACTCACTGCTCTCGATTGACCTGGCCACCGACCTGTTTACCCCTGACGGCTTGCCCAGGCTGGGGCCCCACCGGCCCGGTTCACGCCTGTGGCTGGCAACGGGCCTCAATGGCGTTGGCTACAAATACGCCTATCCGATCGCAACGCGCATCTACGACCAAATAGCCCGACAACGCTGACCACCTTTTTGCAGCCTCTTTGAAACCCACGTCCAGGGAGGGACGACCATGCCTTTTTGCATCGGTATTTCGGCAATTTTCGAAAGCGCCAGAACCGTACATGCCCGCACATTCCTGGCGGCCATCAACCATTTCGTCAACACCCATGACACTCAAGGGCTGTCGTTCATCTTCGAAGACGACGACGCCAGCTACGAGGGTGGCCGTCGCGCAGCACAGCGTTTGATCGCCAAGGGCGCCGACATCGTGGTCGGGCATTTTTCGTCCGACGCCGCAGCGGGCGCCTTGCCGGAGTATCAGCGCCTGGGCATACCCGTGCTGTTGCCGGCAGCGACCAAACAGCAATTGGTCGGGAGCACGGCCATCGCTTTTCGCCTGTGCCCCTGCGACAACGGCTTGATGACGCTGCTGGCCAAGCATTTACTCCAGAGTTACCCAGGCGCCAGCGTGCAGATTGCCCATGATTCAACCGAGCATGGTGAATCCCTGGCCCTGGCCCTTACATCGATTCTGGTCAACTCCAGCGTGGGCATTTGCTCCTCAGTGAAGCACGCCGCAGCCGTGATCTATTGCGGGCGCTTGAACAACAGCATCCGTTACGTCAACGCCCTGTTCAACCAACGCTGTGAAGTGCCGGTTTACCTCACCGACGATGCGCTCTCCAGCTGGTTTATCCAGAACACACCGCCGTCGGACAGCCTGCGCATCGTTGGCTTGTCGACGGGCAATCGTATGCCGTCGGCGTACGAAACTTATTACTTGGAAAGCCTCGCTGCCCTGCAAATCGCCAAGGCCCTGAGCCATGCCGGCGAAATGCTCGATGCCCTGCACACCGCCACCTTCGACACCGTGATGGGCGATGTGCAGTTCAGCGATGGGGAGAACCGAATGGCACGAGCGGCGCTTTGGAAAATCCACAACCAACGCTTCATTCCCTCCACTTCTGCTTGAACACAGGTGCCCCATGCAGGTAACGCCCGACTATTACGAAATGATCAATATCGGTTTTGGCCCCGCCGGCATTGCCTTGGCGTGTGCCCTCGAAGAAACCGCCCAAGGACCGCTGGACACCCGGCAATGCCTGTTTCTGGAAAAGAACGCCAGCTGCGCCTGGCACCCCGAGTTTCTCCTGGACGGCACCGACATCAATCACCACGTCCTGCGCGACCTGGTGACCCCACGCAATCCACAGAGCCGACACTCGTTCGCCATGTACCTCAAGGAACATGGTCGCCTGTATCAATTCGGCCTGCTGGGTCGTCCTGCCAGTCGTAACGAGTGGTCCGACTATGTGGCCTGGGTCGGCAAGGCGTTCGCGCCTTACGTGCACTATGGGGAGGAAGTCGAAGAGATCCGGCCAGTCATGGAGGGCGGCGAAGTCAGGCAACTGTTGGTGGTGACCTCCAAGGGGCATTACCTGACACGCAACCTGGTGCTGTCTACCGGCAGCACGCCCAATATCCCGAGGCAGTTCGCCAGGCTGGACAGCACCCGTGTGATTCACACCTCGCGCTACCTGAGCAGTATCGAGACCCTCGATCGCCAGGCCAGTTGGTCGTTCGCGGTGATCGGCTCCGGACAGAGCGCCGGGGAATCCATCGTCGACCTGTTGAATCGATTTCCCAACGCCCAAGTCACTTCGATCCACCGCAGCAGCGGCTTCAAGATTGCGCAACTGGGCCAGTTTCCCAACCAGGCGTTCCATCCCGACCGCGTGGCCTATTTCCATAAACTGGGCCAGGCCGAGAAGTCGATGATTCTGGAAGAGGTCAAGTCCACCAATTACTCCGGCATTGATGTCGACGAAAGCCAGGCGCTGTATTCGCTGTTCTATGAGGGCCTGGTCAGCAACAAGCCAAAACTGGCACTCCAGATATTCACCCACATCGAATCGGCCTCGCACACCGCCACTCACGTCACCCTGCAAACCTGCGACCCGTACACCCAGGAACGCAGCAGCGTCAGCGTTGACTACGTGATCCTGGGCACGGGCTACACGCAGGACTACATCCCTTCGGCACTCTCGCAACTGCAACCCTGGCTGACACTGGGCAACGACAACGGCGTGCAGGTGGAACGCAATTACAAGCTGGCCACCGACCCGCTGTTCAAACCCGCGATCTTCGTCAACGGCCTTTCCGAGCGCTCCCACGGTATCGGCGAGGGGCAGTCGTTTTCCTTGCTCGCCATGCGCGCCGGCGTCCTGACCCACTCACTGTTTTGAACACCCATAGGTATCGACATGTATAACGCCTCTTCCGATATCGTATTTGACGACGTTTTCCTCACCATCAAGGGCCTGGGCATCCGTTGCGCGTTGAAACTGGACTACTTCAATGCCGCCGGCTCAATCAAGATGAAAACGGCCCTGGGCCTGGTCCTGAGCCTGGAGCAGCAGGGACTGATCAATGAGAACACCACCCTGATCGAGTCCTCGTCCGGCAACCTGGGGGTTGCCTTGAGCATGATTTGCGCCGAGCGCAAATACCGATTCACGTGCGTCTGCGACCCGAATATCTCTCAGTCGAACCTGAAGCTGATGATGGCCCTGGGTACGCGAATCGTTCAGGTCGACACCAAGGACTCCAACGGTGGTTTCCTCGGTACCCGGATCGCCTACGTCCAGCAAAAAATCGCCGCCGACCCGAACTGCCTGTGGCTTAACCAGTATTCCAATCCGGCGAACCCGCAAACCCATGCCCGTACCACCGCTACATCGATCTTCAACAGTTTTACCCGGGTCAACTACCTCTTCGTAGGCGCAGGTACCACCGGGACCTTGATGGGGTGTATCGACTTCTTCAAAAAACACAGCCCCTACACCAAGATAATCGCGGTAGACAGCCTGGGCTCCGTGACGTTTGGCGGGCCGGCCGGCAAGCGTCATATCCCGGGCCTGGGCTCCAGCCAGATGCCGCCGCTGTTTCGCCCCGACAACCTGTATGCCCTGGAAGTGGTCAAGGAGGCTGACACCATCCAGATGTGCCGTTACATGGCCAGGCAGAACGGCCTGTTATTCGGCGGCTCCACTGGCACGGTTCTGGCCGGAGTGATGGCCTGGAAAGACCGCATTCATCCAGACGCTACCGTCGTCGCCATTTCCCCCGATGCCGGCGAGCGTTACCTGGACACCATCTACAACGACGACTGGGTGCGCGCGCGATTCCCGGACTATGACTTCAACCACACCTGCCCCAGTGCCGTGACACGAGACAAGGAACGCTCACATGCCTAGCACCAGCCGTTTGAAAAACCCTGATTTTCACATTGTCCGGGGCACTACCATCCGGGACATCTTCAATCAGTTTCCCACTCTGGCGCTGGACGTCGTCCGGGACACGTACTTGCAGCATCACCGAGGCTGCACGGAAAACCCGGACAGCTACTTCCTGCGTTTCCAGGACCGGCCCGCAGACCGCATTATCGCGCTCCCCGCCGCCAGCCTCGATGGCCTGGACAAGATCGCCGGGCTCAAGTGGATCGCCAGCTTTCCGGGTAATACCCGGCACAACCTGCAACGCGCTTCGGCCACGTTGCTACTCAATGACCTGGAGACGGGTTATCCCGTCGCGCTGCTGGAAGCGTCGATCATCAGTGCCGTTCGCACGGCAGCCTCCGCGGTCCTGTCGACCTTTTACCTACTGGGGCGGCGGACCGAAATCCCGCGGCTGTCGTTTGTCGGCGCCGGGGTTATTTCACGGACCATCCTCGAACAATTCAGCACTCACCAGTGGTCTATCGGCGAGGTTCTGATCCACGATACCGACCCGGACTCTGCCGCGGCCTTCAAGGCCCATGCCCAAGCGCTGGGGCTTGATTGCACGCTGGTAAAACACCTCGAACATGCCCTGGAAGCCAATGTGGTGGTACTGGCCACCAATGCCTCGCAGCCCTATATCGATGAGCAGTACTCACTAAAGGCCGGCACCGTGCTGCTCAATGTGTCCCTGCGCGACCTGGCGCCCGGCCATATCCTGGAGGCCTTCAATGTGACCGACGACACGGAACACTGCCTCAAGGCCAACACCTCATTGCATGTGACTGAACAACAGGTAGGCCATCGCGACTTCATCCATTGCACCCTGGCACAACTGATGCTCGGGGAATGCACGCCCGACCAACGCCGCCCGTTGATTTTTTCGCCGTTTGGCCTGGGTGTGCTTGACGTGGCGCTGGGTAAAAAAATCCTGAACATCGCGCTTGCCCAGCACCAGGCAATGCCCGTCGATGACTTCTTCGAATCCACCGTCCGCTGGAGTTGAGCCATGCGAATAGCACTTGTCGGGATAGGCGCCACAGGCTTGCTGGCATTGGCCAAAACCTTTTCCATGGCCAAGCGTCATCCCCAGGTATCGGTCACGGTACATGCCTTCGATGTCCAGGCTGCGGGCCAGGGCGTTCACCGCATCGACCAGGCCGATTACCTTCGCCTCAATACCGTGGCGGGTCAACTGTCGATGTTCGAGGACGACGACTTCTCACTGTTTCCCAGGCACTCGTTCCGCCCCACCCTCTATGATTGGTTAGCGCGCGAACATCCGGGGGCCATCAGCGGTGCACAGGATCGCTTTGCGTATTTGCCGCGCAAATACCTGGGCTTGTACCTGCAGTGGTTTTTCACCCAATTGCTGGAACACACGCCCGGCAACGTCAGGTTCGAATCCTCGTGCAGCTTGATTCACGCAGTTGAGGACGAGCCGGATGGGCGCTTTCGACTGCTCGCTTCGCCGCCCGTGAGCGGAGCCTACGATACCTTGCTGCTGTGTACCGGGCATGGCGTACTGTCCGGCAACACATCTGCCATGCCAGGCATCAAGCCCTACCCCTTGCCCGGCGCCCTTGAAGCCATCGCCTGCGATTCAACGGTGGCCATCCAGGGGGTCGGGCTGACGGCCATGGACGTTGTGGCCGCCTTGACCACAGGCCGGGGTGGCACTTTTGAGCGAACCACCGGCGGGCTGAAGTACTTGCCTTGCGGTCATGAGCCGGTCATCAACCTGTACAGCAACTCCGGCATGCCCTACCGGGCGAGGCCGGAAGTCGACGACGCAGTGATTCGCCACCAGCCGTTGCTGCTCACTCGCGCGGCTATCGACCAAATACGACGCGGCACACCAGACCAGAAAATCGACTTTGAAAAACAGTTACTGCCCCTGCTTCATCAGGAAATGGCAGCGGCCTACTACTGCGCCTGTGCAAGCCAATATGAAAACAGCGTCGATGGCTACCAGTCGCAATACCGGAAAGCCCGGGCCCGACTGCAACAGGCACTGGCCGCCGGAAACCTGCCCGGTCTCTTCACTCGTTTGGCCGAAGAATATGGTGCCTACCTCCCCCATCAGGTCCTGCCATGCAATCCACCCGATGACCTGACCGACAGTAGCTACCCCCTGTGGTTTGTCGCCCAGTTGCAAACGGATATCCAGGAGAGTACTGAAGGCTGCCGACACAACCCGTTGAAGAAATCCCTGGAGATCTGGCGCGACCTGCGAAACGAGCTGTGTTATGCCATCGATCATCAAGGATTGAACCGCGACGCCCATCATGTTTTTTATACGCACTACTGCCCGTTGATCAATAGACTGGTGGCCGGGCCACAAAAAGAACGCCACGCAGAGTTGGTGGCATTGATTCAAAGTGGCCACGTTAATATCCTGCCTGGCTACGACGCCACCGACAGTTTTAATCCGGTTACACGGCAGTACACCCTTACTCTCAAGAAACCCGTAGAGCAACGGTTTATATTCGACCACCTGATAAAAGCCAACATCAGCGCGCGGCATGCCCAACATGAACTGCACGCCCTGCTAAGTTCGATTATCGAAGACCCAGGCGCACTTTCCCGCCAGGCCTATAGCGATTTCTCAACCTACAATCAACCGGACTTTGTACATTCACACTTACGAAAGCGAATCTATGTATTTGGTCCGACACTGGAAGGCTCCAGTTATTACAACCACTACGTGCCCTCCGGCAGCCGCTCACGTATTTCATCGACACTGGAAAAGTGCCTGAACAACGCCATTCATTACTACAGCCATTGTTTCAGCAATACCTTTTAGGAAAACAAACACCCAGCTTACATTTTGGGGCACCAGGAAATAATATTTTTACGCACTTGCATACATATAACTTTGAGATTAGCGTACACAAAACTCCAACGAACACCCGCGCTCACCTCTTCATTCATGAAGCGTATTAAATGATTAAACTTCGCTGCGGCCTGGCCTCAAACGCACCATATTAGCGCAACCAATGACCCTCTATATGGGAATATCGATGTTCTACAAACCCCCTAGTCCCTGATCGCCATTTCGCCGCTTCAGGGCGAGTACTTTAATATACAAGAACGTCTCCACCCCGGCCGAGCGCAGAGGCCGAGACCTGTCTTGGCAAAAAATAACTCTTTGAATAGCAGCATGGGTTTCGCAGTGATAGAACTACAACAAGGGACTGAACGATGAGCAGATCAATGCCACTATCATCGCTCCATATATTTGTAGAGGTTTGTAAACATAACAGCATGAAAAAGACTGCCGACATACTGTGCGTTACTCCTGGCGCCATCAGCCAGCAGATAAAAAGTCTTGAGGACCGGATGTCCGTAAAACTGTTTGAGCGATCCCATCGAGAGATAAGCCTGACCAGCGCGGGCAGGAACCTTATGGACCAGTTGGCCGTCTCGTTCAACAACATTGAGGCGGTATGGGAGGACTTCGAGCTGTTTCGAAGCAAGTCTGCCCGGCTATCGGTCAATACCACCGTGTCCTTCGCCAGTTCCTGGCTGATTCCACGACTCACTCGGTTTCAACAGCGTTGGCCAGACTTCGAAATCAACCTGTCCACCTCCCATCACCCGGCAGACCTCCGCCGCGACGGCATCGACATTGCGATCCGCCATGGCCAGGGCATCTACCCGGGCCATCACAGCGAAAAACTGTGGGCGCCCAAAGTGCTGCCGATAGCGCACCCCGGGTTGCTGAAAAAGGATCGACGGATTCAGGCACCTGCCGACTGCCTGTGCTACCCGCTGCTTCAGGACGCCAGTCGTTCGAACTGGAAGCTGTGGCTCAAGACTTACGGAGTCGAGGATAACCGTTCACGGCGCGGTTCCAGCTTTACCGATGATCACCTGCTGATCGAAGCAGCCATAGCGGGCCAGGGTTTGGCACTGGTCAGTGATGTGTACGCACGCCCTGCCATTGAGGCTGGATTGGTGGTGCCAGTCCTTGAGGCCTCATCGCAAACCGAGGAGGCTTATTACCTGGTGAGCACGCAGGAACAAGCGGACGATTGGAAGATAAACATCTTCAAGAACTGGATAAAAGCGGAGGTCGGCCTGTTTTTCAAGACAACCGAACTCTCCCCCCATTCCCGACAAGCTGATTACGTATGCGAATAAGCATGCACTGCATAATCGGATCATTACCGTGTCAAAAACCGCTGGGGCATCAGCGGTTTTTCATCTCGGGCGCTGTTTCAACTACCGTCGCCGCCATGGGCCTCTTCAAAGAAGTAATCCTTCCAGCTCCCCGCCTTGTTTTTCAGCACGCCCAGTTCCTGCAATTTCTCGGCATAGATATAGGTACGCTGCGGCACGATGGTGAAGTCGATTTCCGGGTCCTGGACGATGTTCTCCACCAGCGCCAGCGGTAACTTCGACTGTTCTACACGAATGTAGGCCTGGGCCGCTGCCGGCTTGTCGGCCTTGATGATGGTCTCGGCCTCGGCCAACGCGTCATAGAACGCCTTGTAGGTCTTGGGGTTTTCGTCGTGGAATTTCTCGGTGGTGTACAGCACGTTGAACGTGGCCGGGCCGCCGAGAATGTCGTAGGAACTCAGCACTTTGTGCACCTTGGGATTCAACAGTTCCTGGTACTGGAACGGCGGGCTGGAAAAGTGCGCGTTAATCTCCGAACCACCGGCAATCAGCGCGGCGGTGGCGTCCGGATGCGCCAGGCTGATGGAGATGTCATCGAACTTTTTGTAGTTGTCATTCCCGAATTGCTTGGCGGTTTCGATCTGCAAGGTGCGCGACTGGAAGCCCACGCCCGCTGCCGGTACGGCGATGCGGTCTTTTTCGCTGAAGTCCTTGAGGGTCTTCACGTCCGGGTTATTGGTCAGCAGGTAGTTGGGCATCGACCCCAGCGAAGCGATGGCCTTGACGTTCTGCTTGCCCTTGGTGCGGTCCCATAGCGTCAGCATCGGCGGCACACCCGCCGATACCACGTCCAGCGCGCCAGCCAGCAGCGACTCGTTCATCGCGGTGGCGCCGGAGATGCTGTTCCACTCCACCTTGATGTCCAGGCCCTGCTCTTTGCCGTGCTTCTCGATCAGGTTCTGGTCACGAACCACGTCGAGGATCAAGTAGCCGATGCCGAATTGCTGGGCGATGCTGATCTTGCCTTCGGCCTGGGCGCCAGGGCTGAGCAAAACGCCGGTCGCCGCCAGAGCAGCTGCCAGCAGAGTCAATGAGGGACGCTTGACGGTCATGAGGGGGTCTGCCGCATTAATGAGAAGGGCAGCGAGCGTAGCGACGAACGGGCACGCGGAAAAAGAACATCGGGATCTATGGATATGCGAAAAACACTGCCTGCCGGTGCCTTCGGCTGGTATCGTGCCGCCCTTGAAAAAACCGCTGCGAGGAAATGGACCTTGAACACTGACGAAAAAATGACCGGTGACTTGTTCGAGGTGGATAAGCGCCTGTCACTCAAGCCCGTGGTGGACTTCAACACTTACCTGCGCAGCGCCTTCGGCGATGGCCCCTGCACCTGCATCCGCTGCGTCGCCAGCGAAGGCAACGAGGCCGGTTACGAGTTCCAGCACACCTTCGATTTCGACGCCAAGAAAGTCCATCGCCGCTTCGCCTCCACCGCCGGCAGCGACGTGCTGTTGATGCTGAAGAAGGCCTGGCTGTCCTACACCAAGGCCGAACTGCCGTTGAGCGGCACGCTGGCGCTGGACACGGTGAAAGAGTTTGTCGAGCCGCAGTTGCACAAACGCGTGGCACCGCTGTTCCTGGCCAGTGGGCTGGTCAAGGATGTGGAAGGTGAGTTGAGGATGCAGCCGCAGGCAGTCGCCTGACGGCACGGTCTCGGTGGGGATTGGCTTACAGGTCGGTAATCGTGGTGCCTGCGATGGTTTCGGCAAATCCAACACCGAACACTTGCCCCGGCGTTGCGAAACCCGGTTGGCGTTCACCGGCCAACACCCGACGTGCCGCTTCCACCGCCGCCAACGGAGTGTAGGTGTAGCCGTTAACGGTCTCGATCACCGAACGCGCCACGCGGCCATCGGCCCCTGTGACTTGCGCCACTGCCCGGGCACGATGCGCCTCGCGCTGTTGCAGGCTGGGGCCGTCGGGCAGCTGTGACAGGTCACCTTCGGGAAACGCATCGCCGCTGATGTGCACGAACATGGCGATATTCGGAATACCCGTGGAATGCCACGCTGTGACCAGGTCACCAAAGGACAGCGGTGCGCACAGCACCGGGCCATCGCCAAAATCCAGGAGCTGTGGCTGGGCATCCGCGGTAGCGATGAGTTGCCCGTCCACCCGCGCCAGGAGCCCCGCGCCGATGATTTCACCGACGCTCATGGCCGAACCCCGGGACATGGAACCGGCGACCTGTAACGCTACTGTCAGCGACTGCGGGGTCTGCACCCGACGCGCCACGTGCATCGCCAGGCAATCCGTCGGCACCACATCCCAGCCAACCCCGGGCAATAGCAAGACGCCCGCCTCGGCTGCCCCGGCACCCAGTTGTTCTGCCAAGCGGTAAACGTTGATTTCGGCGGTGATGTCCAGGTAGTCGACGCGTGCCGCGATACACGCCTGCATCAGCGCGCCCGCCGTCTGCGCAAACGGCCCCGCGAAGTTCAACAGCACGTCTATGCCATCCAGGGCATCACCTGCGAGGGTGTCCGGGGTGAACACGCGGTACGGCACGCCCAGTTGCGCAGCCAGCGGTGCCAGGCGTTGGCTATTGCGCCCGGCGATCACCAGGTCCAGCCCTTGCGCCTTGGCGTTTTCGGCCGCCATGCGCCCGGTGTAGCCCGTGGCGCCGTAGATCATTAAAGTTTTCATTGGGCGTGCTGCCAGTTCTTGTAGACGAATTCCAGGCTGTAGCCGTCGAGGTCCAGCACGTTGGCGGCGTAGTAGTTCGGGTCATAGTGCAAGCGTGCGCCGGGGGGCCCATTGTCGACGGCGCCGGCATTCATCGCCGCCTGGTAGGCCGCATCAACCTCGGCGCGGCTTTTGGCGACAAAACCCACATGCACCGCCCTGCCCTCAACCACGCCCTCGCGCAACCAGAAGAATATCCGCCCATTGGCGCCGAACCCCTTGAGGTCCGGATGGCCTGGCGGGCCGTCCTTGCCGTCGTAGTCGTGGCGCGTGGTGATGCCCAGCGGTGTCAGTGCGCCATGGTAAAAATCGATCGAGCGTTGAATGTCACTGACCGATAAAAAAATGTGATCCAGCATGCTGTAGCCTCGCTCTTCAGATGATGTAACCGCCCGCGACCTCGATCGTCTGGGCATTGATCCAGCGGCCGTCTTCCGACAACAACATCGCGATAACACGCGCCACATCCTCAGGTTCGCCGACTCGGCCAAGAGCCGTTTGTGAAGCCAGCAGCGCTTCGAATTCATCATTAAGCCCGCCGCCCAGCTCGGTACGGATTGCCCCTGGCGACACGGCATTCGCCCGGATCTGCCGCCCGCCAAACTCCTTGGCCATGTAACGGGTGAGTACGTCCAGCGCGCCCTTGAAGGCTGCGTAAGGTGCAACGCCGGCGGTAGCCACGCGGGTCGTCGCGCTGGTCAGGTTGACGATGCAGGCATGCGCTTGCAGCAACGGCAGCAAGGCTTGAGTCAGGAAAAACGGGCCTTTGAGGTGCACATTCAACAGGCCGTCGAACTGGGCCTCAGTGACCGATTCCAGAGGATTGAACAGGCCATAACCTGCGTTATTCACCAGGCCACTCAAGCCGCTCTCGCCCCAGGTGGCCGATAACGCCTGTTTTACCGCCTCGCCAAAGCCCTCAAAGGAGCTGACGTCAGCCACGTCCAATCGCAGCGCGACTGCCTTGCCGCCCGCCGACTCAATCTTCTGCACAACCGCCTGGGCAGCTTCTGGATGGCTGTTGTAAGTCAGAATCACGCCCATGCCGTGCCGGGCACATAACGCTGCGGTGCTGGCACCAATGCCACGGCTACCGCCGGTAATGAGGATAACGCTCATGTCTTGCTCCACTGCTTGCTCAAATGAGTCACCACAGTAGGCGCGTGCGCCTGCCCCGACGCAGCCGTTCCTGCTCGAAACCTGCCTGTTTCTGCTTTTTGCTTGCACAGTGCACACCCGGGCGCTCAGCATGGCCGGCATGAACACACAACTGATCGAACTGCGTGCCTTGGCCGCCAAGGCCGAAAACCGCCGGACTGAAACGGGCATCCCGCGCGTGGCCATGGTCCAGGGCGCGATTCCCGAACACATGCTGGCCGCCGTGTATGACCCGATGATCAACCTGATCCTGCAGGGCAGCAAATCCATGACCGTGGGCGATCGCACGCTGCGATATGACCCGGCGACGTATTTTGTGATGTCCATCGAGCTGCCAGCGGTTGGCACCGTACACCCGGCGGCCACCGGCGAACCTTATCTGGCGGTCAGCCTGACACTGGACCCGACCGTGCTCGCGACGCTGCTCGGCGACTTGCCCAAACCTGCCGGACGCTACGACCACGACGCGGGATTTTCCGTGGCCGCCGTCACCCCCGAACTGATGGACGCCTGGCTGCGCCTGTTGCGGCTGATGGGCAACCCTGAGGCAATAGCCGCCCTCGCGCCGGTTTACGAGCGCGAAATTCTCTACCGCGTGCTGCAAGGGCCCCACGGCTGGATGCTGCGTGAAATAGCGGCACCCGACACGGCCATGGCCCGGGTGAGCCAAGCCATCCAGTGGATCCGCCGGGACTTTGCCGAACCGATCCGGGTGGAAGCCCTGGCACAGAAAGCCGCGATGAGCGTGTCGGCCTTCCACCGGCACTTCAAGGCCGTCACCAACCTGAGCCCGTTGCAGTATCAAAAACGCGTGCGCTTGCTGCAGGCCCGCACGCTGATGGTCGCCAGCGCCAAAAACGTCACCAGCGCCGCCTTCGAAGTCGGCTATGAAAGCGCTACCCAGTTCAGCCGCGATTACGCCCGGGTGTTCGGCCTGCCGCCGGCGCGGGATGCAGCGCGAATCCTGGGGGAAAACCGCGGCCCGAGGGCGAACTGACCGCAACGTGCTAGCCTGCCAGCGCACGCCCGCACGACAAGGAATTGCCGATGGCAGAGCCAAGCAAGAAGATGAGCCTGATGGGCCTGACTACCCTGGTGGCGATCAACATGATGGGCTCGGGCATCATCATGTTGCCCGCCAGCATGGCGCAGTTGGGCGCGATTTCGCTGCTGTCCTGGGTGATCACCGCCGTGGGCTCGATGGCAATCGCGTACTGCTTTGCCCAATGCGGCCTCTTCTGTACGCGCACGGGCGGCATGTCGGCTTATACCGAAGAGGCCCACGGCAAGTCGGGGTTCTTCCTGTGTTCGTTTCTGTATTTCCTGTCGCTGATCATCGCCAACGTGGCGATTGCGATTTCGGCGGTGGGCTATCTGTCGTCCTTCATCCCGTGGCTGGGCAGCGGGCCTATCCCATTGTTTATCGGCACCCTGGGGCTGATCTGGCTGACCACCGTGGCCAACTTCGGCGGCCCGCGCCTGACCGGCCGGATCGGCGTGATCACGGTGTGGGGCGTGATCATTCCCGTGGCCGGTTTGAGTGTGATCGGCTGGTTCTATTTCAAGGCTGGGGTGTTCAGCGACGCCTGGAACCCCAACCAACTGCAACTGTGGGACGCCATTGGCGCCAGTATCCCGCTGACCCTCTGGGCGTTCCTCGGCATGGAATCCGCCGCCCAGGGCTATGACGCCGTCGAAGACCCCAAGCGCACCGTGCCGCTGGCCTGCCTGCTCGGTACCCTGGGCGCGGCGCTGGTGTATGTGCTGTCGACCAGCGTGATCCAGGGCATCGTGCCCAACGCCGAATTGGCCGAGTCTTCTGCGCCGTTTGCCCTGGTGTACGCGCAGATATTCACGCCGCTGGTGGGCGACATCATCATGGCGCTGGCGGTGGTGGCGTGCATTGGCTCGCTGCTGGGCTGGCAATTCACCCTGGCGCAAACGGCCAAGATGTCGGCGGACCAACGTCTGTTTCCGCGCTTCTTCAGCCGGGTCACCCGTGCCCACGCGCCGGTGCTGGGGATGATCGCCTGCGCGGTTTTGCAGAGCCTGATTGCCTTGTCAACCATCTCGCCCACCGCCAGCGCCCAGTTCAGCAAGCTGGTGAACCTGGCGGTGGTGACTAACTTGATCCCTTACGTGATGGCGCTCACCGGGCTGCTGGTGATGATGCACAAGGCGCGGGTGCCACGGTCGGTTTATGCACGCAATACCACGGTGTTGCTGATTGCCGTGGGGTACTCGTTGTATGCGATTTATGCGTGCAATGAAGAGGCGGTGTTTGGCGCGACGCTGGTGTTGGCGTTTGGGTATCTGTTGTACGGGTTTCTGGCCCGGCGATTCGTCACCACCGATGCTGGGTGAGGTGAATGGATTGTTGGTGCGGTAGTTGGGTGTATATCCGTTATTTGGGTGATGGCTTCGATTGGTTCCGCTCTTACAGCGGCTCACTTTTGAACAGCGCAAAAGTAAGCAAAACGCTCTTGCCCCACCACTCGGCACCTCGCTTAGGCTCGGTGTGCCCTCAGCTCCGGTAGCACGAAGCGGGCCGCCGCGACGGGGCGTCCCTGCCCCGTCGCGGCTAAACCGGCGTCCTGCCGGTTTACCCGCTCCGTACTACCTGCGTTCGGCCAGCGTGGTTTAACGGGGCGCCTAAGATCAAGATCAAAAGCAGATCAAGAACACAGCGGCCTACCGGCCGGCTTGAGTGGTGTAGAGCAAAAGCAAAATCAAAAACAAAAGCGGGCACGGTCCAAATGTGGGAGCGGGCTTGCTCGCGAAGGTCGTTAACGATGACGCTGACATCCTTAATGAACGCGGTGCCCTCAGGTTTTTCGCGAGCAAGCTCGCTCCTACAGAGGAGCGGCTTTTGATCTGCGGGCCCCCCTCAACCACGATGGCCGCAAGTAGGCACGGTGCAGCGGGTAAATCGGACGCCGGTTTACCGGCGCTGGGCCAGGGATGGCCCATCGCAGCGACCCGCGGAATCGGGCCTTCGTTCCGGCATGCCGAGCCTAGGCGAGGCACCGAGTGGTGGGGCAAAGACCCATTGGTTACTTTTGGCTGGGCCGGCATTCCGGGCGTTTGCCAAAAGTGACCCGCTTTAAGAGCGCAACCATAGGAAGCCGTTACCGCAGCAACGGATATGTACTCAATCAATCAAACCACTCCCTCCGTTCGAGAAACGTATTCCGAATCATCTCCACCACCCACCCCACCTCCTGCGCATGCCTTACCTCAGCACTCACCCCCATCCAGACCTGCCGCTGCATCCCCTCCAAAAACACCCCGTCCAACGCCGTCAACCCCCGGTCAAAACAACTCATATACCGCGGCAACAACCCAATACACGCACTGCAGCGAATCATCTCCAGCATCAACGGATACGCCTGCACCTGCACCACCCCCGCCAAACGCTGCTCCACCAGACTGTTCCAGGGCCGCAACGCCTCCACCTGCCGGTCGGGCTGCCACTGCACCAACATATAATCCGCCAGGTCCTCGATACTGTCCGGCCGCACCGCCAACCGCGAGTAACGCTTGGCAATGTGCGGCGAATAATCCAGCCGCGCCAACACCTCAGGCGCACCAATGCCAAAGCTCGGCCCAGGCCCCGGCGACTCCATCCCCGACAACCACACCACCACATCCGCATCCAGCGCCCGCAACGCCAACTCACTGTCGATGGAAATGATCTCCAACCGCACACTCGCATTACGCCGCAGCAGCGCAATCAGGTCACGCCCCAAAATGTCATGCAGGATCGACTCGGCAACCGCCAGCCGAATCAACGGTTGTTCCAGCACCGGCAGGCGCCGCTCATGGGCCAGGGCAATCAGTTGCGCCTGCAACTGCTGCCCCTCGCGACTGAGGGACAGAACATTGCCCTGGTAGCTGAACAGCGAGCGGCACAGTTGCTCCTCCAGTTGCGCCAGGCGCTTGCGCAATTGCGTGGCCTTGATGTTGAGGCTGCGCGCGGCCTGCATGAAACAACCGCAGCGCGCACTGATCAGGAAATACTGCGCCACCTCGGGCTCGATGGTGGCAGCCAGGGCCAGCCAGGCCTCACGGGACTCAGTCAGCGCGCGGTAGGGCGTGGTGCCGTGAGGTACAGCCGGGTCAAGAAATACCATGGGAGACTCCCTGTCTTGTGGGTACTGTGCATCCAATGCGGTCAGGCGTTTTTACTCCAGCACCTTGTTCAACTCGGCGCCGTCGATACTCAAGGTAGCGGTGTTGAGCATGCCTTCAAGGTAGGCCTTGGCGATTTGCTCCTGGCGTTGCGCACGCAAGGCCTCGGTCAGGCGTTCGCGCAGTTCATCGAGGGTGGCGGTGCGCGCCGGTTGTTGTCCGGTGAGTTTGAGCACGTGAAACCCTGCCGCACTTTGCACCGGCTCTGACACCGCGCCGGGCTTGAGCCGCGCCACCACACCGCGCATTTCGGGCACCAGTTGCTGCAACGGTTGCATTCCGGAATCGCCGCCGCGCTTGGCGCTGTCGGGGTCCTGGGAGTATTGGCTGGCCAACGCCGCAAACTCACCCGGCGCAGCCTGGGCCCTGCGGCTCAATTCCTGGGCCTGGCGGCGTACGGTGTCGATGGTTTGTGGGTCGCTAGCGGCGAGGAAGATCTGGCTCACCCGGTACAACGGCGGCGTCACCCATTGCGCTTTGCCGCTGTCATAGGCTTGCTGCAACTCGGCAGCGCTGGGGTAATCGGCCGGCACCTGGCTGACCGACAGCATGTAGTCACGAAACACGATTTGCTCGGTGGCGGCGCGGGTTTGCTGCTCCACTTCCGGGCGCTGGCGCCAGCCCTGGGCGTCGGCCTGTTCGAGCACGGCCTTTTGCGCCAGGCGCGAACGCAGCCAGGTTTCCAGGGCGCCACGATTGCCGCGCAGTTGCTCGCGGGTTTCCACCGGCAAGGTCGCCAGCACCGACTTGAGTTCAAGCAGGTCGATCTGCTGGTTACCCAGGCGCGCCACCGCCGGCCCGTCCGGAATAGCCACCGGCGCCGGCTGCTGGGCCGCCACCGGGTCGCTGCCCGGGCGCAGGCTCAACCCCACCGCGACCACCAGCAACACCAGCGCACCAGCGCCGACCACAAGGGTTGGTTTCTTCACAGGGCAGGCGCCTCTTCGCGGGCGTCGACGGCAGGCGCAGCTTCAGCCTGGGCCTGAAGCTGCGCGGCTTGCTGGCTGTATTCGCGCAGGTAAACGATAAATTCCTGCAGCAGGCGGTCCCACAATTCCAACTGGCTGCGCAGGTGCGTAGCGCCGACACCGGCCACCACCACGTCCATCTCCATCAGCAAAAACTCACCCTGCAACGACAGCCGCGCAAAGCGTCGCGACGCGTTCCACACCTGCGCCAAGCCATCCGGCAACTGGCCCTGCACCCGCAGCGCGCAGCTGTAGGTGAAGTCCACATAGGCGCCCTGCTCCTCCGCCGGGTTGCCGAAACGCACGGCAAAACCGATGCCCTGGCTGGCGCTGAGCAACTGTACGATGCCGTTCTGTTCAGTCTGGTTGACCCGGTAGCCGGCTTCTTGCAGCAGCTCGGTCAGGCTCTGGGTGGTCACGCTGGTAATCAATTCGCTCATGGTCGTCTCTTCCTTGTTGATCAATGGTTGGCTGCGGCCTGGGGTGCATCAAAACGGCTCTTGTACAGATCGTCGCCAAAGCCTTGGGCGAGTTCTTCGAACTTGACCCGCGCACCGCTGGCAAACGGTTGGCGGATGCTCATCACTTCGGCCACGTCGATTTTTTCGTAGGCCGCCAGCAACTGCTGCGCCACGCCGTACATCTGTTGATTCTTGGCTGAACATTGCTGCACTTGTGTGTCACGTTCCGTCAGTTGTGCCTGCAAGCGCGCCCGTTCGGTTTCCTTGCCCCGGGCGATCACCAGTAAATCTTCATAGGCCTTCTTGAACTTGCCGACCTGTTCATTGCTGGCGCTCACCTGGGCCTGGGCCTGGCTGTGCAGGTTCTGTTGCTGACCGACCAACTGCTCGGCAACGCCACGGGTCTTTTCCAGCTCGGCGGTCAGTTGCTTGATCTGCGCCTGGGCCTGCTTGGCCTGGCCCTCGGCGGCGATGCGCGCCGCGCTGGCCTGGGCCTGCTCGCTTTGCAGCGCCTGCAACTGCTGGGTGGTGCTGCGCAGCTGGGTACGCAGGCGCTCTTCCATGCCTTCAGCCGAAGCGCCAGTGGTGACGAGCAGTAAAAGCAGGCCGCAAATTCGCGTGTTCATGAGCTTTCTCCGGCGCATCAAAAGCGCGTGTTGAGTTCCAGTTGCATGACATCCACTTCAAACGGCGCGCCATACACTTCGGAGGCACTCAGCCAACGGGCGCTGGCGTAGATGTTTTTGTCGAGGCCGTAGTTGGCGCCGATGAAATAGCCCTTGGCGTTGGTGCCGCCGAGGTGGAACGAGGAGTCATTGAAACCGTCGGGCAAGGCGTCTGGCTGGATGTACTTGTAGCCAGCCAGCACGTTCCAGTCGCCCTTCTTGCGCATCTCCAGCGCACTGCCGAGGGTGAACTGCACCAGCAACGCGTTGCCGCCGCTTTCAAACTGGCCATCGCTGTTGATGTTGTTGACGATCTGGCCTTCGCTGCGCTTGAGCATCTCGCCCTTGTCGTACGCCAGGTTGTGAATGAAGTTGGTCTGGCTGCGCAGCTTGAGGTCTTCCGGCAGATCGCTGTCCCATGCCAGGTTGAGGTCCAGCACGTTGAACTTGGAGGCCAGGCCGACGAATTGCGGTTGCGGCGTCAGGCCCGGTGTCGCCGGATTGGGGGCGATGTCTCGCAGCAGGAATACGCTGTTGCCCTTTTGCATAAAGGCCAGGCGCGTGCCGTCGGTGTCGCACGCCGGCTGGCCGGACCACGGCGAGCAAGGGCTGGAGCGTTCGCCCTGGATGTCGCCGAAGTGGTAGTAGGCCATCGAGCCTTTCAGGCTGTTGCTGCGGTTGATCTTCCAGTCGGCGCCGATCTGCCCGCCGAACATCCATTTGTTTTCGCTTTCGTCCTTGTCGAAACCGTTGGTGGTAGCGGTGTCGGGGCTGTACTCCACCGGGAACGCGCCGAGGGTGCCGAACAGGCCCCAGTCGCTGTTGAGCTTGTGGTTGAAGATCGCGGCCACGCCGTCGAAGTTGAGGTCGCCGGAATACATCATGTCGGTGGAATAAAACGGGTTGGCGAAACGCCCGGCCGTCAAGGTCATGTAGTCGGTGGTCTTCCAGGTGAGGTAGCCCTGGTCGAGCCAGATGTCTTTCTTGCCGAAGCCGCCGCCCAACGTCTGGGTGGTGGAGACCGGGTTGTTGTCGTTGCCGGTGCCGAGGCGAATGCCGGCGGTCCATTCGGGCGAGATCACCGCTTTCATGCCCAGGCGGGCACGCAGGCGGAACAGGTTTTCGCGGTCTTCACGGGTGTTGAGCAACGGCGGCAGTTGGGTGTTGGTGCTCTTGTTGACGTCGTAGGGCCCGCTTTGGTTGACCTTGGCATAGTCGACGATTTCATTGCTGTTGTTGCCCGAGAAGTAGCGCGACTCATCCCGCAGGCGAATGTCACCGTCGAAGCTGATGCGCGAGACCCATTCCGGAAAGGTGTTGGGCTGAGCCCAGTTTTCCTGCTTGGCGGTGGCCATGACCTCGGCCTTGACCTGGTCGCGAATCTGGTCACGCACCGCTGCCGGCACGTACTGCACCCGCACGTCTCCGGGGGTCGCTGCCGGGCCTGCCGCCACCGCAGTCGCGGTGCTGGCCTGGCGTGCCTGCTGGGCTTCTTTCTCGGACTGGGCGATCAGCCCGTCGGCCTGTTCCTGCTTGAGCACGCCTTGCTGCACCAGCAGGCGGATCAGGTTGATCGTGGCGTTTTCCGAAGGCGCGGCAGTGGCTGCCGTCGCCTGGCCGACCAGGGTCGCGATGACCATGCCGACCGCCAGGGTCAATCGATTCACGTGGGAAATCATCTGCACACAACTCCTGTAGAAAACTGCAAAAAATGGGTTCGATCAATCCGGGCGCCGACCCTTGAGGGACAGGCGTACCGGCAGGGTCATTGAGGCGGGTGTGCGTTCTTTCAGGCGCGGGGTGGCGCGCAACGCGGCCAGTACCTGGGCGTCGGTCTCGGCGTCACCGCTGGACTTGGCCAGCTCCACACGGGTCACCGCGCCGTCTGCGCTCAACCACAGGTCGGCCTGCACCGTGTAGGCCTTCTTGCGCAGCTCCGGGTCTTCGCGCAGCAGGCGCTGGAACACCCCGGCCAGGTACTGCTTGAACGTGCCGGTACCAAGCCCGCCACCGCCGGAACCGGCCATGCCGCCGCCCTTGCCGGCACCGATGTTGAAACCGTCAGTGCCAGACTGCGCGTCACCGTCGATCTGCATCGGGTTGGCCAGGTCGTCTGCCGGAGAAGGCGGTGCTTCTTCCTCGGGCTTGACCTCGTCCGGAGTCGGCGTGGGTTCCGGCTCGGGGACTTTCTCCTGCACCTCGGGCTCCGGCTCCTTGGGTTTTTCCGGCGGCGGTGGCGGCGGTGGCGGCAACGGAATAATCGTCGGCACCTTCGGCGCTTCGCGGCGCACGCCACTCATGTCATTGGCCCACTGCCAGAGAAACCAGGCAGCCACGGCGCCCAGCAGCAGGCCAACGCCCCACTTCAGCGGGCGCAACGGCGGCTTGTTTTTTACCGGCATCGGCGTGATCGGCATCTGTGCGGTCATGGGTCAGCCCTGGCTCGGTTTGCCGGTGACCAGCCCGACCTGGGACAGCTCCAGCCGACGCAGCAAGTCGAGCACTTCGATGACCTTCTGGTACTGCACCATGGCGTCGCCGCGCACGATCACCGGGAAGTCCGGGTTCAGCGCCTTCTCGATGCGCAGGCGTTCTTCCAGCTCAGACAAGGTCACAGGATAAGCGTCGAGAAACACCTGGCCGCCGTCGTTCACCGAGATCGCCTTGGTCTTGGCCTCGGACAGCGACACCGAAGCGCTGGCCTTGGGCAGGTGGATCTGGATCCCCGACACCTGAGCGGTGGCGGTCAGGATAAACATCACCAACACCACCATCAGCACGTCCACCAGGGGCGTGATGTTGATGCTGTCGACGGGTGCGTCATCGTCATCGTCGTGGGAGGCATTCACGGAAGCCATGCTGATTCTCCTCAGGCCGGTACGCTGGCGTGCTGCTCGCGACGATGCGCGGCCTCACTGTGTTGGCTCTCGCCGTGCATCTCCGCCAGGCGGGTGATGAACTCGTCGACGAATACGCGCATGTCGGCGCTGACTTCCTTGTTGCGGGTAATCAGGCGGTTGTAGCCAAACAGCGCCGGGATCGCGACAAACAGGCCCATGGCCGTGGCCAGCAAGGCGGCCGCCATGCCGGGGGCGATGGCGTTGATGTTCACGTCACCGGCCATTGCCGTGCCGAGAAACACCACCATGATCCCCAGCACAGTGCCGAGCAGGCCGATGTACGGGCCGCCGGCGATGGCGTTGGACAGGGTCGACAGCTTGGCCCCGAGCAACTGGTTTTCCCGGGTGCGTACGCCGTCCATGGAGCAGCGGATGGCTTCGATGGTCGCCGCCGAGACCGACGAGGTATCGGCGCCCTGGGCACGGCGGGTGCGGATTTCTTTCACCGCCACCAGGTACAGGCGCCACAGCGAGGAATGGCCCAGGCGCTCGGCCAGTTGATGGTCATCGGCGAACATTTCCAGGCGCGTGCCGATCTGCGCAAAGTGCTCGCGGAAGATCTCGTTGGCACTGCTGACGCGGCTGACCTGGCGGTTCTTGCGAACCATGATGAACCACGACTGGACCATCATCCCCACCAGCACCAGGATGATCACCCAGGCGTCCACCGGCACCGCCTTGAGCAGGAAGCCCAGGCTGCCGAAACCGAAGCCCGACTGTTCTTCATCCACCCCATAGGCCACCAGTTTCGACTCGGCGCCCTGGGCCGTGGCATCGGCCAGTAACAGGGCGGCCGGGCGCGCGACCTTGGACAGGCGCAGCTCGTCCATCGCCCCGGCAAACGGCAGATGAGCGCTGGCGGCTTCCGGCAGATCGGCACCGATGGCCAGTTGCGAATTGAACGCCGGCATCGCCACCGCCAGGGTCGCGGTCTCGCGGCCATTGACGTACAGCGAGACCTTGTCGCCCTCGGCGGTGAACGCCAGGTGCTGCCACTGGCCGGGGTTCAGCGGTTGGGTCGAGACCGCGCGCTGGCCGTCGATTTCAATAAACGGCATGCCCTGGTTCAGGCCCAGCAGCAGGCTGTGGGCGCCTTCGCGACGGGCCATGACCACTTGCTCGCCGCTGGCCTGGTCCAGACGCAGCCAGGCACTGAAGGTAAAGGCGCTGCCGGCGCTGTGTTGCAGCGACGGGCTGGCCGGCAGCAGCAACGGCTGGCCGCCGAACTGCAGCGCGCGGCCGATTACGCCGTCGATGCTCGCACCGGTGGCGTTCACGGCCGTGTTGCCGTAGGCCGTGGTGTCCCGAGGCGGCGTGCCGTTGGCGCCGTCGAAGTGGTAGAGCGCGGTGTAGTTCGGGTCAAAGGTCAGTTGGCCGTTAGCGGTGGCCGAGGCCTTCTGGTTGCCGTAGTACATCCACAGGTCCTGGCGCTGGCCGCCTTCGACCTTGGGCACATCGACCCAGATCAGCGCCATGCCCATCAGCGGGTCGAAGCTTTCGATCTGGTGGTTGAACACGGTCTTGTCGTCGGCGCTGACAAAGCGCAGGTCGGCGCCGTCGTCCTTCACCCCGTCAAAGGTGAAATTGCCGGTGTGCAGGCGCACCAGCAAGGCGGTGCGGCCCAGGGCCTGGTTGATCGCCGCGCCTTGGGCGGTGGTGTCGACGGTGATCTGTTTACGGTAGTGCCAATCGTCCTGCCACCAGGCATGGGCGGTGGCCGGGAGCGCGAAGCCCAGGCAGATCAACAGGCTCAGAAATAGGCGTTGCATGTAAGGAGTCTCCGAAAAAAGGGGTCAGAAAGTCGCCTGCACACTGAAGTGCAGTCGCGAGTCCTGTTTCTGGGTGTTTGGGCCATCGAGCAGCGGGTAGCCCCAATCCAGGCTGCCGGACAACCACTTGCTCAAACTGGCGCGGGTGCCCAGGCCGACACTGGCCAGGCTGTATTCGTCTTCCTGCTCGGGCAGCGGGTCATGCAGGCGCAGGCGCGCGCCTTCGGCAAACGCGTAGAAGCGCCACTCCTGCACGTAGCTGCCGAGGAACTTGGCCAGCGACGGTGTGCGCAGCTCCTGGGACAGCAGGTAGCCTTCGTCACCGGTGCGCTCGGCGGCGAGGTAACCGCGTACCGAGGTGGCGCCGCCGGCGGAATATTGCTCGTTGGACACCAGCGGCCCCGAGGCCAACTGGAAGCCGGCCTTGGACGCCGACTGCCAGTCGTTGCCGAAGGTGTAGGTGTAATTCAGGTCGCCCTTGAGCACCGCAAAACTCGGGCTGGCCTTGTCGCGCTTGTACTGGAACTCTTCGGCGTCGCTGCCGTAGCCGAAGAACGCGCGAGTGCCGACGATCAGGTTCAAGCCAAGACCCAGCTGGGATTGCTCGGTGTAGCGGTAGCCGTTGTAGCCGAAGGTCAGCGGCGCGTACTTGAGCGGGATATCGTCCGTGCTGCCGCCAAACTTCATCTGTTCCTTGAAGTCCTTGAAGTCCACCCCGGCCGAGAACGAGTTGGCCCAACTGCCACTGGCCGGCAGGCTGTAGATCGCCGAAACGCCGTAGGAGTGGCCCTTGCCCAACACGTTGCTGCCGCCGATGGTGGCGATGTTGCTGTCGGACTGATAGCCGGAGAATTGCAAACTCCAGCGATCACTCAGCGGCGCGGTGTAGGAGCCCGACCAGACCTTGGCGTTATCGCTGTCCTGGGGCGCCGTGAAATAAGTCAGGGAAATGCTGTGGCCCAGTTGCCAGAGGTTGTCGTAACCCAGGGTCGCGACGCTGCGCAGCTCTTTGGTGTCAGCGCTGTAGTCGTTGTTCAGGCCGAGGCTGGCGTGCCACGGGTTCTGGTCTTCCACCTGCAAGTCGACGTCCATGGTGCCGGGGCGCTGGCCTTCGCGTACCAGCGGCGTGACCTGGCGCCCGGCGCCGCGGTTGAGGCCGGCGAGCTGGGTTTGCACGCGGGCGAAATCCGGGACTTCGCCTTCCTTCAGGCCGGGTACTTCTTCGCGGATTTCCACCGGTGAATAATGCTTGGCGCCTACCACTCGTACGCGGCCGACCTTGGTTTCGCTGACTTGCAGGTAGACGATGCCGTCGTCGACCTTTTGCTCCGGCAGTTCGACGAACACCGACTGGTAGCCGCGTTCCTGATAGATCTTCTGCAAGGCATCCCGGGCGCCTTCGATATCGGCCAGGGTCTTTTGCGGGCCGAGGAACGGGTACACCGCCTCTTCGATGGCGCGGGCATCGAGCACGGTATTGCCGCGCACGAAGTACTCGTTGACGTCTACCAGCCGTGCCGGAGCCTCGCCTTCGGCCTGCGCCGGTTGCGCCAGTGCGCCCAGCGTCAGCCAGCACAGCGCCAGCGTTGATTTGAACAGATGCTCCACACCGCCCCCTGGTTTACTAAGAATGATGGCCATCGCCGTTTGCCCGGCGTTTGGCCTGTTCAATTGCTGGATATCGAGGTGTTGCCGTGCCGGGCGAGCCAGGTGTGCAGCAGGGCGAAGTTCAGGGAGAACTCCGGCATGTGCAGCAAGGCGCCACAGAACACTTCACCGATGATTTTCTGGATCAGTTGCACCGCCCGTGGGTTGCCCAGGAACGTGGCGATGTCGCGTTGCAGGAGGTTGATGCCCCAGACTTTCTGGTTCAGGTCGAGGCCGACGAACCAGCGGAACAGCAGGTTGTAGTTGAGTTGTTCGTGCAGTTGCTGTTCGTTGGGGACCGCGTACAGGAGTTGCAGCAGCAGGATCTGCAAGACGGTCTGGGGGGCGATCTGGGTACCGGGTTCGTCCTGGAGCAGGTCGCGGTGGTGGTCGAGGATTTCGTCGATCTGCGGGCGCAGCAGGACCAATGAATGGCCTGCGGGGATATAGCTGGAGACTTCCTTGAGCGCGCCTTGCCAGTCGTCCTGGGAGACGATCCATACCCACGGTGCGCCGTAGCGGTAGACCGAGACCGGCTTTTTGCGCGCGGCTTCGACGATCTTTGACAGGCGCTGGTCGAGCTCCTGCATGCCGACTTTCGAGTAACGTTCCATAGTTCCCATTCGCCCCACTCCTGGCATCCTGCTTGCGGCTCTGGCATCGCCTGTTTGGCGTTCTTGAGCGCGTTACATAGCCAAGACCGGGGGCACCGGGGACTACCGAACTTTTGTCATAAAAGCTTCTTTTTTGGGGCGGGGGTTGGGGGGCATATCCGTTATTTTGGTTAGGGCTGATATGGGTTCCGCTCTTACAGCGGCTCACTTTTGAAAAGCGCAAAAGTAAGCAAAACGCTCTTGCCCCACCACTCGGCACCTCGCTTGGGCTCGGTGTGCCCTCTCTCCGGTAGTACTACGCGGGCCGCCGCGACGGGGCGTCCCTGCCCCGTCGCGGCTAAACCGGCGTCCTGCCGGTTTACCCGCTCCGTACTACCTGCGTTCGGCCAGCGTGGTTTAACGGGGCGCCTAAGATCAAGATCAACAGCAGATCAAGAACACAGCGGCCTACCGGCCGGCTTGAGTGTGGTGAAGCAAAATCAAAAACTAAAGCGGG
>NZ_NIXO01000046.1 GCF_002204795.1 Pseudomonas sp. K2I15
AGTCAATACATGTGGCGACTGACCCACCGCATTCGCGAGCAAGCCCGCTCCTACACTTGTCCGGTGGTGTTTATTAGATCGGGTTCGGGCAATCGATGAACAGGTGTTCCAGGGCAAAACGCCGCGCCAGATAGTCACCCAAGGCCTGCACACCGTAGCGTTCGGTGGCGTGATGCCCCGCTGCTATAAAGCTGATGTCGTTTTCCCGGGCGCTGTGGAAGGTCTGCTCCGACGCTTCGCCGCTCAGGTACAGGTCGACCCCAGCCAGCACTGCCTGGTCGATATAGCCCTGGCCACCACCGGTGCACCAGCCGACGCGGCGGATCATCTCGCTGCCTTCGATCAACAGCGGCTCGCGGCCCATGGCCTCCTGCACGCGGCGGGCGAAGTCGCGGGGCGACACCGGTTCGGCCAGGGAACCCACCAGGCCGACGACCTTGAGGTTGTCCGGGTCCAGCGGGCCTTCGACGGTGATGTCCAGTTGCCGGGCCAGTTGCACGTTGTTGCCGACTTCCGGGTGCAGATCCAGGGGCAAGTGGTAGGCCAGCAGGCTGATGTCGTGCTTGAGCAGGGTTTTCAGGCGGCGCTGCTTCATGCCGGTGATGCACGGGCTTTCGCCTTTCCAAAAATAACCGTGGTGCACCAGCACCAGGTCGGCCTGGGCTTCGACGGCCGCGTCCAGCAATGCCTGGCTGGCGGTCACGCCGCTGACGATGCGCAGCACTTGCGGGCGACCCTCGACTTGCAGGCCGTTGGGGCAGTAATCGGCGATTTTTGCGCTATTAAGGTAGCGGTCCGCTTCCTCGACTAAGGTGCTCAGGGCGACGGCCATAAAAGACTCCTAAATATCCCGTTCAGAGGCGCTCAGGGCCTCGTATAATGCGCGACATTATGGGCGCTCTCCCGCCCCCTGCAACCCGTCAGGACTTTTCTTAATGCTCAAGGCACTGCGTTTTTTTGGATGGCCATTGTTGGCTGGCGTGCTGATCGCGATGCTGATTATTCAGCGTTATCCACAACTGGTCGGCCTGCCGACCCTCGATGTCAACCTGCAACAGGCACCGCAAACCAGCGCGGTGGTACAAGGCCCGGTGACTTATGCCGATGCGGTGGTGATCGCCGCACCCGCCGTGGTCAACCTGTACACCACCAAAGTCATCAACAAACCGGCGCATCCGCTGTTTGAAGACCCGCAGTTCCGGCGCTTTTTCGGCGACAACTCGCCCAAGCAGCGCCGCATGGAATCCAGCCTCGGCTCCGGGGTGATCATGAGCCCGGAAGGCTACATCCTGACCAACAACCACGTGACCACCGGTGCCGACCAGATTGTCGTGGCCCTGCGTGATGGCCGGGAAACCCTGGCCCGCGTGGTCGGCAGCGACCCGGAAACCGACCTCGCGGTACTCAAAATCGATTTGAAAAGCCTGCCCTCGATCACCATCGGCCGCTCCGAAGGCTTGCGTGTAGGTGACGTGGCGCTGGCCATCGGCAACCCGTTCGGGGTCGGCCAAACAGTGACCATGGGCATCATCAGCGCCACCGGGCGTAACCAGTTGGGCCTCAACAGCTACGAAGACTTTATCCAGACCGACGCGGCGATCAACCCCGGCAACTCCGGCGGCGCGCTGGTGGATGCCAACGGCAACCTGACCGGCATCAACACCGCGATCTTCTCCAAGTCCGGCGGCTCCCAGGGCATCGGTTTCGCCATCCCGGTGAAACTCGCCACTGAAGTGATGAAATCGATCATTGAGCATGGCCAGGTGATTCGTGGCTGGCTGGGGATTGAAGTACAGCCGCTGACCAAGGAACTGGCCGAGTCGTTTGGCCTGACCGGGCGCCCTGGCATTGTGGTGGCGGGGATCTTCCGCGACGGCCCGGCGCAGAAAGCCGGCCTGCAATTGGGCGATGTGATCCTCAGCATCGACGGCGAACCAGCCGGCGATGGCCGCAAGTCGATGAACCAGGTGGCGCGGATCAAACCGACCGACAAGGTGGCGATCCAGGTGATGCGCAATGGCAAAGAGATCAAGTTGCAGGCAGAAGTGGGCCTGCGCCCGCCACCTGCGCCGGTGAAAGAAGAGGAATAACGGCTTCAGGAGCCCGCTCGCGGGCTCCTGTTACCTAATATTTCAGAGGAAAATTATTCTCATTAGAGATGTTATATTGTTTCAATATCGCTATTGGAACGCTCTATCATGCCGTCTCGAAGATTTGCCCCACTGGCCGGAATCGCCTTGGGTTTACTGGTAGACCCGGCCTACGCCGAAGACACCCCAGCGCTTGAACTGGACGCCACCCGCATCACCAGCGAGGCGTACGAATCGGCCACTGGCCCGGTCAAGGGCTATCGCGCCACCCGCTCCGCCAGCGCCACCAAAACCGACACCGCCCTGCGGGATATCCCACAATCCATCAGCGTGATTCCTGCCTCGGTGCTCAAGGACCTGGGCAGCACCAACGTCGAGCGCGCCCTGGAGTTTGCTGGCGGCGTCTCCAGACAGAACAACTTCGGCGGCCTGACGCTTTACGAATACAGCGTGCGCGGCTTCACCACTTCAGAGTTTTACGTGGACGGTTTCAGCGCCAACCGCGGTTACCCGAGCACACCGGACGCGGCCAATATCGAACGCATCGAAGTGCTCAAGGGCCCCGCCGCCAGCCTGTATGGCCGTGGCGATCCGGGCGGCACGGTAAACATCGTCAGCAAAAAGCCGCAACCCGAAGCCTTCACCACCGTGCAGACCAGCGCCGGCAGTTGGGACCGCTACCGCACCGCGCTGGACGTGAACACGCCGCTCGATAGCGAGGGTAACGTCTTGTCGCGGGTCAACCTGGCGGTGGAAGACAACCACAGCTTCCGTGATCACGTGGACGCCAAGCGGGTGTTCGTCGCGCCCTCCATCAGTTGGCAACTGGACCCGGACACCCGCCTGTTGGTGGAAAGCGAATTCGTGCGCCACCGCTCCACCTTCGACCGTGGCATCGTCGCGCCGAACAACCGCTGGAGCGGCGTTTCCCGCTCGACCTTCCTCGGCGAGCCCAACGACGGCGATATCCGCAACCACAACAACCGCCTGCAAGCCACCCTCGAACATCACCTCAACGATGCCTGGCAACTGCGCCTGGCCAGCCATTACAAACAAGGCAGCCTGTGGGGCGATGCCTCGGAAAACCGCCCACTGGATGCCGACGGCCACACCCTCAACCGCCGCTACCGCGAACGCTCCACCGGTTGGCACGACAGCATCACCCAGCTCGAACTGCGGGGTTTGTTCGACATCGGCAGTTGGCAGCACGAGCTGTTGATCGGCACCGAATACGAGGACTACCGCAAGAAAGAACGGGTGACCACCATCGCCGGCGGCCCCTATACCGTCGACATCTATAACCCGGTCTACGGCCAGTCAAAACCCAACGGCGAACGCTCCGGCACCAACTTTTTCGAGCAGGTGAAAAGCCAGGCGCTGAACCTGCAGGACCAGATTGTCTTCACCGATCGCCTGCGCGGGATGGTCGGCGCGCGCTTCGAACACTTCGAGCAGCACACCGACGACTTCGCCCGCAACCACGCCAAAAGCCGGCAAACCCACGACGCCCTGACCCAGCGCGCCGGCCTGCTCTACCAACTGACGCCTGAAGTGGGCCTGTTCGCCAACGCCTCCACCTCGTTCAAACCCAACAACGGCCTGGACGCCGGCGGCAAATCCTTCAAGCCCGAAGAAGGCGTGGGTTATGAAATCGGCATCAAGAGCGAGCTGTTCGACGACCGCCTGAGCACCACCCTCGCCGCGTTCCATATCGAGAAGGAAAATGTCCTGGCCCTGGACCCGGCCACCGACACCAACCGCGCCATGGGCAAGGCCCGTAGCCAGGGTTTTGACCTGCAACTGACCGGGCAGGTGACTGACGCCGTACGGGTTATCGGTGCCTTTGCCTACATCGACGCCGAAGTGACTAAAGGCGACAAAGCCATCCCCGCCGGCAGCCGGATTCTCGGCGTGGCCAAACGCAGCGGCAGCCTGCTTGGGGTGTATGAATTCCAGGACGGCCTGCTGCGTGGCTCCGACCTTGGCGCAGCGTTCACTTACGTCGGCGATCGCTCGGGTGAAGCCGGTGGCCGCTTCGAATTACCGGCCTACCACACCGTCGATTTGCTGGCCCATTACAAGGCCAGCGACAACGTCACCGTGGGCCTGAACCTCAACAACCTGTTCGATGAAAAGTACTACGAGCGCTCCTACAGCAATTACTGGGTCAACCCCGGTGAGCCGCGCAATTTCACCGTCAGCCTGACCCTCAACCTGTAAAAGGACGTCACCATGCAAGCCTTAAAATCCCTGGCCGTGCTCAGCCTGTTGTTTGCCACCCAAGTCTCCGCCCACGGGCTGTGGACAGAACAACGACGCGCCAATATCGAAGTGATCTACGGCCACGGCGCCGAAGACAACGCGTTCAAGGCGCAGAAAATCAGCGGCGCCTGGGCTTATGACGCAGGCGGCAAAATGATCCCGGTGACCGTGGAGCGGCTGCCCGACCATGCGCGCCTGAAGCCGCTCAAGCCGCCCGCCGTTTTGGCCGTGGCGCTGAATAACGGGATGTGGTCGCAGACGGCTGACAAAAAATGGATCAACGAAGGCCGCAGCAATGTGCCGGGGGCGATTGAGTCGACCCAGACCTTCAAGTACAGCCTGGCGATTTACCAGCCGGGGGCGAAGTTGCCGAAGCTGGATCAGATCAAGCTGCTGATCTTGCCGGAGGTTGATCCGCTGACTGTCGGGCCGGGGAAATCACTGCCCGTACGAGTGCTGCTGGATGGCAAACCGGCGGCGGGGATCAAATTGATTGGGGATTATCGCAATGCACCGAACACCTTGAGCACAGAGACCGATAAGGACGGCCGCGCCCAGGTGTTGGTGAGGAATGAAGGGTTGAATGTGATTGCGGCGCAGGTGGAGATCCCGCTGAAGGACAATGCCGATGTGGCGACTCGCGGACTGTTCAGTTCCCTGACCTTCCTGGGCGAGCCGCATCACGAATAACAACGAAAGTTCAGAGTGGGCACAGTAAGTGTGGGAGCGGGCTTGCTCGCGCACATTTAGTCCTCACTCGGCTTGATTACAGCGCTACCGGCGCTCTTTCGCACAGCGTATTGAGCGCCACTGCCCACTGCTCGCTGTCATTGAGGCAAGGCACCAACACCAACTCCTCGCCCCCCGCCTCGCGGAACTGCTCCAACCCGCGATCACCAATCTCTTCCAGCGTCTCGATGCAGTCCGCGACAAACGCCGGGCACATCACCAGCAACTTCTTCACGCCTTGCTGAGCCAGCGCTTCAAGGCGCGCCTCGGTGTAGGGTTCGATCCACTTGGCCCGGCCCAACCGCGACTGGAACGCCACCGACCACTTGCCATCCGGCAAGCCCAGGCGCTCGGCAAAATCCCGCGCAACGCTGAAGCACTGCGCGCGATAGCAGGTGGCAAGCACCTCGGGAGAGGCGTTCTGGCAACAGTTGGCGTCCTTGAAACAGTGTTGCCCGGTAGGGTCGAGCTTTTTCAGGTGGCGTTCCGGCAGCCCGTGGAAACTCAACAGCAGGTGATCAAAATCCTGTTCCACGTAAGCCTTGGCACTGTTGGCCAACGCATCGAGGTATTCCGGCTGATCATAGAACGGCTGCAAAATCGAAAACTCGATCGCCAGCTTTTTGTCCCGCACCACGCGCCGGGCTTCTTCAATCACCGTGGTCACGGTGCTGTCGGCAAACTGTGGGTACAGCGGTGCCAGGGTGACTTTCTTGATGCCCTGGCTTGCCAACCGCACCAGCACCGTTTCAATCGACGGTTCGCCGTAGCGCATCGCCAATTCCACCGGGCCTTGGGTCCATTGCGAGGTCATCTGTTGTTGCAGGCGACGGCTGAGCACTACCAGCGGCGAACCTTCGTCCCACCAGATCGAGGCGTAGGCATGGGCCGACTGCTCGGGACGCTTGATCAGGATCAGCGACACCAGCAAGCGCCGCACCGGCCACGGCAGGTCGATGACGTAAGGGTCCATCAGGAATTGATTAAGGTAGCTGCGCACATCCGCCACCGAAGTGGACGCCGGTGAACCCAGGTTGACCAGTAACAACGCGTGATCCGTCATGCAACATCCTATCTTTAGAGGCGGCTGGACAAGTCGTCCAGGGCCGCGTGCAACTCAGTGAACTGGAAAGTGAAACCAGCGGCCAACAGCCGCTGCGGCAACGCCCGCTGGCCACCCAGCAACAAGCCGGACAACTCACCCAGGCCGATGCGCAAGGCAAACGCCGGCATAGGCATGAAGGCCGGGCGGTGCAGCACCTTGCCCAGGGTCTTGGCGAACTCGAGGTTGCGCACCGGGTGTGGCGCGCAGGCATTATAAGGACCGCGGGCATCGCTCTTGTGCAGAAGAAAATCAATCAGGGCGATTTGATCCTTTATATGGACCCACGGCATCCACTGCCGACCATTGCCGATAGGCCCGCCCAGCGCCAGTTTGAACGGCAACAACAGCCGCGACAAAAAGCCGCCCTCGGCCGCCAGCACCAGCCCGGTTCGCACCAGCACCACACGGATACCCAATGCCTCGGCGCGCTGGGCTGTTTCTTCCCAGGCGATAGAGAGCTGGCTGCCGAAATCGTCCTGCACCGAGCCGCTGTCTTCGGTCAGCTCACGCTCGCCGCCGTCGCCGTACCAGCCAACCGCAGAACCAGAGATCAGCACCGCCGGTTTTTGCTCAAGGCCCTCAAACCAGGCCAGCAACGTTTCGGTGAGACCGATACGGCTGCTCCACAGCAGCGCCTTGCGTTTATGCGTCCAGGGGCGGTCGGCAATCGGCGCGCCAGCCAGGTTGACCACCGCGTCCACCGGCTCGTTGATGTCTTGCAGGCGGGCAATGCCGCGCACTTGGGCGCCGCACAATTTGGCCACTTGTTCAGGATGGCGGCTCCAGACCGTGAGGCGATGGCCCTGGGCAAGCCAGTGTTGGCAAAGTTGGCGGCCGATCAAACCCGTACCGCCGGTCAGCAAAATGTGCATGAGTTGTTCCTCGTGTAACGTTCGCCGACCACCGTTAGTCTATTTTATAGACAGGGATGTTTTAATCGGGCGCAACGGTGGTTAAACCCTCAGGGTTAACCATAGGTCACGCCAAACGATCAGGTATGCCAAAACTTATACCAAAAAACAATATTGTACAGCTATTGGTGTCGGCGTAGTCTGTACCCAACGGTAAAACGAGGCCTCCCATGACTGTTCCCATCGCGATCATCGGCACCGGCATCGCCGGTCTCTCCGCCGCCCGAGCGTTAAAAGACGCGGGGCACGTTGTACAACTCTTCGATAAAAGCCGCGGCAGTGGCGGTCGCATGTCCAGCAAGCGCAGTGATGCGGGCGCCTTGGACATGGGCGCGCAGTACTTCACCGCCCGCGACCGGCGCTTCGTCAACGAGGTGCAACGCTGGCAGGCCAATGGTTGCGCCGAGCAATGGAAGCCACAGCTGTACAACTTCAAGTCCGGGCAACTGACGCCCTCCCCCGATGAACAGATCCGCTGGGTTGGCACGCCGCGCATGAGCGCGATCACCCGCGCCCTGCTCGATGACCTGCCGGTGCAGTTCGGTTGCCGCATCACCGAAGTGTTCCAGGGCAAACAGCACTGGAACCTGCTGGACGCCGACGGCGAAAGCCACGGCCCGTTCAGCCACGTCATCATCGCCACCCCGGCACCACAAGCCACCGCCTTGCTGGCCGCCGCGCCCAAGCTGGCGAGTGCCGCCGCCGGGGTAAAGATGGACCCGACCTGGGCCATCGCCCTGGCCTTCGACAAGCCTCTGGATACGCCCATGGAAGGCTGCTTCGTGCAAGACAGCCCGCTTGACTGGCTGGCCCGCAACCGCAGCAAACCGGGGCGCGACACCACCCTCGACACCTGGGTATTGCACGCCACCAGCACCTGGAGCAAGCAACACCTGGACCTGTCCAAGGAAGCCGTGATCGAACACCTGCACGGCGCTTTCGCCGAGCTGCTGCACAGCGCCATGCCGCCGCCGTCCTTCACCCTCGCCCACCGCTGGCTGTATGCGCGGCCGTCCTCCAGCCATGAATTTGGCGTACTGGCCGACGCCGACCTGGGCTTGTACGTGTGCGGTGACTGGTGCCTGTCGGGCCGCGTGGAAGGCGCCTGGCTCAGCGGCCAGGAAGCGGCGCGGCGGTTGATCGAGCACCTGCAATGAACCGCATCAATCCCGCCAAGTTGCTGCTGTCGAAGTGGACAGCAGCCCACCCGCAGCACAAGGAAAAACATTTCCTGGTGACCAAGTTGCTGCGCGACGACGAAGGCGATGTGCAGGAGATTGAGCTGGAAGCCGTGATGAGCCATCGCGTGCAGCGGCTGGCCTGGCAAACCCTGCAAAACGCCGAAGACTGGAAAATCGGCTGGAAATAGCCATCCCGCAAATACCTGTACAAATTATTTGACTTGTACAGCTTCAAACCTATGATGAGATCAAGTTGTACAGAAATTTAACTCTGTACAGGAATTTCACAGAGGTTTGGCCATGCCCAGCACCCTGCCCTCCACCGGAAAACCGAAGATCGCCATCAGCGCCTGCCTGCTGGGCGAAAACGTGCGCTTCAACGGCGGGCACAAACAATCCCAATTGTGCAGCCAAACCCTCGCCGATTATTTCGACTTCGTGCCGCTGTGCCCTGAAGTCGCCATCGGCCTGGGCATTCCCCGCGAGCCGATTCGCCTGGTGGGCGACCCGCTCAACCCCCAGGCCGTCGGCACCGTGCACCGCGAACTCAACGTGACCCAGCCGCTGGACGAGTACGGCCAACAAATGGCCGCTGAACACACTGACCTGTGCGGTTACATCTTCATGCAGAAATCCCCATCCTGCGGGCTGGAGCGGGTCAAGGTCTATCAGGACAACGGCATGCCCATCGACGGCGGCGGGCGCGGCATCTACGCCCAGGCGTTTTGCGCACGCCACCCCAACCTGCCGGTGGAAGAAGACGGTCGGCTGAATGACCCGGTGCTGCGGGAAAACTTCCTGACGCGGGTGTTCGTCTACGCCACCTGGCAGCAACTGCTCGCCGAAGGCCTGACCCGCCACCGCCTGCTGGAATTTCACTCGCGCTACAAATACCTGCTGATGGCCCACAGCCCGGGGCATTACAAAAGCCTCGGCAACCTGCTGGGCAGCATGCGCAAGGACGTCGACCTCGATGCCTTGGCGACCGGCTATTTCAGCGAGCTGATGACCGCGCTGACCAAGTGCGCCACCCGTGGCACCCACACCAACGTGCTGCAACACATCAGCGGCTACCTCAAGCAAGCCATCAGCGCCGAAGACAAACAGGAAGTGCAGACCCTCATCGGCCAATACCGCCTGGGCATCGTGCCACTGGTGGTGCCGTTGACCCTGCTCAAGCACCACTTTCGCCAGCATCCGGACCGCTACATCGCGCAGCAGGCCTACCTGCAACCGCACCCGGAAAACCTCAGCCTGCGTAATGCGATTTAGCCCATGAATTTTTCCCTGCAAGACGACAACGACCCCGGCGAAGATTTCGCCCAAGCCTTGGAAGAAGGCTGGCTGCCGATCCGTGAAGTGGCGCGCCAGACCGGCGTCAACGCCGTGACCCTGCGCGCTTGGGAACGGCGTTACGGCCTGATCGTGCCCCAGCGCACGCCCAAGGGGCACCGGCTGTTCAGCGCCGAGCACGTGCAACGCATCCACACCATCCTGACCTGGCTCAACCGCGGCGTGCCGGTCAGCCAGGTCAAGAGCCTGATCGACACCGCGCACGCCACCAGCGAGCCGCCGGTGGAGAACGAATGGCACAGCCGCCGCCAGAACCTGTTGCAGGCCATCAGCGAACTGGCCGAGCGCCGGGTGGATGACGCCTTCAACCAGGCCATGGCGCTCTACCCGCCGCGCACCTTGTGCGAGCAACTGTTGCTGCCGTTGCTCAAGGAGCTTGAGCTGCGCTGGCAAGGCCAATTCGGCGCGCAGATGGAGCGGGTGTTTTTCTATTCCTGGCTGCGCAGCAAATTCGGCGCGCGGATGTACCACAACAACCGCCAGCTCAACGGCGCGCCGCTGCTGCTGATCAACCATTCCGACCTGCCGCTGGAGCCGCACCTGTGGCTCACCGCCTGGCTGGCCAGCAGTGCCGATTGCCCGGTGGAAGTCTTCGACTGGCCCTTGCCGACCGGCGAACTGGCCTTGGCCGTCGAGCACCTGCAACCCCGCGCAGTGCTGCTGTATTCGAGCAAGTCACTGCAGGTGTCGGCGCTGGGCAAATTGCTCAGCGGCATTGACTGCCCAAAGCTGATAACCGGACCAACGGTATGCATCCATCAGGCCGAGCTGTCCGTATTAACCCAAGACATTCCTGAATTGCTCCTGGCCGAAGACCCGTTGTCGGCCCATCAGGCACTGATCCAGCGTGGACTTATTTAAATGCACTTGATCTGGTTGCGCACCGACCTGCGCCTACATGACAACACCGCCCTCGCCGCCGCCGCACAGCGCGGCCCGACAGCGGCTGTCTACCTGATTAGCCCCGAGCAATGGCTGGCCCACGATGACGCGCCGTGCAAAGTCGACTTCTGGCTGCGCAACCTGCAGCGCTTGAGCGCGGCACTGGGCGAGTTGAACATTCCGTTATTGATCCGCCATGCCGCTACCTGGGACCAGGCACCCAAAGTCCTGGTCGACCTGTGCCAGGAACTGTCGGTGGAGTCGGTGCACGTCAATGACGAATACGGCATTCATGAAGAGCGCCGCGACGCCGCCGTGGCCGAGGCCCTCGAAGCCCGAGGCGTAACGCTCTACAACTACCTGGACCAGTTGCTGTTCCAGCCCGGCAGCGTCCTGACCAAGACGGGCACGTACTTCCAGGTGTTCAGCCAGTTTCGCAAGGTCTGCTACAGCCGCTTGCACGGCGCCTTGCCGCGCCTGGTGGCCACACCCAAGGCACAAGCGCCGCTCAAGCTCAAAAGCGACCCGATCCCCGATCACGTCGACGGTTTTGCTACCCCAAGCGAGGCCCTGCGCGCCCTGTGGCCTGCCGGTGAAGCCGAAGCCCGGCGCCGGCTCGATCAGTTTTCCGACGCGCAAATCAGCTACTACAAGGACGAACGCGACTTCCCGGCCAAGCCCGGCACCAGCCAGCTTTCGGCCTACCTCGCTGCGGGCGTGGTCTCGCCGCGCCAATGCCTGCACGCCGCGCTGCAAAGCAACCAGGGTGAATTCGAAAGCGGCGACATCGGCGCCATCACCTGGATCAACGAGCTGCTGTGGCGCGAGTTCTACAAACATATCCTGGTGGGCTACCCACGGGTCTCGCGCCACCGCGCCTTCCGCCCCGAGACCGAAGCCGTGGCCTGGCGCAACAGCCCTGAGGACTTGAAGGCCTGGCAGGAAGCACGCACCGGCCTGCCGATCATCGATGCGGCCATGCGCCAATTGCTGGAAACCGGCTGGATGCACAACCGCCTGCGCATGGTGGTGGCGATGTTCCTGACCAAAAACCTGCTGATCGACTGGCGTGAAGGCGAGCGGTTTTTCATGCGCCACCTGATCGACGGCGACCTGGCGGCCAACAACGGCGGCTGGCAGTGGAGCTCGTCCACCGGCACCGATTCGGCGCCGTACTTCCGGATTTTCAGCCCCTTGAGCCAGTCGGAAAAATTCGACGGCGAAGGCGTGTTTATCAAGCACTGGCTGCCGCAACTGGCGGCGCTGAACAAAAAGGAAGTGCACAACCCCGACGCCGTGGGCGGGCTGTTTGGCGTGGCCGACTATCCTCGCCCTATCGTCGATTTGAAAAAATCCCGCGACCGCGCCCTCGCCGCCTTCCGCAGCCTGCCTTCACGCCAGGCGGTTGGAGGCAGCTATGAGTGACTTCCTGCGCCGCTTCGCCCAGGCCTTTGCCAGTGTGGACAAACACAATCTGCACCTGCTCGACAGCCTGTACAGCAAAGACATCAGCTTCACCGACCCGCTGCACGAAGTGCACGGGCTACCGGCGTTGCACCGCTACTTCGCCGCGCTGTACGACAACGTCACCCAACTGCGTTTTGACTTCCATGGCTTCGATCAAGTGGCTGAAGGCGAAGGCTACTTGCGCTGGAAAATGAGCTTCTGCCACCCGCGCCTGGCCAAGGGTGAAGTGATTCGCGTCGAAGGCTGCTCGCACCTGTTGTGGCGCGACAAGGTGTACCGCCATCGGGATTATTTCGATGCAGGCGCGCTGCTGTATGAACACGTGCCGGTCCTCGGCGGCGTGGTCAGTTGGCTGAAAAGGAGAATGGGATGAACCTCGTGCTGCCTCGTCGTTATTGGTTGACCGGTGCCAGCAGTGGCATCGGTGCCGAATTGGCCAAAGCACTGCTCGAGAGCGGCGCCCATGTGGCCGTCAGCTCGCGCTCCAAGACGCCGCTGGAACAGCTTGCGCAGCAATACCCCGGGCAAGTGCTGGTGGTTGAGGGCGACCTGACCAACAGCCAGACCGTGCGCGAAATCGGCGAGCATATCGCCGTGGTCTGGGGCTCGCTGGACACGGTGATTCTGAATGCCGGCACCTGCGAATACGTGGATGCCAAGCAGTTCGATGCCTCGATCATCGAGCACGTGGTGCGCACCAACCTATTGGCCAGCAGCTACTGCATCGAGGCTGCCCTGCCGCTGTTGCGCGCCGGCAATACGCCGCACCTGGTCGGCGTCGCCAGTGCCGTGACGTATCTGCCGATGCCTAGGGCGGAAGCCTACGGCGCGTCCAAGGCCGGCTTGCGTTACCTGTTCGAGTCCCTGCGCATCGACCTGTCACCCGAAGGCATTGACGTGACCGTGGTCAGCCCGGGGTTTGTCGATACGCCACTGACCGCCCGCAATGATTTCCCGATGCCCTTGAGCTGGCCGGCCGACAAGGCCGCACGGCACATCTTCGCCAAGCTGCAAAACCGCCCCTTGGAGATCGCGTTCCCCGCGCTGTTTATTGCCGCGATGTGGCCACTGTCGAAACTGCCGAACCGCGCCAAGCTGATCATCGGCAAACGCATGCTGCGTAGCCCGCCACCGAGAAAGGACGACCTGTGAAGATCGCCATTATCGGCAGCGGCATCGCCGGGCTGACCAGTGCCTATCTGCTCAGCCGCCGCCACGACATCACCCTGTTTGAAGCGGGCGACCGCATCGGCGGGCACACCCACACGGTGAATGTCACGGTGGATGGCAAAAGCTATGCGGTGGACACCGGTTTTATCGTGTTCAACAACTGGACCTATCCCAACTTCATCAAGCTGCTGGGCCAGGTCGGCGTGAAGTTCAAACCCACCGAGATGAGTTTTTCCGTGTGCGACCCGAACGCCGGGTTCGAGTACAACGGCAACAACCTAAACAGCCTGTTCGCCCAGCGCCGCAATATTCTGTCGCCGGGATTTTGGGGCATGCTGCGCGACATCCTGCGCTTCAACCGCCAGGCGCCGCTGGACCTGCAAGAGCAACGCATCAGCGCCGAAATGACCCTGGGTGAGTACCTGCAAGCCGGTGGCTATGGCCAGCGGTTTATCCAGCATTACATCGTGCCGATGGGCGCGGCGATCTGGTCGATGTCCCTGGCGGACATGCTCGGGTTTCCCCTGCAATTCTTCGTGCGGTTCTTCAAGAACCATGGCTTGTTGTCGGTGAGCAACCGGCCGCAGTGGTGCGTGATCGAAGGCGGTTCCAGCCGTTATATCGAGCCGTTGACCCAGTCGTTCCGCGAAAAGATTCGCCTCAATTGCCCGGTCACCCGGGTTGAGCGCACAGCGATCGGTGTGGTTATCCACAGCGCCGCCGGCAGCGAGGCATTCGACAAGGTGGTGTTCGCCTGCCACAGCGACCAGGCCCTGGCGTTGCTGGGCGATGCGAGCCTGGCTGAGCAACAGATCCTCGGTGCCCTGCCCTACGCCGATAACGACGTAGTGCTGCACACCGACACCCGGTTGCTGCCCGACCGCAAACTGGCCTGGGCCAGCTGGAATTACCGCCTCGACGGCGGCGCGCAAAAACAGGCCGCCGTGACCTACGACATGAACATTCTGCAGGGCATCGACAGCGCCACCACTTTTTGTGTGAGCCTCAACCAGACGGCGATGATCAACCCGCTCAAAGTCCTCGCCCGCTACACCTACGCCCACCCGCAATACAGCCTGGCCGCCGTGGCCGCGCAGGCACGCTGGGAAGAATTGCACGGCGCGCAGCACACCTATTTTTGCGGCGCCTACTGGGCCAACGGTTTCCACGAAGACGGCGTGGTCAGCGCGTTGCGCGTGGCCAAGGCGTTTGGGGAAATCCTGTGAACAGCGCCCTGTACAGCGGCTGGATCGCCCATCGGCGGTTTACGCCCAAGGGCCATGCCTTCCGCTACCGGATCGGCCTGCTGTACCTGGACCTCAGCGAACAGCACGAAGTGTTCGGTTTGTCGCCACTGGCTGGCGACTCCTGGGCGCCGTTCGCGTTTCGCCAGCAGGATTACCTGCATGAATTTACCCGTCACGGCATGAGCTTGACCGATGCCGTACGCCAAGAAGTCGGCAAGGCTCTGGGGCGTACCCCCACGGGCGCTATCTGCCTACTGACCCAGGCCCGCAGTTGGGGCCTGGCCTTTAACCCGGTGAGTTTCTTCTACTGCTTCGAGGCCGATGGAACACTGGCCGCGATCCTCTGTGAAGTGACCAACACCCCGTGGCGCGAGCGCTATCACTACGTGCTGCCGGCCCAGGCGCTGCCTGCCGGTGAGCACCAGCACTTCGCCGTGGCCAAGGCGTTTCATGTCTCGCCATTTTTGCCCCGGGACCTGGAATACCGCATGAGCTTCAGCCCGCCCGCCGCGAAACTCGGCGTGCACATGGCCGACTGGCAGGGCGAAGTAAAAGTCTTCGACGCCACCTTGAGCCTGCAACGGGAAGCCTTGAACCGCGCCAGCCTGCACCGTTACCTGTGGCGCTTCCCGTGGATGACCGCCAAGACCTGCCTGGCCATTTACTGGCAGGCCCTGCGCCTTTTGCTTAAACGCACGCCGATTTTTTCCCATCACGCCGCCGAAGGCGCTTCTCGCACCGCAGTCGGATACACCAAGGATCGCCGCCATGAAATCCCCTAGCTTATCGGTCAAATCCAATCGCTTGAACGTCAACGGCATGACCGCCGCGCTGCTGCGTAAAGCGGTGCTGCGCCAGCTCGGCCAACTGCGCCACGGCCAGTTGGTGGTGGTCGAGGACGGCGAACGGCAAGTCTTTGGCGCACGGGAAGCGCACCTGCTGGGGGAAATCCAGATCCTCGATTCAGCCGTGTGGGGCCTGGTGGCGGCCAACGGTTCCATCGGCGCCGGCGAGGCGTTTATTCATGGTTACTGGAGCAGCCCGGACCTGACCGCCGTGGTGCGGGTGATGGTCAGCAACCTCGACGTGCTCGATGCGCTGGAAGGTGGCCTGGCGAAACTGGCACGGCCCTTCACTCAAGGCCTGCACTGGCTCAACCGTAATACGCGCAAGGGCTCACAGAAAAACATCGCCGCCCACTACGACCTGGGCAACGACCTGTTCGAGGAATTCCTCGACCCGACCATGATGTATTCGGCCGCGCAGTTCCTCACCGCCGACGACACCCTGGAACAGGCGCAGTTGAACAAGCTGGAACGCATCTGCCAGAAGCTCGCGCTGAAACCGTCCGACCACCTGCTGGAAATCGGCACCGGCTGGGGCAGCATGGCGATTTATGCGGCGCAGCAATACGGCTGCAAGGTCACCACCACGACCTTGTCCAAAGAGCAGTTTGCCTACACCGAAAAACGCATCGAGGCCCTGGGTTTGCAGAATCAGGTGACGTTGCTGCTGGAGGACTATCGCGACCTGACCGGGCAGTACGACAAGCTGGTGTCCATCGAGATGATCGAAGCCGTGGGCCATCGCTTCCTGCCGACCTATTTCAAACAGTGCGCGCAGTTGCTCAAGAGCAATGGCCTGATGTTGCTGCAAGCCATCACCATTCGTGAGCAGCGCTATGAACAGGCCAAGAGCAGCGTAGATTTTATCCAGCGCTACATCTTCCCCGGCGGCGCCCTGCCCTGTGTGCAAAAGATGCTGGAAGTCGTCAGCCGCGACACCGACATGAACCTGCTGCACATGGAAGATTTCGGCCTGCACTACGCGCGAACCCTGCGCCTGTGGCATGAGAACTTTCGCCGCGCCCACAGCCGCCTGACAGAAATGGGCTACGACGAATACTTCCTGCGCCTGTGGGAGTTTTACCTGTGCTACTGCGAAGGCGGCTTTATGGAGCGCACCATCGGCACCGCGCAAATGCTGCTGGCCAAACCAGCGGCGCTGACCCAGCCGCTGCTCGGACGCTTTGATGCTTAAACCACTGGCGAATGCCGTGCTGTTCCAGTGCGGCTGGTTTGCCTGTGTGCTGGGCGGCGACAGCCTGTGGCTGTTGGTGGGCTTAGCGGTGCTGGCGGTCCACCTGCTGTGGATAAGTTCATGGCCAGAGGAAGGCCAAGTGATTCTTGCCGTGACGCTGTTGGGCACAGTGATCGACACCTCGCTGCGCGCATTGGGTGTGTTTCACTTCAGCATGCCGGGGCCGTTGGCGCCTTTGTGGCTAATCCTGTTGTGGGCCTTGCTGGCAACCACGCTGCGCCATTGCCTGGCCTGGAGCGCGCAGCCTTGGTGGCGTGCGAGCCTGTTGGGCGCGGTGGGTGGGCCGTTGTCTTATTACGCGGGCAGCCAACTGGCCGGGGTCAGTTTCGGCTATGGCACCGTGCCGACCTTCATCGGCCTGGCGTTGCTCTGGGGGATGATCTTCCCGTTGCTGCACTGGGTCGCCCGGCAGTTGGCACACTGACGTCCGTCAGGCCTTTCACACACGTATAAGCCGCTTGCCTTACACTGCGCGCCTATGACCAACATCCCCCACACGCAAATCACCGAACCTGCCGTCACCTGCTCCACCTGCGCCGCGTGCTGCTGCCAGTTGGAAGTCATGCTGATCACCGACACCGGCGTGCCTGATCGTTTTATCGATACCGACGATTGGGGCGGCGAAGTCATGCTGCGCCTGGACGACGGCTGGTGCGCGGCGCTGGATCGCAACACGATGATGTGCACGATTTATGAGAAGCGACCGCTGATCTGCCGGGAGTTCGAGATGGGCGCGCCGGAGTGTATTGATGAGCGCCAGGGGATTGCGACGGTGTATCGATGATTTCGGGAACCCATGAGCAGCCAATGTGGGAGCGGGCTTGTGTGGGAGCGGGCTTGCTCGCGAAGGCGGTGGATCAGTCACCGAAATGATGGCTGACAAACCGCTTTCGCGAGCAAGCCCGCTCCCACAATGGTTTTGCAGTGTTCTTAAAAAACTAGAGTGGCATCGTGTAGTGCAGCGAATAGCTCTCGATACCGTCGTTATTGCTACTGATCCCGGCATTGGAGTAATGGGTGGCCCGAATGCCCACTTCACTCCCACCGACAAAGCGCAAGCCAAAGCCCAGTCGGTCTTCAAACTGGAACGCCTGGCCGATATTGTTGTCTTCAACCCGCGTGCGGGAGAACACCGCCACGCCGACCCCGGCCTCGATGTACGGTTTTACCTTTTCCCCGGCAAACTCATACACAAACACCGGCGAGAACGACAGGCTGCTGACACTGGCGCGCTTGTCACCGTCCCAGTAGGTGTAGGCGCCGCTCCAGTAACCGGTCAGGCGGCCAGTGTTGCTCTGCAACCAGCTTTTATCCCAATCCGACGTCAGCCCCAACCGATAGGTCATGGTCGAATCGCTGGTACTCCCCACTCCAAACTCCAGGCCTGCAGCCTGCGCCGAAAAAGAGTGCCCCAACATTGCGGCCGCAATCGCAGCCAAACAGAACAAGCGCTTCATAAGAAACATCCTTTCCGAACGAAGTTATATGATTTTGTACACACTAACTTGCTATAGAAGCTGCTGCCTAGACGGAAGTTCAGCGAAAAACGGTGCTATTTCACGTTTTTTTCACACGCCAAAACTACGCACAACACCGGGAGATTTCCATAGGGTCGGTAGGATATTTCTGAAGTGTTCTGGATCGCCGCTGGTCCAGAACTGCGCAGGCTGCGGATTGCCGATGGCCAGCAGTTCGCGATCACTCAAAAGACGCTGCAATTGACGCGCTACCGCAGCGCCCGTGTCGATCAGGATGATCGTCGGCGGGAGCATCTCGGCGAGCAATGGCTTGAGGAACGGATAGTGAGTGCAGCCGAGGATGATGGTATCGCAACCGGCCGCCATCAGCGGTTCGACGTAGCCTTGCAACAATTGGCGCAGGGCCGGGCTGCTCAGGTCGCCGGTTTCGATCAGTTCCACCAGGCCCGGGCACGGTTGGGTAATCACCCGCACGTCGGTGGCGAAACGATCGAGCAAGGCGGCGAACTTGGCGCTTTGCAGGGTGCCCGTGGTCGCCAGCACGCCGACCACGCCACTGCGGGTCGCGGCGGCGGCAGGTTTAACCGCCGGTTCCATGCCTACCAGCGGCCAGTCGGGGTAGTCCTGGCGCAAGTCGGCGACCGCAGCAACGGTGGCCGTGTTGCAGGCAATCACAAAGGCTTTGGCGCCTTTCTCACGGAAAAACTCCGCCACCCGTCGCGAACGATCAAGGATGAAGGCCGGGGTTTTCTCGCCGTAGGGAATGTGCCCGCCATCCGCCACGTACAGCAGCGACTCGTGGGGCAACAGCCGCTGAATTTCGTCCAGCACCGACAGGCCGCCGACACCGGAGTCGAACACACCAATTGGCGCGTTCTTAACCATGTTGGCTACCGCAGACGCTGCAACCGGGGTCGCGCTTGACTCGCAGCTCGCGAAAACGCGTGGTCAGGGCGTCGATCAACAACAGCCGCCCCACCAGTGGCTCGCCGAAACCGGCCAGCAACTTCAAGGCTTCCAGGGCTTGCAGGCTGCCGACCAAGCCCACCAGCGGGCCAATGACGCCGGCTTCGCTGCAGGTCAGTTCGGCTTCGCTGCCGTGCCCGTATAAACAGTGGTAGCACGGGCTTTCGGCGCGACGCGGGTCGAACACCGAGAGCTGGCCTTCCAGGCGAATCGCTGCACCGCTGACCAGAGGCTTGCCGGCGGCAACACAGGCGGCGTTTACCGCTTCGCGGGTGGAGAAGTTGTCGCTGCAATCGAGCACCACGTCGACCGCCGCCACGGCTGCCGCGAGGGAATCGGCGTCCAGTGCGCTGCGATGGGCGACCAACTGTATTTCAGGATTGATCGCGCTCAGGCGGCGAATCGCCGAGTCGACCTTGCTCACACCGACACTGTCGGTGTCATGGATGATCTGGCGTTGCAGGTTGGTCAGGTCGACGGTGTCGAAATCCGCCAAGTGCAGCTCACCCACACCCGCCGCCGCCAGGTACAACGCCACCGGCGAACCGAGGCCACCGAGCCCGACGATCAGCGCGCGGCTGTTTTTCAGGCGCAACTGGCCTTCGATGTCGACATGCTGCAACAGAATCTGTCGGCTATAGCGCAACAGCTCCTGATCATTCATCACGGCCGGCGCCCCAGGGTGATGCGTTCGTGGCCGCCGAGGTCGACGCGGCTGTGGACGTCTTCGAAGCCTTCGCCCAGCAGCAGGTCGCGTACGGCAGGCGCCTGGTCGTAACCGTGTTCCAGCAACAGCCAGCCCGCAGCGTCGAGGTGCGCAGGCGCCTGGACGATGATCAGCCGCAGGTCGTCCAGGCCGTCATGCCCGGCCACCAGCGCACTGGCCGGCTCAAAGCGCACATCACCGGCCACCAGATGGGGGTCGGTGTCGGCTATATAAGGCGGGTTGCTGATGATCAGATTGTAGGTGTGGCCTTCAAGGGCGCTGAACCAATGGCTGTTCAGCACCGTGGCGTTGTTCAGGTGCAGGCGCTGGCGGTTGCGCTCGGCCAGGGCCACGGCTTCCAGCACGCGGTCGACGGCAGTGACTTGCCAGGCCGGGCGTTCGCTGGCCAGGGCCAGGGCAATCGCACCGCTGCCGGTGCCCAGGTCGAGGACCTTGGCCGGTGTAGCAGGCAGCAATTCCAAAGCGGCTTCCACCAGCATCTCGGTTTCCGGGCGCGGGATCAGCGTGTGCGGTGCCACTTCCAGGTCGAGCTTCCAGAAGCCTTGCTGGCCGAGGATGTAGGCCACTGGCTCGCCGGTGCGGCGGCGTTGCAGGTACCCGCCAAAGGTCAGTGCGTCTTCGCTGCTGACGATTTTTTCTGGCCAGGTGTGCAGGTAACTGCGGGACTTGCCCAAGGCAGCCGCCAGTAACAATTCCACGTCCAGACGCGCAGTGGGCGAGTCCGGCAGGTCGGCGGCGCGTAACAGGCTGGCAATAATGGTCATTTATTCACCTATCGCCGCAAGCTGGTCGGCCTGGTATTCGGCCAACAATGGCTCGATGACCGCATCAACGCCACCGGCAAGGATTTCATCCAGGGAGTACAGCGTCAGGTTGACGCGGTGGTCGGTGACCCGGCCCTGGGCAAAGTTGTAGGTACGGATACGCTCGGACCGGTCGCCCGAACCCACCAGCAATTTACGTTCGCTGGCAATCGCGTTGGCGGCGGCGCTGGTTTGCTGGTCGTTAAGCTTGGCCGACAGCCAGGACATGGCCCGCGCACGGTTCTTGTGCTGGGAACGCTCTTCCTGACACTCCACCACGATGCCCGAAGGCAAGTGAGTGATACGAATCGCGGAGTCGGTCTTGTTGACGTGCTGACCACCGGCGCCCGATGAACGGTAGGTATCGACCCGCAGGTCCGACGGGTTGATCTCGATCGCTTCCTGCTCGTCCGGCTCGGGCAACACGGCCACGGTGCAGGCGGAGGTGTGGATACGGCCCTGGGATTCAGTCGCCGGAACCCGCTGTACGCGATGCACGCCAGACTCGAACTTGAGCTTGCCGTAGACATTCTCGCCTTCAACCCGGGCAATGACTTCTTTATAGCCGCCGTGCTCACCGATGTTCTCGGACAGGATCTCCACACGCCAACCGCGACGCTCGGCATACCGTGAATACATGCGGAACAGGTCGCCGGAGAAAATCGCCGCCTCGTCACCGCCGGTGCCGGCGCGGATTTCAAGGAACACGTTGCGCCCGTCGTTGGGGTCCTTGGGCAGCAGCATGCGTTGCAGGTCGCCTTCCAGTTCGATCAGCTTGTCCTTGGCTTCACGCACTTCTTCGACGGCCATTTCGCGCATGTCCGGGTCACTGTCCTTGAGCAGCGCCTGGGCGCCTTCGAGGTCAGCCTGAACCTTGAGCAACTGTATATAGGTGCTCACAATCGGCTCAACTTCCGCGTATTCCTTGGAATAGGTGCGGAACTTGGTTTGATCGGAGATGACCTCGCCATCGCCGAGCAAGGCGGTCAGTTCTTCGAAACGGTCCTGAAGGACGTCCAGTTTATTGAGCAGTGACGCTTTCATTGCGGTTTTTTATCCGAAGAGCTTTCTGTCGCGCCCTCACCGAGGGCAAAGAGTTCCTGGGCCATGGCCAGCGCATCAAGGCGGCCTTCGGCGGTAAGCTTTTTCAACTGGACACTGGGGGCGTGCAGCAATTTGTTGGTCAGGCCGCGCGCCAGTTGCATCAGCACTTCTTCAGCGCTGCTGCCGTTGGCGAGCATACGCTGGGCCTTGATCAATTCCTCGTCCCGCAGGCGTTCGCCTTGCTGACGATAAGCCTTGAGCACGTCCACCGCCGCCAGTTCACGCAGGCGCACCATGAAATCGTCGGCACCGGTGCTGACCATTTCCTCGGCGGCCTGGGCTGCGCCCTGGCGGCTCTTGAGGTTTTCGGCGACCACTTCGTGCAGGTCGTCGACACTGTAGAGGTAAACGTCGTCCAATTCGCCGACTTCAGGCTCGATATCCCGGGGAACGGCGATATCTACCATGAATATCGGCTTGTGCTTGCGCAGTTTCAGGGCGCTTTCCACCGCGCCCTTGCCCAGGATCGGCAACTGGCTGGCGGTGGAACTGATAACGATATCGCTGCGTACCAGTTCGGCCGGGATGTCGGAGAGCAACACCGCATGGGCACCGAACTGCTCGGCAAGAATGCTCGCTCGCTCCAGGGTACGGTTGGCGACCACGATACGCTTCACGCCCAGCTCATGCAGATGGCGGGCGACCAGGGTGATGGTCTCGCCGGCGCCGATCAGCAAGGCCTGGCTGCGTTGCAAGTCACTGAAAATCTGTTTGGCCAGGCTGACGGCGGCAAACGCCACGGACACCGGGTTTTCACCGATGGCGGTGTCGGTGCGCACCTGCTTGGCGGAGTTGAAGGTGGCCTGGAACAAGCGCCCCAGCAATGGGCCGATGGTACCGGCCTCGCGGGCCACGGCGTAGGCCGACTTCATCTGGCCGAGAATCTGCGGCTCGCCCAACACCAGCGAGTCGAGCCCGGAAGCGACGCGCATCATGTGACGAACTGCCGCATCCTCTTCGTGCACATAGGCGCTTTGGCGCAGCTCATCGAGGCTCAAATGGTGGTAATCGGCCAGCCAGCGCAGCACCACATCCGCTGAAAGATGTTCCTGCTCTATATAGAGCTCGCTGCGATTGCAGGTCGAAAGGATCGCAGCTTCGCGGCTGTCGGTGAGCCGGCAGAGCTGCTGCAAGGCCTCAACCAACTGCTCGGGAGTAAAAGCCACGCGCTCGCGGACGTCTACAGAAGCAGTCTTGTGGTTAATACCGAGTGCAAGGAAGGCCATTCAATATCGCTGATGATGTCGGGAAGCCGACAATTGTCCTACTTCGAATGATTCAGAACAACCACCGTAGGCTATTGTCCTAATGCCTTGTGTCTATAAAGGCATCCTGCAGGAGCGAGCTTGCTCGCGAAAAACCCTCAGACAACGCGTCAATCCAGAATGAACGCGTTATCGTTGGCGATCTTCGCGAGCAAGCTCGCTCCTACAGGGAAAGCAATAAGCGTATTACGGGCGCCCCGGTTATGTTTGGCCGAAGGCTTGTGTCATGATGATCCGACCGCAGGTTAGTCGTCCTCTTCCTATATGAATAGATCTTCCGCGTTGCTCCTTGCTTTTGTCTTCCTCAGCGGCTGCCAGGCCATGGCACCCGTGTCGCCGGACGGTACGCCGCCGGTAGAAGACAGCACCCCCGCCCCTGAAAAGCCCAAGGTTTATTCCTCGTTCAGTGAAGAGACGGTCTTCAGTCTGCTGAGCGCGGAGCTGGCCGGCCAGCGCAATCGTTTCGACATTGCCCTGGATAACTACGTGACCCAGGCCATCAATACTCAGGATCCGGGGATTTCGGAGCGTGCGTTTCGCATCGCCGAGTACCTGGGCGCCGATCAGGCCGCCCTGGACACCTCGCTGATCTGGGCGAAAAACGCCCCGGACGATCTCGAAGCGCAACGGGCAGCGGCCATTCAACTGGCCCGCGCCGGGCGCTATGACGACTCCATGGTGTATATGGAGAAAGTCCTGCAGGGCAAGGGTGACACGCATTTCGACTTCCTCGCCCTGTCGGCTGCCGACACCGATCAGGACACCCGCAACGGCCTGATGAAGAGTTTCGACCGCCTGCTGCAAAAACACCCGAACAACAGCCAGCTGATTTTCGGCAAGGCGCTGTTGCTGCAACAGGATGATGAGCCCGAGGCCGCGCTGAAGCTGCTGGAGCAACACCCGCCGGAAGACGGCGAAATAGCGCCGATCCTGCTGCGTGCCCGCCTGCTGCAAAACCTCAACCGCGGCAAGGAAGCGATCCCGCTGCTGGAAAAAAGCATCAAGAAGTACCCAGGCGACAAGCGCCTGCTGCTGACCTATGCGCGCACGCTGGTTGAACAGGACCGCATGGAAGACGCCAAGGTGCAGTTCGCCAACCTCGTCCAGCAATACCCGGACGACGACGAATTGCGTTACTCCCTGGCGCTGGTATGCCTGGAAGCCAAGGCGTGGGATGAGGCCAAGGGTTACCTGGAAGACCTGATCGCCCGCGAGAGCCACGTCGACTCCGCGCACCTGAACCTGGGCCGCATCGCTGAAGAGCGCAACGACCCGCAGGCCGCGCTGCTTGAGTATGCTCAGGTCGGTCCTGGCAATGATTACCTGCCGGCGCAGCTGCGCCAGGCCGATATCCTGATGAACAACGGCCGCACCGACGAGGCAGAAAAACGCCTGGCTGCCGCACGGGATGCCGAACCGGACTATGCGATTCAGCTGTACCTGATCCAGGCCGAGACCTTGTCGGCCAACAAGCAGGGCGATCGCGCCTGGAAAATCCTGCAGCAAGCCTTGCTGCAATACCCGGACGACCTGAACCTGCTGTACACCCGCGCCATGCAGGCAGAAAAACGCAATGATCTGGCGCAGATGGAAAAAGACCTGCGCCTGATCATCAAGCGCGACCCGGACAACGCCATGGCACTGAACGCCCTGGGTTACACCTTGTCCGACCGTACAACGCGTTACGCCGAAGCCAAGGAGCTGATTGAAAAGGCTCACCAGTTGAACCCGGAAGACCCGGCCGTACTCGACAGCCTCGGCTGGGTGAATTACCGCCTGGGCAACCTGGATGAAGCTGAACGCTTGCTGCGCCAGGCGCTGGAGCGCTTCCCCGACCAGGAAGTGGCCGCGCACCTGGGCGAAGTGCTCTGGGCCAATGGCAAACAGCGCGAAGCGCGACAAATCTGGGAGAAGTTCCTCAAGGAACAGCCCGAAAGCCCAATCCTGCGCAGCACCATCAAGCGCCTGACCGGATCCGAGACCCTTTAATTTTATGTTTTTGCGCCACGTCATCGTTTTCAGTTTTATCGCCCTGCTCGCCGGCTGTTCGGGCCTTGGTACCCGTGAATCTGTCGAAGGCCCGGGCAACCCGGCGCAATGGCAGCAGCACAAGGACCAACTGAGCAGCCTTGATGGCTGGCAGATCGAGGGCAAGGTCGGCATTCGTGCGCCGAAAGATTCGGGCAGCGGGACCTTGTTCTGGCTGCAACGCCAGGACTATTACGATATTCGCCTGTCTGGCCCGCTGGGCCGCGGGGCGGCACGCCTGACCGGGCGACCGGGGCAAGTAAGCCTGGAAGTGGCCAATCAGGGTCGCTTTGAGGCGCCGACGCCGGAAGCCCTGCTGGAAGAACAGATGGGCTGGAAGCTTCCCGTATCGCACCTCGTATGGTGGGTGCGCGGCCTTCCCGCACCCGACAGCAAGAGCCGCCTGAGCCTCAATGGCGACAGCCGCCTGGCATCGCTGGAGCAGGATGGCTGGCAGGTCGAGTACCTGAGTTATGTGCAACAGAACGGTTACTGGCTGCCCGAGCGCATCAAACTGCACGGCACCGACCTTGACGTCACGCTGGTGATCAAGGACTGGCAACCGCGCAAGCTGGGGCAGTGAGATGAACGAACAACGTCTGACCCTGCCCTCCCCGGCCAAACTCAATTTGATGCTGCACATTCTCGGTCGCCGTGACGACGGCTATCACGAGTTGCAGACTATTTTTCAGTTTCTCGACTACGGCGATGAGCTGACTTTCGCCGTTCGCGATGACGGCGTGATCCAACTGCACACCGAATTCGAAGGCGTGCCTCACGACAGCAACCTGATTGTGAAGGCCGCGAAAAAACTTCAGGAACAATCCGGTTGCCCATTGGGCATCGACATCTGGATCGAAAAAATCCTGCCCATGGGTGGCGGCATCGGCGGCGGCAGCTCAAATGCCGCGACGACTTTGCTCGGCCTGAATCACTTGTGGCAGCTGGGTTGGGACCACGATCGCCTGGCGGCGCTGGGCCTGACGCTCGGCGCAGACGTCCCGGTTTTCGTGCGTGGGCACGCCGCTTTTGCCGAAGGCGTGGGGGAGAAACTCACCCCTGTAGACCCCGAAGAGCCGTGGTATGTCGTGCTTGTTCCGCAAGTATCTGTAAGTACAGCAGAAATTTTTTCAGATCCACTGTTGACACGTAACTCTCCTCCCATTAAAGTGCGCCCCGTTCCCAAGGGAAACAGTCGAAATGACTGCTTACCGGTTGTAGCAAGGCGTTATCCAGATGTACGTAACGCTTTGAATTTGTTAGGTAATTTTACCGAAGCAAAATTAACCGGAACTGGAAGTTGTGTGTTTGGGGGCTTCCCAAGCAAAGCTGAAGCTGATAAAGTCTCGGCCCTTCTTACAGAGACCCTTACAGGGTTTGTAGCAAAGGGAAGCAACGTTTCGATGTTGCATCGCAAGCTGCAAAGTCTGCTCTAAAGGAACCGAGTACTGGGTACTCGTTGCAACAGATACAGGGGCGTCGCCAAGCGGTAAGGCAGCAGGTTTTGATCCTGCCATGCGTTGGTTCGAATCCAGCCGCCCCTGCCATTTTCTATACTCATCCAGGTTACCCTCAGCCTCTAGGTACTGCGCGTGTCCAAGATGATGGTCTTTACGGGGAATGCCAACCCCGATCTGGCTCGGCGTGTTGTACGTCAGCTGCATATCCCTCTCGGTGACATCTCTGTCGGTAAATTCTCCGACGGCGAAATTACAGCCGAGATCAATGAAAACGTTCGCGGTAAAGACGTCTTCATTATTCAGCCGACTTGCGCTCCGACCAACGATAACCTGATGGAACTCGTCGTGATGGCTGATGCCTTCCGCCGCTCCTCAGCGACTCGAATCACAGCTGTAATCCCTTACTTTGGTTATGCCCGTCAGGATCGCCGTCCGCGTTCTGCACGTGTGGCTATCAGCGCGAAAGTCGTTGCTGACATGCTGACCGTGGTAGGCATCGACCGTGTTCTCACGGTTGACCTGCACGCTGACCAAATCCAGGGGTTCTTCGATATTCCGGTAGATAACATCTACGGCTCCCCCGTCCTGGTGGATGACATCGAAGACCAGCGCTTTGAAAACCTGATGATCGTGTCCCCGGACATTGGTGGCGTCGTGCGTGCACGGGCTGTTGCCAAATCCCTGGGCGTTGATCTCGGGATCATCGACAAACGCCGTGAGAAAGCCAATCACTCTGAAGTGATGCATATCATCGGTGATGTCGAAGGGCGCACCTGTATTCTGGTCGATGACATGGTCGACACCGCCGGCACCCTGTGCCACGCGGCAAAAGCCTTGAAAGAGCACGGTGCAGCAAAAGTCTTCGCCTACTGCACACACCCTGTGCTGTCGGGCCGAGCGATCGAGAACATCGAGAACTCAATGCTGGACGAACTGGTGGTGACCAACACCATCCCGTTGTCCGCTGCAGCTCAAGCCTGTTCGCGTATCCGTCAACTGGATATCGCACCGGTAGTTGCCGAAGCGGTTCGCCGCATCAGCAACGAAGAATCGATCAGCGCGATGTTCCGTTAAGGGTCAAACCTTAACAGCATCAACCTGACGAAAAGCGCCCCGCCCCAGCATTCTGTTGGGGCGGGGCTTTTTTGCCCATATCGCCTTTAGCGCTGGTCGCAAACGCTAGGGCGAATATGGTTAATTTGGAGATACAACATGAACGAATTTACTTTGAATGCTGAACTGCGTTCCGACCTGGGGAAAGGTGCGAGCCGCCGCCTGCGTCGTCTCGCAAGCCTGGTTCCAGCTGTAGTTTACGGTGGCGAAAAAGCCCCTGAATCCATCAGCATGCTGGCTAAAGAAATCGCCAAACTGCTCGAAAACGACGCGGCCTACAGCCACATCATCGAGCTGAACGTTGGTGGTTCCAAGCAGAACGTCATCATCAAGGCACTGCAACGTCACCCAGCTAAAGGCCACGTGCTGCACGCTGACTTCGTACGCGTAGTAGCCGGTCAGAAACTGACCGCTATCGTGCCTGTGCACTTCGTTGGCGAAGCTGCTCCGATCAAGAAAGGCGGCGAAATCTCGCACGTTGTAGCCGAGATCGAAGTGACCTGCCTGCCGAAAGACCTGCCTGAGTTCATCGAAGTCGACCTGTCGGCTGCTGAAATCGGCGACATCGTCCACCTGTCCGACCTCAAAGCCCCTAAAGGCGTTGAGTTTGTCGCACTGGCTCACGGTGATGACAAAGCTGTTGCAAACGTACACGCTCCACGCGTTGCACCAGAAGCTGAAGAAGGCGCTGCAGAGTAATTCACTCTGTAATGCCGGAGCTTGAGGAAACATCGCGGACCGGAACGTAGCGAGAAAGCGGGCGAGAATGCGAAGTTGGCCTCTAACGGTTAATGAGTTTTTGTCGTCCACTTTCGCCGCACCCACGGCGATGTTATCCACAACTCCAAAGGAAGGGCCCCTGTCGTGACTGCCATTAAACTGATCGTTGGCCTGGGAAATCCAGGCGCCGAATACGAACAGACCCGGCATAACGCGGGGGCCCTTTTTGTTGAGCGCATCGCCCACGCCCAAGGCGTCAATCTTGTGGCCGATCGCAAATATTTTGGCCTGACCGGACGCTTTTCGCATCAGGGTCAGGATGTTCGTCTGTTGATTCCCACCACCTACATGAACCGCAGCGGCCAGGCTGTCGCGGCGCTTGCGGGCTTCTTCCGGATCAAACCCGAAGAAATCCTGGTGGCCCATGACGAACTTGACCTGCCACCCGGCGTTGCCAAGCTCAAGCAAGGCGGCGGCCATGGCGGGCATAATGGCCTGCGCGACATCATTGCGCAGTTGGGTAATCAGAATACGTTTTACCGCTTGCGGCTTGGCATTGGCCACCCGGGCGTTGCCAGTATGGTTTCAAATTTCGTCCTGGGTCGTGCGCCACGCGCCGAACAGGAAAAACTCGATGCCAGCATCGATTTTGCCCTCGGCGTGCTGCCGGATATCTTCGCCGGTGAATGGAACCGTGCGATGAAAAACCTGCACAGCCAGAAGGCCTGACTCTTTACCCGAGGGGAAACACCATGGGATTCAATTGCGGCATCGTCGGCCTACCTAACGTCGGCAAGTCCACCCTGTTCAACGCCCTGACCAAATCCGGTATTGCGGCGGAGAACTTCCCCTTCTGCACCATCGAACCGAACACCGGTATCGTGCCGATGCCCGATACACGCCTGGACGCCCTGGCGGCCATCGTGAATCCAAAGCGCATCCTGCCGACCACCATGGAGTTCGTCGACATCGCAGGCCTGGTAGCCGGCGCGTCGAAAGGTGAAGGCCTGGGCAACAAGTTCCTCGCCAACATCCGTGAGACCGATGCCATCGCCCACGTGGTCCGCTGCTTTGAAGACGAGAACGTGATTCACGTCTCCAACAGCGTCGACCCGAAACGCGACATCGAGATCATCGACCTGGAACTGATCTTCGCCGACCTCGACAGCTGCGAGAAGCAACTGCAAAAGGTCACGCGTAACGCCAAGGGCGGCGACAAGGACGCAGTGGTCCAGAAAGCCTTGCTGGAGCAGTTGATCGCGCACTTCACCCTGGGCAAGCCGGCACGCAGCCTGATGAAGAGCATGGGCACCGACGAAAAGACCGTGATCAAGGGCTTCCACCTGCTGACCACCAAGCCTGTGATGTACATCGCCAACGTGGCTGAAGACGGTTTCGAAAACAACCCGCTGCTCGACGTGGTCCTGGCCATTGCCGAAGAAGAAGGCGCGATCGTCGTTCCGGTGTGCAACAAGATCGAAGCGGAAATCGCCGAGCTGGAAGACGGCGAAGAGAAAGACATGTTCCTTGAGGCCCTGGGCCTGGAAGAGCCTGGTCTGAACCGTGTGATCCGCGCCGGCTACGAAATGCTTCACCTGCAGACCTACTTCACCGCCGGTGTTGAAGAAGTACGCGCCTGGACCGTCAAGGTCGGCGCCACTGCCCCGCAAGCGGCTGGCGTGATCCACACCGACTTCGAAAAAGGCTTTATCCGCGCCGAAGTTATCGCCTACAACGACTTCATCCAGTTCAAGGGTGAAGCCGGTGCCAAGGAAGCCGGTAAATGGCGCCTGGAAGGCAAGGAATACATCGTCAAGGATGGCGACGTGATGCACTTCCGTTTCAACGTTTAAGCATCACCTGCGGCCCATGCCGCAAAACGAAAAGCCGATGCCCTGCATCGGCTTTTTTGTGGGCGAACGCTTTTGAATTGAGCAAACAGGCACTACGACACATCCATTAACTTTATACATTAAAAAACAAAAACAATTAAAATCCCAGTTAACAACTGCCCGACATCAACAAAAGAACTCAAAATCAAAAAACCACGCCTACTTTAGGATTTATCTTGCCAACAATAAGAAAACAGACCTAATGAAACACTTGAGCTTTTGTTAATCCCGCCAACACTCATCAATTAAAAACGTGAGTACTCCACCTCCCATTGTTGACCAAGATGACAAAGTAGATAATTTCCGTTCTACTTTCAGGCATTCGAAAGGACTCAAACAGTCTTACAACCGTGATGCGATCCAATATTGGAGCAATAACAATATGTCGGTCTCCTATCACAATGAGGATGTAACGGACTCACCACTCGCCGAATGCCCCGCCATCGAAGCCACTATCCATAATACCGCCACACTTAATATCGATATGCTACTGCTGGGCGAAACCGGGACAGGTAAAGACACGTTGGCACAACGCATACATCTGTTGTCCCGCAGAAAGGGTAACTTTGTGGCCGTCAACTGCGCCGCAATACCCGAAAGCCTGGCTGAAAGCCAACTATTTGGTGTGAACAGCGGTGCCTATACCGGTGCGATGCAATCCCGGGCCGGGTTTGTCGAAGCCGCCCACCTGGGCACTTTGTACCTCGACGAAATTGACAGCATGCCGCTTAACTTGCAGGCCAAGTTGCTGCGAGTGCTGGAGTGCCGCGGCGTTGAACGGCTGGGCTCCACACGGTTTATCCCGGTGGATATGCGCGTTATCGCCTCCGCGCAGCAATCACTGCACGAGATGGTTGAACAAGGCGCCTTCAGGCGCGACCTGTACTTTCGCCTGAACGTTGTGGATATCCAGCTCCCGCCCCTGCGCGAACGCCGTGAGCGGATCGTGCCGTTGTTCTTGAACATGATTCGCGAAGAATCAGAGCACTTTAAGTGCCCCGCTCCCCCGCCGCCCGGTGCGCTGCTGCAACGATTACTGTGCCATGCCTGGCCAGGCAATGTCCGTGAACTGCGCTCGACGGCCAAGCGTTTTGTGTTGGGCTTGCCGCCGCTTTCAGATCCGGTGACGGGCCATCAGGAGACCGAAACCGGTCTCAAGGAACGGCTGCAGCAAATCGAGAAAACGCTGATTGAAGAGTCGTTGCGACGGCATGGGCGCAATGTGGATGTCGTGGCCGCTGAGTTGGGTGTTGCCAAACGCACGCTCTATTACCGGATGAAACAGCTGGAAATATCGCTGAGCTAAGGTCTCGAAAGCGGACACGTATGAATGTTTTTTCTTGGTTACTCATTGAAAAGCCAAACACATAACATTTTGAAATGCTCGTGTAAAAAACATAAGGAACCACTTTACTCTCGAACACCACACACTCGTAGGTTGGAGCAGGCCTACACCAGCAGCGCAAAGTATCGTTGATACTTAAACACCAGCCAATCATGCTTTAAACATTATAATTTTGGAGATTGACTATGAGTATTCCAAGCGGCTCCCCTTATGGTGGTATTGCAGGTCTTATGTCAGGTTTCGGTTCAGGTATCGGTTCTGGATTTGGATCTGGATCTGGATCTGGCTCATCCAGTTTGGAGAGCGAGTTTGAGAGATCGAAAGCTATCCAAACCGAGGGGCTACGTATGAGCAACGATTCCAAAAAACTTAACAACGTCACTACAGCGGCTAAAGAGCTTCGTTAAAAGTGCTCATCTCCCCCATTTTTTTAATCGGGGGAGATGTTCAAACTCACATCCGCTTTCTGAAAACTCAAAAACCATTATCAAAAAAATCACACGACAGGTTTTATATGCGCACGGAAGGAAATGCCCCATCAGGTCGTAATGCCTCCCAGGCCGCTTACGGAACACCCGACTTTTCAACCTCCAGTACCGATGTTGATTTTTTTAATTCAACACTTGAACGCTCATCACCGGCGATCACGGCAACGTCAAAACCTGGCGCAACCAACCTGTTGGCAGGCGCATCAGAACAGCTCATCAATTCAACAAATCGTCTGAACAAAAGCTTAAAGGCCATGAGCAACGACGCGAGCCTTGAGGATTTCAAAAAATACCCAAAAGAACTTTCAAACTCATTACTTCTATCGCAACTGTTAGTGAGAAGCCTGGGTAAAACCACCCAATGCATCGACAAAATCTGCAACCTGCAGTAGCAACGAATGAATCATCTTCCGCGCCTAGCGTTGCTTATATCCCTGATTTTTATGCTCAACGGTTGCAGTGACCGGGTCGAGCTCCATCGCCAACTCTCCGAGCAAGAGGCCAATGAGGTCATCGCGGAACTGGCAGACAAACATATCCGGGCGCAAAAAGTCCCCGCCAAGGATGGTGTTGTCGTGGCGGTCAACGCAGCCGACATCGGCCGTGCCGTACGCACCCTGGAAGCCGCCGGTCTGCCCCGGGTAGCCCGAACCACGCTGGGCGATACATTCCGCAAGGAGGGTGTTATCTCCACGCCGCTGGAAGAACGTGCCCGCTACATCTATGCCCTGTCTCAAGAGCTGGAGGCGACCTTATCCAACATCGACGGCGTGATCGTCGCCCGCGTGCACGTGGTGCTGCCTGAACGCATCGCGCCGGGAGAACCGGTGCAACCCGCATCGGCGTCGGTTTTCATCAAGCACGACCCACGGCTGGACCCCGATAACATCCGCGCACGCGTGCGCAGAATGGTCGCCAGCAGCATCCCGGGTATGACCACCGCGGTGGACAACCCGCAAAAACTCACGGTGATTTTCGTACCGGCGACGGCATATCAGGAACAGCAACGCCTGGCGTATTTCGGCCCGTTCCTGGTACCCGCCGATGACGTCGGCTTTTGGCGGGCCTGCGTTATGTTTTCGCTGGTCGGCTTGGTGCTGGCAGTGGTCGCCTTACTGTTCTTGCGCAATCGGCGACAGCAACTCTCGCAAGGCACGACTGTACCGGGCGAGCCGACGGCCCTCTCATGACGGTGAGTGAGCAGTTGGCGTGGGCCCAATGGTGGGCCTTTGCGTGGAAGTCCGCCCACGAAGACTGGAGAGCCGCCGACAAGTACCCCGCGATCAACGCGCTGTATCGCAGCAGGATGCTGGCCACAAGCACCCTGGCGGGAATTGCTCCCTGTTTGCCACCTGCCCCTCACCCCGCCGTGCTCAGGCTGGTCCTCGCCTCAACAGAACAACTCAACCTGTTGCTGGCGCTGATTCATAGCACCTTCAGCCCGGCAACCGCTGCGCCCTTGAGCGAAGCGCATCACCAATGGTGCATGCGTCTTTCCAAGGCCCTGCCCCCCGACATGCTATTGCCCAATGATGATCCGTTGCAGTTGCTGCGCAGTTGGGTAAAACCCGCAACCTGGCAGCGCCTTCGGTTGCGCTTCCCTTGTGAGCGGGTGCTTGAGATGGAAAAAAGAACCCTCTCATTCGAAAACGGCCACAGCCGGCTGAACACCCTCTGGCAAGCCGTTGTGTGGCGCATTACCGCAATGACCGGCGACAACCCGCTTCCCGGCTCAAGCGGGCAAGGAGATCAGTGATGCTCTGCCACCACAAGATTGAGTTGCACAACGGCGCCCCCGGGCTGCCACACACCCTGATCCCCCGGGAAACGCTTGCAGACTGGGCACAGGCCAACCAGCTGTTGAGCCGCGCCAATGCCCAGGCCGATGAGTTACTGCGCCAGGCTGAAGAACAATGTGAAGCGCTGCTGGAAAAAGCTGCGCTGGAGTTCTGGCAACGTGCCGACGCCCAGCTCAAGCGCTGGGAACGTGAGCGACAGGCGATGTGTGACAGCCTGGAACAGCACGCCACCTCGATCGCCAACCAGGCGATTCGCAGCCTGCTTGACGACACGGTCGCCCCCAAACGCCTGGCGGCCCTGCTGCAGCAATTGCTCACGAGCCAGGTCCCGAAGATCGACGCGATGCTGCTTTGTCACCCGCATGAAATCGAAGACGCAAGGCAGTACCTGACTCATCACGGGGCGACGTTTTGGACGCTTCACGCGGACGACACCCTCAGCCCACAAACCCTCGTACTGAAAACAGACGAGGGAGATTTTCGAATCAGTTGGAACGCAATGCTCGAAGCATTCTTCAACAACGGGCCTTAAAAACAGCGTCCGCGTTCAGCCCCGGCATTTCAAATAATTTCCCCGAGATGGAACTGATTGGCCAGTACCCACCACAACAACTGCACACCTCACAGGAACGGCTCATGGACTACTCAAAAGATTTAGGGCGCAAACTGGCTCATACCGACAACGCCGTGCAAAAGAAATACAACGCCGCGCTTGAGTCGGTGGACATAGACTCGATCCACACATTCACCAAACACCTGTTCCTTTCCGACCTGGCTCGCCATGAACAGGTGCGCGTCAACCACACCCTTATCAAGACCACGTTCGAAAGCTTTCAGTAAATTGAAAGACGTACTGGTTCACTGGCTGAGCAGCCAAAAAGAACAGATCAACCTGTTCGAGGATGACGACGAAATCATCCTGCGACGTCAGGCGGGCGCGATGCTGTTCAGCGTGCAGCTGACCCAGCATCGGCCGGATAACGCACTGTTGGGAAACTGGATACGCCCAGGACACGCCAGCCTGAGTCACTTCCAGGGCGCGCTCGCCCAGGCTCCGGCCAGCGGTGCATTGTGGCTGCTGCAACGGGTGCCGGGCGACCCCGGCAGCGAGCGCCTGCTTGCCGACCTCGAAGCCCTGCTGAACCAGCGTGACACCTGGCGCGCCCTCGTCGCACGCCTCGCAACGCCAACCCGTAAACCCATACCCACGTCCCTACGCTCGCTGCCGTCCTAATTCAGAGAACTCTCCATGCATAATAAAAACCACAAGCACAACCGCTTGCGCGCCGACTCGCCTGCCGAGCGCCCAAAACGCGCCGATTGGCGCAGCCTGATCCTGCTGCCCTGGTTGCTGGCGCCACTGGAAAGCACCCTGGCTGCCATCCCCAGCGAATGGAAAAACACCGCCTACGCGTATGAAGCCGAGCACAAGCCGCTGCGGGACGTGCTGGAAGACTTCGCCCAGACGTTTGGCACGCAACTGCAAATCGACGGCCTGCTGGAAGGCAACGTCAATGGCAAGATTCGCGCGAATACCCCGCAGTCGTTGCTCGACCGGCTTGGCGTAGAGCATCGCTTCCAGTGGTATATGTACAACAACACCCTGTACGTCAGCACCCTGGACCAGCAGGAGTCAGCACGTCTTGAGGTCTCGTCCGAGACCCTCGCCGACCTCAAGCAGGCACTCACTGATATAGGCCTGCTCGACAGCCGGTTTGGCTGGGGCGAGTTGCCCGACGATGGCGTGGTGCTGGTCTCCGGCCCCAAGCGCTACATCGAGCAGATCAAGCAATTCAGCAGCCAGCGCAAATCCCCTGACGAAAAGCAGAACATCCTCACCTACCCGCTGAAGTTCGCCAACGCCGCCGACCGCCAGATTGATTATCGCGGCGAGAAGCTGACCATCCCCGGCGTCGCGAGCATGCTGCGCGGCTTGCTGGAGCCACGCACAAACTCGGCACTCTCGACGCTGAGCCAACGCCCGGCCTCACAATCCCAACCCTCCCCGATCACCCCGGGCTTTCCACGGCTGGGTAACCCGATGCTGGGGCAAATGCTCGGCCCCACCACGAACTTCGGCCAGTTGGACAACGCCATGGCACTCACCCCGCGTGCGCCCACGTCCACCAGCCGGATCCGGGTCGAAGCCGATGTGCGCAACAACGCCGTGCTGATCTATGACCTGCCGGAACGCCAGGCGATGTACCGCGAGCTGATCGCCCAGCTCGACGTGGCGCGCAAGCTGGTGGAAATCGACGCGATCATCCTCGATATCGAGCGCACTCAACTGCGCGAATTCGGGGTTAACTGGGGCTTTCAAAACAGCCGTTTCCGGGGCGGCGTGAACATGGCACCCGGTACTTCATCGCAACTGTCGATCGAACACCGCGACCGGTTCTATGCCGATGTACGCGCCCTGGAGCAACGCGGCCTGGCGACCATGGTGTCGAACCCGTCGGTGCTCACCCTGGAAAACCAGCCGGCGGTGATCGACTTCAACCGCACCCAATACCTCACCGCCGGCACCGAGAACGCAACCATCCTGCCCATCACCGTGGGCACCAGCTTCCAGGTGGTGCCCCGGGTGATCACCACCCGCGGCCAGCACCAGATCCATCTGGTGGTGGATATCGAGGACGGTAACTTCGACGAGTCCAACCCCGAGCGCATCGGCCCCGACGTACGCCGGGGCAAGGTCAGCACCCAGGCGGTAATGGCGGAGAAACGCTCGCTGGTGGTCGGTGGGTTCCATGTCACCGAAAGCACCGACAAGCAGAACAAGGTGCCGCTGCTGGGCGACATCCCGCTGCTGGGCAAGGCGCTGTTTTCCTCCACCGAACGCCAGAACAACCGCCGCGAACGCCTGTTTATCCTGACCCCGCGCGTGATCGGTGATCAGGCCGACCCGTCACGCTATTTGCCACAGCAAGACCAGGCCGAACTGCAGGCGGCCCTCAAGCCGCTGGCCCGGCGCTATGCCGAGCATCAACCGGTGATCAAACGCGGCGACATCACCAGCACCCTGGCTCACCTCGTCGCCGGGCAAGTGCCCAGCGCATTCAAGGCGGCACCGATGCCGCTGGGCCTGAATACCTTGTGCGCCACCCGCGACCTGTTGGCCCTCAATACCGAACGCAGCCAGTGGTACGCCGGCCCGCAGTTCAACGTGGCCGTGGTGGTGCTACGCAACCAGTTCAATCGCAACGTGCGCATCGATGAAAAAGAATGCAGCAACTCCCAGACCCTGGCCGTCAGCGTCTGGCCGCGTGCCTGGCTCAAGCCGGGTGAAGAGGCCGAGGTGTTCATCGCCCTGCGTCCTGTCATCAAAGATGAGCACATCGGCGTGCCCCGCCCTTCCCTGCTCACGCCTGCCCGGAGCAACGCCCAATGAACCGTCAACTGTCTTGCGTCACCTTGATCGGCCTTGCCCTGCTCATCGTCGGTTGCACACCAACGTGCAAGGGTGACTCCTGCTCACGCCCGCAATCGAGCGCCGACAAGCTGGTGATCTGGTGGCCGCCGCAGATGCGCGTCGAGCCCGGCCCTGCCGGCGAGCGGTCGGATTACCAGACCGTGTCCCTGGAACGGTGAACCCCATGGGATTGCCCGACGATGATCACCATCGCCAGGTGTTCCTGGACAACCTGGTGAGTGGCAATGACGCTCACCTGCCGCTCTCTCCAGGTATTACCCTGCTGCCGATCAAGGCCGGTACCCAACAGGGGTTGGCCTTGCAGATAGCACCCGAGGCCTTGCAGGCCGGGCAAGTACAGCACGTGCTTGAGCGGCGCTTTGAACATGCGCTGGCGTTCGACGGGTGCTTTATTTATCTGGATGCCAAGGGTGCGCTGGTAATCTGGCACGCGTTACCGGCGGGCGGCGCTGGCCTCAATGACACCGTCAGCCGGATGCTGTCCCTGGCCAGGCTTGAAGCGCTGGACGTACACCGCACTCGCTGACGCCTAGCGCTGTTCCAGCTCCGGCAAGTGCAGGGTGTCGCGCTTGGCTTCATCATCCAGCTCGCGCAACGTGCGGTAGATGAAGGCCACCGCCTGCAACGTCTCCCGGGGAATGTTCGCCCCCAGTTTGTGCTCATACAGCGTACGCGCCAGCCACACACACTGGATGACCGGTACCTGCGCCGCCTTGGCCCGGTCGATCAGTTTGCGGGCCTCGGCGTCCGTGCCCTTGTCCACCAACAATGGCAGCGGGGTTTTCCCGGGGCGGTAGTAGAGCGCGACGGCAAAGTGCGTCGGGTTGACCACCAGCATGTCGGACTCTTCAAGCTTGGGCAGCTTGACCTTCGGCTCTTCCTGGGCCAGTTGATAGGCCAATGCACGGCGCTGACCCTTGACGTGCGGGTCGCCTTCCATGTCCTTGTATTCCTTCATCACCTCTACCTGGGTCATGCGCATGCGCTTGGCGAAGAAGTGTTTCTGCAGCGTCATGTCGATCAGCGCCAACACCAGCAACAACCCCAGGCAGGCGTGCAGCAAGTGCCGGAACAAGGTGATCAGCGCCAGGATATAGCTCTGTAAATCGCTGGTGGCCAGGTTGATCAATGCCGCCAACGACGGCCCGATCACCACATACAGCACCAGGGTCAGCAGCAACGCCTTGCCCAGCCCCATCAACAGGTTCATCACCGATTGGGCCGAGAACATCTGCTTGATTTGGCTGAGCGGGTTGAGGCGGTTCAGGTCCGGCTTCAGGCTTTGCGGCGCGAACAGGAAGCCGAACTGCAGCCAACTGCTGATCAGCTTCACGGCAATCGCCACGCCGGCCATCAACAGGGCGAACGAGAAAAACATCACCAGGCCTTCCACCAGCACTTCTTCCAGGGCCCGCACAAAGGGCCGGCCAATGCCCGACATCGCCAGCATCATCAGTTGCTGGAAGCGCTGCATGCTGGTTTCAGCAGTGAACAAAGCGATCTCACTCAAGGCGGTCAGCACCAATAACTTGCCGACGTCCTGGCTTTGCGCAACCTGGCCTTTCTTGCGCTGGTCCTTGAGTTTCTTGGGGGTGGCGGCGTGTTTTTTCTCTCCCGAATCACTCATGGTGCCACGCCCTGAAACATCAGGCCGACGGAGTGCTTGAGGTCTGCCAGCTGCGCCATGCGGGTGACGATCAAATCCTGCAACAGCGGAAAGTACAGCAGCAGAATCCCCAGCCCGGCGAGGCTCTTGACCGGCGTTGCCAAGGTAGAAACCTGCAACTGCGGGCTGTACAGGCCCAGCACCGCGAAGCCGAATTCCAGAAACAGCAGCACCGCAATAAACGGCGCGGCGTACAGCATCATGTGGGTAAAGGTATCGCCCAGCACGCCGAGGAAAACACTGAAGCCATTGATGGCCGGCAGCGGCACCCAGGCGGTGGCCGGCCAGATCAGGTAGCTGTCCCAGATCACCTGGGTCAACACGCTCAGCCCCAGCACGGCGATCAGCAGGTAAATCACCAACTGCTTGAACAAGTGCCCGATGGGCGTGGCATCCGGCCCCAGCGAAGGGTTGAGCTGCCCACCCGCCAAGGCACCGCGCTGGTTATCCAGCAGCGCGCCCACCGACTCGAACATCCAGAATGGCATGGCCAGCAAAATCCCCAGTAAAAAGCCCAGGGCGGCTTCCTTGAGCACCAGCCCGCTGATCATCAGCGCCGAGTAATCCTGGCCGCTCATCACTGCATGAATACCGGGCGCCGGAATGAACGCCATGACCATCACGATCACATGCCGGGGCATGCCGCGGATATGCTGAAAACTGAACGCCGGCACCAGGAATGCACAGGGATAAATCCGCGCCATGGCCACCAGCAGGCTGGGCAGGTAGTCGAGATAAAGCAGCACGCGCAGTCCCTCAGTTCAATGCCGAACGGGCGATCATGTCGAACATTAAATTGATCAGCTGAATCAACTCCAGGCCGATCCAGCGGCCAGTCAATACCAGCATAATGCCCACCGCCACCAGCTTGATGCCGAAGGGCAGCGTCTGGTCCTGGATCTGCATCAGGGCCTGCACCAGGGACGTCAGCACGCCGACGATCACCGCCACGATCAGCGGCGGCGCCGACAACACCACCACCAGCAGCATGCCCTGCTTGAACAGCACGATCGGTTCCATAGGTCACTCAGAGGTAAGAAAGGAACAGGCTGTCGAGCAACCGCGACCACCCGGAAACCATCACGAACAACAGCAGTTTGAGCGGCAGGGAAATGGTCATGGGCGAGACCATTTGCATCCCCAGGGCCAACAGCAGGTTGGACACAATCAGGTCGATGACGATGAACGGGATGTAGATCAGAAAGCCGATCTCGAACCCCGCCTGCAATTGCGACAACACAAACGCCGGGATCAACAGAATCAGGTCTTCGCGCTGGGTGCTTTGGGCCATTTCAGGCGGCCACATGCGCGCGCTGTTTTCCAGCAGGTGGGTCAACACGTCCGCGTCGGTGTTGCGCAGCATGAACGCGCGCAACGGCTGGATGGCCTCAAGCCCGGTGTCCATCAGCGTCTGTACGTTGCTCATGTCCACCGGCGTTGCCTTGACGTTCTGGGCGATCTCGTACCCCACGGGCGCCATGATAAACAGGGTGGCGGCCAGCGCGATTCCGTTGATGGCCATGCTCGGGGGCACCTGCTGCACGCCGATGGCGTTGCGGGTGATCATCAGCACGATGACAATCTTCAAGAAGGCCGTGCAGATGATCAACAGCATCGGCATCAACGACAACGCGCCAAGAAACACCGCCAGCACAAGGGGGTCGACCCCCTGGAGCATCATCGGGCGAATATCACACGGGATAACTGCAGCCCGAGGCGCCCGTCTACTTCCACCAACTGGCCCTGGCCAATCGGCCGGTCGCCGTAATACAGCCCCGCCATGCCTGGGGCGTAACCGGAAATGCCCAACACCGCGCCGGGTGCCAGGTTGCGCAGCTCGCCGAGGGTCAGGTTGAGGGTGCCGCAGCGCACATTCAGGGCCATGCTCAACTCGTCGAACGGCTCATGGCCGAAGACGTCCACCACGGGTTGATCCTCCTCGTGCCCCGGGTATTGCTGTGTTGCGAAATCCTCGTCCACGGACGTTTCCTCGATCGAAATAAGCGTCAGGCACAACGGCCCGGATTCATCGTCAATACAGCCGTGCAGCCGGTGCCTGCCGACGCGCAGGTGGCCGTTGCCCTGCGCGTCGAACACCGGTTGTTCCAGCATCACCACGTCACCGGCACGCAGGTGGCGCACCTGGATAATCGGCAGCCGCAGGCGCCCCAGCGTCACCGCCAGCGCCAGTTGAAAAGAGGCCGGCAGCGGCCCGGCCGTGGGCTGCCAAGAGCCGGCGTCGCACAGCGCCAGCAAGGTTTCGGGCGCCATCCACAGGAAGCCCACCACCCGGGACGCGCCCAGCGTCACCGTAAGCCGACAGCCGAACGTCAACTTGCCGGTGGCGGGCAGCAATCGCAGGTAACCGAACAACGCCCGCACCTCGGGGCTCAGGTGGTGCTGGAACAACTCCCAAAACCACGAATCCGGGTCGTTGCCGGCTTCTGCCAGCGTCACCGGGCACTCCCCCAGCAGGCTGAACAGCGGCCCGGGCTCGGCGAACGCCAGCACCCCGCAGGCAGTCTCGAAACACAGCGGCTTGACACCCACCGGCGCCCGGCCCGGCACCATCAGCAACTCACCGTGCTGCCCCGAAACCTGAAACGGCATGCGCACACCGCGCCCCAGCCGAAGCCGCGCCGCCACCGTGTTGGCGTTGACCACGGGCACGTTCAACACCGGCATGATCATGCCGGGTCCACGTCTACCAGATGCACGTGCACCGGCTGCGCCAGTGCTCCGGCCAGGCCGTCTTCAAGGCGTTGCCGCACGCCGGGCAGCCAGCGCGCGGTGAGCGTTTCTTCCGCCTCCAGCTCAACGTTCCAGGCCCCCTGTTCGCGGCGCACGCTCGCGTTAATCCGCCCCAGGCGCGGCAGGTACAGCACCGCCTGCAACGGCCACTGCGCGGCACCTTGTATGCGGGGCGCCAACTGCTCGGCCATGGCTTCGATCATCAGGGCCTCGGTGGGCGCCGCCATCGCCGTGCGGGAGGAACCGTAGCCACCACCCTCACGGTCGCGGCTAAACAACTGGGTAAATAACAGCCCCTGCTCCAGGGGCACAAACGCCCCCGTGCCTGGCTCACGTTCGTCCCGCGGCTCGCGCACACGCGGGCGCTCAGGTTTGTTCGCTGGAACTTGCGTCATCGTTCTCTTCCTGCACCAACAAAAGGGATAGCTCCTGGAGTTTTTCAACCTCGCGCAAACACTGGGTAGCGTGCCGCTGCGCGCTGTCGATATGGGTGAGTTGCTCCTCGCTCTGGCCGTGCAACACCTGCAACTGGCCTTCTTCGCGCCGGGTGTCGGCCGAGAACGTGCGCTCCTGGGCATTCCAGGACTTTAGGTCGCCAAACGAGATCACTTGCCCTTGATGCTTGCCCAGCAGCTCTGCAGTTTTGCGGGCCTCCTCCAGGCGGGTGTGTTCGAGCGCGTCCTGTGCCTGCTGGATCTGCACCAGCAGCGCCTGCTGAAGCCGCTTGGCCGCGCGCAACGAGCGCTCGGCACGGTCGGCCCGATGCTTGCGCAGGCGCCGCAGGGTGTCGATTTCAGAAAGGGACATCGCAGGTCAGCTCCTTCAGCAGGTCGAGGGTCGTCGCCATGGGCGCCGGCTCTCGCAAGTCCTGGCGCAGGAATCCATCCACCGCCTGCCGGCTGTTCACCGCCAGGTCCGTCAGGGCATCGCTGCCAGGCTGGTACTCGCCCAGCTTGAGCATCAGCTCGATCTGCTGATAGGCCGCCAACAAACGCCGCAAGGCGGTGCCGGCCTTGATATGCGCGGGCTCCGCCACGTTGCTCAGAATCCGTGAAAGGCTGGCCAATACGTCCACCGCCGGGTAGTGGCCGCGCTCGGCCAGCTTGCGCGACAGCACGATGTGGCCGTCAAGCAGCGAGCGGACTTCATCGGCCACCGGGTCGTTCATCGAGTCCTGCTCGATCAGCACGGTGTAGATCGCGGTGATCACCCCGTCGCGGGTCAACCCGGCGCGCTCCACCAGGCGCGGCATCAGGCTGTACACCGAAGGCGGCAGGCCACCGCGACCAAGCGGCTCGCCGGCGGCCAGGCCGATTTCACGCTGGGCCCGGGCGAACCGGGTCAGGGAGTCAATCAGCAGCAACACGCGCTTGCCCTTGCGACGAAAGCCCTCGGCCAGCGCGGTGGCGGTGAACGCGGCGCGCGCACGCTCCATGCTGGAGCGATCGGAGGTCGCACACACCAGCACCGCCTTGGCCCGCAGTTGGTCATCCAACTCATGGTCGAGAAACTCGCGCAGCTCGCGGCCGCGCTCGCCGATCAGGCCAAACACAATCACATCGCACTCAACGTTACGGGCGATCTCGGCCAGCAAGGTGGTCTTGCCACACCCGGCTCCGGCGAACAGGCCGACACGCTGACCTTCACCCAATGTCACCAACCCATCAATCGAACGCACCCCGGTGGACAACGCCCGGTTGATCCGCGGCCGCTCGGTGGGCAATGGTGCCTCGCACAACACCGGGCTTGCGTCGGCGGCATCATCCTCGACAAAGGCACTCGGCCCCTCGCCCGCAATCGGCCGGCCAAAGCCATCCAGCACCTGCCCCAGCAGGTCGTCCCCCACCCGCACCCGATGCGGCACCCCAAGGCGCTGCACGCTGGCGCCCACGCGCACACCTTCAAGGTTGCCCAAGGCACTGAGCACGGCATCCTGCTGATCGAAACCGATGATCTCGGCGAGCATGTAATCGCCCACGGATTTTTCGACCTGGCACAAATCACCGATGCGCGCCTGGGGCAGCCGGCATTGCAGCAACATGCCGTTGACCCGCTGGATGCGACCGCGCACCGCCACCGGCGCAAAGCTGGCCAGCGCGCTCGACTGGCGTTGCTGCCAGGCCTCAAGGCGGGCTTGTATATCCTCGCTCACCAGCGCACCTCAAACCGTTGCACGCCGTCGAACACCACCTTGGTGTTGTCGATCAGCACCAGTCGCAAACCCTCCACTTCATCGCCGACAAACAGCCGGCTGCCCTGGTCCAAAACCACGTGGCCATTGGGCCCGCCGACAATCTGCAAAATCTTGAACGGCAGCTCGCCGCTAAGCTCGCTGACACGGCTGAGCACCGGCACCGGCGTATCGAACTGCTCGCCGAAACGGCTGAGCATGCGCGACACCAGCTCCACGTCGTCCCGGGAAACATCGCCGTTGAGAGTGACCTGGCCATTGATCACCTGCAGGCTGATGCGGTGGCCCAACTCGCGCTCGCCGAGCATCTTGAGCAACTGCTGGCGCACCTCGTAAGGCGAACCCAATTCGTGTTTGCGGATCACCGGCGGCATCAGCGATGCCTGTGCCTGGCGCTCACCTGTTGAGGCGATGCCGATGGCGGTGATGATCACCGCACCCACCACTACCAGGCTGATCAAGCGCTTCTGCTGCGTTCGCGAGATGGAGGACAACGTCAGCGTCGGCGGCACCTCGTTGAGCGGGGACGCCTGCTGAGCAGAGGCGACAGGCGCCTTAGGCCAAGGCTGGTCGGCCCGAGTGACGCAGAGCCGGATATGGCCAATCGAAAACGGCACGTTGAGTGGCAAGTCGCCTATCTGGGCGACGAGCTGGCCATCGATGTTTTGCACCAGCCCTTGCTCGGCCTGCAGCGACCATTGCCCGTCTGCCAGGCGCAACCACACATGCCGCTCGGCAATGCCCGGGTCATACAGGGAAAGGTCGGCGTCCGGGGCGGCCCCGATGCTCCACCGCTCGCCAAACAACGGCAGCGCCGCCCCCTGGTGCAGGCCATCCAGCACGCGCAACTCAAACATCATCAAGCCCTCATGCCACCGCACCGCGCAACAGATCATCCTGGCCAAGATCAAAGCGCCCCAGCACCTTCACCTTGGAGGCACTGCCCAGCTCGGCAAACGACAGCACCGGCACATGGTTGAACTCTTCCAGCAGCAAGGTCCGCAACGGGCTGCGCAAATCCTGCGCGACCAACAGCACACTCTTGCTCTTGGCCCGCACGGCAAAGGCTTGTTTGAGCAGGCTGACCAGCACTGCGCTGCTGTCGTTGTCGAGGGAGAAAAACACCCCGGTCTGCGTCTGGCGCAGCGCATCACGCAGCACGTTTTCGCTGTGGGGCGACAACAGCCAGGCATGCAAGCCATCGGCTTCGCTGTATTGATGGAAAATCTGCGACTTGAGGGCGATGCGCGCGTAGTCGGCCAAGGCATCCGGCTCACGCTCGTGCTGGCCATACTCGATCAACGCTTCGACAATCAGGCGCACGGCCCGCAGCGGCACACCCTCGCTGGCCAGGCGCTGCAACACCGCCGAGAAACGCGACAGCGGCATGATGCGTTGCAGCTCCTGCACCAGCTCCGGCTGGTTGAATTCAAGCCAGCTTAAGATCGACTTACTCTCCTGAATCCCGAGAAACTGCGGCCCGCTCAGCAGCATCGCGCGGGTCATGCGCTCGATGATCAAGGCCTCTGCGGTGAAGCGCTCCAGTTGCTCGTCGTGAAGCAACGGGTCATCGGCCGCCAACCACACCCAGTCCTGTTCGTCGCGCTCCGGCAGCCCCTTGGCGCCTTCTTCAGGCTCAGCAGCCAGGCTGTCGTGGGCCACCGCCACGCGATCCCCAAGCGTGGCCTTGATCATCGGCACTTCATGCACGCAAAAGCGAAATTCATCGTCAGCCAGTGAAGGGGCAAACTCGACTTCAAACGGCGGCAGCGTCAGGCCGATTTGCGTGACCAGGCCATTGCGCGCCTGGCGAATGCCATGGGTGATCTGCGCCACCTGTGCGCTGCCGTGCAAGGCGGCCGGGTACTGCAACAGGTAAGGCCGCGACGGATCAAAACCGCGCAGGTCTTCTTCACCGTTGTCTTGCGGGGCGACCGTGTCTGCATTCGCTTGCGCTGGCTGTTCTTGCTTCTGGCGCTGGCGCACCAGGTAATAACCCAGGGAGCCGGTGATCAGCGAGATAAGGATAAACACCATCGTCGGCATGCCGGGCAGCGCCGCGAAGGCGAGCATCCCGACCGAGGCGATGATCCAGCTCTTGGGTTCGCTGGTCATTTGCCGGGCGATCTCGGCACCCATGTTGTTGGCGCCCTTGTTGCGCCCGGACGGCGCCACACGGGTAATGATCATGCCGGCGGTCAAGGAAATCAGCAGCGCGGGAATCTGCGCGATCAGGCCGTCACCGATGGTCAATACCGAGTACAGCGCCATAGAGTCGCCGGCGCTCATGCCGTGTTGGAACATGCCGGTGGAGAACCCGCCCAGCAAGTTGATCACCACGATAATCAGCCCGGCGATGGCGTCGCCCTTGACGAACTTCATCGCCCCGTCCATCGCCCCGAACAGCTGGCTCTCGCGGGACAACTGCTCGCGTTTGTCCCGGGCCTGCTCGCCATCGATCAGGCCGGCGCGCAAATCACTGTCGATGGACATTTGCTTGCCGGGCATCGCATCCAGGCTGAACCGCGCCGCCACTTCAGCCACGCGCTCCGAGCCTTTGGTGATCACCAGGAAGTTGACGATGGTCAGGATCATGAAGATCACCAACCCCACCGCCAGGTTGCCGCCCACCACGAAGTTGCCGAAGGCCTCGACGATATCGCCGGCGTCCTGCTCCAGCAGGATCAGGCGCGTGGTGGCAATCGAGAGGGCCAGGCGAAACATCGTGGTCAGCAGCAAAATCGACGGAAACGAAGAGAACGCCAACGGCCCCGGCAGGTACAGCGCCAGCACGATTAAAAGGCACGAGATACAGATATTGAGGGCAATCAGGATGTCCACCAGCCAGGTGGGCAACGGCACGATAAAGATAAACACAATGGCCATGATGACCACCGCACCCATGACCTCGGCACGTTGTGCAACCTTCAGCAGCACACCATTGATGACCCGTAATGCGCTCATGCATCAAGGCCCTGCAAGGCCATACCCTGGCGGGCGCCGCGCTCGGTGCGCGCGTACTCGTCCATCACCAGCAAAAAGCTGTCGAGGGCGTCCTCGCGGCCCTTGTTATCACGCCACACCGCCAGCGGCAGGCTCTTGAGCACCGGGTAAAGGCTGTTCAGCGAAATCCGCTGATTGAGTGCATCGGCGCCGCCCAATTCACTGGCCAGGCGCAGAATCTCGGAGGTTGCAATCCCCGTGTTCGAATACCCCAGCAAACGCTGGAGCAGGGCCACTGCATCGCGGGTCACCTCGGGATAGGTGAGGGCCAGGCGCTCGATCAAGCCCCGGCAATTGGACAAGATGCCGCCCAATTGGTCGCAGCCGCGCAACCCCACCAACAGCGTGAGCAATTTGGCCGAGGCGATCGACGGGGTCAGCGCCGCAATATCGTCGGCCAGGGCCCGGCGCATCAGCTTCAGCCCCTGGCCAAACTCCTCGCCGCCAAACAACCCCAACAACGCCTGCAGCAGGGTTGCGAGGGATTGCCGGTTGACCACGCTGGCGTAATATACGCCGCGCACCGCCTGGCGCAGTTGCGGGTCATCACTGCTGGCTTGCAACGCCAGCGCCGTGTTCAGGCCCGCCTGGATCTGCGGCTTGTAGCGTAGCTCCAGCTTCTCCAGCGCCTCGCGCGCCAGCTTCGCCTCGTTGCTGCGCACCTCGGCATCGGCCTGCGCGGCCACTTGCTGGAGCACCACGTAGGCCCGGGCCGGATCATTGCCGGTGATCTCCAGAAACTTGTCGACGCTGGGGTTCACCAACAACTGAACCCGGACGCTACGTGCGATGGTCGCCAGCGTTGCCTGAGCCGGGTGCCCCAACTGTTCATAGAGTTGCGCCAGTTGCTCCACCGGCGTAACGCGCAGCCCGACCTGCCGCCGTCCCAGCGCGCGGCTGTTGCGCTCCACCTCCTGGCTGAACAGCGAACCGAGGTCGTCGCCGACCGCCGGCGCGCTGGCCTGGGAGGGTGGCCGGTTATCAACCCTTGCAAGCGCAGGCTGATCCAGGCGCTGGGGCTTTTGCACATCAATAGGGGGATCGACTTTCATGGGGAATGCCAGCACCGGAAGTTTCGTATCCGTGTGTGGCAGGCAACCCCGTTACGGTTCCATCTTTATCAGCGATACGGGGGCTTTTGAAAAGATCGGCACAAGCCAGCAGTGGTTTGTGCAAACCCTTGCGCAAAAAAGTACCGAAACAAGATATTTACTTATATATATCAATTACTTATGAATATTTATTGCTTGGCACAGGCAGTGCTAAGGGGGTTCCCGTCGAAATCATTTCGACCGTGTCTACCCTGAGGAAAAAACCATGGATATCCCTATCGATGTTTTAGTTCACCTTACACCTGACCCGCACCGCTCCATCCAGAACCTGTCGGACGACCACCACAAAAAGCTCCGCCGGTTCATTCATAAACGCGTACTCAACCCCGAAGACGCAGACGATATTCTGCAACTGACGTACCTGGAGGCCTGGCGCAACCGGGACCGCTTCAGCGGCCAGGCCACACTCAGTACCTGGATGTGCGGGATTGCCCAGAACCTGATCCGCAATCACTTCCGGCGTATGTACGCCAAGCCGGTGCATTGCGAATTCGATGAGGCGCTGTGGCATGGGCAGGAAGAAAACAACAACCTGGACTGGCAGTTCGAGGTCAACCGCAAGCTCGAAAGAACCCTGCGGGCGATCACAAATCTACCGCTAGAAATGCGCAAAACGCTGTACGCCTCGCTGGAGACCGACGGCAGCTACCAGGACACCGCCGACGCCATGGACATCCCCATTGGCACCGTGCGCTCACGTTTGTCCCGGGCGCGCGAACAACTGAAGCGGGCCACCTACAACCCGCTGCAGCCGTAAATCAGGGCACCGGCGCAACGCCGACACCCTCGCAGGAGCAGTTGATTTACCGTTGAACGCAAGCGTTGGGCAGCAAGGATATCTGCCCGACTTGATCGCCTGAGATCAGGCCTTTTTGGTACGCGGCAACAGAATCGCCAACACCCCAAACAGCGGCAGGAACGAGCACAGCGTGTACACGTACTCGATGCCGTGGAGGTCTGCCAGGTGGCCCAGCAGCGCCGCGCCAATCCCGCCAAAACCGAACATCAAACCGAAGAACACCCCGGCGATCATCCCCACATTGCCCGGCACCAACTCTTGCGCGTACACCACAATCGCCGAGAACGCCGAGGCCAGGATAAAGCCGATCACCACACTCAGAATGCTCGTCCAGAACAGGTCCACATGGGGCAGCAGCAAGGTGAACGGCGCAACGCCGAGGATCGAAAACCAGATCACCGCCTTACGGCCGATCTTGTCGCCAATCGGCCCACCGAAGAACGTGCCCGCCGCCACCGCCCCCAGGAACAGGAACAAGTGCAGCTGGGAACTGGCCACCGACAGGTCGAACTTCTCGATCAGGTAGAAGGTGAAGTAACTGGTGAAACTGGCCATGTAGAAGTACTTGGAAAACACCAACAGCCCCAGCACCACCAGCGCACTCAGCACCCGGCGCTTGGACAGGCCGTGGGTGGCCGCCTGGCCTTGCTTGAGCTTGAACAGGTTCAAGTGGTTGGCGTACCAGCGGCTGATCGCATACAGCACAAACAACGCAAACACCGCGAACAGCCCGAACCAGGCCACATTGCCCTGGCCGAACGGAATGATGATCGCCGCCGCCAGCAACGGGCCGAACGCAGAGCCGGCGTTACCGCCCACCTGGAAGGTCGACTGCGCCAGGCCATAACGCCCGCCCGAGGCCAAACGCGCCACGCGGGACGCTTCCGGGTGGAAGGTCGACGAGCCGATACCAATCAACCCCGCCGCCAGCAGGATCAGCGGGAAGCTGCCCACCTGGGACATCATCAAAATGCCCACCAGCGTGCAGATCATGCCGCAGGGCAACAGGTACGGCTTGGGATGGCGGTCGGTGTAATAACCCACCCACGGTTGCAGCAGGGACGCGGTGAGCTGGAACGTGAGGGTGATCAGGCCGACCTGAGTGAACGTCAGGCCGTAATTGGCCTTGAGCATCGGGTAGATCGAGGGCAGTACCGACTGGATCAAGTCATTGATCAAATGCGCCAGCGCCACCGCGCCGATCACACGCATCACCAACGGGCTGGTTTGCCCGGCAGCAGGCGTCGTAGCCACGGAGGGCTGGGAATTGCTCAGAGCCATGGGAGGTTTTCCGTACAGCAGATGGATGCACAGGTGCAGGTGCGACAATGTGCCACTTTTGGGTGCAGGAAGGCTATCCCGTTAGCAGGCTAACGAGTAGATGAATCGATGCATCGGTCATGGTTTGTAAAGGGCCAGCAAGATGAATCCCTTTAATTTGCGGGACGTTTCCTAGAGAATCTTTCGGCCTTGTGCCTGTTGAAACCGCTGGCTAGTCTTCGGTCCGTCGCTGCTCATCAGCGATCGGGTTTAGTCGCTCGGTATTAATAGGCGCATGCTTTCATGAGGTTTCATGGTGGCTGTGCGCAGGGCGCCCTCGGGTGCGCCGGACTTTGCCTATTTGCCGGTCGACTAACCTGCGTACAGCCGCCACCCTTCGTTTAGTCGCGAAGGACCGGCTCCATAGGTAATAGGAGCTACACCATGTTCAAGATCGTCCCCGATCCACCCCGTGACCAAGCCAAAGACCGCGCCGCCTTCAACCGAGCGCTCGACCACTATTTGCCGACCGACCCGCCGCAACCGTCGACCAACTTCTACGCCATCAGCGACGACATCAGCTTCGAAGACTCCCTGCTCTACACCGCCGACCTACTGCACAGCGCCTCGGCCACCGCGCTCGACTGCGGCGAACACCTGCAAAGCCCCGACCGCGCCAAAGTGCTAGCCGTATGGCACCTGCTGGAAATCGCCAAAGCCATGGTCGACCGCTCGATAGAGTGCCTGCACCCGCGCAAAACCTAGTGCACGGCCTGTAGAACACAGCAGATCAAATGTGGGAGCAACTGTCTTGATGGCCATAACCTAGGCATCGTTCTCAAAGACAGCCAAGCTCCCACAGCTCTGCGCCGTGTGACCTTTACGACATACCGCTGCCGAATCAGGCAGCGTGCGCTTTCC
>NZ_NIXO01000047.1 GCF_002204795.1 Pseudomonas sp. K2I15
CACGGCCGATGCCGCCGTACACCACCAGTTCTTTCGGGTTTTCGGCCACCTGTGGGTCGAGGTTGTTCATCAGCATGCGCAGCGGCGCTTCAGTCAGCCAGCTTTTGGCGGTCAGCGTGTTGCCGCGGGCAGCGCGGATTTCGACGTCACGGTACTGGGTAGGCTTGGTCACAAAAAATTCCTCAACGATCAATGCGCGAACATGACTGGTGCGAAGAGATATTCATGGACTCTTACGCACACATCTTTACTTGTACATACAAGCATATGCAATCAAGCGGCCAACTTGGCTGAGGGCAGTTGCAGATTTTTTGTGAACGGGAGCGCAGGCCTTGAAAAACAGGGCTAAGCGCCTTGGTGAATTTTCTTGCAGAGGTTTTTTACAGCGAGGGAGGCTTGTTACTCAGGCAGGCTTTTGCGCCATGCTGGGGCATTCGGTAACAAGTTGGTGCGAGGAGTGGGAACAGTTTTTTTAGGAGCGAGCTTGCTCGCGAAAAAGGTACATTCAACACAGCAATACGCCTGAAATACCTTCGCGAGCAAGCTCGCTCCTACAGTGGTTTAGTGTGCGGTCAGTTCAATAACGCAGCAGCGGCCAGTGACGCTGACGTCCAGCAGGCCGGTGTTACCGTCCAATTGCAGGCAGTCGTGACGGTTCAGCCGCTCATCGAGCACCTTCACCTCGTCGCCCACGCTGAACACCAGCACGGTGTGCGCCGCACTGAAGAAACGCTGCGTGCCGTCCATCCACTGCAACCGCGCCTGATAGCGCTGCGGCGAATAGATCAGGTTGAAGTCGCGGATCGGCCCGCCCACCAACCGGCAGGACACCTGGCTGTCACCCTTGAACGCGAACGGCTCCAGCGGTAACAACCCGCGCTGCTCGTCGCCATCCACCGTCAGCACCATGCCCGAGCCTTGCAGCACGGTGATGATGCGCTGGTACCCGGCAAAGGTAGAGAACCCGCCCGACTCGCCGATATCGGCAATCGACAGGCGCCAGCCAAAGCCATCCAGGCCCTCGCCCGCGTCACGGGTGATTTCTTCAGTGCTGCCGCCGCCGTTTTTCCACGGCATACGCACGTAATCGGCGGCGCGCCAGACTTTCATCGAACTCATTTACTGAAACGTCCTTCCAGGCTATGACGCGAACCGGGGTGGATCAAACGCGCCGCTGTTACCGGTTGGCGGCCAGACCAGGTGCGGCGGCGAATCAACAGGCACGGCTCGCTGGTTTCGATTTGCAGCAGCTTGCATTCGTGGGCATCGGCCAGGATCGCCTCCACCACGTGCTCGCCTTCGGTCAGCGGCGCCACCTGGTTGAGGTAGGCATAAGGTGTTTGCTGGGTGAAATCCTGTTGCAGGTATTCCGGCGCTACCAGGGCGTTGACGAAGCGGTCTTCGATTTGCACCGGGATGTCGTTTTCGTAGTGCACGATCAGCGAGTGGAACACCCGCCCGCCTTCGCGCATTTCCAGGGCCACGGCGCGCTCGGAACCGGCGGCTTCTTCACCGAGGGTGATCACCTTGCACGTATGACGATGACCGCGGGAGGCGATCTCATCGGCAATGTTGTGCACTTCAAACAGGGCCGACTGGCTCTTGGGCTCGGCGACAAATGTGCCCACGCCTTGCATGCGCACCAGCAGGCCTTCGGCGGTCAACTCGCGCAGGGCGCGGTTGATGGTCATGCGGCTGAAGCCCAACTGGTTGACCAATTCGCTCTCCGACGGCACGCGATAATGCGGCGGCCAGTTGCCGTTGAGAATCTGCTGGCTGATCATCTGTTTGACACGGGCATACAAGGGCGCCGGACTTTCGTCCATGTGGGCAGCCAGTGGAGACTTGGCGGGCGGAGTCGGCACAGGGAATCCTTGTTGGTGAAAAAGAAGCATAGCTTGCCGGAGTTTACCGAGCAGGCAAACGTCTGTATATGTATATACAAATAAACACACGACCGGGGTGCCTGAATCATGTCCGCTTTCTTTGCCGAACGCGCGCTGCTGCCTAATGGATGGGCCAATGATGTACGTCTTGAAGTCAGCGCCGATGGCGTGCTGACCAAGGTTGAGCCCAACGCCAGCGCAGACGGCGCCGAACGGCTCAGGGGCCCGGTGTTGGCGGGCATGCCGAACCTGCATTCCCACGCGTTCCAGCGGGCAATGGCCGGGCTGGCGGAAGTGGCCGGCAACCCGAATGACAGCTTCTGGACCTGGCGCGACCTGATGTATCGGATGGTCGGCAAGATCAGCCCCGACCAGTTGCAGGTCATCGCCCGCCAGCTGTATATCGAGATGCTCAAGGCCGGCTACACCTCGGTGGCCGAATTTCATTATGTGCACCACGACGTCAGCGGCCAGCCGTATGCCGACCCTGCGGAGCTGTCGCGGCAAATCAGCCAGGCGGCCGCCAGCAGCGGTATCGGCCTGACCTTGCTGCCGGTGCTCTACAGCCACTCCGGTTTCGGCGGCCAGGCCCCCAACGAAGGCCAGCGGCGTTTTATCAACAGCACCGAGAACTACCTGAACCTGCAATCACGCCTGCAACCGATTCTGGCCGCGCAACCGGCGCAGCAACTGGGCTTGTGCTTCCACTCGCTGCGCGCGGTCACACCGCAGCAGATCAGCGAAGTGCTGGCCGCCAGCGATAAAGCGTGCCCGGTGCATATCCACATCGCCGAGCAGCAGAAGGAAGTCAACGACTGCCTGGCGTGGAGCGGCAAGCGTCCGCTGCAATGGCTGTATGACAATGTTGAAGTGGATCAGCGCTGGTGCCTGGTGCACGCCACCCACGCCAACCCGGAAGAAGTGACGTTGATGGCCAAGAGCCGGGCGATTGCCGGGCTGTGCCTGACCACCGAAGCCAACCTGGGCGACGGGATTTTCCCGGCGGTTGATTTCCTGGCCCAGGGCGGGCGTATGGGGATTGGTTCCGACAGCCACGTTTCCTTGAGCGTGGTGGAAGAATTGCGCTGGCTGGAATACGGCCAGCGGTTGCGGGACCAACGGCGCAACCGGCTGTATCGCAGCGATCAGCCGATGGTCGGCCGTACGCTGTTCGATGCCGCGCTGGACGGCGGTGCCGAAGCGCTGGGGCAGCCGATTGGGCGCCTGGAAGTCGGCAAGCGTGCAGACTGGCTGGTGCTGGACGGCAATGATCCGTACCTGGCGACGGCGAACGAAGACGGGATTCTCAATCGCTGGCTGTTTGCCGGTGGTGATCGCCAGGTGCGCGACGTGCTGGTCAACGGCCAGTGGGTGATTCGCGACGGGCATCACGCCGCCGAAGAAGACAGCAGCCGCGCGTTTACCCAGGTATTGCGGGATTTACTGGGCTAACAGACGACACATAACAAATGTGGGAGCGGGCTTGCCCGCTCCCACATTGGATTGGCGCTGTTTCGTATTACTGAGACGTCTTCGCCATCTGCTTGTCCGACGTACGCCAGATCAACCGAGTGGTGTCATACCCCTGTTGCCGCGCCCTGCTCAGCAGGTCTTCGCGGGTGTCGGCGCTGACGGTCGGCGTGCGTGACAACAACCACATGTAGCGCCGGTTCGGGCTACCAACAATGGCGGTCTTGTAGTCATCGCTGACGTAAAGCACCCAGTAATCACCCTTGGCCACACCCGGCAACAACGCGGTGAACCAGTTATTGAATTCGACCCAGAGCTTGTCGGTCTTGCCGGCGACCTGCGGCGTTGCGGTGCCCTTGGCTTCTTGCCACTTCCACTCAGGCGTCAGGCAGCGGTTGAACACCGACATATTGCCATCGGGCAACAGCGTGTAGCGGGCTTCGGACTGTGCGCAATTGCGCTGGAAGTACATCGGTAAACGGGCCAACTCATACCAGGTGCCCTGGTAACGCTTGAAGTTGACGCTGCCAACAGTCTTGGGTTGCAGATCATCGCCAGAATGGCTGGCGCAGCCCGCCAAAAACAGGCTGGCGCAGAGGTATAGAACGAAACGCATCATGTTGTTTTTCTCCCGCGGGCTTTCGCCCCGGTTTACTTCAGGCCTTGCCCGGAAAAAATCAGTACTTTGTCACCGGCGTATTGCACGCTGATAAAGCTGTTTTTATCGCCCCAGGTGCAACTGGACATACCCAGTGCGCCAGAACAATCAGTCGGCTTACCCAGCAACGACTCAACTTCGGCCTTGGGCATGCCGGCCGACAATTTTGCGTAATTTTCTTGAGTGACCTTGCTGCAAGCGGCCAGAAGCACGCAAAACGACAACAGGGCGAGACGGCGTAACGACATGGAATAACTCCTGGAGAGACGAAGCAGCTTGGGGGTCTGCCAGAAGCTTAGAAGGGAAAAGAGGTGTCTGGTTCCCGACGAGCGAAAACAAAAAAACCCCGAAAACGCTGAAACGTTTCGGGGCTTCTTATCGTTCAAAACTTCACGTCTTGAATTCATCTGTGGCGAGGAAGTTTGCTCCCGTTCGGGTGCGCAGCGCCCGCAAGCTTCTTGGGGCCGCTTCGCAGCCCAACGGGAGCAAGCTCCCTCGCCACAAGGGCTTGCGCAAAGACTTACGCCTTGTGGTAACCGGTCACACGCTCAACTTCTTCCTTCGAGCCCAGGAACACCGCCACACGCTGGTGCAGGCCTTCAGGCTGGATGTCGAGGATGCGCTGGTGGCCGTCGGTAGACGCTCCGCCCGCCTGCTCAACCAGGAACGACATAGGGTTGGCTTCGTACATCAGGCGCAGTTTGCCCGGTTTGGAGGGCTCGCGGCTGTCACGTGGGTACATGAACAGGCCACCACGGGTCAGGATACGGTGCACGTCGGCAACCATCGCGGCCACCCAGCGCATGTTGAAGTTCTTCTTCAACGGGCCTTCTTCACCTGCCATCAACTCGCCCACATAGCGGGTGACTGGCTCTTCCCAGTGGCGCTGGTTGGACATGTTGATCGCAAATTCCTGGGTGGACGCAGGAATGGTGATGTCTTCGTGGGTCAGCACGAAGCTGCCCATTTCGCGGTCCAGGGTGAAGCCTTTGACGCCGTCGCCCAGGGTCAGTACCAGCATGGTCTGCGGGCCGTAGATCGCATAACCGGCAGCAACCTGCTCGGTACCTGGCTGCAGGAAGGCCTTTTCGTTCAGCGCTTCGTTCTGGCTCAGGTATTCGTTCGGGCAACGCAGTACCGAGAAGATGGTGCCGACCGGAGCGTTGATGTCGATGTTCGACGAGCCGTCCAACGGGTCGAATACCAGCAGGTACGCGCCTTTCGGGTATTTGCCCGGGATCTGGTAGGCATTGTCCATTTCTTCGGACGCCATGCCGGCCAGGTGACCGCCCCATTCGTTGGCTTCGAGCAGGATTTCGTTGGAAATCACGTCGAGTTTCTTCTGCACTTCGCCTTGTACGTTTTCAGTGCCCATGCTGCCCAGGACACCACCCAACGCGCCTTTGGAGACGGCGTGGCTGATTTCCTTGCAAGCACGCGCCACCACTTCGATAAGGAAGCGCAGATCGGCAGGCGTGTTGTTGCTGCGGGTCTGCTCGATCAAATAGCGACTCAGGGTAACGCGGGACATGGAAGGCTCCGGAATTTGGGGGCTAAAAACCCGCGCAGTTTAACGCGAGTCGGGGCGTATTTCCTCCTATCAGAGGATTTAAACCCAATAGAGTTCATGGACATTATTTAACGCGCCACCGGCGGCTTGCGCAGCAAACTGTAGGCCATGGCTCCCAGTGCCGCCACACCGAGCAGCAGCACGGCCCAAAGACCGAGCTTTTTCCAGTTCGGCCCGGCATCAACAGGGGCCTCAACTGTCGGCGATGTGACCACCACCGCCCCCGCCGCCTTGGCCTGCCCAAGCCCGGCGAGGCGTTCGGCGCTGTAATCCGGAATCAGCGTCGACAGCGGCAAGTTCGCACCTTTCACCGACGGATTGCCCAACGCCAGGGTAAACGGTGGCTCGCCCCGCGCCAGGAACACCAACTGCGTGGCCCGTACCGCAAAGCTCAAGGTCGGCGCTTCCACACCCAGACCACCGCCACGCTCGTCCACGTCGAGCTTGAGCTGCGCAACAGCCTGGCCCGGCAGCTGCAATTCGTTCTGTAAAACATCCTGGCCGTTTTGCGTCAGCCGGTAGAGCAACCCGCTGCTCAGGGGCTGCCAGGCCTGATTGCTTTCCCGGCGGCCCGACAAGGTGACCGGCGCGAGGCTATTGGCTTGGTTCAAGTCGATGCGCAGACGTTCGACGTTCAGCGCGTTGGGCAGCTGCCAGCTATATTCGCCCGCCTTGAGACGGCTACCCGACAGTGGCTGCGACCATACCAGCGGCAACGGCAAACTATGCGCACTGACACTCTCCAGTTGCGCCGACGTCAGCACCGGTGCCGCCTGGCCTTTCCACAACAGGCGCAGATAACGCGCCGATTGCCCCGGCAAACTCACTTCATGTTGCTCGACGCGTTCATCGGCAAACGACAGCCGAGCGACCTGCCCTTCGCCCCACGAGCGCCAGTGCTGCAAGTCGTCGCTGGCTTCGATGCTGAAACGCTGGAAGCCGTCGCGCTCGCTGGTCCAGTCGAGGATCAGTTGCTGCAACGGCGCCTTGATCGCACTGGCATCGAGCAGCCAACCGCGCAACACTTCTTCGCCCGCTTCCAGTTGGCTCGGCGGCTGCACCTGCACCAGCGTGCCGGTGGCCGTGGATTGCACGCGCACGCTGGGCACGGCTTCAGTGGAGTCAGCGGCGGCGTACAGCGGGAACCACTTCACGTTGGCCGGGCTGCGGCTTTCAGTGCTTTGCGCCGACTGCCGCGCCAGCGCGTAGGCCTGTTGCTCGCCGGCTGCGTTGAACACACGTACGTCACTCAGGTCGGCCTGGCGGGCGCTCAACTGCACCGCCAGCGGCAGCTCCAGGCGGTACCACGGGCCTTCGCCGCTGACCGTCAGCGGTACCCGCGTGGTGAAATCGGCAGGTGTTTCCTGGGCCCAGGCCGATAACGTTGTGCACAACCCCAACAGCGCCACACTCAGTTTGCCCATCAAGAGGCCACTCCTTCAGTTTCAACCACCGGCTCGGCGCGCTTGGGCGGCAGCGGGGCGAAATAGCCCACCACCAGCAACAGCCCGCCCACACCAATAAACGATACGATCCGCGCCAGCCCGCCACGGTTGCTCAATTCGACGAAGAACAATTTGGCGACCACCACGGCAATCAGCGCCGCACCGATCAGCCACACCTCGCGACGATGACGCAGATGGCCGCCGATCATCAGGCTCAGGGCGATCAGGGTCCAGACGATCGACAGCCCGGCCTGCACCAGCATCGACGCAAGCAGCGCATCCAGATGGAACGGCACGCCGCCCCAATGGTGAGCCGTGCGCATCACCAGCGCGGTGAAGAAGGCGAACAACGAAACGCCGGCAACCGCCTGGGCGACCAGCTCGGCGCGCGGCCCGCGCTGGGGAGCCGCGCTTCGGGACCACAGGTACACACCCAGCAGCGCGAACAACAATCCCAGATCCAGCGGATTAAGCAGTGGCACATACGGCAGCGGCTCGGCGGTGCCGTCACTGAAGATATTCGCCAGCCAGAACCAGCCAAGCATCAGCACTGCCAGAGGCAACGCGGCATACAACCGGTACTCGCGCGGGTACGCCGACACCGGCCATGGCCAACTGCGCGGCGCGGCGGCCAGCACCAGGTACAGGCTTGGCAGAATCGCCCAGCCCAGCCAGCGCCAGGCGTTGTATTCCTCGGACAGCAACAACAGGCCGTAGCGCAACTCCAGCGCCAGCACGCCGATCAGCAGCCAGCAGCCGAGCACATGCGCAGCGCTCAGGGCTTTTTCCGGGATGACCAAGGCCAGACGACGCAGCGACACGAAGTGCACCGCAAACACCGCCGCCCACGCCAGCCAGGCGACATTCGCCGCCGGGTGATAACGCGAGCCCCACGCGCCCAGCAACACCACGCCCGCCGCCGGCATCAACAGCGTGCACAACAGGCCCAGCGACGCCCATTGCAGCCGCAGGGCCAGCACCGCCCAGATCGCCACACTCACTGCCGCCATTGCCAGCAACCAGGTGCCTTGCAGCATCGATGGCGCAAAACGCAGCACTTCGCTGACCAACGCCAGCGTCCACCAGGCCGCCCCCCACACCAACAGCACGTCGGACAACCGCTGCAAACTCAGCACCTCGAACACCGGCGCATGGGGCCGACGCTGCAAGCGCCAGGCACCGATCAGCGCTGCCAGCCCGAGCACCATTGGCGTCCAGAAACCGCTATGGCCCAAAGGCCGCAAGCCCTCGCTGGTCAGCGGCCCGAGCAGGTCCGGCACCGCGATCAGGAAGGAAGCGCCGCCGATGACTTGCAGCAGCAACCCGAAGACAAAGCTCACGCGCTGTTGCAGGTAGAGGCTCAGCCAGATGATCAACAAGCCGCTGGCCGCCCACACGCCGCTGGCGGTCTCCCACGGCAATACAAACAGCACCGCCAGGTTGATCAGCACCAGCCCGGCCAGCAGCACCAACGAGAGGCCACGCAACAACCGCACATCGCTGCGCACCATGCTGTCCCGCGCCGCCAGCAGCATGCCGCCGATCAACGCCAGGCCAATCAGCGAGGCGGTGAGCAAGCCGCTCCAGCCCGCACTGAACACCGCACCCGAATCGGCGCCCGCCTGCAACCGCAGCAAGAACAGCGCCCCGCCCAGCAGTTGCACGGCAAACGCGGTGAAGAGGAACGTGCGCGAGCCGATGCGCAGGCCGACCAGCAAGGTCGCAAGGCCGGCAATCGCCCAACTGATGGCCGTGCCTTGGGTCAACAACAGCAGCGGAGCCAGCAGGTACAAGAAGCCCAGGCCGACACTGGCCAATACCGGCAAGCCACGACGTTCCCAATCCGCCGACTGCTCAGCCGGGGCCTTGCGCAGTTGATGGAAACTGAACAGCAATGCAGCGCCCAGCAGCAGCGCACCCAACGGTGCGCCATCCAACAGGCTGGTCTCTCCAATCCGCAATTCGCTGAGGAACGCCAGCGCCGAGCCGACTTGCAACAGCAAGCCGAACGCCCGCGCCAAAGGCCGCTGCTGGCGCAGGCCTAGCCAGAAGATCCCGGCGCCTTCCACGGCCCAGGCCGCCGCGGTCCAGCGTGCGTCGAGGCCCAGGGGAATCGCCAGGCTGGCGAAGATCACACCCAGTGCCAGGCAGGTTTCCGCCAGCAGCAAGGCGCGACCGCCACTCAGCAAACGAGCCAGGCCCATGTAGATGATGCCCAGAGCCAGCGCACTGAACGCAGCAGCAAACTCCAGGTGCTGCACCAGCGCAAACTGCAACCCGAAGCCCACCACCGGCGGGCCAAACAGCATGCTGCCGTCGACATAATCGCCCTTGGCCGCCGACCAGCGCAGCAACGCGCCACGGCTGTCATCGTCCGGTGCGTCGTTCATCTCCAGCAGCTTGCGCCGGGCGAACAATAGGCCAATGCCCAGGTACATCAGGAAAAACAGAACCAGGAACAGCTCGGTGCTCCACAACAGCTCCGGCGTATAGGAGCGCATGCCCCAGGCGAAGCCGATGCCGAAGGTGCCGACGAAACCGATCAGGTTGAGCAGGCGCCAGGCCTTGAACCAGGCGATGGCAAGAATGCCCGCGTTGAGCAGGGCGAAATAGCTGAACAGCGCCACGTGGTTGCCGGCGCCGGTAGACGTAAGAATCGGCGCGGCAAACCCGCCGAGCGCGGCGGCGCAGGCCAGGCCGAGGGCGTCCTGGGTAATCGCCAGGATCGCCGAGAACACCGTGACAGCCACCAGCAAGCCAAGGGCTGCACCGGGATCAAGCAGCGGGTGCAGGCGCATGGCGGCGAACACCGTCAGGTACAACACGGCGATGCCGGTACCTTGCAGCATCAACCCGTAATTGCTGTTGCGCAGCCGCAGCCACCAGCCCAGGCCCAGCAAGGCCAGCGCGCAGCCAGCAACGCCCGCGTAACGCAACTCGATCGGCACCACCATGCCTTCAGTGGCATAACGCAGCAGGAAGGCCAGGCCGAGGAACAACAGCACCACGCCGACCCGCAGCACGGTGTTGCCACCGAACAGCCAGTTGCGTGCACCGCTGATGGCGCGCTCGATGAAGTTGGGGCCACGAGGTACCGCAGGCGCGGCAGGTTGTTCAGGGATGCTTTCGCTCGGTTCAGCCCTCCAGACGTCAGCCGGCAATGGCTGGCTGGGTTCGGCCGCTAACGTTGCGTAGGCAGGTTCCAGATCGGCGGGTAATTCCCAGACGAGTTCGGGCGCAGCCGTTGCCGGCAGTGGCTCTTCGACAAAGATTGGTTCGAGGGTTTCAACGGGACCCGGCCTTTCCAGCAAGGCCAGACGTTGCTCGACCACCTTCAGGGCGTTGCGGGCAGATTCCAGCTGACGGCCTTGTTCATCCGTGCGCGAGGCGAGCATCGACAGGCGAATCGCCTGGCCAATGCCCAAACCGAGCAGCGCTCCAATGCCCGCATCACTGAACGACTCATCGAGTGTCCAGCCAAGCACCAGGCCAATCAGCATGAAAATCCATTGCATGGTCGATATCCCTAAGCAGCCCGAAGCGGGCAAAGGCGATGCTCAGTATATCGACACGGACCCAATGTGGGAGCGGGCTTGCTCGCAAAGGCGGTGGATCAGTCACAAATTCGTCGACTGACACTGCGCTTTCGCGAGCAAGTCGAATCGTCGCACCGCCGCTCCCACATTTTGTATTGCGGTGTCTAATCCAACGCTTTCCAGATCTCGGTCGCGTATTCGCGGATGGTCCGGTCCGACGAGAACCAACCCATGCGCGCGGTATTGAGCACCGCCGAGCGCCACCATTCCTTGGAGTCGTGCCAATGCGCCTCGACCCGCGCCTGGGCATCCCAGTAGGAATCGAAGTCAGCGCATACCAGGAAGCGGTCGTAGTCGATCAGCGAATCCACCAGCCCAGCGTAACGGCCCGGATCATCCGGCGAGAACACCCCGCCGCGAATCGCTTGCAGCACATCGTTCAAGCGATGGGACGCGGCAACGTCCGGCCCGGCATTGAACTCACCGGCATGTTTGCGCGCTTCCACCTGCTCGGCGCTGAGGCCGAAGATGAACATGTGGTCGCCGCCCACCCGCTCGTGCATCTCGACGTTGGCGCCATCCATGGTGCCGATGGTCAACGCGCCGTTGAGGCCGAACTTCATGTTGCTGGTGCCAGAGGCCTCAAAGCCAGCGGTGGAGATCTGCTCCGACAGGTCGGCCGCCGGAATGATGCTTTCCGCCAGGCTGACGTTGTAGTTGGGCAGGAACACCACCTTGAGCAAACCGCGCACGGTAGGGTCGTTGTTGACGGTACGGGCGATGTCGTTGGTCAGCTTGATGATCAGCTTGGCCTGGTGATAACTGGCCGCCGCCTTGCCGGCAAAGATCTTCACCCGAGGCACCCAGTCGGTGCCCGGCTCGGCACGAATCGCCTGGTACAGCGCGACGGTGTGCAGCAGGTTCAACAACTGGCGCTTGTACTCGTGGATCCGCTTGACCTGCACATCAAACATCGCCGCCGGGTTGACCGAAATCCCCAGGCGTTCGTGAATGATGTCAGCCAGCGCGCGCTTGCTGTGCAGGCGCTGTTCGGCGAAGGCTTTGCGGAAGGCTTGCTTCTCGGCAAAGGTTTCCAGCTCTACCAGGCGGGTTTCGATGTTGTCGAGAATGTCCGGGCCCAGCGCTTCCACCAGCATCGCGGTGAGCTTGGGGTTGGCCTGGAACAGCCAGCGGCGGAAGGTAATGCCGTTGGTTTTGTTATTGATGCGGTCCGGGTAGAGCTTGTGCAGTTCGGAGAACACCGTGCTGCGCATCAGTTGGGTGTGCAGGCCCGACACGCCGTTCACGCTGTGGGAACCGAGGAATGCCAGGTTGCCCATGCGCACGCGGCGGCCGTTGTCTTCTTCGATCAGCGACACTGCGCGCAGCACGTCAAAGTCATGAATGCCCTTGGCCCGCAGCGAGTCGATATGTTGGGCGTTGATCAGGTAGATGATCTGCATGTGCCGCGGCAGCATGCGTTCCATCAAACCTACCGGCCACGTCTCCAAGGCCTCGGGCAGCAGGGTGTGGTTGGTGTACGACAGGGTTTCGACGGTCACGTCCCACGCGGCCTCCCACGGGATGTCGTGCAGGTCGACCAACTGGCGCATCAACTCGGCCACCGCAATCGATGGGTGCGTGTCATTGAGCTGGATGGCCGCGTGTTCGCCCAGGCTCAGCACTGAGCCGTGCATGTTTTTGTGGCGGCGCAGCAAATCCTGCAGCGAGGCGGAAACGAAGAAGTATTCCTGGCGCAGGCGCAGTTCCTGCCCTGCTTCGGTGCTGTCTGCCGGGTAAAGCACTCGGGAGATGCTTTCGGCGCGGGCCACTTCGGCAACGGCGCCCAGGTGGTCACCGGCGTTGAAGCGTTCCAGGTGCAGGTCCTCTACCGCGCGGGCACGCCACAGGCGCAAGGTGTTGACGCTGGCGCCGCGCCAGCCGACTACCGGCGTGTCATAAGCTACTGCGCGTACGGTTTCATTCGGTGACCAGACCTGAATCGACTTGCCGGAGGCGTCCAACAGGGTTTCCACACTGCCGCCAAAGCCGATCGGGTAGATCACTTCAGCGCGCTCGAACTCCCATGGGTTGCCGAAATCCAGCCAGCGTTCGGTTTGTTCCTGCTGCCAGCCATCGACAATCGCCTGGCGGAACAGCCCGTGTTCATAACGAATGCCATAACCGTGGCCGGCAATGCCCAGCGTCGACATGCTTTCCATAAAGCACGCAGCCAGACGGCCAAGGCCACCGTTGCCCAGGGCCGCGTCGGGCTCCAGCAGGCGAATGCGCTCCATGTCCACGCCCAGCTCGCTCATGGCCTCGCGGGCCACGTCCAGCAGGCCGAGGTTGCTCAGGCTGTCGTAGAGCAGACGGCCGATCAGGAATTCCAGCGAGAGGTAATAGACCCGCTTCTGTCCCTTGCGGTAGATGTTCCGCGTGTGGTCCATCCAGTGCTCGACCATATGGTCGCGGGCGGCCAGTGCAATGGCTTCGAACCAGTCGTGGTCGAAGGCGTGATCGGGGTCCTTGCCCACCGCATAGGTAAGTTTGGTCAAGACAGCATCGCGAAATGCGGCTACCTCTGCTTCTCGTACAAGCGGTTCCTGAGACATCGATGCGACCTCGGGCGAGATAGAAGGAGTTGCTAGAGCCTAGACGGTCTGACAGACCGTAGACGCTCTGGTTCGGCAGTTTTTTAACTCATTCACCTTTGCGCTAATTAGATGCAGGGGCCGTGCCCGTTTGTGGCTTAACACAGCCTTCGAGCTGAAACCTGGAAGATATTGTTCAAAAAAACACCAATTCCGGTATGATCCCGCGCCGGATAACACCCCTCTTGGAAACCTGATGAAGCCTCAACTGATCGCCGCCGCGGAACTCGACCGTCTCGAGACCTGGCAGAAATACTCAAGCCATATGTGTGGCGGCTGTGTGTCGAGCTGCTGCACCCTGCCGGTTGAGGTGAAGATCAAGGACCTGATCCGCATCGGTATCGTCGATGAGTTCGAGCGTGGCGACCCGCCGAAGAACATCGCCAAGCGCTTGCAGAAAGAAGGCATCGTGGAGCGCTTCAACTCCAAATCCGAGATTTTTACCCTGCAGCGCATGAGCAACAACGATTGCCTGTACCTGGATCGTAAGAGCCGCTTCTGCACTATTTATGACAAGCGCCCGGATACTTGCCGCAATCACCCGAAAATCGGGCCACGGCCTGGGTATTGCGCGTACAAGCCGAAGGAAGTGGTGCGCGAGACTAAATTGCGCACGCTCGATAAGTTCTGATCCAAATTCTTTATTGCCTGAACTACCGCCTTCGCGAGCAAGCCCGCTCCCACATTTGAAATGCATTCCAAATGTGGGAGCGGGCTTGCTCGCGAAGGGGCCCGGATAGTCACCGCACAAACCCCAGACAAACAAAAACGCCCCCGACCGTAAGGTCGGGGGCGTTTTTTTTACAGCTAACTAAGAGACTTAGTTACCGGATTTTTTCGCAGCGCGGGTACGCTCGCTTTCGCCCAGGATCTTCTTGCGAAGACGGATGGACTTAGGAGTGACTTCGCACAATTCGTCTTCTTGAACGAATTCCAGAGCCTGCTCCAGGGTGAAGCGGATAGGCGGAACCAGAGCGATGGTTTCGTCTTTACCCGAAGCACGCATGTTGTCGAGCTTCTTGCCTTTGGTTGGGTTGACGCCCAGGTCGTTGTCGCGGCTGTTGATGCCGACGATTTGACCTTCGTACACGTCTTCACCGTGACCCAGGAACAGTTTGCCGCGAGCTTGCAGGGTTTCCAGCGAGTAAGTCAGAGCCTTACCGGTAGCAACCGAAACCAGCACGCCGTTCTGACGGCCGGACATGTCGCCGGACTTCATCACGTCGTAACGGTCGAAGATCGAGGTCAGGATGCCTGCACCGGAGGTCAGGGTCAGGAACTCGTTACGGAAACCGATCAAGCCACGAGCCGGGATGTTGTACTCAAGGCGCACACGGCCCTTGCCATCCGGAACCATGTTGGTCAGGTCGCCTTTACGGATACCGATCTGTTCCATGATCGAACCTTGCGATTCTTCCGGCAGGTCGATGGTCACGTTTTCGTACGGTTCGTGCTTGACGCCGTCAACCATGCGGATGATCACTTCCGGACGACCAACACCCATTTCGAAGCCTTCGCGACGCATGGTTTCGATCAGTACCGAGAGGTGCAGCTCACCACGGCCAGAGACTTTGAACTTGTCGGCGGTGTCGCCTTCTTCAACGCGCAGGGCAACGTTGTAGAGCAGTTCTTTGTCCAGACGCTCTTTGATGTTACGGCTGGTGACGAACTTGCCTTCACGGCCGCAGAACGGCGAGTCGTTAACCTGGAAGGTCATCGAAACGGTGGGTTCGTCAACGGTCAGCGGCTTCATCGCTTCAACGTTCTGTGGGTCGCACAGGGTGTCGGAGATGAACAGCTGGTCGAAGCCGCTGATGCAGACGATGTCGCCGGCAGCTGCTTCTTCAACGTCTACACGGTGCAGACCGTGGTGACCCATCAGCTTCAGGATACGGCCGTTACGGCGCTTGCCATCAGCATCGATAGCCACAACCGGAGTATTCGGCTTGACGCGACCACGAGCGATACGGCCAACGCCGATGATGCCCAGGAAGCTGTTGTAGTCCAGTGCGGAGATTTGCATCTGGAACGGACCATCGCGGTCGACTTTCGGCGCAGGTACGTTGTCGACGATCGACTGGTACAGCGGGGTCATGTCTTCAGCCATGTCGGTGTGTTCCAGACCGGCAATGCCGTTCAGGGCCGAGGCGTAGACGACTTTGAAGTCCAGCTGTTCTTCGGTAGCACCCAGGTTGTCGAACAGGTCGAAGATCTGGTCCAGAACCCAGTCCGGGCGTGCGCCTGGACGGTCAACCTTGTTGATCACCACGATTGGACGCAGGCCGGCTTCGAAAGCCTTCTTGGTCACGAAACGGGTTTGCGGCATAGGGCCGTCTTGAGCGTCAACCAGCAGCAGAACGGAGTCAACCATCGACATTACGCGTTCAACTTCGCCGCCGAAGTCGGCGTGGCCCGGGGTGTCCACGATGTTGATGTGGTAGCCGTTCCAGTTGATGGCGGTGTTTTTCGCCAGAATGGTAATACCGCGCTCTTTCTCCTGGTCGTTGGAGTCCATCACGCGCTCGTCGTTGAGCTCGTTGCGCTCCAGGGTGCCGGATTGACGCAAGAGTTTGTCTACCAGGGTGGTCTTACCATGGTCAACGTGAGCAATGATGGCGATGTTGCGTAGATTTTCGATCACTTGTGTATCTCGATCAGAGGATTCGGTGTGCTGACAGGTCGTGGCAGCGATTAACAGTAGAGTCAGGCCTTGCCGTTACAGCTTGACGGCAGAGTCGGGGGGCCGGTGACGCAGGCCACAGGCAAACAGCCCCGGGCTCTTAGCTCGGTCGATAAACGCGCACATTGGCATGCCCCTCACTGAGCAAATGGTGGGCATGCAGGCGACTCATCACGCCTTTGTCGCAATACAACAGGTACTGACGGCTGTCATCCAGTTCCTTGAAACGCGCATTCAATGCATAGAACGGCAGCGTTTGTACGTCGATGCCAGCAATTTCCAGCGGCTCGTCTTCAGCGGCATCCGGGTGACGGATGTCGATGATGATCTGACCGGCCAGAGCCTCGCTGACTTCTTCGATCTGCAAATCCTGGCCCAATTCGTCGATAACCCGATCGATCGGCACCAGTTTGGCGTTCTCAAGCGCACGCTCGAGCACCGCCATGTCGAACTGTTGTTCTTCGTACTCCACGCGGTTGCGCTTGGCGTGGGTCTTGGGGTTCACCGAGATGACCCCGCAATATTCCGGCATGTGCTTGGCGAAATCCGCCGTGCCGATCTGGGTCGCCAGGTCGATGATGTCTTGCTTGTGACTGGCGATCAGCGGGCGCAATACCAGCTTCTCGGTCACAGAGTCGATCAACGACAGGTTCGGCAGGGTCTGGCTGGACACCTGGGAAATCGCTTCACCGGTGACCAGTGCGTCGATTTCCAGCCGATCCGCGATTCGGGACGCAGCGCGCAACATCATACGCTTCAATACTACGCCCATATGACTGTTATCGACTTTCCCGAGAATTTCTCCCAGGACTTCCTCGAACGGTACGCTGACAAACAGCACCCGTTGCGAGCTGCCGTACTTCTTCCAGATGTAATGCGCGACTTCCATCACGCCCAATTCGTGGGCACGCCCGCCCAGGTTAAAGAAGCAGAAGTGGCTCATCAGCCCGCGGCGCATGATCTGGTAGGCCGCCACGGTGGAATCGAAACCGCCAGACATCAATACCAGGGTCTGTTCCAGTGCGCCCAGCGGGTAACCGCCGATGCTGTCGTGCTGGCTGTGGATCACAAACAACCGTTGGTCGCGAATTTCCATGCGCACTTCAATTTGCGGCTCTTTCAGGGAAATTCCGGCTGCGCCGCACTCGCGACGCAGCTTGCTGCCAACGTATTTCTCTACATCCATGGAGGTGAACGGGTGCTTGCCGGCGCGTTTGCAGCGCACCGAAAACACCTTGCCCGCCAGTACATCGCCGTAGTGCTGTTTGCACTTTTCGGTGATGTCGTCGAAGTCGCCCAGCGGGTACTCGTCAACCTGCAGGAAATGCGCGATGCCCGGCACGCAGCTCAAGCGCTCGGTCATGTCCTTCAAGGCCTTGGGGTCTGTGAGGCGGGTTTCCAGTTCGAGATTGTCCCACACACCGTTCACCACCACAGCCGGGTCCAGATCGCGGAGCACGGCACGGATGTTCTTGGCCAATTGACGGATGAAACGCATCCGTACCGGTCGGCTCTTGATGGTGATCTCGGGGAATACTTTAACGATTAATTTCATGAAAACAGCGCGCGCAGGCCCAGCCGAAAAAGGGGGGCGCGGATTATAGCGGAAATCGCTCAAGGTTTAACCAGTTAATATGCAACGGACCTTTCGCGCACCAAAACGGGTCATAATCGAAAATTAGCGCTACATTGCGGTGCGCAATTTCTTCCGTTTTAGCGGATTGCACCTTTATAGGGGCGTTTTTGTGGCAAAAAACCCATGTCGGGGCACTGGCATGCAATTTGCTCTCTTGTGAGGCAGGTTGCCTTGGTCGAGTATTCGCGCCGGCATCACCCACATTCTAAGGGCTAACTCCACTACCCCAGCCCGAAGCCACCCGGAGGACACTATGTCGAAGTCGGTTCAACTCATCAAAGATCATGACGTCAAATGGATTGATCTGCGCTTCACGGACACAAAAGGCACTCAGCACCACGTGACCATGCCGGCTCGCGACGCGCTGGATGACGCCTTCTTCGAAGAAGGCAAAATGTTCGACGGTTCCTCCATTGCCGGTTGGAAAGGCATCGAAGCTTCCGACATGATCCTGATGCCGGACGACAGCACCGCCGTACTCGACCCGTTCACCGAAGACCCAACTTTGATCATCGTCTGCGACGTGATCGAGCCTTCGACCATGCAAGGCTACGACCGTGACCCACGTGCGATCGCCAAGCGTGCCGAGGAATACCTGAAGTCGACCGGTATCGGTGACACCGTATTCGTTGGCCCAGAACCAGAATTCTTCATCTTCGATTCGGTCAAGTTCAAGTCCGACATCTCTGGCTCCATGTTCAAGATCTTCTCCGAACAAGGTTCGTGGATGTCCGACCAGGACATCGAAGGCGGCAACAAAGGCCACCGTCCTGGTATCAAAGGCGGCTACTTCCCGGTTCCTCCGTTCGACCACGACCACGAAATCCGTACCTCCATGTGCAACGCCATGGAAGAGATGGGCCTGGTCATCGAAGTTCACCACCACGAAGTGGCGACTGCCGGCCAGAACGAAATCGGTGTGAAGTTCAACACCCTGGTTGCCAAGGCTGACGAAGTTCAGACCCTGAAGTACTGCGTACACAACGTGGCTGATGCCTACGGCCGTACCGCTACCTTCATGCCTAAGCCTCTGTACGGCGATAACGGTTCGGGTATGCACGTTCACCTGTCCATCGCCAAAGATGGCAAGAACACCTTCGCTGGCGAAGGTTATGCCGGCCTGTCCGACACTGCCCTGTACTTCATCGGCGGTATCATCAAACACGGTAAGGCCCTGAACGGCTTCACCAACCCGTCGACCAACTCCTACAAGCGTCTGGTCCCAGGTTTCGAAGCTCCAGTCATGCTGGCCTACTCGGCTCGCAACCGTTCCGCTTCGATCCGCATTCCTTACGTGTCCAGCCCTCGTGCTCGCCGTATCGAAGCTCGCTTCCCGGATCCAGCAGCCAACCCGTACCTGGCCTTCGCGGCCCTGGTAATGGCCGGCCTGGACGGTATCCAGAACAAGATTCACCCAGGCGACGCCGCCGACAAAAACTTGTACGACCTGCCGCCTGAAGAGGCCAAAGAGATCCCACAAGTGTGCGGCAGCCTGAAAGAAGCCCTGGAAGAGCTGGACAAGGGCCGTGCGTTCCTGACCAAAGGCGGCGTGTTCAGCGACGACTTTATCGATGCCTACATCGCCCTGAAAAGCGAAGAAGAAATCAAGGTCCGCACCTTCGTACACCCACTGGAATACGAGCTGTACTACAGCTGCTGATCCGGTAGCGCCGCTTAACGTAGCGTGACAAAAAAGACCTCCTTCGGGAGGTCTTTTTTTGCCCGCAAAACCCTGTGGGAGCGGGCTTGCTCGCGAAAAATTCAAAGGCGCCGTATTTCTTCAATATTTACGCGTTATCGTTAACGACCTTCGCGAGCAAGCTCGCTCCTACAGAAGAGGGATCTGCCTTGAAACTCAAACTTGGGTTCATCTTGCTGGCCATCAGCACCAACGTATTCGCCGCACCACCGACTCTGGCCCCACTGCACGACAGCATCGCCGAACGCCTGGCGATTGCCGACCAGGTGGCCCTGAGCAAATGGGACAGCCACAAGCCCGTTGAAGACCGGCCGCGAGAGCAGGATGTGATCGCCAGCGTCGTCGCCCAGGCGCCGAGCTACAAGCTGGCACCGGCGCAGGCCGAGCAGTTTTTCTCGGCCCAGATCGAGGCGAACAAACTGGTGCAGTACGCCCACTTGTCCGACTGGCAGCTTCAAGGCAAGGCACCCAACGACCCACGTCCTGATTTGGTCGGGCAGATTCGCCCTAAACTGGACCTGTTGCAAAAACGCCTGCTGCAACAACTGGCGGACTTCACGCCCGAGCGCAGCAACCCGCAATGTCCGCAATGGCTGGCCCAGGCCAATCACGCACCTGCAAACGACCCGCTGCACCAACTGGCGATGATCCGCGCCACCGCCGAGCTGTGCCTCTACAAAGGCTGAGCCTCAGGAAAGCCTTTTGGCTTTCCTGAACAGACTTCTGAAAACCGCACTATATTGGTGCGATACATTGCACCCTTCCCACTTACCCAGCCCATTTTGGTTCGAAACTTCCCGCTGAAGCTGGCAGAACGCCACAGTTTCGCGCCTTAAACCCCCATTTCAGGGCTTTAACGCTTCTTTTCGGAGCCTTGGTTTGTTTTTTGCATTTTCCTTGTATCAGCGCATGCCTCAAGGCCGCGCCTTGCTCCAAAAGAGGTCCTAATGACCATCAGCGACGCACTGCACCGCCTGCTACTCGACAACCTGACCACCGCGACCATCCTGCTCAATGACGAACTTCGCCTTGAGTACATGAACCCGGCGGCGGAGATGCTACTGGCCATCAGCGGCCAGCGCAGCCATGGGCAATTCATCAGTGAGCTGTTCACTGAGTCGGCCGAGGCCTTGAGCTCATTGCGCCAGGCCGTGGAGCAGGCGCACCCGTTCACCAAGCGCGAAGCGATGCTCACCGCCCTCACCGGCCAGACCCTGACCGTCGACTACGCGGTCACACCGATCCTGAGCCACGGCGCCACCTTGCTGCTGCTGGAGGTGCATCCCCGTGATCGCCTGCTGCGCATCACCAAGGAAGAGGCGCAACTGTCCAAGCAGGAAACCAGCAAGATGCTGGTGCGCGGCCTGGCCCACGAGATCAAGAACCCGTTGGGCGGGATTCGCGGCGCCGCACAGTTGCTGGCCCGCGAGCTGCCGGACGAGAACCTCAAGGACTACACCAACGTCATCATCGAGGAAGCCGACCGCCTGCGTAACCTGGTAGACCGCATGCTCGGCTCCAACAAGCTGCCGTCGCTGGCGATGACCAACGTCCACGAGGTTCTGGAGCGCGTTTGCCAACTGGTGGAGGCCGAAAGCCAGGGTTGCATCACCTTGGTGCGCGACTACGACCCAAGCATTCCCGACGTATTGATCGACCGCGAGCAGATGATTCAGGCAGTGCTCAATATCGTGCGTAACGCCATGCAGGCCATCAGCAGCCAGAACGAACTGCGCCTGGGCCGCATCAGCCTGCGCACCCGCGCCCTGCGCCAGTTCACCATCGGCCACGTGCGCCATCGCCTGGTGACCAAGGTCGAGATCATCGACAACGGCCCGGGCATCCCTGCAGAGCTGCAGGAAACCATCTTTTTCCCAATGGTCAGCGGCCGCCCGGACGGTACCGGGCTGGGCCTTGCCATTACCCAGAACATCATCAGCCAGCACCAGGGCTTGATCGAGTGTGAGAGCCATCCTGGCCACACCACGTTCTCGATCTTTCTGCCACTGGAACAAGGAGCCCCATCGACATGAGCCGTAGTGAAACTGTCTGGATCGTCGATGACGACCGTTCTATCCGCTGGGTCCTGGAGAAAGCCTTGCAACAGGAAGGCATGACCACCCAGAGCTTCGACAGCGCCGACGGGGTGATGAGCCGCCTGGCTCGCCAGCAGCCCGACGTGATCATCTCTGACATCCGCATGCCCGGCGCCAGTGGCCTGGACTTGCTGGCGCGGATTCGCGAGCAGCACCCGCGCCTGCCGGTGATCATCATGACCGCGCACTCGGACCTGGACAGCGCTGTCGCGTCCTATCAGGGCGGTGCCTTTGAATACCTGCCAAAGCCGTTCGACGTGGACGAAGCCGTGGCGCTGGTAAAACGCGCCAACCAGCACGCCCAGGAACAGCAGAACCAGGAAGCCCCGCCGGTCCTGACCCGTACTCCGGAAATCATCGGCGAAGCGCCGGCGATGCAGGAAGTGTTTCGCGCCATCGGGCGTTTGAGCCACTCCAACATCACCGTGCTAATCAACGGCGAATCGGGTACCGGTAAAGAGCTGGTGGCCCATGCCCTGCACCGTCACAGCCCACGGGCGGCGTCGCCGTTCATTGCGTTGAACATGGCGGCGATTCCGAAGGACTTGATGGAGTCGGAACTGTTCGGCCATGAAAAAGGCGCCTTCACCGGCGCAGCCAACCTGCGCCGTGGCCGTTTTGAACAAGCCGATGGCGGCACGCTGTTCCTCGATGAAATCGGCGACATGCCGGCCGACACCCAGACGCGCTTGCTGCGGGTACTGGCCGACGGCGAGTTTTATCGCGTAGGCGGGCACACGCCGGTCAAGGTCGACGTACGCATCATCGCGGCGACTCACCAAAACCTCGAAACCCTGGTGCATGCCGGCAAATTCCGTGAAGACTTGTTCCACCGTCTGAACGTGATCCGTATCCACATCCCACGGATGTCGGACCGCCGCGAAGACATCCCGACCCTGGCCCGTCACTTCCTCAGCCGCGCCGCCCAGGAGCTGGCCGTCGAGCCGAAGCTGCTGAAAAACGAGACCGAGGAATACCTGAAGAACCTGCCATGGCCGGGCAACGTACGCCAGTTGGAGAACACCTGCCGCTGGATCACCGTGATGGCTTCGGGTCGCGAAGTGCACATCAGCGACCTGCCGCCCGAGCTGCTGAGCCTGCCTCAGGATTCGGCACCAGTGACCAACTGGGAGCAGGCGCTGCGCCAGTGGGCCGACCAGGCTCTGGCACGTGGCCAGTCGAACCTGCTGGACAGCGCTGTGCCGGCCTTCGAGCGGATCATGATCGAAACCGCCCTCAAGCATACCGCCGGTCGTCGTCGCGACGCCGCCGTGCTGCTGGGCTGGGGCCGCAACACCCTGACTCGCAAGATCAAGGAACTGGGGATGAAGGTCGATGGCGGTGACGATGATGAGGGCGATGAGGGCTGACCCCGTCTCAAATCCACCGAAAACCCCATGTGGGAGCGGGCTTGCTCGCGAAAACGGTGTGTCAGTCACTGGATATATTGACTGATACACCGCCTTCGCGAGCAAGCCCGCTCCCACATTTGCATCCGCACAAGGCTTTAAACCGTGCACCGCTTCAATGCACCACGAACCGGCATCGCGCACTTATCCAACGCCTGAAACACATGTCTTGTTAAATAAATATTAAAAGCTGAAAACGCCAAAGCCCCGTATTCCGGGGCTTTGCGCTTTCTGAAGAATTTTTTTTGCACAACTTCACAATTCTGGCACGCGCCCTGCAATAACCCCGTTACTACCCAGTTTCGGGGACCTTGGTACAGGCAGGCCGAGAATCCCCTCTTTACACCCGGGGCGCTTGATGCGGATCGCGTCGCGCCCCACACCCGTTTCGGGAACCTCGGTACAGGCAGGCCGGGGATTCCCTCTTTAACACCGAAGCCTTTGGCTTCACCCCGTTTTGGGAGCCCTGGTACAGGCAGGCCGGGAACTCCCTTCTTTACACCCGGGGCTTATGAGGCAACTCGCCCATAGCCCCAGCCCGTTTTGGGAACCTTGGTACAGGCAGGCCGGGGATTCCCTCTTTTATTGCTCCTGGAGATGGATCTCCAACCGCCAGCGTCCTTCGACCTTCCCCCCCGACCATTCCCCGCGCAACGGCCGAGCCGCCACCAGGTTGAGCAGCAAGCCGCCATCGGTCTCGCGTACCCGCCAGTTCACGTCCTTGTCATTGACCTTCAACTGCCCGCCCTGCGCCTTGCCGAGCGCGTCGAACAACAGCGCCACGGTACCGTCGATATGCTCGCCGTGCAGCTTGGGTTCGCTGTTGAACCACACCACCACGCCATCGGCGACAGGCTCGACCTGCTGCAGCTCAACCGGGTCTGGCGTGGTCAGCCGGCCGATCATCAGGCCCACCATCAAGCCGACAATCGCCAACGAGCCCAAAACCCGTGGCAATAGCTTCGGCCTGGGGTCTTCTTCAGGGGTAGAATGCAGCGCATCTTTGCCTTCGGAGCCGTGCATGTTTCACGTCATCCTTTTTCAACCAGAAATTCCGCCGAATACCGGCAACGTTATCAGGCTGTGCGCCAACAGTGGCTGCCACCTGCATTTGATCGAGCCGTTGGGCTTCGACATGGACGACAAGCGCCTGCGCCGCGCGGGGCTCGACTACCACGAGTACGCCACCCTGCAACGCCATGCCGACCTCGCCAGTTGCCTGGAAAGCCTGAACCACCCACGGTTGTTCGCGTTTACCACCAAGGGTTCGCGGCCGTTCCATGATGCCAGCTTTGCCGAGGGCGACGCCTTCCTGTTCGGCCCGGAAAGTCGGGGCCTGCCGGCAGACGTACTCGACGCCCTGCCCGACGGCCACCGTCTGCGCTTGCCGATGCGCGAAGGCTGTCGCAGCCTGAACCTGTCCAATACCGTGGCCGTCGCGGTTTACGAAGGTTGGCGGCAACTCGGTTTCAAGTAACACACATAACAAATGTGGGAGCGGGCTTGCGTGGGAGCGGGCTTGCTCGCGAATACGGTGCATCAGACACACATTCAGTGACTGACACTCCACTTTCGCGAGCAAGCCCGCTCCCACACAAACCAGCTCCCACATTTAGTCCTGCGTCGGGTTCGAAATTACTGAACCGTTGGCGAACCTTCCTGTTGCATGCGCTGCAGCTCTTGCGCATACAGGGCATCGAAGTTCACCGGAGCCAGCATCAGCGCCGGGAACGAGCCACGGGTGACCAGGCTGTCCAGGGTCTCACGGGCATACGGGAACAGGATGTTCGGGCAGAACGCGCCCAGGGTGTGGCTCATGGACGCTTCGTCCAGGCCCTGGATCAAGAAGATACCAGCCTGTTGCACTTCAGCGATGAAGGCCACTTCTTCGCCGTTCTTGACGGTCACCGACAAGGTCAGCACGACTTCGTGGAAGTCGCCTTCCAAAGCCTTTTGACGGGTGTTCAGGTCCAGCGCGACGCTCGGGGTCCATTCCTGACGGAAGATGGCCGGGCTTTTTGGCGCTTCGAACGACAGGTCACGTACGTAAATACGCTGCAGGGAAAATTGTGGGCCTTGAGCCTCTTCTGCTGCCGCTTCGGTGTTCTGTTGGTCAGTCATCGCAGATCCTTCGTGAACTTGGGGTCTTTTAGGGGTTTGGAGTCAGACGTGAAGCAGCGCTTCCAGTTTACCGGCGCGCTCAAGTGCGAACAGGTCATCGCATCCACCGACATGCTTGTCACCGATCCAGATCTGCGGCACGGACGTGCGTCCCGCTTTCTTGGTCATTTCGGCGCGCACCTGGGGCTTGCCATCAACCTTGATCTCTTCGAAGGCAATGCCCTTTTTCTCAAGCAGGGCCTTGGCCCGCATGCAATAAGGGCAATAATCGCTGGAATAAACGACAACCTGGCTCATATCACTTCACCAGCGGCAGGTTATCGCCACGCCAGCTGGAGATGCCACCGGACAGTTTGGCGGCGTTGAAACCGGTTTTCAGCATCTCGCGGGCGTGGGTGCCGGAGTGCTGGCCTTGGGCGTCGACCAGGATGATGGTCTTGGCCTTGTGCTTTTCCAGCTCGGCCAGGCGCGAAATCAGCTTGTCCTGGGGAATGTTCAGCGCGCCAACAATGTGGCCGGCGGCGAAATCCTTGGCGGGACGAATGTCCACCACTACAGCCTCATCCTTGTTGACCAGGGCGGTCAGCTCGGACGTGCTGAGGCTGCGGCCACCGCGGCTCATTTCGTGAGCGATCAGCAGCGCCAGCAGTACGACGAACGCACCAGCGAGCAAATAGTGGGTAGTGGCAAATGCAATCAGGTGATCAACCATCAAGGAGGTTCCAGGGCGTTAAAATGGCGGTAAGTATACACAGCCGCCATGGTCGGCCAACCCCCGTAAAGCGGTGACGTGGTCGGAACTTCGCTTTAAACTGCCACTCCCTTTTCAATTGCCTTCATTCATTACCGCCGCGAGAGGATCTATGACTACTACGCCTAAACCTTTGGTCCTGATAATTCTCGATGGCTTCGGACACAGTGAAAGCCACCACGACAACGCTGTGTACTCGGCCAAGAAGCCAGTACTGGACCGTCTGAGCGCTACCGTACCGAACGGCCTTATCTCGGGCTCGGGCATGGATGTTGGCCTGCCGGACGGCCAAATGGGCAACTCGGAAGTCGGCCACATGAACCTCGGGGCCGGACGAGTGGTATATCAAGACTTCACCCGCGTGACCAAATCGATCCGCGACGGCGAGTTTTTCGAAAACCCAACCATCTGTGCGGCAGTGGATAAAGCAGTCAAGGCCGGCAAGGCCGTGCACTTCATGGGCCTGCTGTCGGACGGTGGCGTCCACAGCCACCAGGACCACCTGATCGCCATGGCGGAACTCGCCTTCAAGCGCGGCGCCGAGAAAATCTACCTGCACGCGTTCCTCGACGGCCGTGACACGCCGCCCAAAAGCGCCAAGTCCTCCATCGAACTGCTGGACGAAACCTTCAAGACCCTCGGCAAAGGCCGCATCGCCAGCCTGGTGGGCCGTTACTTCGCGATGGACCGTGACAACCGCTGGGACCGCGTAGCACAGGCCTACAACCTGATCGTCGACGGCCAGGCCGAATTCAACGCCGCCACCGCCCAGGAAGGCCTGGAAGCCGCCTACGCCCGTGGCGAGAGCGACGAATTCGTCAAGGCCACCACCATCGGTGAGCCGGTGAAGGTCGAGGACGGCGACGCCCTGGTGTTCATGAACTTCCGCGCCGACCGTGCCCGCGAGCTGAGCCATGTGTTTGTCGATGACGGTTTCAAGGACTTCGAGCGCGCGCGCCAGCCGAAAGTCGAATTCGTGATGCTGACCCAATACGCCGCCAACATCCCGGCCCCGTCGGCGTTTGCCCCGGGCAGCCTGGACAACGTGCTGGGCGATTACCTGGCGAAAAACGGCAAGACCCAGCTGCGCATTGCCGAAACCGAAAAATACGCCCACGTGACCTTCTTCTTCTCCGGCGGCCGTGAAGAACCGTTCCCGGGCGAAGAACGCATCCTGATCCCGTCGCCAAAAGTCGCTACTTACGACCTGCAGCCGGAAATGAGTGCCCCGGAGGTCACCGACAAGATCGTCGACGCCATCGAGCACCAGCGTTACGACGTGATCGTGGTCAACTACGCCAACGGTGACATGGTTGGCCACAGCGGCAACCTGGAAGCGGCCGTCAAAGCCGTGGAATGCCTGGACCTGTGCGTCGGCCGCATCGTCGACGCCCTGGACAAGGTGGGCGGCGAAGCGCTGATCACGGCCGACCATGGCAACTGCGAGCAAATGTCCGACGAATCCACCGGCCAGGCCCACACCGCCCACACCACCGAGCCAGTGCCGTTCATCTACGTGGGCAAGCGCGACCTGAAGGTGCGTGAAGGCGGCGTGTTGGCCGACGTGGCACCGACCATGTTGATGCTGATGGGGCTGGAGAAGCCGGTGGAAATGACCGGGACTTCAATCCTCGTCTGATTTAAAGCCCACCACAAAACAGTGTGGGAGCGGGCTTGCTCGCGAAAGCAGTCTTTCAGTCATCGGATACAGTGGCTGACAAACCGCTTTCGCGAGCAAGCCCACTCCCACATTGGTTTGGCGATGTTTGATAGATGTCTTTTTGCCATACTGCCGCCACTCGGCAGCTAACTTGCCCGCCAGCCCGAATTGGGCGTTTTTTTTGCAGCGCTTGGCGGGCATACTAGGCCGTCCCTTTCCCTGGTGTCGCCCGCCTCTATGCTTCGCGCCTTGATTACCCTCGCTCTTGTCTGCCTGCTCCAACCGGCGTTTGCCGATGAGCGCGCACAAACCCAACAACAGTTGGACGCTACGCGTCAGGACATTACCGAGCTGAAGAAACTGCTCGGCAAGCTCCAGGAAGAGAAATCCGGCGTGCAGAAAGACCTGCGCGGCACGGAAACCGAGATGGGCAAGCTGGAGAAGCAGGTCCAGGAGCTGCAAAAAGAACTAAAGAAGAGCGAGTCGGAACTGGAGCGACTCGACGGTGAGAAAAAAAAACTCCAGAGCGCCCGCGTTGAACAGCAACGCCTGATCGCGATCCAGGCCCGCGCCGCCTACCAGAACGGCCGCCAGGAATACCTCAAGCTGCTGCTGAACCAGCAGAACCCGGAAAAATTCGCCCGCACCCTCACCTATTACGACTACCTGAGCAAGGCCCGCCTGGAGCAACTGAAAAGCTTCAACGAGACCCTGCGCCAGTTGGCCAACGTCGAAACAGAAATCGCCAACCAGCAGTCGCAGTTGCTCGACCAGAAAAGCAGCCTCGACACCCAACGCGACGAGCTGGACAAGGTTCGCAAGGAGCGCCAGCAAGCCCTGGCCAAGCTCAATGACGACGTTAAGGCCCGTGACGCCAAGCTCCAGGCCCGCGAGCAGGACCAGGCCGACCTGGGTAAAGTCCTGAAAACCATCGAGGAAACCCTGGCGCGCCAGGCCCGTGAGGCAGAGCAAGCGCGGCAAAAAGCGCTGCTGGCCCAGCAGGAAGCCGAAAAAAAGCGCGAGCGTGAGGCCGCCGAGGCAGTTGCCACTGATGCCCCGGCCCCGCGTAAACCGGCGCGTGCAGCGCCTGGCCCGCTGGTTTCCAGCGCCGGCGAATCCTTCGGCGGACCTTTTGCTTCAGCCCGGGGCAAACTTCCATGGCCAGTTGATGGTCGATTACTGGCACGCTTTGGTGAAACCCGCGGCGATGACACCCGCGCCAAGTGGGACGGTGTGATGATCAGTGCCGGCGCCGGCACCCAGGTCCACGCCATTCACGGCGGCCGCGTGGTGTTCGCCGATTGGCTGCGTGGCGCAGGTTTGTTGGTGATTCTTGACCACGGTAATGGCTATTTGAGCCTTTACGGCCACAATCAAACTTTGCTTAAAGCGGCAGGTGATGTTGTAAAAGCCGGTGAATCCATCTCCACTGTCGGTAACAGTGGTGGCCAGGACACGCCGGCGCTGTACTTCGCTATTCGTCAGCAGGGCCGCCCGAGCGACCCGGCACAATGGTGCCGCACCCAAGGATAAGGGTCGCATCTACATTAGGAGTTCGTTCGACATGCTGCATTTGTCCCGCCTCACATCGCTGGCCCTGACGATCGCCCTGGTGATCGGCGCGCCTTTGGCATTTGCCGACCAAACCGCCCAGTCAGCCACGGCCGCGACCACCAAGGCCCCGCTGCCGCTGGACGAGTTGCGCACCTTCGCCGAGGTCATGGACCGGATCAAGGCCGCCTATGTCGAACCTGTAGACGACAAGACCCTGCTGGAAAATGCCATCAAGGGCATGCTCAGCAACCTTGACCCGCACTCCGCCTACCTGGGCCCGGAAGATTTCGCCGAACTGCAGGAAAGCACCAGCGGTGAATTCGGTGGCCTGGGCATTGAAGTCGGCGCCGAAGACGGCCAGATCAAAGTGGTCTCGCCGATCGACGACACGCCCGCCTCCAAGGCCGGGATCCAGGCGGGCGACCTGATCGTCAAGATCAACGGCCAGCCGACCCGTGGCCAGACCATGACCGAAGCCGTCGACAAGATGCGCGGCAAGATCGGCCAGAAGATCACCCTGACCCTGGTGCGCGACGGCGGCAACCCGTTTGACGTGACCCTGGCGCGCGCGACCATCACGGTCAAGAGCGTGAAGAGCCAACTGCTGGAGTCGGGCTACGGTTACATCCGTATCACCCAGTTCCAGGTCAAGACCGGCGACGAAGTGGCCAAGGCCCTGGCCAAGCTGCGTAAAGACAACGGCAAGAAACTCACCGGCATCGTGCTCGACCTGCGTAACAACCCAGGCGGCGTGTTGCAGGCGGCGGTGGAAGTGGTCGACCACTTCATCACCAAGGGCCTGATCGTCTACACCAAGGGCCGTATCGCCAACTCCGAGCTGCGTTTCTCGGCCACCGGCAACGACCTCAGCGAAGGCGTACCGATGGTTGTGCTGATCAACGGCGGCAGCGCCTCGGCTTCGGAAATCGTCGCCGGCGCCCTGCAAGACCAGAAGCGCGGCGTGCTGATGGGTACCACCAGCTTCGGCAAAGGCTCGGTGCAAACCGTGCTGCCGCTGAACAACGAGCGCGCCTTGAAGATCACCACGGCGCTGTACTACACGCCAAATGGTCGCTCGATCCAGGCCCAGGGCATCGTGCCAGACATCGAAGTGCGCAAGGCCAAGATCACCAACGAAGCCGACAGCGAGTTCTACAAGGAAGCGGACCTGCAAGGTCACTTGGGCAATGGCAACGGCGGCGCCGACCAGCCTACCGGCAGCGGTTCCAAGGCCAAGCCGATGCCACAGGACGACGATTACCAGTTGGCCCAGGCGCTGAGCCTGCTCAAGGGCCTGAGCATTACGCGCAGCCGTTGATATGCGTTGTGCACTGATCATCGCTTTGCTGTGCTGTCTGGCGGGAGTTGCCCAAGGCAACCCCGCCAGTGCAGCCACCGCAGAACACAAAGCCTACCTGACCCTGATCATCGACGACCTGGGGCAAAACCTGCCCCGGGATCGTCGCGTGCTCGCCCTGCCAGGCCCGGTGACCACGGCAGTCATGCCCGACACACCCCACGCCGCCGAATTCGCCCGCGAAGCCCACAAGGCCGGCAAGATCGTCATCCTGCACATGCCCATGGACCCGGCCACCGGCCCGTTCGCCTGGCACCCCGACCTGCCCATCGAAGAGCTGGGCAAACGCCTGGACGCGGCCTTCAAGGCCGTGCCCTACACCGCCGGCATCAACAACCACATGGGCAGCCGCATGACGGCGCAGCCCGAGGCCATGGCCTGGTTGATGGCTGAGTTGCAGCGGCGCCACAAATTCTTCGTCGACAGCCGCACCAGCGCCAAGACCGTAGCGGCGGCCGAAGCGCAGAAGATCGGCCTGGCCAGCGTCTCGCGGGATGTGTTCCTCGATGACGAACGCACCGAAGCGGCCATCACCACTCAGTTGCAGACCGCGATCAAGCTGGCCCACAAACAGGGTTCGGCCGTGATGATCGGCCACCCTTATCCACAAACCCTGGCGGTGCTGGAACGTGAGCTGCCCAAGCTCAAGGCCCAAGGCATCGAGTGGATCGATATCAAGCTGATGATCAGCCTGCGCAGCAATCGCGCCATGGCAGGGCACGGCAAAGACGGCACTTATCGCTGATCCCGTGGCGCCTTTTCACGGCGCTACATAGCTACCACTCTGCTGCTCCCGGTTTATTCAATAGTTGCGAGGTGCGCCATACAGGCGCTCTTCGACAACGTTGTATTGAATTGGGAAAACAAGAGAAATGGCCCCCATCATATTTAAAGACCTGCTGATCAGTTTCACCACGGAATTCGACCTGCTTTGGAACGACAAAGGCTCAGGCGCCCTGAAGTCCGCGAGCTTCTGGCGCCCCAACACGTCCGCTGATGCGCTGAACACCTTCTCCTCATTGGGCGATGTTGTATTTGAAGGATACCGCACGATAAACAACCGAAAAGTCGTCGCGGTGGTCAGTGAGGCGGACAAGGTCAACGGCACCGCACTCAGGGCGCCGACAGACTTTCAGTTGGTGTGGCAAAACTCCGGCAAAAGGGTTCGCTCCGAAGTCTCCGTATGGCAGCCCATAGCGCCCGAGGGTTACGTAACCATGGGGATGGTGTGCTACGTCGGTTACGACAAGCCTTCGGTCAACATTGTGCGCTGTATCCGGGCCGATCTGGTCGTGGACGCCTACATCGGCAACTCGATCTGGGATGACAAAGGCAGCGGCTCGCGCATGGACTTCAGTGCCTGGGACGTCCAAAGCCCCGAGGTCGAACCGGGCGAAGCGTATATTGCGCCCGGTACGTTTTTCGGCAATGGCAGCTTCGCCCGGCCCTCTTTTGGCGCCCGACCTTATGCTTTACGCATGGAGCTGGCGCTGCTGGAAAGCCCTCTGCCTGCACCCGCCGACATGCAGGACTCTGCGGAGCACCCTCCACATGTTTGCGAGCTGCCGTGGTTTACGGTGAAAGACAGCAACCTGACGCCGATCGAACAACTGCAAAGCACCCCCACCTACAGGCTGGAACGAAGCGATCGCTATCTCTCGGTTGGCGTTGGCCACAATACGACCGCCGAAGGCAAAACGTTCAACTGGACCGCACGCAGGGGTGAGAACGGTGATGACTCCATCGACTTTACGGCGATCACCGGCATCGACTTTAGCAACGAGTGGTCTTCTATTGCGCTGCCATTGAGCTTCTCGGCGAATCTGGACAAGCTCTTCACCCATACCAGCCAATCGGCAAAAGGCTGGGGCTCTTCGGCTTCGCTGGAAGTGGCCGCTTATGTTCCGGCAAACCAGACCGTTGCGGCGCACCTTATCCGCAGTGAGTACCGGTTGCTGCGACAGGACGGGAGCCAATTGTCCGCCACGGTTGGCTACACCAACGGCGACACGGTGTATTTCAGCGATTCGACTGCGGTGGTGCCCGCAGAAAACCCGTTACTGCCGCCTCCGGCAGAGCCCATCGCAGCCGATGACGAACAGGCACCGCCCACGGCAGACGAAAACACCCTAGAGATATCGCCCCATGATTTGGTCGACGACACCCTCTTGCCGTAACTGATCCAGGGCCGCCTGGAGCTTGGCGACGACTTCGTCCGGCACCTGCTTGTTCAGCGCCAGGTACAACTCGGCACTGTTGAAGCGCAGCACGGTCTTGAGCCCGGTCACCCCGACCTGGCGTGCCAGGTAACGGCCCGCCGGGTCGCCGGTGGCCCACAGGTCTATTTGGCCATCCAGCAGCTTTTGTGCGTTGTCCTGGTCGCGCAGTACGATCACCGGTTTGAGGCCCTGCTTCTCCAGGGTTTCGGCGATGGCGTCGCCCTTGTAGGCGCCAATTTTGTAGCGCCGGGCCTGCTCAAGGTCGGTCAGCTCAATCTTGCTGTCAGCCTTGGCCAGCAGCACCCAATCGTCCGGGCCGATGGGGCCGACCCATTTGAACAGCGCCTCACGGTCCGGCAGGCGCGCCATCACGAACACGCCGTAACCGGGTTTTTCCAGGGCGAGTTTGTAGATTCGCTCCCAAGGGAAACGCAGGGTCAGGTTGTAGGAGATGCCGGCACGCTTGAAGGTCTCGTGGACGATGTCCACGGCGATGCCTTCGATGTTCTCTTCCTTGGCGAAATTCTTGCCGTTTTTCGCCATGTTGTAAGGCGGGAAGTTTTCCGTCAGCAACACCAGGGAAGCGCTGTCAGACGGTTCGTCGGCGTGAGCCGAACCCGCCAAAAGAATGGAGGTACTGGCGAGGGCGAGCAGCAAGTCTTTGAACATGAAAGTTACCGGAATCCATGGCAAGCCCAGAGAGTGCCGCGAGCCTGCCATGGTGTCCAGTAGCGTTTAGCGAACGACGATACCGCGCGCCGCCATGTAGGCCTTTGCCTCGGGAACGGTGTATTCGCCAAAGTGGAAAATACTCGCCGCCAGCACTGCGCTGGCGTGGCCTTCAATCACGCCGTCGGCCAGGTGCTGCAGGTTGCCGACGCCGCCGGACGCGATCACCGGGATGCCCAGCGCGTCGCTGATGGCGCGGGTCACGCCCAGGTCGAAGCCGTTTTTCATGCCGTCCTGGTCCATGCTGGTCAGCAGGATTTCACCGGCGCCCAGGGCTTCCATCTTCATCGCCCACTGCACCGCGTCCAGCCCGGTAGGCTTGCGCCCGCCGTGGGTGAAAATCTCCCAGCGCGGGGTTTCGCCGGGGCCGGAGACTTTCTTGGCGTCGATGGCCACCACGATGCACTGCGAACCGAAGTGCTGCGCAGCTTCGCCGACAAACTCCGGGTTAAACACGGCCGCGGTGTTGATCGAGACCTTGTCTGCGCCGGCGTTCAGCAGGTTGCGAATGTCCTGCACGGTACGCACGCCACCGCCCACGGTCAGCGGGATAAACACCTGGCTGGCCATGCGCTCCACGGTATGCAACGTGGTGTCGCGACCGTCGACGCTGGCGGTGATGTCGAGAAAGGTAATCTCGTCAGCACCCTGCTCGTCGTAGCGACGGGCAATTTCCACCGGGTCGCCGGCGTCACGGATGTTCTCGAACTTGACGCCCTTGACCACGCGACCGTTGTCGACGTCCAGGCAAGGGATAATGCGTTTGGCCAGCGCCATGGTCAGTCCTCAGCCTTTGTAGGCGTCGCAGTAAGCCTGAGCTTCGGCGACGTCCAGGGTGCCTTCATAGATCGCACGGCCGGTGATGGCGCCGATGATCCCTGGGGCCTTCGCGTCCAGCAGCGACTTGATGTCGCCCAGGTTGTGGATACCGCCGGAAGCGATCACCGGGATCTTGGTGGCAGCAGCCAGCGCAGCGGTGAACGGTACGTTGCAACCCTGCATCATGCCGTCTTTGGCGATGTCGGTATAAACGATGGCAGAGACGCCGTCGGCTTCAAACTGCTTGGCCAGGTCGATCACCTGAATGGTGCTGATTTCAGCCCAGCCGTCGGTGGCGACAAAACCGTCTTTAGCGTCCAGGCCCACGATCACTTTACCGGGGAACGCACGGCAGGCTTCGGCGACGAAGGCCGGGTCTTTCACGGCCTTGGTGCCGATGATCACGTAGCTCACGCCCGCTTTCACGTAGTGCTCGATGGTTTCCAGGGAGCGAATGCCGCCGCCGATCTGGATCGGCAGGTTCGGGTAGCGCTTGGCGATCGCCGTCACCACTTCGCCGTTGACCGGCTGGCCTTCGAACGCACCGTTCAAGTCCACCAGATGCAGACGACGGCAACCGCCTTCCACCCACTTGGCAGCCATGCTCACCGGGTCATCGGAGAACACCGTGGAATCTTCCATGCGGCCCTGGCGCAGGCGTACGCAGGCGCCGTCCTTGAGATCGATAGCGGGAATAATCAGCATCTGGCAAACCTTATTCGATATTCAGCGTTGCTCGGGAAATCAGGGTTTCTCGAGCGCCCACAAGTCGCTTTCGATGCTTTCGAACCTTTCTTTAAGGTGCGTCTGCACATCGAAAATCGCCCTGTTGTAATAGTGCGGAGCAATTTCAGTGGTGAACAGTTCGAGGATTTCTGCAACCTCGAACGAGCCGAGCTTGAGCTCGAAGCGGTCTTCCATGAAACGCTTGATCTTGTCGGTGGCCTCACTCTCCTGTTGGGGAGTGAGGTTCAAGATCGGCGGCTTGACCTTCTTGGCCATTACCAGCGCCCGTCCCACGCGGCGAAGTTCTGCAGCAATTGCAGGCCATGGGTATGGCTCTTCTCCGGGTGGAACTGCACGGCAAAGCGTGAACCGTCGGCCAGGGCCGCGGCGAAGTCGACGCCATAGTGCCCGCCACCCACCACCTGGCGCGGGTTACCGGCGGCGATGTAGTAGCTGTGCACGAAGTAGAAACGCGCCAGGTCCGGCACGTTGTGCCACAGCGGGTGATCCACGGTCTGGCGCACTTCGTTCCAGCCCATGTGCGGCACCTTCAGGTGTTCGCCGTCTTCGTGCAGGTCTTTGCCGAAAAACTTCACCTGGCCCGGGAACAGGCCGATGCAGTCGACGCCGGCGTTCTCTTCACTGCTGTCGAGCAGGGCTTGCATGCCCACGCAGATGCCGAGGAACGGCCGGTCCTGGCTGACTTCACGCACCAGGCTGTCAAAGCCCAGGCGGCGAATCTCGGCCATGCAGTCGCGAATTGCGCCAACACCCGGGAAAACCACCCGGTCGGCTTCGCGAATCACGTCGGCATCGCTGGTGATCAGCACCTTGCCGGCACCTACGTGCTCGAGGGCCTTGGCCACCGAGTGCAGGTTACCCATGCCGTAATCGATAACCGCGACCGTCTGCATTAAAGGACGCCCTTGGTCGACGGCATTTGCCCGGCCATGCGGTCATCCAGCTCCACGGCCATGCGCAGGGCACGACCGAAGGCCTTGAACACGGTCTCGATCTGGTGGTGGGTGTTGGTGCCACGCAGGTTGTCGATGTGCAGGCTGACCAGCGCGTGGTTGACGAAGCCCTGGAAGAATTCCTGGAACAGGTCAACGTCGAAGCCGCCCACGGTGGCACGGGTGTAGGGCACGTGCATCTGCAGGCCTGGGCGGCCGGAGAAGTCGATGACCACACGCGACAGCGCCTCATCGAGCGGGACATAGGCGTGGCCGTAGCGACGGATGCCTTTTTTGTCGCCAATGGCTTTGGCAAATGCCTGGCCCAACGTGATACCGACGTCTTCCACCGTGTGGTGGTCGTCGATATGCAGGTCGCCCTTGCTGACGATATCCAGGTCGATCAGCCCGTGACGGGCGATCTGGTCCAGCATGTGCTCAAGAAAAGGTACACCGATATCAAATCGGGCCTTTCCGGTGCCATCCAGGTTAATCGAGGCTTTGATCTGGGTTTCCAGAGTGTCGCGCTCGACGGACGCCTTACGTTCGGCCATCACCAGCTCCGCAAAATCATTGGGCGAAAAAGGCAGCCATTATAGGGGCGCGGGCGCTAAACAGAAACATCGGAGGGGATAAGACTGATGGAGTGTCGAGGATAGACATGTCAGTACAAGTGTGGGAGCAGCTTTGTGTGGGAACGGGCTTGCTCGCGAAAGCGGTGTGTCAGCCAATACATGTACTGACTGATCCATCGCATTCGCGAGCAAGCCCGCTCCCACACAAGCCCGCCCCCACAAGGGTTACGCGGTGTTAGTGGAACAGTACTGCGGTTTTCTGCAGCGTGACCCACACGCCCCACGCCAACGGAATACCCACCGCCAGCCAGGCGGCAACCGCCAATGGCACGCTGCCGGAGGAGGCTTTCCATTCCAGCACAGTGCTGGAATCGGCGCCCTTGTCGTGGCCCAGCGCCTGTTCGGCGGCCAGTTCGGCGTCGGTCATGAAGTACTTGTCTGCCACCGGCCGTACCAGCAGGTTGCAGATAAAGCCCAGCACCAGCAGGCCGGCGAGGATGTACAAGGTGATGTCGTAAGCGGCAGCGCGTTCAACGCCGATGCTCAGCTGATACTCACGCAGGTAGTTCACCAGCACCGGGCCCAACACGCCCGCCGCTGCCCACGCCGTCAGCAGACGACCGTGGATCGCACCCACCATTTGTGTACCGAACAGGTCGGCCAGGTAAGCCGGAACCGTCGCAAAACCACCGCCGTACATCGACAGGATGATGCAGAACGCGGCCACGAACAGGGCAACGTTACCCAGGTGACCGAGGTTCGGGATCAACGCGTACAGGGCAAAGCCCAGCGCAAAGAACACGAAATAGGTGTTTTTACGGCCCAGGTAGTCGGAGAACGACGCCCAGAAGAACCGGCCACCGATGTTGAACAGGCTCAACAGACCGGTAAATCCAGCTGCAATGGCCGCGATGGACGCCAGTTGACCGGCATCCAGTTGGCCAAACGTCAGGCCGTTACCCAGCAATTTGCCGCCGAACACTTCCTGCAGCAGCGGCGAAGCCATGCCGAGAATGCCAATACCGGCAGACACGTTCAGGCACAGCACCAGCCACACCAGACGAAATTGCGGGGTTTTCCAGGCCACGTTCACGTGCACGTGACGGTGGGTGATCATCGCGTTGCTGGCTTTCTTCGCCGGGGCAGTCCAGCCCTCAGGCTTCCAGCCGGTCGGCGGAACGCGGTACGACAAGGCGCCGCCGATCATGAACACGAAGTAGATAACGGCCATGACCACGAAGCTCTGCCACACACCAACGCTGGTCGGCGAGGCAAAGTGACCCATCAGGGCTGCTGCCAACGGGGCACCAACCATCGCGCCGCCGCCGAAGCCCATGATCGCCATGCCAGTGGCCATGCCGCGCTTGTCCGGGAACCACTTGATCAGGGTCGACACCGGCGAGATATAGCCCAGGCCCAGGCCGATACCGCCAATGACCCCGGAGCCGATCCACATCAGCCAGATCTGGTGGGTATAGATCCCCAATGCGGAGATCAGCAAGCCGCCACACCAGCACAAGGCCGACACGACACCCGCTTTACGTGGCCCGGCATGTTCCAGCCAGCCGCCCCAGATCGCTGCCGAGCAGCCCAGGAAGATAAAGAACAGGGTGTAGATCCAGCCCAGCATGGAGATGGGCCAGTCGCATTGGGACGAGAAGACCTGGCTGATAAAGCTCATGTCCGGCGCGCAGGCGACCGGTGCGGTGATACCCAGCGCCTTGGACAACGGTAACCAGAACACCGAGAAGCCGTAGGCCATGCCGATGCACAGGTGGATGGCCAGGGCGGCCGGTGGTACCAGCCAACGGTTGAACCCGGGCTTGGCGATAATGCGTTCCTTGGACAGGAACGCGGGCTGTGCGGCAGTTAAAGCTGCCGCAGTGCTAGTGCTCATTGGTGTTTCCCCCAGTTATTAGTATGTGTCCGTCGGGCGCTCTCTCCTTTTGGCCTTACACGCAAGGCGTGGCCATATTTGTTGAGTAAAGCTCCATTTTTGCGCGACGTTTAGCCGCAGAAGGCGGACGAACACGCAGAGATTAGCATCTGTGGATGACAGAAAAACCAAACTGCCATCATCTTTTCCAGGTTATCTGTTTTTTTTGGCGCCAAAATTCCGTTTTGCCGGCCATAGATACAATGTAACTATCCGCGAACTGACGTAAGCCTTCGGGCGTTATACTCTGCGGCTAAATTTTAAAACGACATACAAGGACTCGCCCATGAAAGCGTTCGGCAAAATCCTGGGTCTGGTACTTCTCGGGCTGTTGCTGATCATTGTGGCTCTAGGCTTTGCCCTGACCCATCTCTTCGATCCCAACGACTACAAAGACGAGATTCGCCAGATTGCCCGCGACAAGGCCCACATCGAGCTGACGCTCAATGGCGACATCGGGTGGAGCCTGTTCCCCTGGCTCGGTCTTGAATTGCACGAGGCCAGCGTTGCGACCCTGACCAACCCGACCCAACCGTTCGCCGATTTGCAGATGCTTGGCCTGTCGGTGCGCGTGCTGCCGCTGCTGCGCCGTGAAGTGCAGATGAGCGATGTGCGTGTCGAAGGCCTGAACCTGCGCCTGAACAAAGATGTGCATGGCCACGGCAACTGGGAAGACATCGGCAAGAATGTGCCCGACGCGGGTACACCCGCCGCCGCGCCCGCCGTGACTGAAGCGGCCACGCCGCCCAAGCCTGAAAAACCGCCCCAGCCGATCCGCCTGGACATCGACAGCCTGACCATCAACAACGCCCGCGTCGAATACAACGACGAGCAGACCGGCAAGCAGTTCAGCGCCGAAAGCATCCAGCTGAGCGCCGGCGCCGTGCACGAAGGCGCAAGCATCCCGGTGAAACTCACCGCCTTCTTCGGCAGCAACCAGCCGCTGATGCGCGTCAAGACCGAGGTCAACGGCAACTTGCGCATTCAGCGCGCCCTCAAGCGCTACCAGTTCGAAGACATGAAAGTCACCGGTGAAGCAACCGGCGAACCGCTGCAAGGCAAGACAGTGACCTTTTCGACCCAAGGCCAATTGCTGGTGGACCAGTCGGCCAACATTGCCGAATGGACCAGCATGAAGCTGTCGCTGAACCAACTGCGCGCCTTGGGCGAGCTGAAGGTCAACGACCTGGATAAAACCCCGCAACTCAGCGGCGCCCTGTCGATTGCCCAGTTTGACCTGGCCAAGTTCCTCGACAGCGTCGGCAACCCGCTGCCGCCGATGGCCGCCGGCAGCCTGAGCAAGGTCGAGCTGGTCAGCCGCCTCAAGGGCACGCCCACCAGCCTGGCGCTTGAAGACCTCAACCTGAAACTCGACGACAGCACCTTTACCGGTCGCGTGGCCGTGGAAGATTTCGCCAAACAGTCCCTGCGGGTGCAGCTCAAGGCCGACACCTTCAACGCTGACAACTACTTGCCGGCCAAGTCCGAATCCGCCAAAGGCGCTGCAGCCGCACGCCAGGCTGAAGTGCAGAACAGCGAAGCCGGCGCCATGGCCGCCGGTGGCACCACACCACTGCCAGACGCCCCGACCAAGGGCGCGTGGAGCACCGACAAACTGCTGCCATTGACGCGCCTGCGCACCCTGGACGTAAACGCCGACCTGTCCTTCGGCCAACTGACCCTGAGCAAGCTGCCGATCCAGAATGCCGCCCTGAAAGCCTCCGGCCTCGATGGCCAGCTCAAGCTCGACACCTTGAGCGGCGGCCTTTACAACGGCACTTTCCAGGCCAACGGCAACCTTGACGTGCGCCAGGACATCCCGCTGCTGGCGCTGCAAACCCGCATCAAGCAAGTACCGGTCGAACGCATCCTGCAAGCCCAGGGGCAGAACCCGCCGGTGAAGGGCCAGCTCACCCTCGACAGCAACCTCAATGGCCGCGGTAATAGCCAGAAAGCCCTGATCGACAGCCTCAACGGCACCGCCAGCTTTGCAATCAACAACGGTGTGCTGCTCAACGCCAACCTTGAGCAACAGCTGTGCACCGGCATTGCCCTGCTCAACCGCAAGACCCTCAGCGGCGACCAGCGCGGCAAGGACACCCCGTTCCAGGAACTCAAGGGCAACCTGACCTTGCGCAACGGCGTGGCCAGTAACCCGGACCTGAAAGTGCGCATCCCGGGCCTGACCGTCAACGGCAACGGCGACATCGACCTGCGCGTGCTGGGCATGGACTACCGCGTCGGCATCATCGTCGAAGGCGACCAGCGCGAGATTCCGGACCCGGCTTGCGAAGTGGGCTCCAACTTCCAGAACATCGAAGTCCCGCTGCGCTGCCGTGGCCCGCTCGAACTGGGCGCCAAGGCTTGCCGCCTGGACAAGGACGGCTTGAGCCAGGTCGCGATCAAGGCGGCGGGCAACAAGCTCAGCGAGAAGCTTGAACAGAAGCTCGACAAGGTTAATCCACAGTTGAAAGACGCTCTGAAGGGCCTGTTCAAGCGATGAGAAACGAGCAATTTTCAACGGCGGTGCTGGACTGGTACGACCGCCACGGTCGCCACGACCTGCCCTGGCAACAAGGCATCACACCTTACCGGGTGTGGGTGTCGGAGATCATGTTGCAGCAGACCCAGGTCAGCACCGTGCTGAACTACTTCGACCGTTTCATGGCGTCCCTGCCAACGGTCGAAGCCCTGGCAGCCGCACCGGAAGACGAAGTGCTGCACCTGTGGACAGGGCTGGGTTACTACACCCGCGCCCGCAACCTGCAAAAGACCGCAAAGATCGTCGTTGCCGAATACGGCGGCGAGTTTCCCCGTGACGTCGAAAAGCTCACCGAATTGCCGGGCATCGGGCTGTCCACCGCCGGCGCGATTGCCAGCCTGAGCATGGGCCTGCGAGCGCCGATCCTTGATGGCAACGTCAAACGCGTGTTGGCGCGCTTTACCGCGCAAGAAGGTTACCCGGGGGAGCCGAAGGTCGCCAAACAGCTGTGGGCCACCGCAGAGCGCTTTACGCCGCATGATCGTGTCAACGCCTACACCCAGGCGATGATGGACATGGGCGCCACCCTCTGCACCCGCAGCAAACCCAGCTGCCTGCTGTGCCCGCTGGAAAAAGGCTGCGAAGCCCACATGCTTGGCCTGGAAACCCGCTACCCGATCCCCAAGCCGCGCAAAGCCGTGCCCCAGAAGCGCACGCTGATGCCGCTGCTGGCCAATGCCGAGGGCGCGATCCTGCTTTACCGTCGCCCTTCCACGGGCCTGTGGGGCGGTTTGTGGAGCTTGCCGGAGCTCGATGACCTGAGCGACCTGGAACACCTGGCCAACCAGCACTCGCTGGCGCTGGGCAAGCAGCAGGAACTGCCGAGCCTGATCCACACCTTCAGCCACTTCCAACTGGCTATCGAACCCTGGCTGGTCCAGGTCCAGGAGTCTGCCCATCACGTGGCCGAGGCTGACTGGCTCTGGTATAACCTCGCCACCCCGCCGCGCCTGGGCCTTGCCGCCCCGGTAAAGAAACTGCTGAAGCGCGCGGCTGAAGTATTGAACGCAGGAGTTCCGTCATGACCCGCACCATCATCTGCCGCAAGTACCACGAAGAATTGCCCGCCCTGGAGCGCGCCCCGTTCCCTGGCGCCAAGGGCCAGGACATCTTCGATAACGTCTCGGCCAAGGCCTGGGCCGACTGGCAAAAGCACCAGACCCTGCTGATCAACGAAAAACGTCTGAACATGATGAACGCCGAAGACCGCAAATACCTTCAGGGCGAGATGGACAAGTTCTTTTCCGGCGAGGAATACGCCAAGGCCGACGGCTACGTGCCACCTGCTGAATAATTGATCAAATTTGGGGGTTGGCCCGTAAGCGACGGTAATAATTAAATATTTTTTGAAAACTTGCTTGACGACCCCCTGAAAAACCCGTTTAATGCGCCCCGTTGCCCAGATAGCTCAGTCGGTAGAGCAGGGGATTGAAAATCCCCGTGTCGGCGGTTCGATTCCGTCTCTGGGCACCACTAATTAGTTTCAGGTGGTGCTAACGTCATCTGAAACACACAAAAAACCCGCCTAGCGCGGGTTTTTTGTTGTCTGGGATTTGTGGCCTCGCCCGACCCCGTACGACACGGTACAGAGAGCTTTCCACTTCCAGTCCTGGACAATCCTACTTATCTCAATAGCATTTTTGAGATAGTGTGGCTTCTCATTTAGGCACAAGTGCCTAATCTATAGGCACCCAATCGCCTACTATCCGAGATACCCCCTCGACCCCATCTGAGATATTCCTTCCAAGGCCGAGTTTCTTCACCACGACCTCGAGCTTTTGAACCCCTCGTTCGACTCGGGCCTGGTTGACGTATTGAGCGAACTGGAACATCTGCGACGCCTGCAATTGGGTCGGGACACGCCGCCCGCGGTTTTCCTCCAGTTAAAGGAGCTTTTCCACACGCTGGAAAGCCTGGGATCAGCCCGGATCGAAGGCAACCACACGACCTTGGCCGATTACATCGAAAGCAAGGTCGAAGGAACGGCGCAAGCAACTGACCAGTTGCGGGAAATCGCGAATATCGAAAGAGCCATGGAATACATTGAAAGCATCATGGAGCCGGGGTCCGTATCGCTCAGTCAGACCATTTGCCCCCGGACGCAGTATTGGTGCCCGGATACATGCAAGAGCTGGTCGCCTTTATCAATAAAAAAGACCCACCCAAATATGACCTGATGAAGGTTGCACTTGCCCACCATCGATTCGGCTGGATTCACCCGTTCGGCAACGGGAACGGTCGAGTCGTACGCCTTCTCACCTACGCGTTACTGATGAAGTACGGCTTCAATGTCAGTACTGAAGGTCGAGTACTTAACCCTAATGCGGTTTTTTCGCCAAGGCGTTGCCAAAACTTTCCGCAGCACAGAGAACCTACCCAATAAAGAAATTAGTCGACCAAGGCATGCTACTGCCCATTAGCCCAGGCGCGCGGCAATACACCATCGGTTTCTCAAACAATTATTTGATAAGAGGCGTCATCAAATCACTTCGCGAAGAAGGCTTCATACCGGAGCAGTTGGAAAAGCCTTACGCATAAGCAGGCCTGAAGCAGTCCCTCAACCCCCACCCCGCATCAACGTCAACACCGCAGCCCGCTCCTGCTCGGAGATGTGAAAACCACTCTCCTCCACCCGGGCAATCCAGTCTTGGGCCGAAAGCGACTCACCAAAACGCACCAGGCGCCCGTAGCGCTTAAACACCGCCTCCAGCACCCCGATCATCGAGGGATAGCTGCAGCCTCCGTCAAAACAAATGCTCAGGCCTCCAAACCAGGAGCGGCCTATCACGTGAGCACTATCGACACTCTCAGCACCCGCGTATTCAAAATCCATTTTTACTGCTTCCATGTCGCACCCAAAATCATCACTACGAAAGTACCAAAGCCTAGCAGACGCCTGCTTTCCGACAGGCCGCAAAGCGCGTTATCAGACCCACCGGTCATTTAAACGGCGACCATACAGCAAGACGATCCAAACCATCGGTGATCAGCTCCACCTTATGAGTCCCTGATCTATCCTTAATTCCCTTGGTGATCGCCACTCGCACCACTCCACGAGCCAGGAACGAGGATCCCGCCATGACAACCGCACTGCCCGAAATTGTCGCGCCCGATAAATGGAAAGCAGCACTCGACCAATAGGGCGACTGACTCACTTCACCAGGAACACCAGTAGCGGGTTGTCATTCAGCCGCCCGTTGAACACCGGCGCCATATGCTCCAGTGGCGTGCCGCTCAGCAATGCGGTTTGCTTGCGCTCCACAATCACCCAGGCCGGACGCGGCAGTGCGTCCTGCAGCAAGGGCTCGTTGCGCCCGATGAACAATGGCTGCTCGTCGTGATCCAGGTTCATGATGTAGCGAATCGCCCAGGTGTCCTTGGCGAGGTCGACAAACACCAGGGTTCCAGGATTATCGGCACGCAGCTTCTCCACCGCGACAACGAAGTTCTTGGTGTCGTATTGCAGGTCCTTGGCCGGCTCCACAATCTTCACCAGCACCAGCCATTGGCTGGCCAGCGCAATGAGGCTGAGCACCACCAGCCGCTGCCCCAGATTGCCCCGCAAACGCTGCCAGGCAATCACCGCTGCCAGTTGCAGCACAATCAGCACACCAACCAACGCCGGCACTGAAACCTGCGGCCAGTAACCGTGCTTTTGCCACAGCTGCCGACAGACGAACACCACGATGATGCCCAGCACTGGCAAGGCCGCCACCAGCCACTCATAGCCACGACGCACCCCGCGCAGCCAGCCTTGGGCCTGGAGCAAACCGTAGGCAGCCACAGCAGCAAACATCGGGACCATGGGCACGATGTAATAGGCGCGCTTGAAGTGCGGAATGGACAGGCCCAGCAAAATCATCAACCCGCAGGCGGCCAGGCGCAGCATCAGCTGCACGTCGGCATCCTCGCTACGCATCGACCATTTGTGGCGCAGGGCAATCATCGTCGCCAACGCCAGCGGCACCACCGGGAAATAGCGGTACAGGCTCAACTGGAAGTAGAAGTAGAACGCCTCGCCGGTGTCATCGAGGCGCCCGGCAAACTGCATCCGCAGCACATCATCGACGAAGGCATCGCCGCCGCTGATCCGCGCCAGCTTCAGCAGCACCCACCAACAGCCGGCCAGCAGAATGAGCCCGACAACCCCGTAGGCAATGACCTTTTTCAGCAGTGCAATTCGCTCTTGCCGCGTGCGCGCAGTGCCCAGTGCCCAGTAGACACAGACCACCCCGCACACCTCGATCAGCCCCAGCGGGCCACGAATGGCAAACGCAACCACAAACAACGGAAAGACCGCGTATTGGCGCAGCCTCGAGCCCATGCGCTCGCCGGTATGCAACAGATAGAAACTGGACAGGCACAGAAACGAGACCATCTGGTCCAGGCATACCGAGCGCGACTTCTCCAGCAACTGGGCGGTCAATGCCGTGAGTAGCACCGTCAGCAGCGCCCACGCCCGGCTGGACGGCGCCAGCAGGCGGTAGATCAGCACCATGACCCCGGCAGACGCCAGGGCGGTGGGCATCACGTTAGCCAGGTCGTTGGGCGCACCGAACAAGCGGGCAAAGAGGTAGCTCAGGTAGGTCGCGGTGCCCGGATAGTCCGGGTAAGGCTCGCCATAAGTGGTAGGAAAGAGGCTCGCGCCGTGGCGAAACATCTCTTGCATGAACACGGCCCAGCGGCCGTCAAAGCCTTGTGGCTGCTGGTCCCAGATGCCCAGGGTGAAGAGCAGCAAGGCGATAAAAAAGATACCCAGCGATTCCATTCGAAAGCGGTTGTGTTGATCCATTATTCAGCCTGTCAGGTGGGGTAAACCGGCCCATGTTGCCGAACGCCCCCCTGAATAACCCCTGAACGGAATCAAACATTCATCAGCCTAACGACGAGCGGGCCATATCAGCCGCGGTATAAGCCGGATGTAGAGTAGCTCTCCCACCAGTTCCACCAGGGTTTGCGTGATCACCGCGGCGGCGGCGAGCCCACGGATGTCTTCAGGCAACGCCAGCGCCAGCGGCAGCACCACCAAGGAGTTGCGTGTGGAAGCGCTGAAGGTGACCGCCCGCGCCATGCTCGCCGGCAGCGCGAACAGCCGCGAAGCCAGTGCCCCCATCAGCGGGGCCAGCAACAGGAAGCCGATATACACCGGGATCACCGGCGCCAGCAGGCCAATATCGCGGACCACCGCAGTGATCTGCGAACCGATCACCACCATCAGCACCAGCGCCATGGCCGGCACGGGCAACCAGGCCCAGGCATCGTTCCAGGCACTGATGACGCGTGATCGCCGGGACAGGGAAGTCGTCAGCACCGCCAGAATCATGGGTGCAACGATCAGCAGCAGGAAGGCCTCCACAAACGGCCCCACCGAAACCACCACCGGCGACTGCGCCCCGAGCATGACCCCCAGGTACACCGGCAACAGCAGCAGTTGCAGCAGCAACAGAATCGGGGTCGCGGCCAGCATCAACCGCGAATCGCCCTTGCCGATATGGGTGAACACCACCACGTAGTCGATGCACGGCGTCAACAGCACCAGCAACGCCCCCACCAGGATTGCCGGGTGCGCCACCAGGCCACGGGTCAACGCCCACACCAGCAGCGGAATCAGGATGAAATTGGCCAGCAGCAACGCGGCCATGAAGCGCTTGTTGCCCAAGCCCTGGCGCAGGTCCAGAAAGGGAATTTGCAGGAACATCGCGTACATCAACACAGCGATGGCGGGCGTGACCCACGCATTCAGTTCCCGCGCCATCGAAGGCGCCAGCAGCCCGGCGACAGCCGCCACGATCACCGCGCAGAAGTAGATCGGTATCTGGTTGCGCTCAAGTGCATCGCGGCTCATTAATGCTTCCTTCCTGGCTAAAAGGTCGCAAGCCTAGCATCGGCAGGCACCAAGTCGAACATCCCATCGAAGTGGATTTAACGATATGCCAGCACAGGGGCAAATGAATCTCTATACCCGTATAGAAGGTGTACCATCAAGGCTGCATTCAACCACAATCAGTCTGCCATGCCCCCGGAAAGCGAAGAGAGTAGCCAGATAGTCGCCTCTCTGGCGCAGCGGATGGGCGGTAATTCCGGCCCGTCACGGGCAACTGATGCAATTATTGCCACGCTGCAGGACATCGACAGCGCCCTCACCCCGATTATCGGCCAGCACGGCGTTGCCGCCCTGTACCGGCGCAGCCTGCTGTTGTGCGCCGCCGGCCATCCGCGTCTGGCCGGCAGCTTTGACAGCCTGCCCGCCGGCGACATGACCGCCCTCAAAACCCTACTGCTTGAGCAAAGCGAAGCCGACAGCCTGTTTTTTGGCGAAACGCTGCTCAAGACACTCTATGAGTTGCTGACCACACTGATCGGGCCCTCGCTCACCGCACGCTTGCTGCGCGCCGTGTGGGAAAACTCTTTGAGCGGCAACCCTGCGCAGGATACTTCGCCATGAGCACCAAAGTGACAATCAACCGCCTGGCCACCGGCGTGCCAGGACTGGACGAGGTGCTTGGCGGAGGTTTGCCGGAGTTTTCGTTCAACCTGATCGCCGGCCCTCCGGGTTGCGGCAAGACCACCCTGGCCCACCAGATGATGTTCGCCCTGGCCACCCCCGAACGCCCGGCGCTGTTTTTCACCGTGCTGGGCGAGCCACCGCTGAAAATGCTGCGCTACCAGCAGCAGTTCGATTTTTTCGACAGCGAGGCCATCAACCATTCTATTCGCTATATCAACCTGGCCGACGACACCTTGGCCGGTGACCTCGACGAAGTGCTGCGGCGCATCGTCGTCGCCGTCGAAACCCACGCCCCGGCGCTGGTGTTTGTCGACTCGTTCCGCTCGGTGGTGCTGGCCAGCCAGACCCAGGACAACCCCAACAACAACCTGCCGCAGTTCGTCCAGCAACTGGGCATGCTGATGACCACCTGGCAGGCCACCACCTTCCTGATCGGCGAGTACTTCACCGAAACCGACACCAACCCGATTTTCACCGTGGCCGATGGCTTGATCTGGCTGCGCCAGAGCGTGCAGCGCAATTCCATGGTGCGCAAAATGGAAATCATGAAGATGCGCGGCCAGCCGACCTTGCCGGGGCTGCACACCTTCCGTATTGCGACCTCGGGCATCAAGGTTTTCCCTCCTGCAGTTGCCCACCCTGCGGCAACCCTGACAGCGGCAACGCCACGCCTGAAAATGGGTATACCGCGCCTGGACGAAATGCTCGGCGGCGGCCTGCCCCGTGGTTATTCGTTGTTGGTGGCGGGCCCTTCCGGCTCAGGTAAAAGCATCCTTGCGGCATCGTTCCTTGCCGAAGGTGCGCGCAACGGCGAAACCGGCGTGATCGCGGCGTTTGAACAACGCCCCAACCACCAGCAAAACGTCGCGCTCGCCAAACTGATTGAAAGCGACCAAGTGGGCCTGGTGGACAGCCGCGCCCCCGACCTGTCCATCGATGAAGTGGTGCAGTTGCTGCTCACCGAAATCACCCGCCTGAAGGCCACCCGTGTGGTGATCGATTCGCTGTCGGGCTTCGAACTGGCGCTGGCGCCGACCTTTCGCGATGACTTTCGCGAGTCACTGTCACGCATGGTCTCAGCGCTCACCGGCGCCGGCGTCAGCGTGCTGATGACCTCCGAGCTGGAAGACCGCTACACCGACCTGCGCTTCAGCCCCTACGGCACGGCGTTCCTCACCGACGCGATCATCGTGCAGCGCTACATCGAAGTGCAAAGCCGACTGCTGCGCATCATGGCCGTGGTCAAGGTGCGCAGCAGTGCGCATTCCGATGAGCTGCGCCAATACCACATTGATGACAACGGCCTGCAGATCGGCGAGCGCCTGCCCGACCAGGAAGGCTTGCTCGGTGGCCGCCCAACCCGACAGCACCCCGGCGGCGTCAATGCGTGAGTCACTCTTATGAGCAAGGCCGATGACAAGAACAAGGACGCCGTGGCCAGTGCCGCGCGCGAACTGTTCCTGCTCGGCCAAAAAACCGTCGAGGCCCGCGCCGTGCTCGCGGCCCTGCAACAAGAACTGATCGACGTCAAAAATCGCCTGGGCGACAGCCAGCAGATCGAGCAACTGGTGGAGGCCAATCAACAATTGGTCCTCGCCATCCTCCTCGCCCAGTCGGATGCGGTGCCCCCCCAGCACACGGAGCAACAGCAGCTGTCCCAGGAAATGCGCGAAGCCAACGCGCAACTGGTGATTGCCGCCCTCAGCGCCCAAGACCTGCAAGCCGCCGCCGAACGGGCACTGATTCAACAAAAGAACATCCTGGCGCTCGTGGCCCACGAACTGCGCAACCCGCTGACGCCCATCAGCATGATCGCCGGTCGCCTGGCGCGCGTCCCCAGTGCCGAACTGCCCCGCATGCAATCGCTGATCGAAGGCCAGGTGCAGCACATGTCGCGCCTGGTCGAAGACCTGCTGGACGTGTCCCGCGCCAGCACCGGCAAACTGCGGCTGGACTGCAAGATACTGAACATCGTGCCGATCATTGAGCGAGCCATCGAAGCCTGCACCCCATCGATGCTCGCCCAAAAGCTGCACTTCACCTCTCAAGTGCCTGAAGAGCAATTCATGATCAATGGCGACTCGATTCGCCTCACGCAAATCCTCGGCAACATCCTGGGCAACGCCATCAAATACACGCCTCCCGGCGGCATCGTGCGGCTGTCGGTGACCCTGGAGCGCAACCTGCTGGTATTGAGCGTGATCGACACCGGCATCGGCATCTCGGCACAGGCACTGCCGTTTATCTTTGATCCGTTTGTTCAGGATGTGCACGCCGTCGGCTTCAACGGTGCGGGCCTGGGGATTGGCCTGACGGTGGTGCGCGAACTAGTGGAAGCCCATGGCGGCACGGTGATCGGCATGAGTGACGGCGACGGGTTGGGCAGCGAATTTGTGGTGACACTGCCGTTGGCGCAGTAGAACGGCAAACGCCAAAACCCCAAGGAGAAATCGTTGGGGTTTTTTGTTGCGCGAAATTTGTTAGTTTCGAGTTCTTATAAAACTGCACACGGGCCTTTGACGCCCCATCGAAAGCGCAAACACCGAGCCCGCTCATGAACTTGCCGACCCGACCTCCAGCCGAAGCATTCCGCGAGCCCGCCGCCGACGGTTACCTGATTGGCGGCTTTACCTGGCGCCACATCAGAACTGACATTGAGCGCCCCGTGGTGATCATCAACGCTGCCACATCCGTGCGCTGCCGACACTATTCGCGTTTTGCCGATTACCTGTTTGCCAATGGCTTCGACGTAATCACTTACGACTACCGCGGCATCGGCGAGTCCCGCAGCGGCTCGCTGAAGGGGTTCAAGGCCTCGTGGTCGGATTGGGGCGTGCTGGATTTCGAGGCGATCCTGCAGCGGGCTCAGCGCGAGTTTCCGGGGCAGCCGATTGATGTGGTCGGGCACAGTTTTGGTGGCTGTGCGGCGGGCCTCGGGGCGTCCGGCGCGGTGATTCGGCGTCTGGTCACCGTGGGCGCGCAGTTTGCCTACTGGCGCGACTATGAGGCGAGCGGGCGCTGGCGGATGTTTGCCAAGTGGCATGTGGTGATGCCGTTGGTGACGGCGGTGTTTGGCTACTTCCCGGGCAAGCGCATGGGCTGGCTGGAGGATACGCCGGCGGGCGTGGTGCGCGATTGGAGCACGCCGACGCCGGGTTATGAAAAAC
>NZ_NIXO01000048.1 GCF_002204795.1 Pseudomonas sp. K2I15
GGCGATGTTGTGAGTCAGTTCCAGTGCCCGAGCGAGACGCATAAAAAAATCCGATGCCAATACAGGCATCGGATTTTGATTTCTTGCGGCCAAAGGTCAAGCAAGAGGGCTTAACTGATCGGCATTAGCCCGTCGGGGCGCTTTTTTTTGAGCTGTAGGCAAGCTGCTTTTGTGGCGAGGGAGCTTGCTCCCGCTGGGCTGCGGAGCAGCCCCCATAAGGTCACCGCGTAGAATCAGAAAAAGCGGTAAGCAGGCTTCAGGGGCCGCTTCGCGCCCCAGCGGGAGCAAGCTCCCTCGCCACTGCAAGCTCCCTCGCCACAGCAAGCCCTTTTGCCACAATGAGCTGCTGAGTTACCTCAGGGCGCAAACGGCATCACCCGCTTGTGCTCGGTCTTGCGGTAGGTCTCGCAAATGATCCGGAACGCTTCCTCGCGAACCGGTTCGCCGTGCAGGAACGCATCGATCTCGGCATAGGTCACGCCGTGGGAGGCTTCGTCCGGCTTGCCCGGCGACAGGTCTTCCAGGTCGGCAGTCGGGATTTTCTCCACCAGCGATTCCGGTGCACCAAAGTGCCGGGCAATCGCGCGCACCTGGTTTTTCACCAGCCCGCTCAACGGTGCCAGGTCGCAGGCGCCATCACCAAACTTGGTGAAAAAGCCCATCACCGCTTCCGCCGCATGGTCGGTACCGATCACCAGGCCACCGGCCGCGCCGGCGATGGTGTACTGCGCCACCATGCGCATACGCGCCTTGGTGTTGCCCAGCACGAAGTCCCGGGAGACCGCCGCCTTGCCTTCAAACGCCGCCACTTCATTGGCCAGGGATTTTACCGCCGGGCCGATGTTCACCGTGTGGCGCTCGTCGGGCTCGATAAAGTCCACGGACGCCTGGGCGTCGTGCTCGTCGAACTGGGTTTCGTAGGGCAGGCGCACTGCGATAAAACGGTAGGCCTCATCCCCCTTGGCGGCACGCAGCTCCAGCATCGCGCGCTGGGCCAGCAGGCCGGCGGTCAGGGAGTCGACGCCGCCGCTGATGCCCAGCACCAACGTCTTGAGGCCTGAATTGAGCAGGCAGTCCTGGATAAAGGTAACGCGCCGGGCGACCTCCGCCTCTAGGGCGGCCTGGTCTTTAAACGGCGGCTGGACCTTGAGCTGTTCAGCAATCTCGCGCTGTACGGCTTGCATGATTCACTCCTTGCTGGGTAGGGCAGGTACTTTGAAAACGTGGCGCAAATAGGCGACGAAGTTCGGATCGGTGCAATGGGTCTTGCCCGCTTCATCAGAGATCTTCGCGACAGGCTGGCCATTACAGGCGGTCATTTTAAGCACGATGCTCATCGGTTCCACACCTGGAATATCACAGGTCAGGTTGGTGCCGATGCCGAAGCTCACATTGATCCGACCACGCAGCGCCCGGAAAATCTCCAGCGCCTTGGGCAGCGACAGGCTGTCGGAGAACACCAGGGTCTTGCTCATCGGCTCGATCCCCAGCTTGTGATAGTGGGCGATGGCCTTTTCGGCCCATTGCACCGGGTCACCGGAGTCGTGGCGCAGGCCGTCGAACAGCTTGGCGAAGTACAAGTCGAAATCGCCCAGGAACGCGTCGGTGGTGATGCAATCGGTCAGGGCGATGCCCAGCAGTCCACGGTATTCACGCACCCAGCAGTCGAGGGCGGCGATCTGGCTGTCGATCAAGCGCGGCCCGAGTTGCTGGTGGGCCATGATCCATTCGTGGGCCATGGTGCCCAGCGGCTTCATATCAAACTCGCGGGCCAGGTGCACGTTGCTGGTGCCGACAAACCGCCCGGGGAAGTCGTGCTTGAGCACGCTCACCACTTCTTCCTGCACGCGGTAGGAGAAGCGCCTGCGCGTGCCGAAATCGGCCACCTGCAATTCGGACAATTCTTCGACGCTGGCGTTGGCGGTCAGCCAGTCGAACTTGCGATACAGCTGCTCGCGGGCCTGTTCGAGGATCACGGTCTGGTAGCGATAGCGGTTACGCACCTCGCTGACGATGGCCAGCATCGGCACTTCAAACAGGATCACATGCAGCCACGGCCCGCGCAGGCGGATAAACAGCTCGCCGTTTTCAATGCCGGTCTGGACGTAGCGCAGGTTGAAGCGAAACAGTCCGAGGAAGCGCAGAAAGTCCGGCTTCATGAAGCTGATGCGTTCCAGGAAGCCCAGTTGGTCGGGGCTCAGGCTCAGTTCGGCCAGGCGCTCGATCTGGTAGCGGATCTCCGCCAGGTACGGGCGCAGGTCTTCACTGTTACGGCAACGAAACTCCCATTCAACTTCCACGTTCGGGTAGTTGTGCAGCACCGCCTGCATCATGGTCAGCTTGTAGAAGTCGGTGTCGAGCAGGTTCTGCACGATGCGATCGGCAAACACACTCTCGCTCATAACGGGAATCTCCAGACGGGTCGGCGATGGGCGCCGACCTTTACGCACAATTAAGGAATGGCGCTAGTGGCGCATAGACCTGTGTTGTTTTGCCAGTGTTTTTTCAGCTTGGCATTGTTGTAGTGGCCACTGGCGCCTTCGCGAGCAAGCCCGCTCCCACATTTGGAATGCATTTCAAATGTGGGAGCGGGCTTGCTCGCGAAGGCGGTATAGCAGGCGATGCCGCTCAAACAGGCCCCACTTGCTCCATCATCCACTTCACAAAGTCGCGCACCTTGGGCACTTCCGCCGAGTGCTCCGGGTACGCCAGGTAATACGCATCCTGACTCGGCATCGCATGCTGCCAAGGGATCACCAACTTACCTTCAGCCAATTCCTCTTCCACCAGAAACCTCGGCAACAGTGCCACGCCGCAGCCGACCTGTGCGGCGCGGATGCACATGTAGAAGGTCTCGAAGCGCGGCCCGTGGTAGCTGTGCTCGGTGTGATAACCCTGGGCGGCGAACCAGTCGTGCCAGCCCTGGGGGCGCGAGGCGTTTTGCAGCAGCACCAGTTCGCTCAGTTGCGTAGGGTCGGTAAACGACTGGGCGGGCAGGCTGTCAGGCGAGCACACGGGCACCAGTTCTTCGCTGAACAGTTTCAGGCTTTCGGTGCCGGGCCGTGAGCCCTGGCCGAAATAGAAGGCCAGGTCGGCCTTGCCTTGCAGCAGCTCGTCCGGCTCCTGTTCGTTGCACAGGTCCAGGTGGATCTGCGGATGGCGCAGCCGCCAGCCCTTGAGGCGCGGCACCAGCCAGCGGGCGCCGAAGGTGTAGGGCGTGGACACCCGCAGCACCTCGGTCTCGCCGCCGTAGGAACGCAGGTAGTGGGTGGACATCTCTACCTGCGTGAGGATTTTCCGTACTTCCACCAGGTACAAATCGCCCGCCGGGGTCATCTGCAAGCGGCGACGCACCCGGCGAAACAGCAGGTGCTGCAGCAACTCTTCCAACTGCGCGACCTGTTTGCTGACGGCGCTCTGGGTGAGGTTCAGCTCCTCGGCGGCGCGGGTAAAACTCAGGTGGCGGGTGACCGCTTCGAAGCACTGCAAGGCGGTGATCGAGGGCAAATGTCTTTTATTGAGCACGGCACGCCTCTTTTTGTTCTTAGCATGAATAAACGGAATGATATCTCGCCTAATCGTCGTTTGTTGGCAAGTCTTGGGCCAGCTACAAATAAGGTCTGGATCGCCGTGTGAGCTGGCGGCGCACATTTCTGTTTGTAGATTGAAGGAGTGACCCATGGTTGCCGCATTGCTTGATCGTCTCGGGGTAAACCCGGCGTTGTACCAGTCGGGTAAACAACCCGTGCATTCGCCCATTGATGGCAGCCGGATTGCCAGCGTGCACTGGGAAGGCGCCGCCGAGGTGGAGCAGCAGGTCAGTCGCGCCGAGCATGCATTCGACGCCTGGCGCAAAGTGCCGGCACCTCGTCGTGGTGAACTGGTGCGTCAGTTCGGCGACGTGTTGCGCGAGTACAAGGCCGACCTCGGTGAGCTGGTGTCGTGGGAAGCCGGCAAGATCACCCAGGAAGGCTTGGGTGAAGTGCAGGAAATGATCGACATCTGCGACTTCGCTGTCGGCCTGTCGCGCCAGTTGTACGGCTTGACCATCGCCTCCGAGCGCCCGGGCCACCACATGCGTGAAACCTGGCACCCGCTGGGCGTGGTCGGCGTGATCAGCGCCTTTAACTTTCCGGTCGCTGTGTGGGCGTGGAACACCGCGCTGGCGCTAGTGTGCGGCAACGCGGTGATCTGGAAACCGTCGGAAAAGACTCCGCTCACCGCCCTGGCCTGCCAGGCGTTGTTCGAGCGTGTGTTGAGCAACTTCAGCGATGCGCCGCCGTACCTCAGCCAAGTGATCATCGGTGGTCGCGATGCCGGCGCCGCGCTGGTGGATGACCCGCGCGTGGCGCTGATCAGCGCCACCGGCAGCACCCGCATGGGCCGCGAAGTGGCGCCGAAAGTCGCCGCGCGTTTTGCCCGCAGCATTCTCGAACTGGGCGGCAACAACGCAATGATCCTCGGCCCAAGCGCTGACCTGGACATGGCCGTGCGCGCCATCCTGTTCAGTGCGGTCGGTACTGCTGGCCAGCGCTGCACCAGCCTGCGCCGGTTGATCGCCCATGAGTCGGTGAAAGAAGAAATCGTCACCCGCCTCAAGGCCGCGTATTCCAAAGTACGCATCGGCCATCCACTGGAAGGCAACCTGATCGGCCCGCTGATCGACAAGCACAGCTTCGAAAACATGCAGGACGCCCTGGAACAAGCCTTGAGCGAAGGCGGCCGGGTGTTTGGCGGCAAGCGTCAGTTGGAAGACAAGTTCCCCAACGCTTACTACGTATCGCCGGCGATCGTGGAAATGCCGGAGCAGAGTGATGTGGTGTGCACCGAGACCTTCGCCCCGATTCTGTATGTGGTGGGCTATACCGATTTCGCCGAAGCGCTGCGCCTGAACAATGCGGTGCCACAGGGTCTGTCTTCGTGCATCTTTACCACTGACGTGCGTGAAGCCGAGCAGTTCATGTCGGCGGTGGGCAGTGACTGCGGGATCGCCAACGTCAACATCGGCCCGAGCGGCGCGGAGATTGGCGGCGCGTTTGGCGGTGAGAAAGAGACCGGTGGCGGGCGTGAGTCGGGTTCGGATGCATGGCGCGGCTACATGCGTCGCCAGACCAATACCGTGAACTACTCGCTGGAATTGCCGCTGGCCCAAGGCATCACCTTCGACTGAGTCTCTGCTCGAAGTGAGGTCAATGTGGGAGCGGGCTTGCTCGCGAAAGCGGTGTGTCAGTCAACGAATACTTAGCTGATCCACCGCATTCGCGAGCAAGCCCGCTCCCACATTGGACTGTTTTTACAATTCGGAAAGTGGTTTGTTAGGTCTCATCGGAGTCTGGCAATGGCATTACGCGAAGCGTGTTTGTGGGAACAACTCACCCCTGGCCGGCCGGATCGTGCCGCGCTCAAGGGCGAGGTCAAAGTGGATGTGTGCGTGATCGGCGCCGGTATCACCGGTTTGTCGGCGGCCATTCACTTGCTGGAACAAGGTAAAAGCGTCGCCGTACTCGAAGCCCATCGCACCGGCCACGGTGGTTCGGGGCGTAACGTGGGCCTGGTCAACGCCGGGATGTGGATTCCCCCGGACGAGATCGAAGCCGGTTTCGGCGAAGCGGTGGGCAGCCAGCTCAACCGCATGCTTGGCGCAGCACCGTCCCTGGTGTTCAGCCTGATCGACAAATACAACATCGATTGCCAACTGCGCCGCGAGGGCACTTTGCACATGGCACACAACGCCCGTGGCGAGGCGGACTTGCGCAGTCGTGAAGAACAGTGGAAGCGTCGCGGTGCACCGGTGGAGTTGTTGACCGGGGCGGCATGCGAACAAGCCACCGGCACCAAAAAGATTGCTGCCGCCTTGCTGGACCGGCGTGCCGGCACCTTGAACCCGATGGCCTACACCAGTGGTTTGGCCAACGCCGCCGTCGGGCTCGGTGGGCAAGTGTTTGATCATTCCCCGGTCACCCAACTGGAACGCCAGGGCCAGCACTGGTCTGTGCAAACTGCCCAGGGCTCGGTGCAGGCCGAACAAGTGGTGATCGCCTCCAACGCCTATACCGAAGGCGAGTGGACCGAACTGCGCCGCAACTTTTTCCCCGGTTATTACTACCAGGTGGCATCGGCCCCGCTGACCGACGACGCCGCGCAACAGATCCTGCCCGGCGGCCAAGGCTCCTGGGACACCCGCCAAGTACTCAGCAGCATCCGACGCGACGCCGAAGGCCGGTTGTTGCTCGGCAGCCTGGGCAACGGCAACCAGAAACCGGCGTGGTTCCTCAAGGCCTGGGCCGATCGGGTGCAGCAGCACTACTTCCCGTACCTCAAGCCCGTGCAGTGGGAGTGCACCTGGACCGGATGCATCGCCTTCACCCCGGACCACCTGATGCGCCTGTTCGAGCCGGCGCCCGGGCTGGTGGCGGTCACTGGTTACAACGGGCGCGGGGTGACGACTGGCAGTGTCGTGGGCAAAGCCTTTGCCGATTACCTGTGTCACCAGAATCCACAGGCATTGCCGATCCCCTTTGCACCGATGCAGCCGCTGGCCGGTGTGGGCCTGCGCAGCTGTTTATATGAGGCGGGATTTTCGCTGTATCACGCGGGCCAATGCCTGCGGATCGTGATCTGATCAACGAAATACCGCTCAGAAGCCTGCATTTTCTTAGCCGGCTACTAATCTGTATTGGTGCGAGTCGTAGCAGTAACGCACTGTAAATGTGCACTTCCGTTACGCACGCTGTTACAGGTTCAAGAGTGGCCCTTTAATGGCCGGGTTGCAGCGCTTGATCGGTCGGGTTGCACTTTATGGATCCAATGGTTGCACCCGGCTGAGCTAGACGGTTGCACGTCCAATCAAAAGGCGCCCAAAAACCTGTAATAACAATGACACCGTGTCTTTTTGAATAATAAAAACGTAATGGCACGACGCTTGCTCTGGGCTTTCCCTGAAAGTTTTTGAAGTGAAGCTGCAGTGCCAATTCAACAAAAACCTCGGAGCACCACTCATGTCCCAGACGTTTTACAAGAAAGGTTTCCTGGCCCTCGCCGTTACTGCGGCGTTGGGTGTTTCTGCGTTTGCTCAAGCTGATGTGAAGATTGGCGTAGCGGGGCCGATGACCGGTGCCAACGCGGCATTTGGCAAGCAGTACATGACAGGTGCCCAGGCGGCAGCCGACGTCATCAACAAGGCCGGCGGCATCAATGGCGAGAAAGTCGTGCTGGTTGCCGGCGACGATGCCTGCGAACCCAAGCAGGCCGTGGCTGTGGCCAACCGTCTGGTTGACCAGGACAAAGTGATCGGCGTGGTCGGGCACTTCTGCTCCTCGAACACCATTCCGGCCTCCGAGGTCTATAACGACGCTGGCGTGATCGCGATCACCCCAGGCTCCACCAACCCGCAAGTGACCGAGCGTGGCATGAGCGCCATGTTCCGTATGTGCGGCCGTGACGACCAGCAAGGCATCGTGGCCGGCGACTACATCGTCGACGTGCTCAAGGGCAAGAAAGTTGCTGTCATCAACGACAAGGATACCTACGGCAAAGGCCTGGCTGACGCCACTGCGGCGCAGTTGACCAAACGCGGCGTGAAGCCGGTGCTGGAAGAAGGCCTGACCCGTGGCGAGAAAGATTTCAGTGCCCTGGTCACCAAGATCCGCTCCACCGGTGCTGACGTCGTGTACTTCGGCGGCCTGCACCCGGAAGCCGGCCCACTGGTTCGCCAAATTCGTGAAGCGGGCCTCAAAGACGTCAAGTTCATGTCCGATGACGGCATCGTGACTGACGAACTGGTGACTACCGCCGGTGGCAAACAGTACGTGGATGGCGTGTACATGACCTTCGGCGCCGACCCGCGCTTGCTGCCAGACAGCAAGGCCGTGGTGGAAGAGTTCCGTAAAAGTGGCACCGAGCCTGAAGGCTACACCCTGTATGCCTATGCTTCGCTCCAGGCCCTGGCCGCCGGCTTCAATGGCGCCAAGACCAACAAGGGTGAAGACGCAGCCAAATGGCTGAAAGCCCACCCGGTCAAAACCGTCATGGGCGAGAAGACCTGGGACGCCAAGGGCGACCTGAAAGTCTCCGACTACGTGGTTTACCAGTGGGACAAGGACGGCAAGTATCACCAGCTGGAAAAGCAGAAGTAATGTGAGTGACTGACCCGGCAGGCGCTTCACCGCGCCTGCCGGCGACCTACCTGTTTTTCCTCGAAGAGCCACACGTTCGCAGGTTGCGCAGGGCCCTCAGCCCGCTGTCGCGCAGCCCGCATTCGTGCAGGCTCTCACTGCGTGAGATTGCGTTATGGATGGTATATTCCTGCAGCAACTGGTCAATGGGCTGACCCTCGGGTCGGTCTATGGCTTGATCGCCATCGGCTACACAATGGTCTATGGCATCATTGGCATGATCAACTTCGCCCACGGCGAGGTTTATATGATTTCCGCTTACCTCGCGGCGATCAGTCTGGCACTGCTGGCTTACTTCGGCATCGAATCCTTCCCGCTGCTCATTCTTGGCACCCTGGTCTTCACCGTCGTCGTCACGGGCGTTTACGGCTGGGTCATCGAGCGTGTCGCCTACAAACCGCTGCGCAACTCCACCCGACTGGCACCGCTGATCAGCGCCATCGGTATCTCGCTGATCCTGCAGAACTACGCGCAGATCGCCCAAGGCGCCAAGCAACAAGGCATCCCGACGCTGCTGGCCGGCGCCTGGAGAGTCGACATCGGCACCGGCTTCGTGCAGTTGACCTACACCAAGGTATTTATCCTGGTGGCCGCGTTTGTCGGTATGGGCCTGCTGACCTACATCATCAAATACACCAAGCTCGGCCGCATGTGCCGCGCGACCCAGCAAGACCGCAAGATGGCGTCGATCCTCGGCATCAACACCGACCGGGTCATCTCCTACGTATTCGTGATTGGTGCAGCCATGGCCGCGTTGGCCGGTGTGCTGATCACCCTGAACTACGGCACGTTCGACTTCTATGCCGGCTTCATCATCGGCATCAAGGCATTTACCGCAGCGGTACTCGGCGGCATCGGTTCCCTGCCTGGGGCCATGCTGGGCGGGATCATCCTGGGTATTTCCGAGTCGCTGTTCTCGGGGTTGATCAACTCTGACTACAAAGACGTGTTCAGTTTCTCCCTGCTGGTGGTGATCCTGATTTTCCGTCCCCAGGGCCTGCTCGGTCGCCCACTCGTGGCGAAGGTATAACTATGTCTGCTGCCTACTCTATCGATATCAAGAAAAGTGTCGTCGATGCGGTACTCGCCGGGCTGATTTCGCTGATCGTGTTCGGTCCGATCGTCGGCGTGGTCCTCGACGGCTACAGCTTCAACCTGCAACCGGCGCGCGTCGGCATCCTGGTGGCCATTGTGATGGTCGGCCGGTTCGCCATGAGCCTGTTCCTGCAAACGCCCAAGGGCCTGCGGATTCTGCAGGGTTTTGAAAGCACCGGCTCCGGTGTGCATGTACTCAAGCCGGACTACAAATCGCGCCTGCGCTGGATCATCCCGGCGTTGATCGTGATTGCCATCGTGTTCCCGTTCTTCGCCAACAAATACCTGCTGACCGTGGTGATCCTCGGGTTGATCTACGTGTTGCTGGGCCTGGGCCTGAACATTGTGGTGGGCCTGGCCGGGCTGCTCGACCTGGGTTACGTGGCGTTCTACGCCATCGGTGCCTACGGACTGGCGCTGGGTTATCAATACCTCGGTTTGGGCTTCTGGTCGGTGCTGCCACTGGCGGCGATTTGTGCGGCGTTGGCGGGGTGCATACTCGGGTTCCCGGTGCTGCGAATGCATGGGGATTACCTGGCGATCGTGACCCTGGGCTTCGGTGAAATCATCCGCCTGGTGCTGAACAACTGGCTGTCGTTTACCGGTGGCCCGAACGGCATGCCGGTGCCGTCACCGACGTTTTTCGGCCTGGAGTTTGTGCGCAAGGCGAAGGATGGCGGGGTGCCGTTCCACGAGTTCTTCGGCATCGACTACAACCCCAACTTCAAATTCCTGTTTATCTACATCGTGCTGTTCCTGGTGGTGCTGCTGGTGCTGTACATCAAGCACCGCCTGACCCGCATGCCGGTTGGCCGCGCCTGGGAAGCCTTGCGCGAAGATGAAATCGCCTGCCGTTCCATGGGCCTCAACCACGTGCTGGTGAAGCTCTCGGCGTTCACCATTGGCGCTTCCACTGCCGGTTTGGCCGGGGTGTTTTTCGCCAGCTACCAGGGCTTCGTCAACCCGTCGTCGTTCACCTTCTTCGAGTCGGCGCTGATCCTCGCCATCGTGGTGTTGGGCGGCATGGGCTCGACCGTCGGCGTGGTGATTGCCGCGTTCGTATTGACCGTTGCGCCGGAACTGCTGCGCAGCTTCTCGGAATACCGCGTGCTGCTGTTCGGCGTGTTGATGGTGGTGATGATGATCTGGCGACCACGAGGCCTGATTCGCATCAGCCGTACTGGTGTGACGCCACGCAAGGGGGTAGCGCCATGAGCAAGGAAGTCGTCCTCTCTGTGGAACACCTGATGATGCACTTCGGTGGCATCAAGGCCTTGAGCGATGTAAGCCTTAAGGTCAAACGCAACTCGATCTTCGCCCTGATCGGCCCCAACGGCGCCGGCAAGACCACGGTGTTCAACTGCCTCACCGGTTTCTACAAGGCCAGTGGCGGCAAGATCGAACTCAATGTGCGCGGCAAGCAGACCAACGTGATCCAGTTGCTCGGCGAGCGCTTCAAGGCCACCGACTTTGTGTCACCGAAAAGCTTCGTCAGCCGGGTGTTCTACAAAATGTTCGGCGGCACCCACCTGGTGAACCGTGCAGGCCTGGCGCGTACTTTCCAGAACATTCGCCTGTTCAAGGAAATGTCGGTGGTGGAGAACCTGCTGGTGGCCCAGCACATGTGGGTCAACCGCAACATGCTGGCGGGCATCCTCAACACTAAGGGTTACCGCAAGGCCGAAAGCGACGCCCTCGACCATGCGTTCTACTGGCTGGAAGTGGTGGACCTGGTGGACTGCGCCAACCGCCTGGCCGGCGAGCTGTCCTACGGCCAACAACGCCGCCTGGAAATCGCCCGCGCCATGTGCACCCGGCCGCAGATCATCTGCCTGGATGAGCCGGCCGCCGGCCTCAACCCGCAGGAAACCGAAGCCCTCAGCGCGATGATTCGCCTGCTGCGCGACGAACACGACCTGACGGTGGTGCTGATCGAACACGACATGGGCATGGTGATGAGTATTTCCGACCACATCGTGGTGCTGGACCACGGCAACGTGATTGCTGAAGGCGGCCCGGAAGCGATCCGCAACGATCCTAAGGTGATCGCGGCTTACCTGGGCGCTGATGAAGAGGAGCTGGTATGAGTGAGCCAATCCTCGAACTGAAAGACCTGGACGTGTTCTACGGCCCGATCCAGGCCCTGAAGAAAGTCTCGCTGCACATCAATGAAGGCGAAACCGTCAGCCTGATCGGCTCCAACGGCGCGGGTAAATCCACGCTGCTGATGTCGATCTTTGGCCAGCCACGGGCCGAGTCCGGGCAGATCATCTACCGCGGTGTCGACATTACCCACAAGTCGTCGCACTACATCGCCTCCAACGGCATTGCGCAGTCGCCGGAAGGGCGGCGGGTGTTCCCCGACATGACTGTCGAGGAAAACCTGCTGATGGGCACCATCCCGATTGGCGACAAGTTCGCCACCGAAGACATGCAGCGCATGTTTGAGCTGTTCCCACGGCTCAAGGAACGGCGTAACCAGCGGGCGATGACCATGTCCGGTGGTGAGCAACAGATGCTCGCCATCGCCCGCGCGCTGATGAGCCGGCCCAAGCTGTTGCTGCTGGACGAGCCGAGCCTGGGGTTGGCCCCGATTGTGGTGAAGCAGATCTTTTCCACGCTGCGGGAGCTGGCGTCTACCGGCATGACCATCTTCCTGGTGGAGCAGAACGCCAACCATGCGTTGCGCTTGTCGGACCGGGCATACGTGATGGTCAACGGCGAGATTCGCCTCACAGGCACCGGCAAGGAGCTGCTGGTGAATGAGGAGGTGCGTAACGCCTACCTCGGCGGGCATTAAGTCGTTCGCAGGTCCAATGTGGGAGCGGGCTTGCTCGCGAAGGCGGTGTATCAGTCACATGTATAGACTGACACTGCGCCTTCGCGAGCAAGCCCGCTCCCACATTTTTTTGCGTCGCCTGCAGGCTTTCCTGAAATTGTGGACAACAAATCCAGGCACCTGCCAAAGCGCGACATATAGCCGCCGCAAATCCCTGTTTTGTCACAGTTTTGACTTGTCCCCAACCACTGTGGAACCGGCTGTGGGTAACGTGGGAGTAGCTGGCTGGAGGCCTTTGTTTTCGTGGCTTGTAGCGCGGTGGTTGTTTATTGATCAGTGACTTTTTCGCGACCCCCCGAGGGTTTTGTCAACCTGTTTAAAGACACAGGTATATGACCGGAATATGTCACTCCGGCCTGTGGATAAGTCTGTGACTAAACTCTGGAAAGAGTGCCGCAGAGGCCGGAATGACTGGCCTGGAGCCATCGTCCTGGTTGCACCGTTTTGAACCGGGCTACATACGGCTTGGCCAAGGTCAAGCAAAAAACTTTTTGAATCGTGCTGAAAGCCTTGTATACCGCGGCTTCCAGCTTTTGCACTTGCCCCCAAAGACTGTGGACGGGGCTGTGGATAAGGTGCGCGCACATGGCTGCACGCCACGGTTTCCATGGGCTGCGCGTGGTTGGTTGAATTTTGTACAGTATGAACAGCCTTCACCTCTGTCCACAGCGCGTATCAGTTGCCGCCAGCCCGGCAGCCGGGCATTCTGCTGGCTGATTTTTTACCTCGTAGCCCTGCAAGGAGAACACCATGTCCAATACGCTGTTTATTACTGGCGCGACCTCGGGTTTTGGCGAAGCCTGTGCCCGGCTTTTTGCCCAGGCCGGCTGGAAACTGGTGCTCACCGGTCGCCGCGCAGAGCGTCTGAACGCCCTGTGCGCCGAGCTTTCCAAGCAGACCGAAGTGCACGGCCTGGTGGTGGACGTACGTGACCGCAAGGCCATGGAAGAGGCGATCGCCAACCTGCCGCCGTCCTTCGCCACGCTGCGCGGGCTGATCAACAATGCCGGCCTGGCGGTGGGCACCGACCCTGCGCCCAAGTGCAGCCTCGACGATTGGGAAACCATGGTCGACACCAACATCAAGGGCCTGCTGACCACCACCAGCCTGCTGTTGCCGCGCCTGATCGCCCACGGCCGTGGCGCCGGCATCATCAACCTCGGCTCCATCGCCGGCAGCTACCCGTACCCGGGCAGCCACGTGTATGGCGGCACCAAGGCCTTCGTCAAACAGTTCTCGCTGAACCTGCGTTGCGACCTGCAAGGCACCGGCGTGCGCGTGACCAACATCGAGCCGGGCTTGTGCGAAAGCGAGTTCTCGCTGGTGCGCTTTGCCGGTGACCAGGCGCGTTATGACGCGACTTATGCCGGTGCCGAGCCGATCCAGCCGCAGGACATCGCGGACACAATCTTCTGGGTACTGAACACCCCGGCGCACGTGAACATCAATCGCCTGGAACTGATGCCGGTGAGCCAGACCTGGGCCGGGTTTGCGATTGAGCGGGGTGCCAAGGGCTAAGTACGGCAAGCTTTTGTGGCGAGGGAGCTTGCTCCCGCCGGGCTGCGAAGCGGCCCCAAAAAAGCCAGGGCCGCTCCGCGCCCCTGCGGGAGCAAGCTCCCTCGCCACAGGTTTTTTGTCAGCCTGGAAAATGCGGCAAATCGGCCAAAACAGGACATAAGGTACACTCCACCCCTGAAAACCCCGCCGCGTTGTGCGGTTCAAAGGTTTTGACAGGAGGATATGTGAGTAACCGAGGTGAGCAGTCGCTGCTCAAACAATCGACGATTCTGATGTTCGCTGTAGCGATCGCCGGGATTGTCACGGGTGTGGTGTCGGGCGCCCAATCGATTTTATTCGACGGCTTTTTCTCGCTGATCGCCACCGCCATCAAGGTGTTGATGCTGATCACGGCCAAGCTGATCGCCAAGAAAAGCAACGAACGTTTCCAGTTCGGCTATTGGCACCTGGAGCCCATGGTGCTGTTGATCGAAGGCAGTTTCCTGCTGTTGATCGCCATCTATGCGTTTCTCAACGGTGTGTTCGGCATTATCAATGGCGGGCGCGATATCGAGTTGGGTTTGGTGATTATCTACGCGGCGGTGTTCACCGTCGTCGAATTCGCCTATTTCTTCTACGTGCGTTACCGCAATCGCACGCTCAAGTCGTCGCTGATCCAGTTCGACAACATCAGCTGGCTGGTGGACGCGATGCTGTCGGTGGGGCTGCTGGTGAGCTTCCTGGCCGCCTTGTTGCTCAAGTCCCAGGGCTATGGGCAATGGGCGGTGTATGTCGACCCGTTGATCCTGATCCTGCTGGCGTTGAGCATGCTGGCGCCGGCCTTCAAGATCCTGCGCCCGGCGCTACGCGACGTGCTGGGGATTGTGCCGGACCAACTGGACGGCAAGGTGCGCGAAGTGATGGATGCGGCCCAGGCCAAACATGGTTTCGACGACTACGTGTCCTACGTGCAGAAGCACGGGCGGGCGCGGTTTATCGAGATTCATGTGGTGCTGCCGGCAGATTTCCCGGTGGCTAACGTCGCCACCCTGGACGCGCTGCGCGAAGAAATATCCACAGGACTGGGCAAGCCGGACGCGGCGCGCTGGCTGACGATCAGTTTTACCGGGGATCGCAAATGGATTGCCTGACACCGTGGTGAGGCCTTCGCGAGCACGCCCGCACCCACATTCGACCCCATTCCAAAGGTGAAACTCGGTCAGTTGTGGGAGCGGGCTTGCTCGCGAAGAGGTCCTGAAAGTCAGCCGAGATACTCGACCAACCCCCGGTAGCACGTGGCCAAGTGGTAAGGCGTGGTCGACGGCATGTCCCGTCGGCTCACTTGCCCCTTGGCATCCAGGCATTCGTTCCAGCCTTTGTCGTGCAGGAAGCGCTGTTGCAGCGCCAGCAATTGGCGTTGCAGCACCGCGTTGCTGTTGGGCCGCAAGGTCAGCGCCCGCAGGTACTCGGCCTGGGCCCAGATACGTTGGGTGCCGTCGCGTACGGTGCCGTCCAGGGCCAGCATGCCGCTGACTGCGCCGGTCAGGTTATCCACACCCTTTTGCTCGGCATAGGCGAACGCTTTGTTCAGCGATGTGTGCAATGGCGTGCCGCGCAGCAAGTCTGAAGACTCCAGCAGGAAAAACCATTCGAACTGGTGCCCCGGCTCAAACCAGTTATCCACAGCGCCCAGCGGTTTCTCCATCATCACGCCGTGTTGGCGGTCGATGAAGCGCTTCTGCATGGCGTTCGCCAGGTCCAGCAACGCGTCTTGGGTGATGGCGTCTTCACGCACGGCGAGCGTGGCGAGGAAGCCTTCGGCGAGGTGCATCAACGGGTTTTGCAGGGGGCCGGACTTGAGCGACGACCAATTACGTTCCAGCACCGCTTCGTACAGGCCGTCGCCGGTGGCGAAGCGTTCGGCGACCACTTCCAGGGCGGCATCGAGCACCGACTCCACCAGCGATTCACGCACCTTGGCCCAATAGTGGGCGCAGGCGAAGATGATGAAGGCGTGGGTGTAGAGGTCTTTGCGTTTATCCAGCGGCTTGCCGTGGGCGTCGATGCTGTAGAACCAGCCGCCGTGCTCGGCGTCGTGGAAGTGCCGCTGCAGTGAACGGAACAGCGCCGCCGCGCGCTCTTCGGCAAAGGCTGCACCGGGCTCGCCGATCAGGCTGGCGAACAGGTACAACTGCCGTGCGCAGGCCATGGCGCGGTAGCGTTGCGGGGGCAATGGCCGATGGTCGGCGTCCAGGGCTTCATAAGGCAACGCCAGGTCGGCATTCCAGCCCGGGCCTTGCCAGAGCGGCACGATCAGGTCGTTGAAATGCGTCAACACAGCGGTCAATTGAGGCTTGAGGGCGGAGCTTGGAGCGATGGGCATCGGCTGGCGTCGTCACGGCAGGGGGTGATTGCGCGACATGGTATCAGGCTTGGGATAGATGTTGGCTTTGAGACCGCCTTCGCGAGCAAGCAAACCCCAGTCGCCGCCGAAGCGGCACCGGCAACCCGCACCAACGGCGCTGCAGCCGCCGGCAGGAAGCGCACCACGGCATAACCTGCCGCATGCAGAACCGCCGTCGCACCGACAAACCCAGCCGCATACGCCCAAGGGCTGGACATGTCCGGCAGCTCCAAACCATGAGCCACACCATGGAACAGCGCAAACAGCGCAGTCGCCGCCACCGCCACGAACAATGGCGGCCGTACCGCCAGCGCCACCGCCAGGCCCAGCGCCAGCACCGATGCGGCAATCCCGCTTTCCAGCGCCGGCAGTTCAAGCCCTTCAAAGCCCAACATCCCGCCGATCAACATGGTGCCGACAAAGGTGCAAGGCAGCGCCCAGCGTGCCGCGCCTTTCTGTTGAGCGGCCCACAGGCCCACGGCGACCATTGCCAGCAAATGGTCGATGCCACTCAATGGGTGACTGATACCGGCCACCAGGCCGTTGTCGCCATGGCCGGGGTGGGCGAAGGCGAGGGCGGGTGTAAGCAGCAATGCTGCGGCAGCGAAAAGTGTATTGAGGCGCATGGACAGGCTCCTTGTTGGGGTTGATCAGGCTGCGGTCAGCAGGCCCTGGCGTTCGATGAAGGCGACGATTTCTTCCAGGCCGACGCCGGTTTTCTGGTTGCTGAAGACGAAAGGTTTGCCGCCGCGCATGCGCTGGGTGTCGCTGTTCATCAGCTCCAGGGACGCACCCACCATCGGCGCGAGGTCGATCTTGTTGATCACCAGCAGGTCGGACTTGCAGATCCCGGGTCCGCCTTTGCGCGGCAGCTTGTCGCCGGCCGACACATCAATCACGTAGATGGTCAGGTCCGACAGCTCCGGGCTGAAGGTCGCCGACAGGTTGTCGCCGCCGGACTCCACCAGGATCAGGTCCAGGCCGGGAAAGCGCCGGTTCAGTTGGTCCACGGCTTCGAGGTTGATCGAGGCATCTTCGCGAATCGCGGTGTGCGGGCAGCCGCCGGTTTCCACGCCGATGATGCGCTCGGGCGCCAGGGCCTGGTTGCGCACCAGGAAGTCGGCGTCTTCGCGGGTGTAGATATCGTTGGTGACCACCGCCAGGTTGTAGCGATCGCGCAGGGCCAGGCACAGGGCCAGGGTCAGGGCGGTCTTGCCGGAACCGACCGGGCCGCCGATGCCGACGCGCAGGGGTTGTGTGTTCATGTGATTCTCCAAAATAAGGGGCGCCAACGTATGAGGCCCTATGAACGGAACAGGCGGCTGTACTGGCGCTCATGGGCCATGCACGCCAGGGACAGGCCAAAGGCGGCGCTGCCGTAGTGATTGGGGTCAAGTTGGCTGGCGCTCTGCTGGGCTTGTTGCAGCAGTGGCAGCAGTTCACTGGTCAGGCGCTGGGCGGCTTGCTGGCCCAGGGGTAGGGTTTTCATCAGCACGGCCAGTTGGTTTTCCAGCCAGCTCCACAGCCAGGCGGCCAGGGCATCCTCGGGGCTGATCTGCCAGGCGCGGGCGGCCAGCGCCCAGCCCAGGGCCAGGTGCGGTTCGGATCGCTGCGCAAGAAACTCCCGCGCCGTTTCATCCAGCTCCGGCAAGCCGTTCAGCAGTTGGTGCAGGGAATAACCCATCTGCCGGCTTTCCTGGTACAGCTCGCGGGTTTCGCGGCTGGCGCGGTGTTCTTCACACAACTGCGCGAGGCGCGGCCAGTCTTGTTCCGCGGCGGCCTTGCAGTGCGCGAGCAACAGCGGCGCCTCGAAGCGCGCCAGGTTGAGCAACAATTGATCGCTGATCCAGCGCCCGGCACTCGCCGGGTCGGTCACGCGGGCTTGCTCCACGGCCATCTCCAAGCCCTGGGAATAGCTATAGCCACCAATCGGCAATTGCGGACTGGCCAGACGCAACAGCGCCCAGGCTGGGTTCATAGACGTACGCCGAACTGGTGCAGCTTGGGCGGGTAGTTGAAGTCTTCGTCGCCATGGCGGGAATGATGATGGCCGCCGCCATAGGCGCCGTGTTCCGGCTGGAACGGCGCTTCGATGGTTTCGGTGGTGGCGCCCAACTGGTCGAGCATGGCCTTGAGCACGTAGTCATCGAGCAGGCGCAGCCAGCCGTCACCCACTTGCAGGGCCACGTGACGGTTGCCCAAGTGATAGGCGGCGCGGGTCAGTTCAAAGGCATTGCTGCAGGTGACGTGCAGCAGTTGTTCAGGGCGGGCGCACACGCGTACGACGCGTCCGTCTTCGGCCTGTAGGAATTCGCCATCGTGCAGCGGTGGCTGGCCGCGCTCCAGAAACAGGCCGACGTCTTCTCCGTCAGCACTGAAACAGCGCAGGCGGCTTTTGCTGCGAGCTTCGAAGTTCAGCAGCAACTCGGCGGCCCAGACGGGTTCGGGGGCGATTCGGCGGTGGATCACCAGCATCAGAAAGCTTCCAGCTATGAGCGATAAGCAAGCTAGAGCAAGGGTCTTGCCAACCACGCGAGGAGTGGAAATTCCCTTTAGGCAGGCAGCATGTGCCACCTGATGGCGCAGGAAATTATTCCAAAATGTTCCATTTTGGTGCGTCAGTGGATTTATAGCACCGGATTCGGGCGCTCGGCGTTGAATTCCACCGCGCCGCGCATGAAATTTCTTTCATCTTTTGTGAGTTTTGGTCGCTTAAGACTTTTCCTACGCACTTGCAGGATTCGTCGTGCGTTGTGTTACGCGCCGTTTCATTAGGATTCCGCTCCGTATTTAATCCTCAGCGGTTTCCACCATGTACAAGTCATTTTTCTGTTTATTGATTGTCAGCCTGTCGATGGCGATTTCATCCGCCTCGGCCAATTTCCAGCGCCCGGTCTCATTCGATACTTCGCCGTCGATCGACAACGTGATCGATCGTGCCCACGCGCTGTTGGGCACGCCTTACAAAATGGGCGGCACCTCGGTGAAACAGGGGTTCGATTGCAGCAGCTTCCTGGTGTACCTGTTCAAGACCGAAGCCAATATTCACCTGCCCCGCACCACCGTGGCGATGCACCGCTCAACGGCAGCCACGGTCAAGCGCGATGCGTTGCAACCGGGTGATGCGGTATTTTTCAGGGGTAATGGGCGCGGCCAGGTCAGCCACGTCGGCCTTTATATAGGCGAGGGCAAGTTCATTCACTCGCCACGCACGGGCAAAAGCGTGCGCATCGATTCACTGGCCAACAGTTACTGGACGAAGAACTACACCACCGCCAAGCGTTTTCACGCCGTGCGCTGAGTTATTCGGTGCTGCCCAGGCCTTGCCAGTGCTTGAGACCGATAAAGATAAAGCGCAGTTGCTGGGTGATTTTGGCTTGAGGCGTGAGGTGCGCAGGCAGCGCTTGGGCGGGCGGGTCGATGATATCGGGCAGGGTGGCGAACACGCTCTTGACGATCAGGTCGGCCATCACCTGCAAACCGTCGGCATCCAGGTGCTGGAGCTTGGGCATCAGGGTCAGGTCGGCGGCAAGGTCGCTGGTGATGTCTTCACGCAGGGCACCGATGGCTTGGCGAACCGCGAGGCTGCCACCGTATTGCTCACGGGCCAGGAACAGGAATTGCGAACGGTTGGCGGCGACCACATCGAGGAAAATCCGCACTGAGGCATCGATGATGCCGCCCATCACGAATTCATTGTGGCGTACCAGGCGAATTGTCGCGCGAAAGGTCTGGCCGACTTCACTGACCAATACCAGGCCCAACTGATCCATATCGGCAAAATGACGGTAGAAACCGGTGGGCACGATGCCGGCGGTCTTGGCCACTTCACGCAGGCTCAGGCTGCCGAACCCACGGCCACACTCCATCAGATGGCGGGCTGCGTCCATCAGGGCGAGTCGGGTCTGTTGCTTCTGTTCGGCACGGGGCAGCATTGGCAGGCGGGCTTTGTGGACAAGGACAGCGACGCACTCTAGCAAATCAGCTTTGCCAGCGTCGAACTTCAAAAGGGTGAAGGGCGTTGCGGTTCACACAAAGTCAAAGCCCGATCGGGTGATCGGGCTTTTTTCCAGGGCCAGCACGGGCTTAGCTCTGTGCTTGATGCAGTTCTTCCAGACGGTCAGCGCCGCCTTCAGCTACGGAACCTGCGTAGGCGCGTTCGTTGGCTTGCTCAGCACCGCCTTCAACCAGACCTTTCTGTTCCAGGCGATTGCGGCCGTTTTCTACAACGCCTTCGGTGTAAGCGCGTTTGTTGGCGTTGTCCGAACCGTTTTCAGTGATGCTGCCGTTGTAGTCGGTGTTGTTCTTGTCCGAAGCACCGCTGCGAGCCAGGGTTTGGCTGACATGGGAAGCATCGGCTTTCACTTGTGGGGTGGCCTGTTCAGCAGCTGGCAGGGCAAATGCGCTGGTGGCCAGGACGGAAAGTACAAAGCTTGCGAGTAATTGGCGTTTCATGATGGGTTGCTCCTTGGGAGGGCGATAAAGTGGGTACAGGACTAATGCTACTCTTGATAAGTCGATATAAAAGTTCATAAACACAATGGTAATAATCAACAGAATTGATTGTTCCCTGCGAAGGCTCTATCTCGCAGGTCTCAAGCCCGCGCTTTTGCACCGTGGTGGGTATTTTCGACACGATCGTGGGTAACAACGGTGCGTCGTCGATGATTGAAGCTGTCTGGTTGGTCAGGAAAGATGGTTTTTACGGGTAATTCATCGTTGGGGTTAAACCCCCGTGCCGTTTGTCAGTCGTAGCCATATAAGCTGTAGTCAAAACGTGCGCCGTAACGCGCCCGCTCAGTCGTAACCTGGAGTCCTGTGCAATGACGCGCACTCGTAAAATTCTCGCCTGGAGCTGCGCCAGCTTCGTTTTGTTAATCGCCATTGTGGTGTTGGTCCTGGTGTTCTTTGACTGGAACCGGATCAAGCCGCCGCTCAATGCCAAGGTCTCCGAAGAGCTGCACCGACCGTTTGCCATCAACGGCAACCTGGCGGTGGTGTGGCAGCGCGAACCCGATGAAGGCGGCTGGCGCGCCTGGGTTCCGTGGCCGCATGTGATTGCCGAAGACCTGACCCTGGGCAACCCCGACTGGTCGAAAACCCCGCAGATGGTCACCCTCAAGCGTGTGGAATTGCGTATCTCACCGTTGGCGTTACTGGCCCAGCGCGTGGTGATCCCGCGTATCGACCTCACCGAACCGAGTGCGCAGTTGCAGCGCCTGGCCGATGGCCGCGCCAACTGGACCTTCAAATTTGACCCTAAAGATCCGAATGCCGAACCGTCCAGCTGGGTGGTGGACATCGGCGCCATCGGCTTCGACAAAGGCCACGTGACCCTCGACGATCAAACCCTCAAGACCCAACTCGACGTGGTGATCGACATGCTCGGCAAGCCGATCCCCTTCGGCGAGATCGTCGGTGATGCCGACGCCAAGAAGGCCCTGGAAAAAGGCTCCGCGCCGCAGGATTACGCGTTTGGCCTAAAGGTCAAAGGCCAGTACCACGGTCAGAAACTCGATGGCACCGGCAAGATCGGTGGCCTGCTGGCGCTGCAGGACGCGGCCAAGCCGTTCCCGCTGCAAGCCCAGGCCCGGATCGGCGACACCAGCATCGCGCTGGCCGGCACCCTGACCGACCCGATGAACCTCGGCGCGCTCGACCTGCGCCTCAAACTCTCCGGCAGCAGCCTGGGCAACCTGTACCCGCTCACCGGCGTGACCCTGCCGGATTCGCCCGCCTACTCCACCGACGGCCACCTGACCGCCAAGCTGCATGAGGCCAACGGCGCGTCGTTCCAGTACGAGAACTTCAACGGCAAGATCGGCAACAGCGATATCCACGGCAACCTCGGCTACGTCGCGAGCCAGCCACGGCCCAAACTCACCGGTGCATTGGTCTCCAACCAACTGTTGATGACCGACCTGGCACCGTTGATTGGCGCAGACTCCAATGCCAAGCAAAAAGCCCGTGGCGGCGAAAGCAAGCAGCCGGCAACCAAAGTGCTGCCGGTGGAGGAGTTCCGCACCGAGCGCTGGCGCGACATGGACGCCGACGTTGAATTCACCGGTAAGCGCATCGTGCACAGTGCCGACTTGCCGTTCACCGACCTCTACACGCACCTGGTGCTGAACGACGGCCAGTTGAGCCTGGAGCCCCTGCGCTTCGGCGTGGCCGGTGGCAAGCTCGACGCGCAGATTCGCCTCAACGGGCGCACCACACCCATGGAGGGCCAGGCGAAACTCACCGCCCGCAACTTCAAGCTCAAACAGCTGTTCCCTACCTTCGAACCGATGAAAACCAGCTTTGGTGAGCTCAACGGTGACGCGGACATTTCCGGGCGTGGCAATTCCGTGGCGGCGCTATTGGGCACCTCGAATGGCGATCTGAAGATGTTGATCAACGACGGCGCCATCAGCCGCAGCCTGATGGAAATCGCCGGGCTTAACGTAGGCAACTACGTGGTCGGGCGCCTGTTTGGCGACAAGGAAGTGAAGATCAACTGCGCGGCAGCCGACTTCGGCATCAAGTCCGGCCTGGCGACGACTCGCCTGTTTGTGTTCGATACCGAGAACGCGATCATCTACATCGATGGCACGGCGAACATGGCGAGCGAGCAGTTGGACCTGACCATCACGCCCGAGTCCAAAGGCTTCCGCCTGTTTTCCCTGCGTTCGCCGTTGTACGTCAATGGGCCGTTTATCAAGCCCAATGCTGGCGTGAAGGCGGTGCCGTTGATGTTGCGTGGTGCAGGCATGGTTGCACTGGGCTTGATTGCCGGGCCGGCGGCAGGCTTGCTGGCGCTGGTGGCACCGAGCGGCGATGAGCCGAATCAGTGTGCGCCGTTGCTGCAACAGATGAAGGAAGGCAAGGCCCCTAAAACAGTGAAGGGCTAGCTGACAAAACCGCGAACCAAAATGTGCGAGCGGGCTTGCTCGCGAAGGCGCTAGATCAGTCAAGAATGTGCCGACTGATCCACCGTCTTCGCGAGCAAGCCCGCTCCCACATGGGGTTTGCGGTGTTAGTTGTGTCAGTTACAGGTCTTGCAGAATATCCGCCATGTCATCGGCGTGTTCTTCTTCCTGGGCCAGGATGTCTTCGAAGATCCGGCGCGTGGTCGGGTCTTTGTCGCCGATGTACTGGATGATCTCGCGATAGCTGTCCACCGCGATGCGCTCGGCGACCAGGTCTTCGTAGACCATTTCCTTCAGCGTATTACCGGCCACGTACTGCGCGTGGGAATTTTTCGACAGCAGGTCGGGGTTGAATTCCGGCTCGCCGCCCAACTGCACGATGCGCTCAGCCAGCTTGTCGGCGTGTTCGGCTTCCTGGGTGGCGTGCTCGAGGAACTCCTCGGCGGCGACGTGTGCCTTGACGCCGTTGGCCATGAAATAGTGGCGTTTGTAGCGCAGCACGCACACCAGTTCGGTGGCCAGCGATTCGTTGAGCAGACGCAGGATTTCCTGGCGGTCTGCGTCATAGCCTTCGGTCACTGCACCGTTTTCGACGTTCTTGCGGGCGCGCTCACGCAGGGTGGCTACGTCAGACAAATGTGAGTCAGTCATCTCATTCTCCTGGTACTAATCCGGTTTTGCGCCACGCTCTGCCGGCGTGATCGCTCACTGGTTGTGAGTCCCAGGCAACCCGAAAAGTTTTATCGGATTTTACTGAAGATGTCGCGGTCGTGGGCTGACCTCGCTGCGAACCGGTGTCGTCCAGCGCTCTGACAAAATCACGCCCCCCAAGGTCAGCAAGCCGCCCACCAAGTGATACATCGCCAGCTGTTCCTTCAACACCACCGCCGCAATCAAAGCGGTGATCAACGGCAGCAGGTTGAAAAACAGCGTGGTTCGGCTTGGGCCCAGGGTCTTCACCGAATGCATCCACGCCAACGGCGCCAGCATCGAGGCCAACAGGCAGGCGTATAACACCAGCGGAATGTTCGACCAGCCAAGGCCCGCCTTGTCGGAGAGCAGGAACAGCGGAAACAGCACAACCACCGCCACCAATACCTGCAAATACAGCAACACCAGCGGCGGCAACCGCAGCTGCCATTTTTTCAGCAAGGTGCTGTAGACCGCGTAGGCGAGGGTGGCCACCAGCATCATCCCGTCACCCAGGTTCAGCCCATGTTGCAGCAACGCGCCGAGGCTGCCGGCGGAAACCACCACCACTACGCCGGCGAACGACAGCACCGCACCGGTCAGGGCGCCGAAGGTCAGGCGCTGGCCAAGGCTGATGATTGCGGCGGTGAGGGCCATCAGCGGCATCAGCGAGAGGATGATGCCCATGTTGGTGGCCGAGGTCAGGGTCGCGGCGTAATACGCCAGGCTCTGATACACCGCCATGCCCAGCACGCCGAGGATGAAGATCTTGCCCAGGTTCGGGCGAATCAGCGGCCAGTTAGCGATCACTGGCTTGAGCATGAATGGGGTAAACAGCAAGCCGGCCAGCAGCCAGCGATAAAAGCCGATCTCGGCAGGGAAAATCGTCCCCACCGCCAGCTTGTTGACCACGGTATTGCCGGCCCAGATAAAAATGGCCAGTAACGGATAAGCGTATTGCATCGAAAGGAACCCGTTGCGTCTATGAGGGGTGATTATCCTTTGTCTGGATCGAAGCCTATACTTCGATCCAGCCATCCGACCTTTGTATCCAGACAAATATGCTCAAGAAGTACATCAACCTTCCCGATTTCGACCAGTTGCCGTCCCCGGTGTACTTCCGTTATTCGGAGTTCGAGGCCGACACCCATGCCAGCGCGCATCAGCATGCCTGGGGTTCTTTGGACTACTCGGCCCGTGGCGTGATGCGCTTTGAAGTGGCGGGCAGCCGCTTCATGTCGCCGCCGCAATACGCGGTGTGGATACCGCCGAATACCCAGCACAGTTCCTACAATGCCCAGGCGGTTGTCTACCGCTCGGTGTACCTGGCGCCCACGCTGTGCGAGCAATTGCCGTCGCAGCCGTGCACCCTGACCATCAGCGATATCCTCAAGGCGATCCTCAGTGATTTCGCTGAGCGTGACGTCAACATTCCCGAGAATGAAGCCGATGTGCGCCTGGCCCAGGTGCTGGTCGACCAGCTCAGGCAGGCGCCGGTGCATGATTGTTTCCTGCCGTATGCCAGCCATCCTGGGTTACTCAGCGTACTGGAGGGCATGCAGGCAGACCCCGGCGATAACCGCGCGCTGGCCCAGTGGGCGGAGCTGGTACATGTCAGCGAGCGCACCCTGGCCCGGCAATTCGCTCGCGAGCTGGGGATGAGTTTCGGCGAGTGGCGCCAACGCTTGCGGTTCCTGGCGGCCATCGAAGCGTTGGACAGCCCGCGCAGCGTCCAGGAAGTGGCCTTCGACCTCGGTTACAGCACCGCCTCGGCGTTTATCGCGATGTTTCAGCGACAGGCCGGTTGCACCCCGGAGCAGTACCGTCGGACTAATATTCGCAGCAGGTGAACGTGTAACAGGGTTTGACTACACTGCTGGGGAGGCCGTGCCCCTCGGCACGGTAACAGGGAGAAAACTCCATGAAGATGCTGCGTATTCCGCTGTTGATGATGGGCTTGCTGTTGTGTTCCCAAGGCTTTGCCGCGACTGCTGCACAGACGGCTCAGCAACAAAAAATGACCACTTGCAACGCCGAAGCCAAGACCAATGGCAAAACCGGTGATGATCGCAAGGCATTCATGAGCACCTGCCTCAAGGCCGCCCCGGCCGCCAACGACGCCAAGACCCTCACGCCACAGCGGCAGAAGATGAAAGACTGCAATGCTACGGCGAAAACCCAGGCGCTGACCGGCGATGCGCGTAAAACCTTTATGAGCACCTGCCTGAAGAAATAATAGCCGGGTGCCATAGAAGGCTGCGACACTCGCACACAGCCCTCTGTTGTCGGTAGGAGCGAGCTTGCTCGCGAAGAACGTTAACGAAAACGCGTTCATCCTGAATAAACGTGGCTTCCTTGCGTTTTTCGCGAGCAAGCTCGCTCCTACAAGTCACAGCATCCTTTAACGCCGTTCGTTTTGAGGCTGTATGCCAACGTTTTCTCAGCGTCACGTGTTGTTGTTGGTCAGTTGCGTGCTTATTTTTGGCGGGCTGCTGCTGGTTTTGCCGTTGAAATTGCTGCCGAGCCTGCTGGCCGGGCTGCTGGTGTATGAGCTGGTCAACATGCTCACCCCGCAGTTGCAGCGGTTGATCGAAGGCCGGCGTGCGCGCTGGTTGGCCGTGGCGTTGCTGGGGACGTTGATCGTCAGCATCCTTACCCTGATTTTTGCCGGGGCCATCAGCTTCCTGCTGCACGAAGCGGAAAACCCGGGGGCTTCCCTCGATAAATTCATGGGCGTGGTCGACCGCGCGCGCGGCCAGCTGCCGCCGTTCCTCGACGCCTACCTGCCGGCCAGCGCCGCCGAGTTCCGCGTGGCCATCGGCGAATGGTTCAGCAAACACCTTAGCGAACTGCAACTGGTGGGCAAAGACGCCGCGCACATGTTCGTGACCTTGCTGATCGGCATGGTGCTGGGCGCGATCATCGCCCTGCAACGCGTGCCGGACCTCACCAAGCGCAAACCCCTGGCGGCCGCACTGTTTGATCGCCTGCACCTGCTGGTCCAGGCCTTTCGCAACATCGTCTTCGCCCAGATCAAGATCGCCGCGCTGAATACCGCGTTCACCGCGATCTTCCTCGCCGTGGTGCTGCCGCTGTGCGGGATCCACCTGCCGCTGACCAAGACGTTGATCGTGCTGACGTTCCTGCTGGGCCTGTTGCCGGTGATCGGCAACCTGATGTCCAACACCCTGATCACCATCGTGGCGCTGTCGCTGTCGATCTGGGTCGCGGTGGCGGCGTTGGGCTACCTGATCGTGATCCACAAGGTTGAGTACTTCCTCAACGCGCGCATCGTCGGCGGGCAGATCAGTGCCAAGTCGTGGGAATTGTTGTTGGCGATGCTGGTGTTCGAAGCCGCCTTCGGCCTGCCGGGCGTGGTGGCAGGGCCAATTTATTATGCGTACTTGAAGAGTGAGTTGAAGCTGGCGGGGATGGTGTAGCGATCCGCTTTTTGTGGCGAGGGAGCTTGCTCCCGCTGGGCTGCGCAGCGCTTTGAAGCCTGGAAAGCTCGTCTATACCTGTCGGTTCTGACAGTAGACGGTGCGTGCTGTTGTTGATTAGCTGCTGTATCGAAGAAACCACTTCGTAGTGAATTTTTTCATCAGGAGCGATGCCATGACTTTGCAATCCGTAGATGCCAGCACTTTTGAGGCGGTTGTCTTAAAGTCCTCTGTGCCCGTGATTGTGTTGTTCAGCGATGAGAGCAAGAAAAGCTCAAAAAACATGACCAGTAGCCTGGAGACGGCAGCCGAAGACCAGGGTTCGAAGATCAAGGTGGTGAATAAGGCCTTGGACAAGAGCGGCCCGATTGAGAAGAATCCGGCTTACGATGTCCAGTCTGCGCCGACGACCCTGTTCTTCAAAAATGGGAAACTGGAGCGGACAATCGTCGGGTTTTACAACTATTCAGATGTCTTCAAGGCCTGGGTTGATGAACTGGCCAAGGCATAAGTGGCGATAAATCGCCTTGTGCCGGGCACAGGGCGATTCTTTCACTTAGTAGCCGTACCGCTTGCTGGCCTCAATCGCCAGACCACTGCCAATACTGCCAAAGATATTGCCTTCCACATGCTGCGCATTCGGCAGCATCGCCGAAATACTGTGGCGCAGTGCCGGAATCCCGCTGGAACCCCCGGTAAAGAACACCGTGTCCACCTGGGCCACGTCTACCGAGGCATCGTTGAGCAACTGGGTCACGCTGTTGCGAACGCGCTCCAGCAAGCCGTCGATGGCCGACTCGAACAACGCCCGGCTCAATTCCACGCTCAGCCCCGGCTCAACCCGGTCCAGCAGCACATGGCGGCTGTCCTGCTGCGTCAGCTGGATCTTGGTTTCTTCCACTTCCATGGCCAGCCAGTGCCCGGCGCGCTGTTCGATCAGGTTGAACAGGCGGTCGATGCCGCCGGTGTCCTCGATGTCGTAGCGCATGCTGCCCAGCGCCAGCTTGGATTTTTGCGAGTACACCGAGTTGATGGTGTGCCAGGTCGCCAGGTTCATGTGGTGGCTGGTGGGCATGTAGGCGCCGCTCTTCATGCGGCTGCCGTAGCCGAACAGCGGCATCATGCCGGCCAGCGAGAGTTGCTTGTCGAAGTCGGTACCGCCGATGTGCACGCCGCCGGTGGCGAGGATGTCATCGTGGCGGTTGTCGATCTGGCGGCGCTCGGGCGACAGGCGCACCAGCGAGAAGTCGGAGGTACCACCGCCGATGTCGACGATCAGCACCAGCTCTTCTTTCTCGATGGTGGACTCGTAGTCGAAGGCCGCTGCAATCGGTTCGTACTGGAACGAAATGTCCTTGAAGCCGATCTTGCGGGCCACGTCCACCAGGGTGTTTTCCGCTTCCTGGTCGGCCATCGGGTCGTCATCCACGAAGAACACCGGGCGGCCTAGCACCACTTCCTCGAACTCACGCCCGGCGGTAGCCTCGGCACGGCTCTTGAGTTGGCCGATAAACAGTGCCAGCAGGTCGGTGAACGGCATGGCCGTGCCCAGTACGCTGGTGTCGTGCTTGATCAGCTTGGAACCCAGCAGGCTCTTGAGCGAGCGCATCAGCCGGCCTTCGTAGTTTTCCAGGTACTCGTGCAGTGCCAGGCGACCGTACACCGGGCGACGCTCTTCGAAGTTGAAGAACACCACCGACGGCAGGGTGATCTTGTCGTCCTCCAGCGCGATAAGCGTTTCCATGCCGGGACGAATCCAGCCGACGGTGGAGTTGGACGTGCCGAAGTCGATACCGCAGGCACGGGCTGGGGAAGGGTTTTTCATGTCAATCGGGTTCCGGTTGAAAAACGGCCGCGCAGTGTATGCCACCCACGTGCAGATGCGTAGGCCGACTATCCGCTAAATACAACGGACTTGTTACCTTGAAAGCCCGGTCTTTGCCCCCAAATCCTCCCCATACGGTTGGTGGCTGCAAGATTCTGCCCGCAGCGCCGATAAACTTCTGACGCACCCCCGGGTCACAAGATTGAGTTCGATCAATCCAGACGCCGCAAACAGGCGCATGCTGTGACGCTGGCAGTGCGATATCGATAACGGACGGTGATTCTCCCGATGGACTTCAAAGACTATTACAAGATTCTCGGCGTCGAGCCGACTGCCGACGACAAGACGATCAAGGCCGCCTATCGCAAGCTGGCGCGCAAATATCACCCGGATGTGAGCAAGGAAAAGGACGCCGAAGAGAAATTCAAGGACGCGTCCGAAGCCTATGAAGCGCTGAAAAGCGCCGACAAGCGCGCCGAATACGACGATTTGCGCAAATACGGCCAGCACGGCCAACCCTTCCAGGGCCCGCCAGGCTGGCAGAGCCGTGGCGGCTACGGTGGCGGTGGCCAGGACACTGGCGACTTCTCCGACTTCTTCAGCTCGATCTTCGGTGCGCGCGGCAATGGTTTTGGTGGTGCCCAGGGCCGTAGTGCCGGGCGTCGAGGGCAAGATGTGGAAATGGAGCTGCCGGTCTTCCTTGAAGAGACCCTGTCCAACGAGTCCAAAGCCGTCACCTTCCAGGTGCCGCAATACAACGCCGCCGGCCAGCACGTCAGCAACACCACCAAGAGCCTGAACGTGAAGATCCCGGCCGGTGTGGCCGACGGCGAGCGTATCCGCCTCAAGGGCCAGGGCGCGCCGGGGGTTGGCGGCGGCGCGGCAGGTGATCTGTACTTGATCATCAAGTTCGCGCCACACCCCAAATTCGATGTGGAAGGCGAAGACCTGATCATCACCCTGCCGCTGGCCCCGTGGGAGCTGGCGCTGGGTACTGAAGTGGCGGTGCCGACCCTCACCGGCAAGATCAACCTCAAGGTGCCGGCCGGCAGCCAGAACGGCCAGCGCATGCGCGCCAAGGGCCACGGCTTGCTGAACAAGGCCGGGCAGCGCGGTTACCTGTTTGTGCAGCTCAAGGCAGTGATGCCGAAAAACACCGACGACGAGGTCAAGGCGTTGTGGCAGGAACTGGCACAAAAAGCCGCCTTCGATCCAAGAGAATCATGGAGTAGCTAACGATGAGCAATCCCCGTTTGGTTCAAGTGAACATGGCAGAATTCTGTGAGGCCACCGACCTCTCGGTGGCCTACGTGATCGAAATCGTCGAGCACGGCATTGTTGAACCGGTGGGGACGAGTCCCGAGTCCTGGCGTTTCACTGATTACGAGCTGGCCCTGGCCAAGCGTGCATCGGCGCTGCAAAAGGACCTGGAACTGGAATGGGAAGGCGTCGCCCTGGCGCTGGACCTGCTCGAAGAAGTCCAGCAACTGCGGGCCGAGAACCAGATGCTCAAGCAGCGCCTGGGTCGGTTGGTGCAGAACCCGTAGGCACCCGCCGTGGCAGCACCACGGTAAACGTGGTGCCCTCGGCCTGCGTGGAGGTCACGGCAACCGTGCCGCGATGGGCCTCTACCACTTCCTTGACGATAAACAACCCCAAACCGAGGCTGGTGGACGCACTGCCCAGTTCTTCGTTCGCGCTGCGTACCAGTGGGTCGAAGACCGTGCCGATCGCCGCTTCGGGGATGGGCGGCCCGAAGTTGTGCATGCTCAGCACCACTTCATTGCTCGAGCCCGTCAGGGTAAGGGTTACTGCTTGGCTATTGAGGCCATGCTGCAAGGCATTGCCGATCAGGTTCTGCAGCAACTGATTGATACGCCCACGGTCCCATTGGCCGGCGGTATCGCCATGCACCCGCAGGCTCGGGTGGCAATCCGGCTGGCCGGCGCAGGCTTCATCGATGGCGGCTTGCGCCGCTTCGGCCAGGTCCATCGCCACCGGCTCGATAGGCAGGCTGCTGCCCAGGCGGCTGCGCACAAATTCCAGCAGATCACTGACCATCGCGCCCATGTGCCGCGCGCCATTCCTGATATTGCCCACCAGGCTCAAGCCGGTGCTGTCGAGGGTGGTTTTACGCAGCAGCATCTCGGTCGACATGTTCACCGCTTGCAACGGCGCGCGCAGGTCGTGGCCGAGGATCGCGAGGAAAATATCCCGCGAACGATTGACCTGTTCGGCATACGCCGCCGTGGATTCGGCCAGGGCTTCGTCGATGGCTTCGTTGAAGCGGATCATGTCCTGGAAGTAAGCCATGTCTGGTGTTTGCAGGCTGTTGACCCATAGGCGAATCACGCAGGCGCGCAGATGGCGGAACTCGGACGTCATCTGTACCAGGTCAAACCCCACGGTATGGCGCAGCTCGCCATGACTGGCGGCGGCCTGGTCCAGGCTCGGGGTTTTCTCGGGGCCTTCGCCCTTGGCCTTGGCGGCTTGCTCGCTGGCGTTCTGGTGGGTGGTCATGTCCCGCGCGGCGGCCAGCAGGATCGAGCGGGCATGGTCGCGCAGTTGAGTGCGATTGAGGGTGTCAGCGGCTGGGGTCAGGGTTTCGGCGAATTGCTCCCATTCATCGACGATCTGATCAGCATGCTGCACGATGAATTCGGAGAGGCGCATGGGCGGTGTTCCACTTGAAGGACAATGAAGGAGCGTGGCGCATCTTAGCGCCACACCCGCATTGCTTCACTGGCGCGGCCTAGTACTGCCGATGAACGGTCAGAACAGGAAATACCGCTGGGCCATCGGCAACACGTCCGCCGGCTCACACCACAGCAGCACGCCGTCGGCCTTGACCTGATAGGTCTGAGGGTCGACTTCGATATCCGGCAGGTAGTCGTTGTGGATCAGGTCGGTTTTCTGCACCTCGCGGCAGCCCTTGACCACTGCAATCTTCTTTTTCAAACCCAACTGCTCGGGCAAGCCTGCCGCCAACGCCGCCTGGCTGATAAAGGTCAGGCTGGTGGCGTGCAGCGAGCTGCCGAAGCTGGCGAACATCGGGCGGTAGTGCACCGGCTGCGGGGTCGGGATCGAGGCGTTGGCGTCGCCCATCAGGCTTGAGGCAATCGCGCCGCCCTTGAGGATCAGCGTTGGTTTGATGCCGAAGAACGCCGGGCGCCACAGCACCAGGTCGGCCCACTTGCCCACTTCGATGGAGCCCACTTCATGGCTGATGCCATGGGTGATCGCCGGGTTGATGGTGTACTTGGCGATGTAGCGCTTGGCGCGGAAGTTGTCGTTGCCTTCGCCGTCACCCGGTAGCTGCCCGCGCTGCTTTTTCATCTTGTCGGCGGTTTGCCAGGTGCGCGTGATCACTTCGCCCACCCGGCCCATGGCCTGGCTGTCGGAGCTGATCATCGAGAACGCGCCCAGGTCGTGCAGGATGTCTTCGGCGGCAATTGTCTCGCGGCGGATGCGGCTTTCGGCGAAGGCCACGTCTTCGGCAATGCTTGGGTCCAGGTGATGGCAGACCATCAACATGTCCAGGTGTTCGTCAATGGTGTTGCGGGTGAACGGCCGGGTCGGGTTGGTGGAGCTGGGCAGCACGTTGGGGAAGCCGCAGGCCTTGATGATGTCGGGCGCGTGACCGCCACCGGCACCTTCGGTGTGGTAGGTGTGGATGGTGCGGCCCTTGAAGGCGGCGAGGGTGGTTTCGACAAAGCCGGATTCGTTGAGGGTGTCGCTGTGGATCGCCACCTGCACGTCGTACTCGTCGGCGACGCTCAGGCAGTTGTCGATGCTCGCAGGTGTGGTGCCCCAGTCTTCGTGCAGCTTCAAGCCGATGGCGCCGGCCTTGACCTGTTCGATCAACGGCTCCGGCAGGCTGGCGTTGCCCTTGCCGGTAAAGCCGATGTTCATCGGGAACGCGTCGGACGCCTGCAGCATGCGCGCCAGGTGCCACGGGCCGGAGGTGCAGGTGGTGGCGTTGGTGCCGGTGGCCGGGCCGGTGCCTCCGCCGATCATGGTGGTGACGCCGCTGGTCAGCGCTTCTTCGATTTGCTGTGGGCAAATGAAGTGGATGTGGGTGTCGATGCCGCCGGCGGTGAGGATCATGCCTTCACCGGCGATCACTTCGGTGCTGGCCCCGACGCAGATGGTCACGCCTGGCTGGATGTCCGGGTTGCCGGCCTTGCCGATGGCGAAGATGCGACCGTCTTTGAGGCCCACGTCGGCCTTGACGATGCCCCAGTGGTCGATGATCAGCGCGTTGGTGATCAAGGTGTCGACTACCTCGGCGGCCAGCAATTGGCTTTGGCCCTGGCCATCGCGGATCACCTTGCCGCCGCCGAATTTCACTTCTTCGCCGTAGACGGTGAAGTCCTGTTCGACTTCGACGAACAGCTCGGTGTCGGCGAGGCGGACCTTGTCACCGACGGTGGGGCCGTACATGTCGGCGTAGGCTTGTCTGGAAATCTTCATGTGCTTAGTTCCTTGATCGTTCCCGGTATGTGGCGAGGGAGCTTGCTCCCGCTGGGCTGCGCAGCAGCCCCAAAAGCCAGGCACCGGGGTGAGTCAGAAAGATTGAGTCAGCTCTTTTGCGGCCGCTGCGTGCCCGAGCGGGAGCAAGCTCCCTCGCCACAGGTCAGTCGAGGTCGCCCATGATGCGTGCGGCAAAGCCGAACACCCGGCGCTTGCCGCTCAATTCCACCAGTTCCACTTCGCGACTCTGGCCCGGCTCAAAGCGCACAGCCGTGCCCGCCGGGATGTTCAGGCGCATGCCGCGGCTGGCCGCACGGTCGAACGTCAACGCGTCGTTGGTTTCGAAAAAGTGGTAGTGGGAGCCGACCTGAATCGGCCGATCGCCGCTGTTGGCCACGCTCAGGGTGGCGGTGCGCCGGCCCACGTTGAGTTCGATGTCGCCAGGCTGGATCTGAAATTCGCCAGGAATCATGCAGGTTGTCCCAGGGTCTTGAAGTAGATGGCGGTCGGGGTGTAACGCCCGTCCGGGCTTTGGCAGTAGTTGGGCAATTCACCGATCTTGGTATAGCGCAACGACTGGTAGAAGGCTTCGGCGTCGGAGCCGGCTTCGGTGTCCAGGTACAACAGCCCGCGTTTGTACTGGCGGGCACTCAGTTCCAGGGCGTTCATCAGTTGCTGGCCGAGACCCCGGCGCCGTGCCTCACTGTGCACCAGCAGCTTTTGCACTTCGGCACGGTTCAGGCCGTTGGCTTTCTGGCACAGCGCCAATTGCACGCTGGCCACCACTTGTTCATCGCGCACCACCACCCATAGCAGCAGGCTGGCGTCTTCGACACTCGCTTGCACGCCGCTCAGGTAGCTGCGGGCCTGGGCTTCGTCGAAGTCGGCCATGAACCCCACCGAGGCGCCGTGCTTCACGGCGTCCAGCAACAGCTCAACCAAACCCTGGCGGTAATGGGCAAAACTCTCGGCATTGACTCGACGCAGTTGGGCGGCGTTCATTGGTGTCACTCCTTGGGCGGCGCGGCGCCAGGGTTGAGTGTCAGTTGCATGAAGGTCAGGTCCAGCCAGCGGCCGAACTTGGTGCCCACCTGCGGCATCTGCCCGGTGGTGACGAACCCCAGGCGTTCATGCAGACGGATCGAGGCCTGGTTGCCGCGCTCAATGGCGGCGACCATCACGTGTTTGTTGCAGCTTTTCGCCCGCTCGATCAGTACCTGCATCAGCTGTGGGCCGAGGCCTTTGCCGCGCTGGTCGTTGCGCACGTACACCGAGTGCTCGATGGTGTAGCGATAACCTTCAAAGGGGCGCCAGTCACCGAACGAGGCGTAGCCGATGACCTGCTCATTTTCGACGGCCACCAGAATCGGGTAAAACTGTGCCTGACGGGCGCTGAACCAGGCCTGGCGGTTGCCCAGGTCCACTTGTTGCTCGTTCCAGATCGCCGTGGTGTTCAGCACGGCGTCGTTGTAGATATCGCGGATCGCCGGCAAATCGGCGTGCACTGCATCACGAATCAAAAAGGACATGGCCGGGCCTCAGGCGATGGGTTGGTGGACGGTGACCAGCTTGGTGCCGTCGGGGAAGGTCGCTTCCACCTGGATGTCCGGGATCATTTCCGGAATGCCTTCCATCACCTGTTCGCGGGTGAGCAGGGTGGTGCCGAAGTGCATCAGCTCGGCGACGGTGCGGCCATCGCGGGCGCCTTCCATCAGCGCAGCGGAGATGTAGGCGATGGTTTCCGGGTAGTTGAGCTTCACACCGCGCGCCAACCGCCGCTCGGCCACCAGGCCTGCGGTGAAGATCAGCAGTTTGTCTTTTTCCCGTGGGGTCAGGTCCATCGTTCAAAGTCCTTCAAACAATATTCATAAAAACACTGAAGATCCAATGTGAAAGCTGCTTTATGTGGGAGCTGGCTTGCCTGCGATGCTGGCGACTCGGTATGTCTGATGTACCGAGGTGATGCCATCGCGGGCAAGCCCGGCTCCCACAGGGAACAGGGTCAACGTTTGATCTTCATGTGCTCCAGATTCTCGGTGATACAGCCTCGCGGCCCAGCACGGCCGGGCGCAGCAGGCGCCACAGGGCGATCAGCCAGGCTCGCGCCAACAGCGCTTCACTGGCCAGGCAGCGAGCGACCAGCAGGCCGGGCAATTGGGTCAGGTCGCCGCGTACCGTGTGGGGCAGGGAGCGGCATTGTTCGAGTAATTCACTGTCGATGTCGCCGGTCACCAGCAAGGTTGCGAACACCGGTTGCCCATCCAGCCCGATGGGCGAGTCGAGCAAACCGTCGTCGCCCACAATGCGCTGGCGTTCATGCCAAATCAACTGGCCGTCGCGGCGGATATCCAGGTGCGACTGGAAGTGCCCGCGGTCGAAACGCTCGCCGCTGGCAGGGCGTCCGAGGGCGACCACGTCCCAGTAAAACAGCCGGGCATCGCCTTGCAGGTCAATGTGGGTGGTGAGTTCGGCTTGCGCGGCGCTGAACACGATGGTCTCTTGCGGCAGCCATTCCAGGGTGGCGCCGGCCTCAACCGTCAGCTCCAGCTTTTGATAGGCCGGGCCGCCGGCGCGGTACCACTTGGCCGCGCCCGGGCTGGTCAATTGCGCCCAGGCACCTTCGGCGACGTGGGCGGTGATGTCGAGGCGATCACCGCCGGCAATCCCGCCCGGCGGGTGCACGATGATGTGCTGGCACACCTCGGGGCCTTCGGCGTACAGGTGCTTTTGCACCCGCAGCGGGCCGAGGTGGCGGCGCATCACCGGGCGCGTGGTGTCGCCGAAACGCGCGTAGCCGAGCTCCAGCTCGGCGTGCCAGCTGGGGGTGAACAGCGCGGTGGGGGCAGGTAGAGTCATGGTCAGTGCTTATCGATAGGACGCTACAGATTAGATCGTAACGAGCCCGCGCACACCCTCGCTTTCCATATTTTCTCCACGCCCCTGCTGGACGATTTCGCCCCGGGACATCACCAGGTATTGGTCGGCCAGTTCGGCGGCAAAATCGTAGAACTGCTCCACCAGCAGAATTGCCATGTCACCGCGTGCCGCGAGCTTCTTGATCACCGCGCCGATCTCCTTGATCACCGACGGCTGGATGCCTTCGGTGGGTTCATCAAGAATCAACAGGCGCGGGCGGCTGGCCAGCGCCCTTCCGATAGCCAGCTGCTGTTGCTGGCCGCCGGACAAATCGCCGCCACGGCGTTGCTTCATTTGCAGCAACACCGGGAACAGTTCATAGATGAAGGCCGGTACTTCCTTGGCCTCGGCGCCTGGGAAACGCGACAGGCCCATCAGCAGGTTTTCTTCCACCGTCAGCCGGCCAAAAATCTCCCGGCCCTGGGGCACGTAGGCGATCCCGGCGTGTACGCGCTGGTGCGGCTTGAAGCCGGTAATGGCGCGCCCTTCCCAGTTCACCGCGCCTTCTTTGGCGGGCAGCAAACCCATCAGGCACTTGAGCAACGTGGTCTTGCCCACGCCGTTGCGGCCCAGCAGGCAAGTGACTTCGCCGACTTTTACCTCAAAGGAAAGCCCGCGCAGGATGTGGCTACCGCCGTAGTACTGGTGCAGCTTGTCGACTTGCAGCATGTTCAAATTCCCCTCAATGATCGTTCCCACGCTCTGCGTGGGAATGCCGCAATGGACGCTCCGCGTCCGCTCTGTGACGCAGAGCGTCACCGGATGCATTCCCACGCGGAGCGTAGGAACGATCGGAGTCAGCGACCGAGGTAAACCTCGATCACCCGCTCATTTTCCTGCACCTGCGCAAGCGACCCTTCGGCCAGCACGCTGCCCTGGTGCAACACCGTCACGTGGTCGGCAATCGCGCCGACAAAGCCCATGTCGTGTTCCACCACCATCAGCGAGTGCTTGCCTGCCAGGCGCTTGAACAGTTCGGCGGTGAATTCGGTTTCGGCGTCGGTCATGCCCGCCACCGGTTCGTCCAGCAGCAACAGTTGCGGGTCTTGCATCAGCAGCATGCCGATTTCCAGGAACTGCTTCTGGCCGTGGGACAGCAAGCCGGCGGGGCGGTTGACCGAGGCGGTCAGGCGGATGGTGTCGAGCACTTCACTGATGCGGTCTTTCTGCTCACCGCTCAAGCGCGCCCGCAGGCTGGCCCACACCGACTTGTCGGTCTTCTGCGCCAGCTCGAGATTTTCGAACACGCTCAGGGCTTCAAACACCGTGGGCTTCTGGAACTTGCGACCGATGCCGGCCTGGGCGATCTGCACTTCGCTCATGCTGGTCAGGTCCAGGGTTTCGCCAAACCAGGCCTTGCCGTGGCTGGGCCGGGTCTTGCCGGTGATCACGTCCATCAGCGTGGTTTTACCCGCGCCGTTGGGGCCGATGATGCAGCGCAATTCGCCGACGCCGATGTACAGGTTCAGGTCGTTCAACGCCTTGAAACCGTCGAAGCTGACGCTGATGTCTTCCAGGGTCAGGATGGTGCCGTGGCGGGTGTTCAGGCCTTTGCCCGCCGCCTGGCCGAGGCCGATGGCGTCGCGGGCGCTGCCCTGGTCTTTATTGGGTTCTAGAATGGGTTCGAGCATGAATTGCGCCGTCGCTGTGATTCTCATTGGTCGCCCCTTTTCTTCAGCAGGCCGATCACGCCCTTGGGCAAATACAGCGTGACGATGATGAACAGGGCACCCAGGAAGAACAGCCAATACTCAGGGAAAGCCACGGTAAACCAGCTCTTCATACCGTTGACCACGCCGGCACCCAGCAACGGGCCAATCAACGTGCCGCGCCCGCCGAGGGCCACCCACACAGCGGCCTCGATAGAGTTGGTCGGCGACATTTCGCTGGGGTTGATGATGCCCACTTGCGGCACGTACAACGCCCCCGCCAGGCCGCACAACACCGCACTCAACACCCACACAAACAGCTTGAACCCACGCGGGTCATAGCCGCAGAACATCAGGCGGTTTTCCGCGTCCCGCAGCGCCGTCAGCACTCGGCCGAACTTGCTCTGCGCCAAGCGCCAGCCGATGTACAAACTCGCCACCAGCAACACCACGGTGGCCACAAACAGCACCGCCCGCGTGCCCGGTTCGGTGATGCCAAACCCGAGGATGCTACGGAAATTGGTAAAGCCGTTATTGCCGCCAAACCCGGTCTCGTTGCGGAAGAACAGCAGCATCCCGGCAAACGTCAGGGCTTGGGTCATGATCGAGAAATACACGCCCTTGATCCGCGAACGGAAGGCGAAGAACCCGAACACCAGCGCCAACAAACCCGGCGCCAATACCACCAGGCACATGGCCCAGAGGAAGTGGCTGGTGCCGGTCCAGTACCACGGCAATTCGGTCCACGACAAAAAGGTCATGAACGCCGGCAACTCATCGCCGGAGGCCTGGCGCATCAAGTACATGCCCATCGCGTAACCGCCCAGCGCAAAGAACAGGCCGTGGCCGAGGGACAACATGCCGGCGTAGCCCCACACCAAATCCAGGGCCAGGGCGACGATGGCGTAGCACAGGATCTTGCCCACCAGCGTCAGGGTGTAGGCGGATACGTGCAGCGGGTTTTCCGGTGACAGCAGGGAGAACAATGGCAGCGCCAGTAGCAGGATCAGGATCACTGCACCCACCGCGACGGTGACCTTGGGGCCGGCCTTTTGCGCGGCCGTGAGCATCAATGGCTGGTTCATCAGTCGATCCCCCGTCCTTTCAGTGCGAAGAGTCCTTGCGGGCGTTTCTGGATAAACAGAATGATCAGCGCGAGGATCAGGATCTTGCCGAGTACGGCACCGATCTGCGGTTCGAGAATCTTGTTGGCGATGCCTAAGCCGAAGGCGGCCATGACGCTACCGGCCAGTTGGCCGACGCCGCCGAGCACCACCACCAGGAACGAGTCGATGATGTAGCTCTGGCCGAGGTCGGGGCCGACGTTGCCGATCTGGCTCAAGGCAACGCCGCCGAGGCCCGCGATGCCGGAACCGAGGCCAAAGGCGAGCATGTCCACGCGCCCGGTGGGCACGCCGCAGCAGGCGGCCATGTTGCGGTTCTGGGTCACGGCCCGCACGTTGAGGCCCAGGCGCGTCTTGTTCAGCAGCAGCCAGGTCAGCACCACTACGAACAGCGCGAAGGCGATGATCACGATGCGGTTGTACGGCAGCACCAGGTTGGGCAACACCTGAATCCCGCCGGAGAGCCATTCGGGGTTGGCCACTTCAACGTTCTGCGCACCGAACACCAGGCGCACCAGTTGGATCAGCATCAGGCTGATGCCCCAGGTGGCGAGCAGGGTTTCCAGCGGGCGGCCATAGAGGTGACGAATCACCGTGCGCTCCAGGGCCATGCCGATGGCGGCGGTGACAAAAAAAGCCACCGGCAGCGCGATCAACGGGTAGAACTCGATGGCCTGGGGCACGTAGCGCTGCATCATCAACTGCACCACATACGTGGAGTAGGCACCGAGCATCAGCATCTCGCCGTGGGCCATGTTGATCACGCCGAGCAAGCCGAAAGTGATCGCCAAACCGAGCGCGGCCAGTAGCAAGATCGAGCCCAGGGACATGCCGCTGAAGGCCTGGCCGAGAATCTCGCCGACCATCAGCTTGCGCTTGACCTGGGCCAGGCTGGTTTCGGCAGCGGTGTGCACCGTAGCGTCGGCTTCGACGCCGGGGGCAAGCAAGGCCTCAAGGCGTGTGCGGGCCAGCGGGTCGCCGGTGCCACCGAGCAAACGTACGGCGGCCAGGCGCACGGCCGGGTCGGTGTCTACCAGTTGCAGGTTGGCCAGGGCGAGGCTTAAGGCGACGTGTACATCGTCATTGGTTTCGCTGGCGAGTTGTTGGTCGAGGAATTTCAGCTGCGCGGGTTGTGCGCTTTTTTGCAGGGTTTGCGCGGCCGCCAGGCGCACCTTGGGGTCGGCGGCGAGCAGTTCCTGGCTGGCTTGCACGTTGTCGATCAGGCCGCGCAGGCGGTTGTTCAGGCGTACGGTTTTGGCTTCACCGTTGACGCTGATCTGGCCTTGTTGCAGCGCGTCCACCAGCTCGATGCGGGCCGGGTCAGGCTGGGCGGCCCAGTCCTGGAGCAGCTTGGCTTGTTGCATCGGGTTGGCGGCGAGGAAGTCTTCGGCGTCGCTGGCGTGTGCGGCGAAGGGCAGCAACAGCAAGGCGGCGAGGATGAAGCGGTATATGGCAGTGGGCATACAAAATGTCCTGATCATGCACGGACAATGTGGGAGCGGGCTTGCTCGCGAAAGCGGTGGATCAGCTTCTGATGCGTCGACTGACACACCGCTTTCGCGAGCAAGCCCGCTCCCACATTTAGACCGAGTCGGTCTTAGTTGCTCTTGACGGCGTAATCCGGCTTCTTGTCATTCCCCGGGATATACGGGCTCCACGGCTGCGCACGGATCGGCTCCTGGGTTTGCCACACCACCGAGAACTGCCCGTCGGCCTGGATCTCACCGATCATCACCGGCTTGTGCAGGTGGTGGTTGGTTTTATCCATGGTCAGGGTGAAACCGGACGGCGCGGCAAAGGTCTGCCCGGCCATGGCTTCACGTACTTTGTCGACGTCGGTGGACTTGGCTTTCTCTACCGCCTGCGCCCACATATGGATGCCCACGTAGGTGGCTTCCATCGGGTCGTTGGTCACGGCTTTATCCGCGCCTGGCAGGTTGTGGGCCTTGGCATAGGCTTTCCAGTCGGCCACGAATTTCTTGTTCACCGGGTTCTCCACCGACTGGAAGTAGTTCCAGGCGGCGAGGTTACCCACCAGCGGCTTGGTGTCGATGCCGCGCAGTTCTTCTTCACCCACGGAGAACGCGACTACCGGAACGTCGGTGGCTTTCAGGCCCTGGTTGGCCAGCTCTTTATAGAACGGCACGTTGGAGTCGCCATTCACGGTGGAGATCACCGCGGTCTTGCCACCGGCCGAGAACTTTTTGATGTTGGCCACGATGGTTTGGTAATCGGCATGACCGAACGGGGTGTAGACCTCTTCGATGTCTTTATCCGCTACGCCTTTGGAGTGCAGGAACGAACGCAAAATCTTGTTGGTGGTGCGCGGGTACACGTAGTCGGTACCCAACAGGAAGAAGCGCTTGGCGCCGCCGCCTTCTTCGCTCATCAGGTATTCCACCGCCGGGATCGCCTGCTGGTTCGGCGCCGCACCGGTATAGAACACGTTCGGCGACATCTCTTCGCCTTCGTATTGCACCGGGTAGAACAGCAAGCCGTTGAGTTCTTCGAACACCGGCAGCACCGATTTACGCGACACCGAGGTCCAGCAACCGAACACCACGGCGACCTTGTCCTGGGTCAGCAACTGCCGGCCTTTTTCAGCGAACAGCGGCCAGTTCGACGCGGGGTCGACCACTACCGGTTCGAGCATCTTGCCATTCACACCACCTTTGGCGTTGATCTCATCGATGGTCATCAACGCCATGTCTTTGAGCGACGTCTCAGAGATGGCCATGGTCCCGGACAGCGAGTGCAGGATGCCGACCTTGATGGTCTCGGCGGCCTGTACGGTCCAGGTCATGCCCATGGCGGCGATGGATGCCGACAGTGTGAAAGCCTTGATCAAGCTGCGACGCTTCATGGTGCGATCTCCAGGAACCCGATGTTGTTATGAGGACGTTTCACAGGCTTTTGCAAAGGCTGTGCCGGGGGGGCGAGAGCGCCTGTTCCTGCGGGTTTTTCAGCGCCACTTTGTAGGGCGGCGCACCAAGTCGAGGCCTGGGGCGGCGGTCGTGCACGGCGGCGCACCCTAACGGTGCCAAGCGCTAATTACCTACCGCTTCAGCCCGAGCGGACGTGGCGAGAATGCAAGCCAATCGAAAAGGCTTACCTGCCGCTACAAGGAGTTTTCATGGCTATCAGACTATCGCGCGTTCAGCGTGCTGCCGGTTCAAACAGGGGCGCCACGCGACTGCCACCATTGAGCCCGGCGTTTTTACAGGAAGAGGACGCCGCTTACTGGGCGCACCAACAAATCGGTGCGCGCCGCGACCGTGAGTACGGCGGGGTAATCCTGCGCGGCGCGATGAACAAGTACTTTGCCACCGAGCCGTTGCCTGGCGATGACATGCAGTTCGATCTGCTCAAGGTCCTGGGGCTCAGCGCCGAAGGCTATTACCAGCAGCCCAAGGGCTACACGTGTGTGGCCAGCTACCATTCGCATCCCGCGCAGCATTCGCTTATTCAGAAGAGGAACCTCACCTTCGATGCAAGGATGGTGAAAGCCTTCCTGGGGTTTTTCTCAGGGTCGGACTTTACTAACGATGTCGATGATCGGGATTTTTTTCCAGCGGCTTATCTCTCGGGTCCCGACGGCTCGCTGATTCGCTACGCCCCCAGCGGTTCCGCGCCGGAGCGCAGTTTTGCCCTGTGGATCAAGGCCGGAAAGCCCGTGAATAATCGTGTCGGGGTGTACGGGCCGTTCAGCGAATTTGTAAAAAAAATCTCCACCCTGGGCGAACTGAGCCTGATCGTGCCCACTCAATTGTGGGGCGGCGACAGAGGCAAAGTACCGGCTGACTGGGTGGTGTTCGAACCCTTCACCTCAACGAAGGTAACGCTGCCGCCGCTGTGCACGTCGATCTTCACGCGCGCTGAAGAAGCTGTGAACGCAGCGCAAGTCGAGGCCACGCCTATGCCGCACCAGCGCACGTTCGGTTTTGTGCTCAAGCTTGCAGGTCACGAGAGCTACGTGGCGACTTTCCCAACGGTGGAAGGCCATCCATTGTTCTCGCCGAACGGGATTTTTGCGCAGAGGGCTGAATACGAGTGGGACTTGCCCCCCAACTATGATCTCGAGGGGATCTACTACCGTTGCGTTGCCTCGGCAGCCGATGCCAGTGCCCATGAACCCTGGCTGTATTCCAATTTCGTTACCCCGGCTGAGGTGCTGGCCGCCATCACCCAGGCGAGGGCCACTCAAACAGTGCAGGACAACCGCCGGGGGCTGCACCTGTATGCGCAGGTGCTGGATGGCGCGCTGCTGAAGATCAAGGTGCCACAGGTGAGTACTGCTGGCGGCTTGGTCAACCAGAGCCGTGACGGTGTACTCGACGACAATGGCATGCAAGAGGCTCTAAAGGCGGGCACCCTGAGGCCGCGTGATTATCTGCGCAAGCTGATTGCTGCCACCGACGTATCGGTGGTGCAGCCTGGCCAAATGTGGCGCGACCTTGGTCGGGTGGATAAACGCTCTGCGTTGTTGACGGCGTCATACGCGAAGCTGAGCGATTCATTTCTCTCGGCCAACGATGCGGCATTGCATGCCCATGAACAAATCGGCAATCGACGGGACCTCTACTACGGCGGCTATGTACTCAAGGCCACAGACGGCCGTTTTGCCATCACGCTGCCCCTGGAAGGCACAGCAAATCCTTTTGACGGTCAGTTTTTTTTCCTGGCCGGCAACCAGGGGCCGCTGTTTCCTCCGGAGCTCTATGAGGTGCACGGGCGATACGGCTCCCACCCGGCCCTGTCGATGGTCGACCCTGCCTGGGTCGAGAGGCGTCGCTGGGCGCGCGACGACGCAATGATCAATCTGCAGATGTTTTCGCCGCCGCAAATACAGTCGATCATCCAGGCACAGCAGGTCGCGTATTTGTCGGGTGCACAGGACTGCCTGCTGGCGTACTCACCGACGGCCACCTCGACGGTGCCGGTTTTTGACAGCGCGACGGGCACGCCCACTCAGTGGGTCCGGCTGTTGGCCGAGAGCGGGGAGCTGCGGGTGGTAGACGGCAATCCGCTGTGGGGAACACGAGCGGTCATCCGCAGTGGCTGGACCGCTTATTCCAAGCCGGTGCCGGGGCTCGGCCGGCCCGAGTACACGACATATGGGGCGGTGTTCAACAGTGCTGACAAGGCCGCGCGTAACCTTCACACCCGAGTACACGGCCGCAACCTGGCGACGCAGGACTGTTTTGCGTTTGTGCTCAAGCATCAGCACAGCGAGCAGTACATCGCGTCCGAGGTGGTCTGTGTCGACGGCAGTAATGAACTCTTCAAGCTCAACAGCCTGTTTGCCGCAGAACGGGGCGGCTACCGGTTCCCCGACGGTTTTGTGTTGCACGCGCTGTTTCGTTCACAGCAGTGGAAGCCCACGGGGCTCGGCATAGCGAGTGCCTGGCTGACGACGAACTTTGTGACGCCAGCCATTATGTATCGGGTGCTCTACGACTCAGCCCGCAGGGGCAGGCAATACAGCAATGGCAGCAACCTGCCGGTTTACTTTTCCAACCTTGAGGGCGCGCTGTTGCGGTACGTACCGTCCCCCATCGAGATCGGGCACGGCGGGGCGGTGGAACTCGAGCTGGGAGAGACAGAGGCGCAATTGGCGACCGGGAAACAAGCGCCGCTGGACTTTGTCCGGTCGTGGATCAGGCGTGGGCAGCTTGCGGTGGTGCGCTCCAGCCAGCGGTGGGACAAATTGGGGGCGGTCAGTGACACCTGGTCTGGATACGAGCACATCACGCGACGCCGATTGAGCCCGGCCTTCGCCAGTGCCGACGATGCTGCGCGTCATGCTGCAGCGCTGGTGGGAGAGGGGCGTCAGCGTCAGTATGGCGGGGTGATTCTCAGGTTTGCCAATGGGCTGTTCGCGGCGACAGAACCGTTGGCGGTGCCACCACGCGGCTTCACCCTGGACTGGATCTACCCGGACCAGATCGTTTCACTGGGCCTGTATCCGGAAGGCAGCACGCTTGTCGCACGTTATTCCACGCGGGTGCCAGTGGAGATTGCGGTGCTGCTGTCGGCCACACAAAAAGCCCTCTACCAAAGCATGATTCCCAGTGCGGTGCTGTCGAACCTGCTGCACCGGGAGGCTCACATCAAGCGTGAATATGTCTTCGGTGCTCATGGCTCGATCCTCAGCTATCAATTGTCGGGCACTGGCAGGGAGGCGGCGCTGAAGAACACGTTGGCGGCGCGCAATCTGGTCAGGGGTGACTACGCAGACAATCAGGTTGAGCAGCAAATATCCGCAGGGACTTTGTTGCCGGGCGACTTTGTGACCAAAATCGCGCAGGCGGGTGTGCTGCGAGTGGTCGAGGGCAATGACTTATGGGGGCCAGCCCGACAGATCGGCGCAGAGTTCATCCCCAATGCCTACCGCGTAGAAGCCTTATTGGTTCGCGCGACACTTGCAGACCCACCCTACAGCCCTATATTTACGCGGGCCATCGATGCCGTACGGCATGTTCACCGCTCGTACAAGGCGGGTGCTCAACGGGCGTTTGGTTATGTGCTCAAGGTACTCAACAAACCGCTCTACATGACCACGATGCCGCTGGTGCGGGAGAATTACGCGAAACTTGAGCAAGTGTTTATCGGCGGTCATTTGCCTCAGGGCTATACGCTGGAAGGCCTGTACTTGTGTGCCAGCGACCAGGCAATTGCCGAGCCTGGTGATGACATGGTCTACAGCTTCTTCGGGCCGGGGGACATTGCCAATGCACTGAGTTTCGCCAATACGTCGGTCAGCGGGCGTGTCTTGCCGCTGTACCTGATGTGTGCCGACGGCGCGTTGCTCAGGTACCGGTATACGGCTACCAATGGGTTGTATGCCTTGATGAATGAGGTGCGGAGCGTGCAGGCGCAACTGCTTGAAGGCACCATGAGGGTCGCCGACTATGTGCGCACCCTGGCGGCCAAGGGAGGGCTGGATGTGCGGGTCGCGAGCCGAGTCTGGAGCAGGACCGGACGCATCAACCTGCAATGGCAATCTCAGGCAAGGCCCCACAGTTTTGACAACGATCCCTACCTTCATTCGTTTTGCAGCCCGTTGTTCGGCCATGCCGATGATGCGGCGCGGTCCGGGCAAAAGCAGGTGGCGCCCTTTACGGACAAAGAGTATCTGGGCGCGGTACTGATGCCACCTGGAACTCCCGGCTATGTCGCGATAGACCCGGTGGAGGACGCGGACTGGGGGATTGGCAGCCAGAGCAGCCTGGCGTTGTTGTTCTGGCTCGGTCACAAAGGGTTCGATCTTCCTCGTGCACATTCGCTCTACAGCTACACCATCGTTGCGGTGCAAGCGTTCTACAAGGTGATTCCGTCGACCTCAAGCCAGGTGGCAATGGACAAGAATCTGCTTAAGAACTTTGTCATGGCTCAGGATCTGCAACGTTACGTGGGGGTACTGCAAAGCAATTTACCGGCGGGGCAAAGTTGCTATCTGTCTTGCCGGGGCGGCGCGCTGCTCAAGTACGCTCCCAGTTTCACCACCCAGGAAACGGCGGTGCTCCAACCTAGCTTGCCGATGACTCCCAGCCTGCTGGTGAGCCAATTGAGACGGTTCGGCCAGTTATCCGTGCTCGACACCGACACGTTCTGGACCTATCGCGGAGCGCTGGGCGAGGAGTGGCAAATCAGCGAAGTAATGGCGGAGCCGGATGAAGATGCGGTGCGCTTTGGCCGAGACAAGGACGAACTCTGACCCGGGACCGGGCTAACGCTTGCGCATCAGCCCGATAAAAAACAGCCCGCCAATCGCCGCCGTGGCCACGCCGATGGGCAAGTCCTCGGGGGCGATCAGGGTACGTGCCGCCACATCGACCCACACCAGGAACACACTGCCCAACAGCACGCACACCGGCAGCAAACGCCGGTGTTCGGCGCCGACAAGACGCCGCGCAATGTGCGGCACCATCAGCCCCACAAAGCCGATGGAGCCGCTGATGGACACCAGCACGCCGGTCATCAACGAGGCGATCAGGAACACCTTGAGCCGCACATTGCGTGCGTTCAAACCCAGGGTCACGGCGGTCTGTTCGCCGGCCATCAGGGCGTTCAGCGGGCGGGCCATGCCCAGCAGCAAGATCAGCCCCAGCAACACCGTGGCCGTGGGAATCGCCAACAACTCCCAGCGCGCCAATCCAAGACCGCCGAGCATCCAGAACATCACCGCCGAGGCCGCGCGGTGATCGCCCATGAACAGCAGCAAATTGGCCACGGCCATCATCACAAACGACACCGCCACACCGCATAACAACAGCCGATCACTCTCAAGACGACCGTTGCGACTGGCCACCGCCAGTACCACGATCATGCTCAACAATGCACCGATGAACGCAGCGATCGGCAAGGTCAGCAGGCCGATCACTTCACCCACGTGCAGCACCACGATCACCGCGCCGAGGGTGGCGCCGGAGGTCACGCCCAGCAGGTGCGGGTCGGCCAGCGGGTTGCGTGTGACCGCCTGCAACACCGCACCGATCAATGCCAGCCCGGCACCCACCAATGCCCCCAGCAACATGCGCGGTACGCGGATCAGCCACACGATATGTTCCTGGCCTGCGCTCCAGTCCACCTCGCCGATGCCGAACGCTTTGTGCAGCAAAATTCGCCACACCACATCCACCGGCACCCGCGCCGAGCCGAACCCCAGCGAGACCACGCACGAGATCAGCAACAACGCGCCAAGGGCACTCAGCAGCAGGGCGTAGCGACGGGTGATCATTCGCCGTGGAACCCCTTGGCCAGGGTTTCAACCGCCAGCACGTTGTCGATACCCGGCGTGGCTTGCACGTAGGGAATCACGATAAAACGCTGGTTCTTGATCGCGTCCACCGATTGCAGCGCCGGGTTGTTGAGCAGAAACTGCTCTTTTTGATCGGCGGTGATCTCGCTGTAGTCGACAATCACGATGACTTGCGGGTTGCGCTCCACCACGGTTTCCCAGTTGACCCGGGTCCAGCTGGCGTCCACGTCATCGAGGATGTTGCGCCCACCGGCGGCATCGATCAGCGCTTGCGGCATGCCCAGGCGGCCGGAGGTCATGGCGCGGTCTTCACCGCTGTCGTAGAGGAATACCCGAGGCTTTTCGGCCGGCAGGGTTTTCTGCACTTCGGCGACCTGGGCCTGCATCTGCGCAATCAGCGCGTTGGCGCGGTCCTGCACGTCGAAGATCTTGCCCAGGTTGCGCAGGTCGTTATAGGTGTCTTCCAGGGTCGCGGCCGGGCGCTTCATCACGAAGGCGCAGGACTCGGTCAGCTCGTAGACGTTGATGCCCAAGGGTTGCAGGGTTTGCGGCGTGAGGTCGCCACCCACGCGCATGCCGTAGTCCCAGCCGGCGAAGAAGAAGTCGACGTTGGCGTTGAGCAGGGTTTCCACCGACGGGTATTTGCTCGCCAGTTCCGGCAGGCCATCGAGGATCTTCGCCATTTCAGGCGTCACCGACTTCCAGCCAGTCACACCGCTGTAGCCGGCCATGTGCGACTTGAGGCCCAGGGCGAGCATCATCTGGGTCATGTTGATGTCGTGGCTGACCGCGTGTTTCGGTGCCTCGGCGAAGGTCACTTCGCGGTTGCAGCTCTGGATTTTCAGCGGGTAATGAGTCGTTTCGGCGAACGCTTGGGAAGTGCCGAGCAGCAACGCGAAAGACAGCAGGGAACGCAGGATCATGGTTGGGTTATCCAGGTAATTCGGGGGTAGCCGGACAAGGGGTGAGTGTCGATCAACGCCTCAACGCCGAACACCTCGCGCAGCAGCTCGGCGGTCAGCACTTCATGGGGCGTGCCATTTGCGACGATGCGTCCGTGGTTGATCACGTACAGGCGATCGCAGAACGCGGCGGCCAGGTTCAGGTCGTGAATGCTGGCGAGGGTGCCGATGTTCAGGCGCTTGACCAGTTGCAGCAATTGCAGCTGGTAATGCGGGTCGAGGTGGTTGGTCGGTTCGTCGAGGATCAGCAACTGCGGTTGCTGGGCCAGGGCGCGGGCGAGGATCACGCGCTGCTTTTCACCGCCCGAGAGGGTGGCGAAGGCGTGGTCTTCAAAGCCCAGCAGGCCGACTGATTCGAGGGCTTGCTGGATCAGGTTCTGGTCTTCCAGCGTGTCGCTGTCGAACAGGCCTTTGTGGGGTGTGCGGCCCATGGCGACCACTTCATCCACCCGCAGGCCGAAGGCGTCGGGAAACTCCTGGAGCACCACGGCGATACGTTGCGCGCACCACTTTGAGGATTGCTTCCAGACGTTCTGGTGTTCCAGCAGCACCTCACCTTCAGCCGGTTTGCTGAACCGATAGGCGCACCGCAGCAGGCTGGTCTTGCCGCTGCCGTTGGGGCCGATCAGCCCGACAAACTCACCGGCGTCCACGCGCAGGCTGGCGTCACGCAGTTGGAACTGGTGATGACAGTGCTCGTGGCCTGGTGGGCTCCAGGCGAGGTCGGTGAGGTTGAGTGAGGTCATCAATACTCTCGGGTCCAACACAGGACAAAGTGGGAGCGGGCTTGCTCGCGAATGCGGTGTGCCAGTTAATACATCTGTAATCGAT
>NZ_NIXO01000049.1 GCF_002204795.1 Pseudomonas sp. K2I15
CTCAGCCATGCATTACGTCCTGCCTCATCGGCGTGAGGAGCGCATTTATCCGCGGGCCATCCGGCTCAAATCACCGAAATATCCGATCAGAAATAAAAAAGCCAGTCAGCTTAACTGACTGGCATTAGGCCTTCGGGCTCCGTTTTTTTTTGCGTGTTTTCAGGTGGACCGAGTTGAATTCATTCGACTTGCTCGCGAAAGCGGTTCACCTGTTGGTGCGAAATCTGGATTGAAATCCTCATTAAGGTGCAAAAAACAGCCTGTATTTATATCTAATGCACCATTTAAATTCACAAAAGCGACATTTTGCCCTGTCACGGTGCAGCATGAATTGATAAAGTCCGGGACAAATCTCCTTTAACGACAATAAATTTGCCGAGACTTTTCATGATCGAATCCGTTGAATCCTTCCTTGCCCGCCTCAAGAAACGCGACCCCGACCAGCCTGAATTCCACCAGGCCGTGGAAGAAGTCCTGCGCAGTTTGTGGCCGTTTCTTGAGGCCAATCCCCACTACCTGACCTCGGGCATCCTGGAGCGCATCTGCGAGCCGGAGCGTGCGATTGTGTTCCGGGTGTCGTGGGAAGATGACCAGGGCAAAGTGCGAGTCAACCGCGGGTTCCGGATCCAGATGAACAGCGCCATCGGCCCATACAAAGGCGGCCTGCGTTTCCACCCGTCGGTGAACCTGGGGGTGCTGAAATTCCTCGCCTTCGAACAAACCTTCAAGAACTCCCTGACCTCGCTGCCCATGGGCGGCGGCAAGGGCGGCTCGGACTTCGACCCCAAGGGCAAGAGCGACGCCGAGGTGATGCGTTTCTGCCAGGCGTTCATGAGCGAGTTGTACCGCCATATCGGTTCGGACGTGGATGTGCCGGCCGGTGATATCGGCGTGGGCGCCCGTGAGATTGGTTTCCTGTTCGGCCAGTACAAGCGCCTGAGCAACCAGTTCACCTCGGTGCTGACCGGCAAGGGCATGAGCTACGGCGGCAGCTTGATCCGCCCGGAAGCCACCGGTTTTGGTTGTGTGTACTTCGCTGAAGAAATGCTCAAGCGCAACGGCGAGCGTGTCGAAGGCAAGCGCGTGGCTATCTCCGGTTCCGGCAACGTCGCTCAATACGCGGCGCGCAAGGTCATGGACCTGGGCGGCAAGGTGATTTCCCTGTCAGACTCCGAAGGCACCCTGTACTGCGAAAGCGGTTTGACCGAAGAACAATGGTCGGCACTGCTGGAGCTGAAAAACGTCCAGCGCGGGCGCATCAGCGAATTGGCCTCGCGTTTCGGCCTGGAGTTCCGCGCCGGCAAAGCGCCGTGGGAACTGGTCTGCGACATTGCACTGCCCTGCGCGACCCAGAACGAACTGGACGCCGAAGCGGCGCGCACCCTGTTGCGCAACGGCTGCGTGTGCGTGGCCGAAGGCGCCAACATGCCCACCACCCTTGAGGCTGTGGATATCTTTATCGAGGCCGGCATCCTGTTCGCGCCGGGCAAGGCGTCCAATGCAGGCGGCGTGGCGGTGAGCGGGCTGGAGATGTCGCAGAACGCCATGCGCCTGCTGTGGACTGCCGGTGAAGTGGACAGCAAGCTGCACACCATCATGCAGTCGATCCACCATGCGTGCGTGCATTACGGCGAAGAGAGCGGGCGGGTCAACTACGTGAAGGGCGCGAACATCGCAGGCTTTGTGAAAGTCGCGGACGCGATGCTGGCCCAAGGCATCGTTTAAACCTCGGGCTCGATGCGCAGGATTTCGATCAACTGATCACCGACGGGGCGCTTCCACAGCACCTCGTCGCCGACCTGCGCACCCAGCAGCGCCCGGCCCAGGGGCGAGCCCCAATTGATCAGGCCCACCGTGGCGTCGGCCTGGTCTTCGCCCACCAACTGAATGCGCTGCTCTTCGTCCTGTTCATTGGCAAAGGTCACCCAACTGCCAATCTGCACCTTGTCGGTGGAGGTCGCCGGCGCCACCACCTGGGCGCTTTGCAGGCGCTGGTTGAAGTAACGCAAATCCCGCTCAAGGTCGGCCTGGCGCTGTTTATCGGCCTGCTCGCCCTTGGCGGACTCTTCGCTGTGCTCGTTTTGTAACTGCGCAACTTTGGCCTGCAACTGCGCAAGCCCACGGGCGGTGAGGTGATTGGGTTGCGCGCTGACCTGGCGTTCCACCGGTTGGTTGGCCTGGGCGGCGGCGCTGTCTTCGTTGACGAAAGCTCGACTCATGACGTTCTCCTGCTATGGAGTTTGGGCCATGGTCGCAGGGCTTAAGTTTCGCTGGATGTCTGAAAGCGACCTATTGCGAGCGAAAGGCCCGTGCGGCGTCGCGGTCTTTTTCCTGTTGCCAGGCGCGTTCGCGGTCGTCCCAGTGGCGGTTCTTGTAGTCATTGAGGTCTTCGCTCTCGCGCATCGCCTTGCACTGGCGGAAGCCGTCATCCCAGCCTTCGGCGTAGGTGCGGTCTTTCAGGTAGCGGGGGACGTTCTTGCGAAATTCCCCGGTGATCACCCCGGCGGCTTGGCGGCCGCTGCTGCAACCGTCGTCGTAGCCGTCGGCGAAGGCGGGTGGGTAACCCTTGGCCAGTAAATCCTCATGGGTTGATTGGCAACCCGATAGCAGGGCCAACAGGCCCAGCATTACTGCGTACCGCCACATCGCTTGCTCCCTGGCCGTTGAACGGCTGATGGACGGAGTTTAGAAGGCGATTCGTTGGGGAGATGTGAAAGGGACGTGAGAAAGGCGTTGAGTTAAAGGGCCATTAACGACGATTCCCTTTAAATTGCAGGACGATTCCTAGAGAATCTCCACCCTATTGCGCCTTAGGGTTTGGATCACTAGCCTCCTGACTTCGCTGTGAGAACAGCGAACGGGTTTAGCGACCCGAACCACCAAGACGCAACCTTTTTACACACTTGGCAGACGGATTTTTTGTCGGCCATATCGTGTTATGGCGGCTGTGCGCGGGAGATCCTCGGATCTGCCGGGTGTCTAGGTGACCGGTTCGCTAACCTGCGTACAGCTGCCACCCCTTCATGTTTAGCGACGTGTCGTGGTGGTCCCTTTTTTCACTTAGAAGAGACATCATGACTAAAGTCGTCCCCGATCCACCGCTGTCCTCAATCATTACCGTCGGTGTAGTCACTTTCGGCAACTATGGCGAAAACGAGAAGCCCCTGTTCCGTGTCAACGCAGGCATGCCGATTGGTGAAGCGCTGGAACATGCCTCCACACTGCTTCACTACTCCAAGACACTCGCAATGGAAGCCGCCATGGATGTACGAGGTGAGCAATATGCGTGGGCAGCGCATTATCTATGCGAGATGGGCAAGGCAGTGGTGGACGACCTCTCCCAAGCGATGACGCCCGTCACCTAGAGACAAATACTTATCCCTGTGGTGAGCGGGCTTGTCCCGCGCAGGGCTGCATAGCAGCCCTCACCATCCTGCCTTCAGTCGTAGTAACCCACTGTTTTTTTCAGCTGGTCTGAGTATTCGTAAATCTCGTCAATCGACGAAATCGCATGTCGGGTTTCATTTTTCTCCTCGTCAAAAATCCCAATGTATTTCTGACTGCGGTTGAAATGAAGGCGACAAATCGGCTTGCGATTATTGTCGTCCAGCAATATCCCAAAATAGCTCTGTGTATCTCGCTGCACGATTCGTTTGGCATCCACCACCGAGCGTACGACAGCCCTTACTATGTGATATCCCTCAAGTTCTTCCAAGGTAGTGAGTATTTTATCTTCTGATTCGTCGCGCTCTGTAACTTCGGTATTAGCGGCGGGAGAAGTGGGCAGTGAGGCCAGAGCCGGCTGAATGGAGCCGCTCATTGCTGACTTAAGTCGATCATTGATTTGATCGTTGAGGAACTGGCTTAACGCCTTTCGAGTTAACTCAAAAAACTGCTCTCTAACTTTCTGTGTAATCACGCCTTCGTACACGCGGGAAGCGAAAACCTTGACGAAATCGTCATCTGGCTTGATGACTTGCGCGGCGATCACTTTTTTGATTTGGCTGACGTATTTCAGCTCTCCGGCAGCATTGATGATCGAATCTACATCGAAGGCAGACTTCGTCAGCTTGGTCAGCTCCGGTACTGAGTACTCGTCAATGTCCAGCAAATCCAACTCTAAGAATGGCTTTTCATCCATTTTGTTGGGTGCGTCCAGATCAGTGAAAAAGCGATAGACCTGGCCGTTGGTGAGAATCGAAATCCTCGCGCTTGTGACGTGGAAATAGCGAAACAGCTGTGACGCGTGATTGATGCTGAGTGACTCACCGATTTTTTTGCATTCGATGAGTATTTGTACCTCTCCATTTTTCATAATGGCGTAATCGATCTTTTCACCTTTTTTTGTCCCGATGTCGCAGACAAATTCCGGCGTTACTTCCTGTGGATCAAATACGTCGTAGCCCAATACTGTATTTATAAACGGCATTACAAAAGCGTTTTTTGTGGCTTCTTCTGTTTGAATTGCAGGGCCTTGTAGTCGGACTTTAGCCGCCAGACTAGTGAGCTTTTCAAAAAAATCCATATGAGCCTCTTACCTATTCAGATCCGTGTATAGATGTGGTGGCAATTTGATTGCCATCCGATACTAGACATTAATTCTGATAAAGAGAATGGAATAGAGCTGATTTGTATCGGATGAAAAAAGCTAAAAAATCGTATGACTTTTCGCGCTTATTTATCAATGAGTTGTGAGGGGCAAGAAAATTTCTGAGCCGAGATGGAATTGTAGGGGGCTTGCTACTTCAAGGCTGGCGCGGAACTTGTGGCGAGGGAGCTTGCTCCCGTTGGGGCGCGAAGCGGCCCCTGTTCAGGCTATTGAGATATTTCAGATAGGGTGAGGTGTCTGGTTTTGGGGCTGCTGCGCAGCCCAACGGGAGCAAGCTCCCTCGCCACAAGATTATGGCGCAGTTGAGTCAAGTGTCAGCGCGGCGTGTTCTGCCAGTTCTTGCTGGATGAACGCTGCAATCATCGCCCGATAGACTTGCTCTGTGACGTCCGGATTGGCGCCAACGGTATGAGCGAGATCGCGAACCTTGGCGATCACCTGCTCAACCCGCTGCGGTGCCTTAACCCCGTCACTGTCTTTTTTGAACCGCGCAGCCTGGGAGACAAAGCCCCCTCGTTCGGCCAATAGCGCGACGATCTGGCGATCAAGACGGTCGATGTTTTCCCGGACTTGTTCAAGGCTGGTGCAGTTGACTGCCATGTCGGTAAAGCTCCTGATGGATTAATAGTGATACCACTTCACCTCCAGCATCACCTCATTCACCGGTGTCGCCAAGTGGCTGTATTCACGCTGCGCACTCAATCTCAGCCCCAGGTTGCGCGACAATTCCCACTGTTGATTCAGGCTGATACTGCGCCGCACTTCGCCATTGGTGAAGAAATCACCCTTGGCTTCCAGGCTCAGGTTGCCCAGCGGGTTGCGCCACAGCACGCCGGTATTGAAACCGGCCGCCGGGGAGATCGCTTCGCCAAAGTCGCTGTTATGTTCCACGCGCACGGTGCCGAGGGCGAAGCCGAGCATGTCGTCGCGCAGTTGCCAGGTGCCGCCGGCGCCGCCGTTGACGTGGCTCACCAGCGTCTCGTCATCATGCTTGCCCGGCACGCGCTCAAGGCCGCCGGTCACTTGCCAGGACCAAGGCTGCAGCAGTTCGTTACGCGGGGTCAGTGAGCGAATGGTCGCCAGGTCCAGTTGCTGCAACTGCCAGTGATTGCCTTCGTACTGGCGCAGTTTCATTTGCAGGATTTCGATCTGCGCGCCCAGGGGGAAGCCTTCGGCGTTGTCATTCAGGTCGTGGTAGGCCATGCGCAGGCCGTATTCGCCAAATGCCTTGTCGCCCCGGGTGCCGATGCCGGCTTGCCAAGTGCGCGACTCATGGCCGTCTTCGGGAAGACCTGGGCGCTCGATTTTCAAGTCCGGCGCGGGGTTCTGGTTGATCGCCCGCAGCAGTTCGAAGCTGCGCTGGGAACGTTCGGTGTCGCGCTCCAGGCCGTTGGCGCGGTAGCGGCCAAGGCGGTAGGCGGCATCGATGATCAGGGCCTGGCGGTCTTTGGCGATGGCCTTGAAGGTAGGGGCTTGCAGTTGTTTCTGGTCGTCGCTGATCTTCAACACCCATTGCTGCTCGTCACTGTTCAGCGGCTTGGCGCGTTCCAGCAGTTCGCGCTCACGGGACGGACGATAGTCGATTTTCTCCACCAGGCCGGCCTCTTTCACGGCTTTTACCGTGTCGGTGGGGATGGCGGTCAGCGGGAATTGTTCGGTCAGCCGCAGGCTCGGGCGGGCCACCTGCAGCAGCTCCAGCAGGCGATAGGAGCAGTTTTCGTCGAAGAAGAAGTAGTCGAACTGGATCTGCTTGAGTTCCCACACGTGCTCGACCATGCGTTCGGTCTCGACCTGGGTCAGGTTCAGGCGGTATTCCCACAGGTCGCGGTTCTCCAGGCTACGGTATTCCGAGAGTTTTTCCTGGTAGGGCACCAGCGCAAACAGGCCGGGATAACCACCCATCAAGCCTTTCCAGGCGTAGAGGATGCTGTTGTCGGAGCCTTCGATATAGGCGCCGAAGTTGATCGCATAGCTGAGCAGGGCGGTGTTGTTGCTCTGCACGTCAGCCTGGTCGATGCGCAGCAGGGTATGGCCGAACATTGACGATGGGCTGTTGAGGTAGGCCGCCGGGAAGATCATCACTGCGCTGTGGGGGGCGACGTCCTTGAACCATTGCTTGAATTCCTTGCAGTCCAGCGCCGGCAAGTCAGTCAGGTGCAACTGGTCCTTGAGCCAGCGGGTACGTGCCGGGTAAACGCATTGGGCGTGTTTTTCGCCGAGGCTGGCCGGGGCGTACAGCGCCTCTACGGTCGCCTTCAGCTCCTGGTCCGGATGGTGGGCGCCATCGGGTGCGAGGAAGAATTTCTTGTCGCTGACATAACTGCGCCAGCCTTCGAACTTGCCGGACTCGTAATGCCCCAGCGAGAGCCAGAACGGGTCGTTGGCCAGTTGCTGCAAACGTTGATCATCAAGGTGCGGCGCCGCATACAGCGGGGCGCAGGCGAAGAGTGCCAGGTAGGCAAGGCGTTTGAGCATGTGGGCAACTTAAGTCGAGATAAAAAGACCCAAAGGGGAGGCAGGTCCAAAAATAATAAAACCCGTGCCTCGAAAGGCACGGGCGGGTCGAGCTTAAGCCTGGGTAGCGTATTTCGCCAGACGGGTGTCGCCTTTCAGAACTGCCAGGGTGTTGTTGTGCACGTCATCAGCCGTTACATCAGCCTTGCTGAAGATTTGCTGGAAGTGCTCGTGAGTCACGGCGGCAAAGTGCTCGCGGTCTTCAGGAGCAACACCCAGTACCACGGCGTAGGTAGTCAGCGCTTCGCCGTTACCCTTGGCCATGTCTTCGGACAGCTCGTTCATCATGCCATTCATGGCAATCCAGGATTTGCCACCGTAGGTCAGTGCGCTGTTGGTGCTGCAACCGTTGGTGCCCGAGGTCATGCCGAAGGTGGCGTTACCCGAAGTACCGTTGGTGGTGGAAGCCAGGAAGTGAGCGGGAGTGCCGCGTTGGCCTTCGAACAACATGTTGCCCCAACCGCAGTTCGGGCCACCTGGCGATTCAGCCATTGCATTGAGGGAGACGACGGTGAAGAGAGTACCGAGAAGGATCCGTTTCATAGCTTTGTTCTCTTTGTGTGCAAACCAATGGACAAGGGTTCAGGTGCCTGACAGCACCCTAGGGGTCGGTTATTAGTCCAACCCGCAGCAGGTTGGAGTTTAGGCACGATCCAAGGGTTCCGTGACTTTTTGTGAAACAAGCCGGAAACACGCGGTTTTTTTACAGCCCCGAACCCGGGTCTATGCTTTCCCTAAGCCGTGCCTTGCCAGCCGGCCCAACCCGGCGCCAGAATGCCGTCATCTGCCCCGCCTGATGTAAGGAAGCCCGATGCCTGATCCTGTTGCTGCCAGCTTGCGTCTAGCGCCCGAAGCGCTGACTCGTCCTTTTTCCGCTGAACAGTTCAGCTTCTCGACCACCAATGATTTGGAGCCCTTTCGCGGTGTGCTTGGCCAGGAACGTGCGGTCGAAGCCTTGCAGTTCGGTGTGGCCATGCCACGCCCCGGTTACAACGTATTTGTGATGGGCGAGCCCGGTACCGGGCGTTTTTCGTTCGTCAAACGCTACCTCAAGGCCGAAGGCAAACGCCTGCAGACCCCGGCGGACTGGGTCTACGTCAATAATTTCGATGAGCCTCGCGAACCCCGCGCGCTGGAGCTGCCTGCGGGCGGTGCTGCCGCGTTCATCACTGACATCAACGGCCTGATCGACAACCTCGTCGCAACCTTCCCGGCCGTCTTTGAACACCCGACGTATCAGCAGCGCAAAAGCGCTATCGACCGTGCCTTCAACCAGCGCTACGACCGAGCCCTGGACGTGATCGAGCGCCTGGCCCTGGAAAAGGACGTGGCGCTGTACCGTGACAGCACCAACATCGCGTTTACCCCGATGCTCGATGGCAAGGCCCTGGACGAGGCCGAGTTTTCGCAGTTGCCGGAAGCCGACCGCGAGCGTTTCCATACCGATATTTCCGAGCTGGAAGAACGCCTCAACGAAGAACTCGCCAGCCTGCCCCAGTGGAAGCGCGAGTCCAACAACCAGATGCGCCAGTTCAACGAAGAAACCATCACGTTGGCCTTGCAGCCACTGCTGGCGCCGTTGTCCGAGAAATATGCGGAGAACGCGGCAGTCTGCGGCTACCTGCAGGCGATGCAGGTCTACCTGCTGAAAACCGTGGTCGAGCAGTTGGTGGACGACGCAAAAACCGACGCCCAGGCCCGCAAGTTGCTGGAAGAGCAGTACTGCCCGAGCCTGGTGGTGGGCCATCCGGTCAACGGTGGCGCGCCGGTGGTGTTCGAGCCGCATCCGACCTACGACAACCTGTTCGGCCGTATTGAATACAGCACCGACCAAGGCGCGCTCTACACCACGTATCGCCAATTGCGACCGGGTGCACTGCACCGTGCCAATGGCGGTTTCCTGATCCTTGAAGCCGAGAAAATGCTCAGCGAGCCGTTTGTGTGGGACGCCCTCAAGCGTGCCTTGCAATCGCGCAAGCTGAAGATGGAATCCCCGTTGGGCGAACTGGGCCGCCTGGCCACCGTGACCCTCAACCCGCAAGTAATTCCGTTGCAGCTCAAGGTCATCATCATTGGTTCCCGTCAGCTGTACTACGCGTTGCAGGACGCGGATCCGGACTTCCAGGAGATGTTCCGGGTGCTGGTGGATTTTGACGAAGACATCCCGATGGTGGATGAAAGCCTGGAGCAGTTCGCCCAGTTGCTGAAAACCCGTACCTCGGAAGAAGGCATGGCGCCGTTGACCTCGGACGCGGTAGCGCGGCTGGCGACCTACAGCGCGCGGCTGGCGGAGAACCAGGGGCGCCTGTCGGCGCGTATCGGTGATTTGTTCCAGCTGGTCAGCGAGGCGGATTTCATTCGGCACCTGGCGGGTGATGAGCGCACGGATTCCGGGCATATCGAACGTGCGCTAAAGGCCAAGGCCACGCGCACCGGGCGGGTGTCGGCGCGAATTCTCGATGACATGCTCGCCGGGGTGATCCTGATCGACACGGCCGGTGCGGCCGTGGGCAAGTGCAACGGGCTGACGGTGCTGGAGGTCGGTGATTCGGCGTTCGGTGTGCCGGCGCGTATTTCTGCCTCGGTGTACCCGGGCGGCAGTGGCATTGTGGATATCGAGCGTGAAGTTAACCTCGGCCAGCCGATCCACTCCAAGGGCGTGATGATCCTCACCGGTTACCTGGGCAGCCGTTATGCCCAGGAATTCCCGCTGGCGATCTCGGCGAGTATCGCCCTGGAGCAGTCCTACGGTTATGTCGACGGCGATAGCGCGTCCCTGGGCGAGGCGTGCACCTTGATCTCGGCCCTGTCGAAGACGCCGCTCAAGCAGTGCTTTGCGATCACCGGCTCCATCAACCAGTTTGGTGAAGTGCAGGCGGTGGGCGGGGTCAACGAGAAGATCGAAGGCTTCTTCCGCCTCTGTGAAGCCCGCGGGCTGACCGGCGAGCAGGGGGCGATCATTCCCCAGGCCAACGTCGCGACGCTGATGCTTGATGAGAAGGTGTTGCAGGCCGTTCGGCAGGGGCAGTTCCATGTCTACGCCGTGCGTCAGGCCGACGAGGCCTTGAGCCTGCTGGTGGGTGAGCCTGCCGGCTCGCCGGACGAGGAGGGGCAATTCCCAGAAGGCAGCGTCAATGCACGGGTGGTGGAGCGTCTGCGGGCGATTGCCGAGATGATCAGTGAAGATGACCTGAAGGAAGTCGAGAAGGAGCTGGCGCAGGAGGCGTTGGCTGAGGCCAAACCCGTGTGATCAGTGCCGAAGGGGCCGGTTTCAGGCCCCTTCGGCATATTTTTGACGCCGCCGTGACGGCAGTTGTCCGTTGGTCCCCCCGCCTTGGTTTGTAGCGGGTTTCTTCTATTCTCACCTCTAGGGATATCCACAGGAGTCGCTGGATAGAAACAGTCTTGCCTTGCGAGGCTGAATACCGGATCTACCGAGGGTCGCCGCCATGTCGCGCAACCTCTGCCTCACCCGCCAGTGCCTGGGCCTGGTCACCCGTATCGAATGTTCCATTCGCCCTCTCGCGGGGGATACCGGGATGTGGACCTTGTTGTTTGCCGCCGGAATGACCGGCGAACAGCCTTCCACCATCAAGTCCCAAGGCCCGTTTCACGGACCTTTCGTGGCACAAACCATCCTCGATTCGATCGTCGAAAGCCTGACCCTGCACGGGTACGAACTGGCTGACGACCCGCAGATCTGGTGCCTGCACCTGCAAGCGCACTTGCGACAGCTCAATGGCGGGCGGCCGCAAGTGGTAGGGGACATGCACCGATAGGTTATTTCTGCGGGGCGGCCTCGGGCTTGTCCAGCTTCACTTCAAATCCATACTGCACCGTTTTCAGCCCGGTGCGCTGGTAGGTCTCCAGCGTGGTCGGCTGGCCGTAGAAGTAATGCACGTCGAACAACGCCGTGCCGTACTCCTCAGCGCGGTGGCTGACGCCGAGAATTTCCTTCAAGTAGTTGCCACTGGCGTCCTTGGCATAGAACCGCCAGCTGTCAGCGGGGAACAGATTCTGGTCGACAATCAGCGCGTTGTCTTTCAGCTCCAGGCCTTTGGGCAGTTGCCCGGCAATGACGCTGCCTTTTTCGATGGTGGCCAGGAACAGCGGCATTGACCCCACGGCAAACCCAGGGTTTTCGGGGAACAGGTTCAGGTCATAGGTAATGGTGCCGCGCCCCGGGTCGACCTCGTAGGCTTCGGCGGGTAGTTCGATCGGCTCGCCGAGCTTGCCTTCTTCGTTGGCGGTGAGGAAGGTCACGGGGGCATCACCGCCGCCGCGGTCGTCGCCCAGCAGGTCGTCGTTGAAGGTGTAGGGGTGATCAAACTCGACGTGCGCCGCGCTGGCGTCATCCACCGACTGGTTGATGGTGACGCTTTTCTTCAGATGGTCTTCGGACAGGGTGGCGTCCTTGAGCCAGTCCGAAGCCTGGTCGTCATACACGGTGACGGGCATCGGCAAGGGCTGCACGGTTTTTTCCAGGCTGTTCTTGTCGAAGCGCCGTACGGGCAGGTCCAGGTCTTTGCGGGTCACGGTGGCTTGGGAAAAGTCTAGGACACTGACTTGCAGGTTGTCGATCAGGCCATTGAAGTACACCTTGGTGTAGTGGCTGCCTTGCTTTTGTTCGAAGGCTTTCTGCTCGTCTTCCAGTTGCTTCTCGAAGGCGTCGGACCAGGCCTTCTGCTTTTGCATCTGGGCGAGTTGCTTCTCGTAGAACGCCAGTTGTGCAGCGTTTTCGTTGATCGAGCCCGAACGCGAGAGAAATTGCCCGGTGGTATCGCGAGCCTGTACCAGCAGCGGGTTAGGCGATTCGTCCGCGACTTCCGGCGCCAGCGGGGCGCTGTTGGTCAGTTCGATCTCGGCGTAGTTCTTTTCCAGGGTCAGCAGGGTGACGGTGACGTTTTCTTCGGTGCGTTTGTGGCCCACGTCCTTTTTCGACAAATCGAAGGTGAAGACTTTGCGCGGGGCGATCACTTCTACCTTGCCCTTGAGGGTGACGGGCTGCGGCTGGCTCTTGTTTTCTGTCTCGATGCCTTCGACGAACGGGTAGGTGACCGTCAGGTCATCGGGGTTGGTCAGGTTGGAACTGGTGGGGCTCAACTGGATGCCCGGGTCGGTTTCCGACCATTCCGGCTGGAAGGGGATGACCTTGTTGTTGCTCAGGGTTACCGACTGCCATTCCAGGCCGTGGGGGAAGGGGAATTGGTCGGGCATGTTGAAGTTGAACGGGAAGATCGGCTGCAGGTCCGTCAGGTAGTCCGAATGGGACGCCTTGCGCAGCACAAACAGGCCATTGATGTAGGTGTCAACCAGGGCCTGGGGCGTAGGGTAATGCTTGAGCAGCGCCAGGGCGTCTTCGCTGTACTCGGCCTCGATGGGCTTGGTGGCGAGCTTGGCCCGTGCCCGTTCCAGCAACAGCAGCGAGCCACCGAGCTCGGACACGGCGTCCTTGAGCTTGGAGTCCTGGATGGCATCCAGGGACTGTTCGAACTTGGCGGTTTTCTCTTCGAGGCTGGCTTGCTTGTGTTCATCGCTGGGTGAACAACCGCTGCCCATCAGCAACGCCGCGCACAGGCCAATGCTGGCCAAAGGGGATCGCACATCCATTATCTGAGTTTTCCTGTCCGACATCATCGAGCCGAGTTGATAGCTCGACACTAGCAGAAAAAATCTTTTACAGATGCCGTACAGATCAGTTTTCTCGACGGTTTCTGGGGGTTGGGTGCGGCTGGTATACTCGGCTCCATTTTTAGCCAAGCTGTGTGAGATTCAATGGAACGCTTTATCGAAAATGCAATGTATGCCTCACGCTGGCTGTTGGCGCCGATCTATTTCGGGTTGTCCCTGGGGCTGCTGGCGCTGGGGCTGAAATTCTTCCAGGAAGTGTTCCATGTGATTCCCATCGTCTTCACGATGACCGAGTCGGATGTGATCCTGGTGCTGCTGTCCTTGATCGACATGGCCCTGGTGGGTGGCTTGCTGGTGATGGTGATGATCAGCGGCTACGAGAACTTCGTCTCCCAGCTCGACATCGACGAAAGCAAAGAGAAGCTCAACTGGCTGGGGACCATGGATTCCTCGTCGCTGAAGATGAAGGTCGCGGCGTCTATCGTGGCGATTTCGTCGATCCATTTGCTGCGGGTCTTCATGGACGCCAAGAACGTCGACCCCGAGCACCTGAAGTGGTACGTGATCATTCACATGACCTTCGTGGTGTCGGCGTTTGCCATGGGCTACCTGGACAAAGTCACCAAGCACTAATGGACGAGTGGCCGGTATTCGCCTTGTGGTTCGAGGCGTTCCGGCCTATTTCTATAGCTCTGTCCTGGAGGTGCCGCCATGAACCTGCAAGAGCTGTATGCCTACGCCACGGTGGGGCGCATTGACCAATTGAGCCTGATCTCCCTCGAAGGTGGCATCTACGTGCTGGAAGCCCGCATGCAGGGCAAGGCCTACCCGTTGGGTGATGACCAGGGCAAAACCCTGCACCTGCGCTCGGTGGAGCACGCGCGCCAACTGCTGCACAAGCACGCCATGCCGAAAATGCCGTTTGAGCTGGTGCACACCTCGGTGCACGACGAAATGTGCGGCATGCCGCCCAGTGCCGAGGAAAGCCTGCGCTTGCCGATCGCGATCCACTCTGCCTGGTAAGGGCGGGGGCTCATCATCGGTCGTTCTTGTGTGCTAGTCTGCTCGCCCTTTTAGTTCTGGGCGGTTCGGGAAATGTTGCAGTTTTCCGGCGCTGTCCTACAGCGGAGCAGTTCCATGTCCGAAGTTAACTTGTCCACCGACGAAACCCGCGTGAGCTACGGCATTGGCCGTCAGTTGGGCGACCAACTGCGCGACAACCCGCCACCGGGCGTGAGCCTGGACGCGATCCTGGCTGGCCTGACCGACGCTTTTGCCGGCAAGCCTAGCCGCGTGGACCAAGAGCAAATGGCCGCCAGCTTCAAGGTCATCCGCGAAATCATGCAAGCCGAAGCCGCTGCAAAGGCTGAAGCTGCTGCTGGTGAAGGCCTGGCTTTCCTGGCTGAAAACGCCAAGCGTGACGGCATCACCACCCTGGCTTCCGGCCTGCAATTTGAAGTGCTGACTGCAGGTGATGGCGCCAAGCCTGGCCGTGAAGACCAGGTTCGCACTCACTACCACGGCACTCTGATCGACGGCACTGTGTTCGACAGCTCCTACGAGCGCGGCCAGCCTGCAGAATTCCCGGTTGGCGGCGTGATCGCCGGCTGGACCGAAGCCCTGCAACTGATGAATGCCGGCAGCAAATGGCGTCTGTACGTGCCGAGCGAACTGGCTTACGGCGCTCAAGGCGTTGGCAGCATCCCGCCGCACAGCGTTCTGGTATTCGACGTCGAGCTGCTCGACGTTCTGTAAGACCGCTGACTGTTGTTCTTGCTTTATGTGGGAGCCGGGCTTGCCCGCGATGCAGACGACTCGGTCTGACGTGTTACCGAGGCGATGCTATCGCAGGCAAGCCCGCTCCCACATGAAGCTGGTGCGACCTGATTTTGCGCGGTTGCTCATGGATGAAACTTGCCATTGAGATCCGTCACCGGGCGCAACGCCCGGGCATAGCAGAACAGAAACAGGTTTCTCACCACCTCCTTCAACACCGAAGGTTCACTGGAACTCAGGCCATTGACGTCCAGGTCGCCCTGATCCTGCAGTTCACTTAACGCTTCTTCTTCCAGCACCGCGCAGACTTCCCCGGTTTCCCGGTGGAGGATCCGCAGGTATGGGTGTGGACGGTCCAGCCAGGCATCGATCAAATAAGTCATGGGTTGCGTCTCCTTGATGGGTTTCAATGAGAATAATTCTTATTCAAGGAATAGCAAGTGCCTATTGGCGATTTCCGGATTTTTCTGTGTGGATATTGTTTTTGATCAAAAGGCCTGGCCTTTTGCCGCCAGTGCGGAAGTGCGGAAGTGACGCGGGGAGGGTGAAGCGCCATCCCGTGCAGGGCACGAGATGGAAGCAGCAGATTCAGACCTTGCGCACGAACTCGGACTTGAGCTTCATCGGGCCGATACCGTCGATCTTGCAGTCGATATCGTGGTCGCCGTCGCACAGGCGGATATTCTTGACCTTGGTGCCGACCTTGACCACCAGGGACGTGCCCTTGACCTTGAGGTCCTTGATCACAGTGATGGTGTCGCCGTCCTGCAGGACGTTACCCACAGAGTCTTTCTTCACGGATTCATCGCTGGCAGCCTCGGCTTCGCCACCGACGGCCCATTCATGGGCGCATTCCGGGCAAATCAGCTGGGCGCCGTCTTCGTAGGTGTATTCGGAATTGCATTTCGGGCAGGGTGGCAACGTGCTCACTAAAGCTCCTTTAGTTTCAGGATGGCTAAAAAGCGCACATTGTATAGGGTTTTAGCGTGGGGAGGGGAGCGCCGTCCCTGTAGGAGCGAGCTTGCTCGCGAAGAACTCAATGACACCGCGTTTATTCAGGATGTACGCATTATCGTTAACGTTCTTCGCGAGCAAGCTCGCTCCTACAGATGTTCATCAGTGAGTGCGGGCGACCGCGAATTCACTCAGCTCAACCAGGGCGTCCCGGTATTCGCTGGCTGGAAGGGCTTCCAGGCATTGGATGGCGCGAGCGACGTAGTCACGGGCCAATTGCGCGGTGTATTCGAGGGAGCCCGAGGCTTCCACGGCTTCGCGGATGCTTTCCAGGTCTTCGATCCCGCCTTTCTGGATCGCCTTGCGCACCAGGGCGGCCTGTTCCGGCGTGCCTTCGCGCATGGTGTAGATCAGCGGCAAGGTCGGCTTGCCCTCGGCCAAGTCGTCACCGACGTTCTTGCCCAGGGTTTCGGCGTCGCCGCGATAATCCAGCAGGTCGTCCACGAGTTGGAAGGCCACACCAAGGTGATCGCCGAAGGTACGCAGGGCTTCGCTCTGCTCGGGGGTCGCTTCGCAGAGGGCTGCGGCGCTGTGGGTCGAGGCTTCGAAGAGCATCGCAGTCTTGCCGCGAATCACTTCCATGTAGGTTTCTTCGGTGGTGCTGGCGTCGCGAACCTTCGACAGCTGCAGCACTTCGCCTTCAGCGATGATGCGCGTGGCCTGTGAAAGAATCTTCATCACCGGCATCGAGCCCAGTTCGACCATCATTTCGAACGAGCGCGAGTACAGGAAGTCGCCCACCAGCACGCTTGGCGCGTTGCCCCACATGGCGTTGGCCGTCTCGCGACCACGGCGCATGCCGGACATGTCGACCACGTCGTCGTGCAGCAAGGTGGCGGTGTGCAGGAACTCGATGGTCGCAGCCAGCAGGCGCAGGTCATCGCCTTCGCGGCCCAAGGCCTTGCCACACAGCAACACTAATAAAGGACGCAGGCGTTTACCGCCGGCCGACGTAATGTAGTCGCCAATTTTGGAGACCAGCGGCACTTTAGAAGTCAGCTGCTTCTTGATGATGCCGTCGACGGCGCTAAAATCGTCCGCCACCGCGCGGTAGAAAGCTTGGGGTTGCATCAGCGACAGTCGCTCCGAAAGGGTTGCGCGGCATGCTAGGACCCGCGTCTCGTAGTGTCAAGGCGCGATAGACGGCTACTTGCAACACCTCCATAGCTTGCGTACAATCGCGCACCCTGAACTTCCTGGGCAGCACCTGCCTTACGCAATTGCATTCGGGACGTCCATCCCATGCAGCCATGCCAGCCAATACCTCTTCTTATAAAGCGCTGGGTGAGCAGGATTATCGGAGAAATACCATGTCGTACGCAGTAATTGTTACTGGTGGCAAGCAATACAAGGTCGCCCCAGGTGAATACCTGAAGATCGAGAAGCTGGAAATCGCTACTGGCGAATCCGTTACTTTTGATCGCGTTCTGTTGGTCGCCAATGGCGATGACGTGAACATCGGCGCTCCAGTTGTTGCAGGCGCTACCGTTGTGGCTGAAGTGATCTCCCAAGGTCGTCACGATAAAGTCCGCATCATCAAGTTCCGTCGTCGTAAGCACCACATGAAGCGTATGGGCCACCGCCAGTGGTACACCGAGATCAAAATCACCGGTATTCAGGCTTAATTTCAGCCTAATTCCTCACTAGGAGAATTGACTCATGGCACACAAAAAAGCTGGTGGTAGTACCCGTAACGGTCGCGACTCAGAAGCCAAACGCCTTGGCGTGAAGATGTATGGCGGCCAGGTTATCATTCCGGGCAACATCATCGTGCGTCAGCGCGGCACCCAATTCCACGCCGGTTACGGTGTTGGCATGGGTAAAGATCACACTCTGTTCGCTAAAATCGACGGCGTGATCAAGTTTGAAGTAAAAGGCGCTTTCAACCGCCGTTACGTGAGCATTGTCCCGAAGACTGAAGTCGTCGCGGCATAATTACGTAGTTGCTGGAAAAGCCCTGTCTCGCGACGGGGCTTTTTCGTTTGTGGGGTGAGTCTCTTGCAAAGCTGTTTGTGATGGGCGAAAGCAGCTGGATTTGCGGTCGTTGCTTGAGGTCGCTGCGCTCATTTTTGCAAGAGTCTTATGTCTTGGTTTCTTAAGCTCGTCCACGCGACGAGAGGCGTTTTGTTATGAAGTTTGTTGATGAAGTTTCGATCCGAGTAAAAGCTGGCGACGGCGGTAACGGTTGCATGAGTTTCCGTCGGGAAAAATTCATCGAAAACGGTGGTCCTAACGGCGGTGATGGCGGTGATGGCGGCTCGGTCTACATGATCGCCGACGAAAACCTCAACACCCTGGTGGACTACCGTTACACCCGGCACTTTGATGCCGAGCGTGGCTCCAACGGCGGCAGCACTGACTGCACCGGTAAAAAAGGCGAAGAGCTGGTCCTGCGGGTTCCGGTCGGCACCACCGTGATCGACTCCGCTACCCAGGAAATCATCGGTGACCTGACCAAAGCCGGTCAGCGCCTGCTGGTGGCTCATGGCGGCTGGCACGGTCTGGGTAACACCCGTTTCAAATCCAGTACCAACCGTGCGCCACGCCAGACCACGCCGGGCAAGCCTGGCGAGCAGCGTGACCTCAAGCTGGAAATGAAGGTGCTGGCTGACGTGGGTCTGCTGGGTCTGCCGAACGCCGGTAAAAGTACGTTCATTCGCTCAGTGTCTGCTGCCAAGCCGAAAGTCGCCGATTACCCGTTCACGACCTTGGTGCCGAACCTGGGTGTGGTCAGTGTCGACCGCTGGAAAAGCTTTGTGGTCGCGGACATTCCGGGCCTGATCGAAGGTGCATCCGATGGCGCGGGCCTGGGGATTCGCTTTCTCAAGCACTTGTCCCGTACCCGTTTGCTGCTGCACCTCGTCGACATGGCGCCGCTGGATGACACCAGTGCGCCGGACGCTGCTGAAGTGATCGTCAGCGAGCTGACCAAGTTCAGCCCATCCCTGGCTGAGCGTGATCGTTGGTTGGTGCTGAACAAGTGCGACCAGATCCTCGAGGAAGAGCACGAAGAGCGCGTCAAGGAAATCGTCGATCGCCTGGAATGGACGGGTCCGGTCTACGTGATCTCCGCCATTGCCAAAGAAGGCACTGAGCGCCTGACTCGCGACATCATGCGTTACCTGGAAGACCGTGCCGATCGCCTGGCTGCCGACCCTGTCTATAAGGCGGAACTGGCCGAACTGGATCAGCGCATCGAAGACGAAGCCCGTGCCCAGTTGCAGGCGCTGGACGACCAGCGCGCGCTGCGTCGCAGTGGCGTGAAGTCGGTCCATGACATCGGTGACGATGATTGGGACGAAGAAGACGTGGATGATGAAGATGGCCCGGAAATCATTTACGTGCGCGACTGATCCGTTGCGATAAACTTAAACGCCGCTCACTCGAGCGGCGTTTTGGTATCTGGATATACGTAGTCACGAATAACGTTATGGGCGGCGCTGGGTCGCGCGGCCCTCAATCTAAGGTTGAAGATGATGCGGAGCAAAGTGACAGGTGCGCAGCGTTGGGTCGTTAAGATCGGTAGCGCGCTGCTGACGGCGGATGGCAAAGGGCTGGATCGTGCGGCCATGAGCGTCTGGGTGGATCAGATGGTGGCCTTGCATGAGGCTGGCGTCGAGTTGGTGCTGGTGTCGTCCGGGGCTGTTGCTGCGGGCATGAGCCGTCTCGGCTGGACCGCGCGACCCAGCGCGATGCACGAGCTGCAAGCCGCTGCCGCCATTGGTCAGATGGGCCTGGTGCAGGCCTGGGAGTCCAGCTTTGCCGAGCACGGTCGCCACACGGCGCAGATTCTGCTGACCCATGACGACTTGTCAGACCGCAAGCGCTACCTGAATGCCCGCAGCACCTTGCGCGCCCTGGTGGAACTCAAGGTGATCCCGGTGATCAACGAGAACGACACCGTGGTAACCGACGAAATTCGTTTCGGCGACAACGACACCCTGGCGGCGCTGGTGGCTAACCTGGTTGAGGCTGACTTGCTGGTGATCCTCACGGATCGCGACGGCATGTTTGACGCCGACCCGCGCAATAACCCTGATGCCCAGTTGATTTACGAAGCGCGCGCCGATGATCCGGCGCTGGATGCGGTAGCCGGTAGTGTCGGTGGTGCTCTGGGGCGTGGCGGCATGCAGACCAAGCTGCGTGCGGCGCGGCTGGCGGCGCGTTCAGGCGCGCATACCATCATTGTGGGCGGCCGGATTGAGCGGGTGCTGGATCGCCTCAAGGCAGGCGAGCGTATCGGTACGCTGCTGTCGCCTGAGCGCGGCATGCTGGCGGCGCGCAAGCAGTGGCTGGCGGGGCATCTTCAGACGCGCGGTACCCTGGTGCTGGATGCCGGTGCGGTGTCTGCGTTGTCTCAGGGCAACAAAAGCCTGCTGCCGGTAGGTGTAAAATTGGTCCAGGGCAGCTTCCGCCGTGGCGAGATGGTGGTATGTGTGGCGCCGGACGGTCGCGAGATCGCCCGTGGCCTGGCCAACTACAGTGCCCTTGAGGCGCAGAAAATCATTGGGCAGTCGTCTGAAGCGATTGTCGGTCTGTTGGGTTACATGGCTGAGCCGGAGTTGGTTCACCGGGATAACCTGATTCTGGTTTAAGTAAAAAGGAAGTCTCGATGCGCGTAATGAAGGGATTGCTCGGTTTGCTGCTGGCGATGCCGTTGCTGGCGTCGGCCGAAGAGATTGGCCAGGTGTCGACGGTGTTCAAGTTTGTCGGCCCCAATGACCGCATCGTGGTCGAGGCCTTTGATGATCCGAAGGTGGATGGCGTGACCTGCTACCTGTCCCGCGCCAAGACGGGCGGCGTGAAGGGCGGCCTGGGTCTGGCAGAGGATCGCGCCGAGGCGTCGATTGCCTGCCGTCAGGTCGGCGCAATTCGCTTCAAGGGCGAGCTGAAGGATGGGGATGAGGTGTTCAAGGAGCGCACGTCCCTGGTGTTCAAGACCATGCAGGTGGTGCGTTTCCTCGACAAGAAGCGCAATACCCTGGTGTATCTGGTCTACAGCGACCGCTTGATCGAAGGCAGCCCGCAGAATGCGGTGACGGCGATTCCGATCTTGCCGTGGCCTACCGCGCAATAAGCCTAAACACGTAGAGCCGGCATGCCGGCTCTTTTTTGGCTTGTTCAAATCGCAGGTAATAAAAAACCGACCCTGAGGTCGGTTTTTTAACAAGCTTATCGCTTAGGCTGCAGCAGCAAGGTTCAGAGCCTTGATGTGGCCATTCAGACGACCTTTATGGCGAGCAGCTTTGTTCTTGTGGATGATGCCTTTATCGGCCATACGGTCGATAACTGGCACGGCCAGAACGTAAGCAGCTTGAGCTTTTTCAGCGTCTTTTGCGTCAATGGCCTTAACTACATTCTTGATGTAGGTACGAACCATGGAACGCAGGCTGGCGTTGTGGCTGCGACGCTTCTCAGCCTGTTTTGCACGTTTTTTGGCGGAAGGTGTGTTGGCCACCGTCGAGCTCCTCGAAAGACTTTTTAGGAAATAGCAAACAAAATAGGCCGCGAATCATGCCGATGAGTTGAAGTCTTGTCAAGGGCGGGTGATGCGAACTGCTGAGTGGTCGATCTTAAGAGGCGGGTGATTTATTTCCGGCGCTTGACCTGTAAACTCGCGAGCTTTGGCTCTGTGCTTGTTGCAGGCGCGGAGTATCGCATATGTGGGCCGTTTGTTCGCCTGCTCTTTATCTATAGGCAAAAACTCTTTCAATGAATCTGCTCAAATCGTTGGCCGCCGTCAGCTCTATCACGATGATTTCCCGGGTTCTGGGGTTTGTGCGTGACACGCTGCTGGCACGTATTTTTGGTGCCAGCATGGCCACGGATGCCTTCTTTATTGCCTTTAAACTGCCCAATCTGCTGCGGCGGATCTTCGCCGAGGGGGCTTTTTCCCAGGCATTCGTGCCGATTCTGGCCGAATACAAGGCCCAGCAAGGCGAGGAGGCGACCCGCACCTTTATTGCTTATGTTTCGGGTTTGCTGACGTTGGTGCTGACGCTGGTGACGATCGCCGGGATGCTCGCCGCGCCCTGGGTGATCTGGGCCACAGCCCCCGGTTTTGCCAATACGCCGGAAAAATTCGCCCTGACCACTGATCTGTTGCGGGTGACCTTTCCTTATATATTGCTGATTTCCCTGTCGTCCCTTGCCGGGGCGATCCTCAACACCTGGAACCGCTTCTCGGTGCCGGCGTTCGTGCCGACCCTGCTTAACGTCAGCATGATTATCTTTGCGCTGTTCCTGACGCCGTACTTCGATCCGCCCGTGATGGCCCTGGGCTGGGCGGTATTGGCCGGTGGCCTGGCACAACTGCTGTACCAACTGCCGCACCTGAAGAAAATCGGCATGCTTGTGCTGCCGCGCCTGAACCTCAAGGACACCGGCGTCTGGCGGGTGATGCGCAATATGCTGCCGGCAATCCTCGGGGTTTCCGTCAGCCAGATCTCGCTGATCATCAATACAGCCTTTGCCTCGTTACTGGTCTCGGGCTCCGTATCGTGGATGTACTACGCCGACCGTCTGATGGAGTTGCCGTCTGGCGTGCTGGGCGTGGCGCTTGGCACCATCCTGCTGCCAACGTTGTCTCGCACTTATGCCAGCAAGGACCGCCACGAATACTCGCGGATCCTCGATTGGGGCCTGCGTCTTTGCTTCGTGTTGGTGCTGCCCTGCGCCGTGGCCTTGGGGTTACTCGCCGAGCCGCTGACGGTTGCGCTGTTCCAGTACGGCCAGTTCACCGCATTTGACGCCTCGATGACCCAGCGTGCGCTGATCGCCTATTCCGTCGGCCTGCTGGGCATCATCGTGATCAAGGTGCTGGCCCCGGGCTTCTATGCTCAACAGAACATCCGTACCCCGGTAAAAATCGCGATCTTTACCCTTGTGGTGACGCAACTGCTCAACCTGGCGTTCATCGGCCCGCTGAAGCATGCCGGGCTGGCGCTGGCGATCAGTGTGGGTGCCTGCATCAATGCCGGGCTGCTGTTTTACCAACTGCGTAAACAGAAAATGTTCCAGCCTCAGGCAGGTTGGGGCCCGTTTGCCATCAAGCTGGTGGTGGCGGTGGGTGCCATGGCTGCGGTACTGCTGGGCCTGATGCACTTCATGCCCGCCTGGGATCAGGGCCATATGCTGGAGCGCTTCATGCGCCTCGGTGCATTGGTGGTGGCTGGCGTGGTGGTGTACTTCGGCATGTTGCTGCTGATGGGCTTCCGCCTGCGGGATTTCAATCGCAAGTCGCTGAGCTAGAGACTTTTCGTCGATAAGACGGTTGTTTTATCGATTCGCGCAAATGGCCTGCGCTGTTGCCTGTCGTCCGGGGCCGGGTGTGGTTATAATCGACCACTTTATGAGCAAGAAGCGCGTTATGCAGCTGGTTCGAGGTCTCCACAACCTGCGCCCCCAGCATCGGGGCTGCGTCGCCACTATTGGCAACTTTGACGGTGTTCACCGTGGCCACCAGGCTATCCTGGCCCGCCTGCGTGAGCGTGCGGTTGAGTTGGGCGTGCCCAGCTGCGTGGTGATTTTTGAACCACAGCCGCGCGAATTCTTTACCCCGGAGACGGCGCCGGCGCGTCTGGCCCGTCTACGGGACAAACTGCAACTGCTGGCTGAAGAAGGCGTCGACCGCGTCCTCTGCCTGGCTTTCAACCAGCGTTTGCGCAGCCTCAGCGCCGCCGAGTTCGTCGACCGTATCCTGGTGGACGGCCTGGGCGTGCAGCACCTGGAGGTCGGCGACGACTTCCGTTTCGGTTGCGACCGGGTAGGCGATTTCGATTTCCTGCAACAAGCCGGCGTCACCCAGGGTTTTACCGTCGAAGCCGCGCAAACCGTCGAACTGGACGGCCTGCGCGTGAGCAGTACCCAAGTGCGTAACGCCCTGGCCGCTGCCGACTTCGCCTTGGCCGAGCGTTTGCTCGGTCGCCCGTTCCGGATTGCCGGGCGGGTTCTGCACGGCCAGAAGCTGGCGCGCCAACTGGGCACGCCAACCGCCAACGTGCAACTCAAGCGCCGTCGTGTGCCACTGACCGGGGTTTACCTGGTGAGTGTCGACATCGACGGCCAATCGTGGCCCGGAGTCGCCAACATAGGCGTCAGGCCCACGGTTGCAGGTGATGGCAAAGCCCACCTGGAAGTTCACCTTTTGGATTTTGCCGGTGATTTGTATGACCGGCGTTTGACGGTGGCTTTCCACCAAAAGCTGCGTGAAGAGCAGCGTTTCGCCTCCCTGGAGGCGTTGAAAACGGCGATCAATGCGGATGTCGCCGCCGCCCGTGCACTAGCCGCACCTAGCGCCCATCGCTAATGAAGAGCCTTAAATGACCGACTATAAAGCCACGCTAAACCTTCCGGACACCGCCTTCCCAATGAAGGCCGGCCTGCCACAGCGCGAACCGCAGATCCTGCAGCGCTGGGACAGTATTGGCCTGTACGGAAAGTTGCGCGAGATTGGCAAGGATCGTCCGAAATTCGTCCTGCACGACGGCCCTCCTTATGCCAACGGCACGATTCACATCGGTCATGCACTGAACAAGATTCTCAAGGACATGATCATCCGCTCGAAAACCCTTTCGGGTTTCGACGCGCCTTATGTCCCGGGCTGGGATTGTCACGGGCTGCCGATCGAACACAAAGTCGAAGTGACCTACGGCAAGAACCTGGGCGCCGATAAAACCCGCGAACTGTGCCGTGCCTATGCCACCGAGCAGATCGAAGGGCAAAAATCCGAATTCATCCGCCTGGGTGTCTTGGGCGACTGGGCCAACCCGTACAAAACCATGGACTTCAAGAACGAGGCCGGTGAAATCCGTGCCTTGGCCGAAATCGTCAAGGGCGGTTTCGTGTTCAAGGGCCTCAAGCCTGTGAACTGGTGTTTCGACTGCGGTTCGGCCCTGGCCGAAGCAGAAGTGGAATACGAAGACAAAAAGTCCTCGACCATCGACGTGGCCTTCCCGATCGCCGACGAAGCCAAGCTGGCTGAAGCCTTTGGTCTGGCGAGCCTGGCAAAGCCAGCCTCCATCGTGATCTGGACCACCACCCCGTGGACCATCCCGGCCAACCAGGCGCTGAACGTGCACCCGGAATTCACCTACGCCCTGGTGGACGTTGGTGACAAGCTGCTGGTGCTGGCTGAAGAGCTGGTCGAGTCGTGCCTGGCCCGCTACAACCTGCAAGGTTCGGTGATCGCGACCACCACCGGCTCCGCGCTGGAACTGATCAACTTCCGTCACCCGTTCTACGACCGTCTGTCGCCAATCTACCTGGCCGAGTACGTTGAACTGGGCGCCGGCACCGGTGTGGTTCACTGCTCGCCCGCCTATGGCGTAGACGACTTCGTGATCTGCAAGCAATACGGCCTGGTCAACGATGACATCATCAACCCAGTGCAAAGCAACGGCGTGTACGCGCCGTCCCTGGAGTTCTTCGGCGGCCAGTTCATCTTCAAGGCCAACCCGGCAATCGTCGACAAGCTGGCTGAGGTCGGTGCGCTGCTGCACACCGAAACCATCAGCCACAGCTATATGCACTGCTGGCGCCACAAGACCCCGCTGATCTACCGCGCCACCGCGCAGTGGTTTATCGGCATGGACAAAGAGCCAACCAGCGGCGAAACCCTGCGCAAGCGCGCGATCAAAGCGATCGAAGACACCAAGTTCGTCCCGGCCTGGGGCCAGGCGCGCCTGCACTCGATGATTGCCAACCGCCCGGACTGGTGCATCTCCCGCCAGCGCAACTGGGGCGTGCCGATCCCGTTCTTCCTGAACAAGGAAAGCGGCGAGCTGCACCCACGTACCGTCGAACTGATGGAAGTGGTTGCCCAGCGCGTTGAACAAGAGGGCATCGAAGCCTGGTTCAAACTGGACGCCGCCGAACTGCTGGGCGACGAAGCGCCGCTGTACGACAAGATCAGCGACACCCTCGACGTGTGGTTCGACTCCGGTACCACCCACTGGCACGTGCTGCGCGGTTCGCACCCGATGGGCCACGAGACCGGCCCGCGTGCCGATCTGTACCTGGAAGGCTCCGACCAGCACCGTGGCTGGTTCCACTCCTCGTTGCTGACCGGTTGCGCAATCGACGATCACGCCCCGTACCGCGAGTTGCTGACCCACGGCTTCACCGTCGATGAAAATGGTCGCAAGATGTCCAAGTCTTTGGGCAACGTGATCGCGCCACAAAAGGTCAACGACACCCTGGGCGCCGATATCATGCGCCTGTGGGTTGCCTCTACCGATTATTCGGGCGAGATGGCCGTGTCCGAGCAGATCCTGCAGCGTAGCGCCGATGCCTACCGCCGGATCCGTAATACCGCACGCTTCATGTTGTCGAACCTGACCGGTTTCAACCCGGCCACCGACATCCTGCCGGCCGAGGAAATGCTCGCCCTGGACCGTTGGGCCGTGGACCGTACCCTGTTGCTGCAGCGCGAGCTGCAAGAACACTACGGCGAATACCGCTTCTGGAACGTGTACTCGAAGATCCACAACTTCTGCGTGCAGGAGCTGGGTGGTTTCTACCTCGACATCATCAAGGACCGCCAGTACACCACTGGCGCCAACAGCAAGGCCCGCCGTTCGGCGCAAACCGCGCTGTACCATATCTCTGAAGCGCTGGTGCGCTGGATCGCACCGATCCTGGCCTTCACCGCAGACGAGTTCTGGGAATACCTGCCGGGCGAGCGTAACGAATCCGTGATGCTCAACACTTGGTATGAAGGCCTGACCGAACTCCCGGCCGACTTCGAACTGGGCCGCGAGTATTGGGAAGGCGTAATGGCCGTCAAGGTTGCCGTGAACAAGGAGCTGGAAGTGCAGCGCGCGGCGAAAGCCGTTGGCGGCAACTTGCAGGCCGAAGTCACATTGTTTGCCGAAGAAGGCCTGAGCGCTGACCTCGCCAAGCTGAGCAACGAACTGCGCTTCGTCCTGATCACGTCCACTGCAAGCCTGGCGCCGTTTGCTCAAGCCCCTGCGGATGCAGTCGCGACCGAAGTCCCGGGCCTCAAGCTCAAAGTGGTCAAGTCGTCCTTCGCCAAGTGCGCCCGTTGCTGGCACTGCCGTGAAGATGTCGGCGTGAACCCTGAGCATCCGGAAATCTGTGGTCGCTGCGTCGACAACATCTCTGGCGCTGGCGAGGTTCGTCACTATGCCTAACGCCAGTCGTTTTGGACGCCTAGGCTTGCTCGTACTGAGCGTGCTGGTGCTGGTCATTGACCAGCTCAGCAAGGCTCATTTCGAAGGCGCCTTGCAGATGTACCAGCAGATCGTGGTGATTCCCGACTACTTCAGCTGGACCCTGGCCTACAACACCGGCGCTGCGTTCAGCTTCCTGGCTGACAGCTCCGGCTGGCAGCGCTGGCTGTTTGCCCTGATCGCCGTGGTGGTCAGTGCCGTGCTGGTGGTCTGGCTTAAGCGTCTGGGCCGCGATGACACCTGGCTGGCGGTTGCGCTGGCCCTGGTGCTCGGTGGCGCATTGGGCAACTTGTACGACCGCATTGCCCTGGGCCATGTGATCGACTTTATTCTGGTGCATTGGCAGAACCGCTGGTACTTCCCGGCGTTCAACTTTGCCGACAGCGCCATCACCGTCGGTGCAATCATGCTGGCGTTGGATATGTTCAAAAGTAAGAAAACCGGAGAGACCGTTCATGACTGAACAGGTATTGGCTGAGCAACGCATCGGTCAGAACACGGAAGTCACCTTGCATTTCGCATTGCGCCTGGAGAATGGCGACACGGTCGACAGCACGTTCGACAAGGCCCCGGCGACCTTCAAGGTCGGCGATGGCAACCTGCTGCCGGGTTTCGAAGTGGCACTGTTTGGTTTCAAGGCTGGCGACAAGCGCAACCTGCAGATCCTGCCGGAAAACGCCTTTGGCCAACCTAACCCGCAAAACGTGCAGATCATCCCGCGTTCGCAGTTCCAGGACATGGAACTGTCGGAAGGCTTGCTGGTGATCTTCAACGATGCGGCGAATACCGAACTGCCGGGTGTGGTGAAAGTCTTTGATGACGCGCAAGTGACCATCGACTTCAACCATCCGTTGGCCGGGAAAACCTTGACCTTTGATGTTGAAATCATCGACGTTAAAGCGCTGTAACTAACGAAACCGGCCTACTGTAGGGGCGAGCTTGTTGTGGTGAGGGAGCTTGCTCCCGTTGGAGTGCGTAGCACTCCCAAACTGTTCACCGAGATACACCTGATGTGTCTCGATTGCCCAGGTTGGGGCTGCTTCGCAGCCCAGCGGGAGCAAGCTCCCTCACCACACAAGCTCGCTCCTACAGGGCAAGACACGAGGCACAGCATGCAAATCAAACTCGCCAACCCCCGTGGCTTCTGCGCCGGCGTGGACCGGGCGATTGAAATCGTCAACCGCGCCCTGGAAGTCTTCGGGCCGCCGATTTACGTGCGCCATGAAGTCGTCCACAACAAATTCGTGGTCGAAGACCTGCGCAGTCGCGGTGCCATCTTTGTTGAAGAGCTGGACCAGGTGCCGGACGACGTTATCGTTATCTTCAGCGCCCACGGTGTTTCCCAGGCGGTGCGTACCGAAGCAGCAGGCCGTGGCCTGAAAGTGTTCGATGCCACCTGCCCGTTGGTGACCAAGGTGCATATCGAAGTTGCGCGCTACAGCCGTGATGGTCGTGAATGCATCCTGATCGGCCACGCCGGTCACCCGGAAGTCGAAGGCACCATGGGCCAGTACGACGGCAGCAATGGTGGCGCGATCTACTTGGTGGAAGACGAAAAAGACGTCGCCGCATTGCAGGTACACAATCCTGAAAAGCTGGCCTTCGTTACCCAGACCACCTTGTCGATGGACGACACCAGCCGCGTCATTGATGCGCTGCGCACGCGCTTCCCTGCGATTGGCGGGCCGCGCAAGGACGACATCTGCTACGCCACGCAAAACCGCCAGGACGCGGTCAAGCAATTGGCCGACGAATGCGACGTGGTGCTGGTGGTCGGTAGCCCGAACAGCTCCAACTCCAATCGCCTGCGCGAACTGGCCGAGCGTATGGCCACTCCGGCCTACCTGATCGATGGTGCCGAAGACATGCAGCGCAGCTGGTTCGACGGTGTCGAGCGCATCGGCATCACGGCGGGTGCCTCGGCCCCGGAAGTGTTGGTGCGTGGCGTTATTCAGCAACTGCAGGCCTGGGGCGCCACCGGCGCTGATGAGCTGGCTGGTCGTGAGGAGAACATCACTTTCTCCATGCCCAAGGAGCTGCGGGTTCGTTCGCTGCTCTGAGCCCCAGAGTGCCGGCGTAGCCCCGGCATAGCGCCTGCTCGGTCTTGTTGCTGCGCAGGCTGATGCGCCCGCTGGCCGCCAGCACTATTTGATGCAGGCTCAGTTGCTGGTCCGTTGCACAAATGTGAACGGTGCCAGCACTGAAGGCGCCTGCTGACAGCAGCGGTTCACCCAGGCCGCTGAAGCGGATCTGGGTTCTCACCGGCGTGTTCCCCACAATCGGTATCTGCCCACTGTCCTGGCGCTCCAGCAGCACCGGGTTATCGTCGTCCAGGTGGCCGCGACCGTTCAGGTCCAGTATCACCCTCCATCCCCGGCTCCAGTCATCGTCCAGTGCATGGATGACCACCGTGCGGTTGCGCACGATGGCTTGCGTGCGGGCGTAACGTACACCTCCGGCGAGTGATTCGGCGGCGCTTTGGCGTCGTTGCGACTCAAGCAATCCCTTCAAGCTGGGCACTGCCAGATTGGCCAGTATGCCGCTCAGGAACAGTCCCAGTATTAGCTCAATCAGCGAGAAACCTCGTTGTTTCATCTGCCGTCCCTCCGTGGACGTGGTGTGCTTTTTCAGTGGGTGCCGGGTGGCAGACATAGTTATAGCGCCCAGGCCGGGGCGACGAATGATGGCCATCCTGTCCAAAGTATTTCGCTTTGTTCCGGGGTGCAGCGCTCAGGCAAGACCGGCGCTAGTCTTGCGTCGCACGGCAGATTTCCCGCTGCTTTTTGATGACCTTCGACATGGATGACGATGGTAATGAACGCTTGTCCCGTAACGACTCACCCCCAACTGACCCAAGCGGGTATGACCCTGATCGAGGTCCTGGTCTCTGTGCTGATCCTGGCCGTTGGCCTCCTGGGAGCGGCGGTGATTCAGCTCAATGCGTTGAAATACACCGACAGTTCCAGGATGACCAGTCAGGCCAGTTTCATTGCGTACGACATGCTCGATCGGGTCCGCGCCAACTCGGGCGCTGATTACTCGTGGGGGCAGAGCGAGCGTGCGCCCTCCAGCTCGGCCGTCGCGAGTGTCCGTGATCTGGACCTGCACGATTTCGAAGCCAACATCGCGGGATTTGCCGGGGAGAGTGCCAAGGGATCGGTTGCGGTCAATCAGCGAGAGGTGACTATCAGCATCAGTTGGGACGATTCCCGTGGGGCGAAGGTCCAGGGAGCCCGGGAAACATTCACCCTGACCAGTAGGGTTGCCGTCGACCCAAGGGTATTGCCATGAGCGGGCCTGCTCGTGGTTTCAGCCTGGTGGAGATGCTGCTGGCGTTGGCTCTCGGCCTGGTGCTGATCATGGGCGTGACCCAGATCGCGCTCAGCTCCCGAACCACTCATGCCAGTCAGGGGGCGGCTTCGTTGTTGCAGGATGACGCACGGTTTGTCCTGGGCAAGTTAATTCAGGAAATACGCCAGGCGGGCATGTTTGGTTGCCTGACCACTGCATCCATCAGCAACGCGCCCGCAGATTTCGACCGTCCCATCGGCTGGAGTGCTACCGGCGGCTCCCGGTCCCTGACGCTGGTGACCGCTGACGTCGGGGAGGGCGGCAGCAAGCCTGACTGGACGGTGCTGTCCGATTGCACCGGTGCTGCCCAGGCCTATGCGGGGAGCCCGCCGGCACCGGCGCCCGGGCAGATCCGCTTTCCACTGCGCAAGCTGACTTACACCTTTGAGGGTGGGCAGTTGAAGTTCAGCACACTGGCTGCCCCGAGCAAGGCAGTGCTTGTGGATAACGTGGGAGCCTTTGATTTCAGTTTCGGGATGGCCGCAAAGCCTGGCTCAACGGTCGTCACCCGATACGACCCCAGCCCCGGTGATGAGTCGCTGATACGCAGCGTGCGGATTCTGCTGACACTTCAGGATCCAAAGGGGCTGGTGAAAGACCAGGCCTATAGCGTTGTCGCGGCGCTGCGTAATCGTCTGGAGTAGCGCACTCATGGGTTATTACCGCTCTCGTTCAAAGCAGGCTGGCATGGTTTTGCTGATCAGCCTGGTATTTCTGCTGCTGTTGGCGTTCCTGGGGTTGTCTTCGATGCAAGGGGCAATCTCGCAAGAAAAGGTTACTGGGAGCATTCGGCAGCGCAACCAGTCGTTTCAACTGGCTGAAAGCGGGCTCAGGCTCGGCGAGTCAGCGGTGCAGGCGCCTGGTTTTGCCTTGGGCCCTTGTCGCTCGATTGCCGCGTGTGCGCCGCCTGCCGAGTCGCTTTCGGTAGTGGGGCCGGGGACGAACCCCGTTTCGGCTGTCACCTGGGTCGGGATGAAAGATGGCATCTACGGTATTCAAAATCTGGGGCAGGGCCTGGGCTTGGTTCATCTCCCTGCAGGAACCCAGGCAACCCTTTATCGCGTGACATCGGTGGGTGCCAGTGGCCACTCGCGCTCCGTTCTGGAGACGGTGTATGCACGCGTGGGCAGCGGGCCCGGTGAACGTTTTCGACGAATCATGTGGCGGCAACTTCAATAGGTGAACAGTACGATGAGCAAGGATTGCAAAGGCTTCACCCTGATCGAGTTATTGATCGCCGTGGCGATCATCGGGCTCCTGGCGGGCGTCGCCTATCCCGGGTATGCCAGCCATATGAAAAAGGTCTATCGCGCACAAATTGCCGGGCTGCTGACTGAGCAAGCGCAGCACCTTGAGCGCTATTACGCGAGGAACGGCACTTTTATTGATGCGACGGGCGTCATCGCCGGTAATGATCGCTATAGAATCACCCCTGCATTGAACCCTCAGGATTTCGTTCTGCTTGCCACGCCCGCCATTGAGTCGGTGATGGCCGGCGATCCCTGTGCCGCCTTCAGCCTGAGCAGTACCGGTGCGCGAAGCAATCCGGGAGCCGCGCCTGATATGACGCGCAAGGCGTGTTGGGGGCAATGATGAGGAAGCTGGACGATTGGGCGCCGGGCGTGCCTTTTTCTTTTTATCGGCTGGATCGAACAATGGCTAAGCAACAGCAAGTAGTGGTTGTGGGTGGTGGGGTAATCGGCTTGTTGACGGCGTTCAACCTGGCGACCCAGGGGCAGGCGGTTGTGCTGCTGGATCGTTCGGCGCTCGGGCAGGAGTCTTCCTGGGCCGGCGGCGGCATTGTTTCCCCACTGTACCCGTGGCGCTACAGCCCTGCGGTGACTGCACTGGCGCACTGGTCCCAGGATTTTTACCCGCAACTGGCGGAGCGTCTGTTCGCGGCTACCGGTGTCGATCCGGAAGTTCACACCACCGGTCTGTACTGGCTGGACCTGGAAGATGAAACCGAGGCGCTTGCCTGGGCAGCCCGCGAAGGGCGCCCGTTGAGCAAGGTGGATGTTTCAGCGGCCCATGACGCTGTGCCGGTGCTGGGTGCCGGGTTTTCCCAGGCGATCTATATGGCGAACGTGGCCAATGTGCGTAATCCACGGTTGGTCAAATCCCTCAAGGCCGCCTTGTTGGCCCTGCCAGGCGTGACGATTCATGAACAGTGTGCGGTTGATGGTTTTATTCAGCTGGGCGGTAAAGTTGTTGGCGTGAATACAGCGCTTGGCCCGATCCATGGCGATCAAGTGGTGCTCGCTGCTGGTGCCTGGAGCGGTGAGTTGCTGGGCAGCCTGGGGTTGGCGTTGCCCGTGGAGCCGGTCAAGGGTCAGATGATTTTGTACAAATGCGCGTCGGACTTTTTATCGAGCATGGTCCTGGCCAAGGGCCGTTATGCAATTCCCCGGCGCGATGGGCACATTCTGATCGGCAGCACGCTGGAGCATGAGGGTTTCGACAAGACGCCCACCGATTCGGCACTGGAAAGCCTGAAAGCCTCTGCCATCGAGTTGATTCCGGCCCTGGCCGATGCCGAAGTGGTGGGGCATTGGGCCGGCTTGCGGCCCGGCTCGCCGGAAGGCATTCCCTATATTGGCAAGGTGCCAGGGTTTGATGGGCTGTGGCTCAACTGCGGGCATTACCGCAATGGGCTGGTGCTGGCGCCGGCGTCCTGCCAGTTGTTCGCCGATTTGTTGCTGGAGCGTACGCCGATCATTGATCCGGCGCCTTACGCGCCCGCAGGTCGAATCAACGCTGGATAGACTTCGGCCCCTGCTCCAGATGCGCCTGGGTGCAATACCACTCCTGGCGCTGGCTCAAGGCTCGCTCCTGCGGCAGGTGAAGGCCGCAGTGGGCGCAACGAACCATCTGGATCGTGCCTGGTTCGCTGGGCCGCTGCTGTTTGGCGGCCGGGCTTTTGAATTTGCGCCAAAACCATACCGCGGCAGCAATAACGGCAATCCAGAACAGTAGACGAACCATGGTGGGCAGCTTCTCGACAAGGAATGAGGCAGTTTAGCCAAGGACGTGACAGGCGCACAGCGCAATTATGCTGCGCAATAAAAAGGGAGCTCCGAGGAGCTCCCTTTTTGCATCGCGGCGAACGATCAGTCAAAAACACCGAACGTCATGTAGCTGAACCACGAGCGATCTTCGTTGTTGCCCAGGGCTTGAGGCCCTTGCTCTTCGATCAGGTCACCGTTTTCGTCACGCGGCTTGAGGTCCGATGGAATCGAATCCTTGGCGTCCTGGTATTGCTTGATGATGTCCTGGTTGGCGCGGGTTTCGCCCGGCGGCAGCGGTGGACGGGACTCAATCAGGCCCAGGGTGTATTTGCTCAGCCACGAACGGTTGTCGGCTTCAGCAACCTGCGGCACGAACTGGCCATCCACCAGGCTTGGGTGGTTCGGGTAGTTCAGCTTCAGGGTTTCCAGGCTGGTTGCAGCCAGGGCGTCCAGGTGCAGGCGCTGGTAAGCCTCGGTCATCACTGCCAGGCCGTCACCCACCGATGGGGTTTCCTGGAAGTTCTCCACTACGTAGCGGCCACGGTTAGCGGCAGCGACATACGCCTGACGGGTCAGGTAGTAGTGGGCTACGTGGATCTCGTAGGAAGCCAGCAGGTTGCGCAGGTAGATCATGCGCTGCTTGGCGTCCGGCGCGTAGCGACTGTTGGGGTAGCGGCTGGTCAGCTGGGCGAACTCGTTGTAGGAGTCGCGGGCAGCGCCCGGGTCACGCTTGGTCATGTCCAGCGGCAGGAAGCGCGCCAGCAGGCCAACGTCCTGGTCAAACGAGGTCAGGCCCTTGAGGTAGTAGGCGTAGTCGACGTTCGGGTGTTGTGGGTGCAGGCGGATAAAACGCTCGGCGGCGGACTTGGCAGCTTCCGGCTCGGCGTTCTTGTAGTTGGCGTAGATCAGCTCTAGCTGGGCCTGGTCGGCGTAGCGCCCGAACGGATACCGCGACTCCAGTGCCTTTAGCTTTGCCGTGGCGCTGGTGTAGCTGTGGTTGTTCAGGTCGGTCTGAGCTTGTTGGTACAGCTCGACCTCGCTCAGGTTTTCGTCGACGACTTCCTTTGTTGACGAGCAAGCAGCAGTCATGGCGAGGATGGCGATCAGCAGCAGGTGTTTCACTTGCATGGCGGCTTGCGTCCCTATGACGGCCGCTGTCTTGGGCGGGGCCGTCCTGTTATGATGAGCGCCCCTTGGAAAGCCTCGGGGCAAAAGACGCCGTATTTAACCACAAGCGCGCAGCCGAAACCAAAGGCTGTGCCACGCCTAGTCTGAGCATGTCCGATAAAATTGAACTTAGCGCAGAGGTGCCGTCCGAATTGGGCGGCCAACGCCTCGATCAAGTCGCCGCACAATTATTCGCTGAGCACTCGCGCTCGCGCCTTTCCGCCTGGATCAAAGACGGCCGCCTGACTGTGGATGGAGCGGTTATCCGCCCGCGAGACATAGTCCATGGTGGTGCGATTCTTGAGCTGACTGCCGAGCAGGAAGCCCAGGGAGAATGGATCGCCCAGGACATTGAACTGGACATCGTCTATGAAGACGACGACATCCTGGTGATCAACAAGCCCGCAGGCCTGGTGGTTCACCCGGCAGCCGGGCACGCTGATGGCACCCTGCTCAATGCCTTGCTGCACCACGTGCCGGACATCATCAATGTCCCGCGCTGCGGCATCGTGCACCGCCTGGACAAGGACACCACCGGCCTTATGGTGGTGGCCAAGACCATTCAGGCGCAGACGCAGTTGGTCACACAACTGCAGAGCCGCAGCGTCAGCCGGATCTACGAATGCATCGTGATCGGCGTGGTAACCGCCGGTGGCAAAATCAATGCCCCGATTGGTCGCCACGGCCAGCAGCGCCAGCGCATGGCGGTGATGGAAGGCGGCAAACAAGCTGTCAGCCACTACCGTGTGCTTGAGCGTTTTCGCTCCCACACCCACGTGCGGGTGAAGCTGGAAACCGGTCGTACCCACCAGATTCGGGTGCACATGGCGCACATCAACTTCCCGTTGGTCGGAGATCCGGCCTACGGTGGCCGTTTCCGTATTCCGCCTGCGGCCAGTGCAACCATGGTTGATTCGTTGAAAACCTTCCCACGGCAGGCGCTGCATGCCCGCTTCCTGGAGCTGGATCATCCGACGAGCGGTAAGCGGATGAGCTGGGAATCGCCACTTCCAGACGATTTTGTCTGGTTGTTGTTGCTGCTCAAGCAGGATCGCGAGGCGTTTATCGGATGAGTGACTGGCTGATTCCTGACTGGCCCGCGCCGGCCGGGGTGAAAGCCTGCGTTACCACCCGTGCGGGCGGCGTCAGTGTGGCGCCGTTCGACAGCTTCAATCTTGGTGATCATGTTGAGGACAGCCTCGACGCCGTCCTCGAAAACCGCCGTCGCCTCACCGATGCCTTCAATATTCAGCCGGCCTGGTTGCGTCAGGTTCACGGTGTCGTTGTGGTTGAGGCCGATCCTGGCCGAACTGCCGAAGCCGATGGCAGTTGGACCAGCACCCCAGGCATCGCCTGCACATCAATGACGGCAGATTGCCTGCCTGCCTTGTTTTGCAATCGTGCCGGCACCCGCGTCGCTGCGGCCCATGCCGGTTGGCGTGGCCTGGCGGCTGGTGTATTGGAGGCGACGTTTGAAAGTCTCGATACTGAACCGGGCGAAGTGCTGGTCTGGCTGGGCCCGGCCATTGGCCCGCAAGCCTTTGAAGTCGGCCCGGAAGTGCGTGAAGCCTTTCTGCAGCAACTTCCGGAAACGATTGCCGCGTTCGTCCCCAGTCAGACCCCGGGCAAGTTCATGGCTGACATTTATCAGCTGGCCCGCCTGCGTCTCGCAGCCCGCGGCGTCACTGCTGTGTACGGTGGTGGCTTGTGCACCGTGACCGATCCTCGCTTCTATTCCTACCGTCGCAGCCCGCGCACTGGTCGCTTTGCCTCCCTTATCTGGCTGGAACGCTAGACTCTCCTGACCTGCGTCAAGTGCCGGCAGCTTGAATCTTCCAGAATCGACCACATCTATAGGGGTATCTGGCAGGTTTCTTCATTCAGGATGTTTTATAGCTCCGGCCTGCTCAAAAGGAAGGTGACTAATGCGTATTGATCGTTTAACCAGCAAATTGCAGTTGGCATTATCAGACTCTCAATCCTTGGCGGTTGGCCTCGACCATCCGGCCATCGAGCCTGCGCACTTGATGCAAGCGCTCCTGGAGCAGCAAGGCGGCTCCATAAAACCGTTGCTGATGCAGGTAGGCTTTGACATCAACAGCCTGCGCAAGGAGTTGAGCAAAGAGCTCGACCAACTGCCGAAAATCCAAAATCCTACTGGCGACGTGAATATGTCCCAGGACTTGGCGCGCCTGCTTAACCAGGCCGATCGCCTGGCCCAACAGAAGGGTGACCAGTTCATCTCCAGCGAACTGGTGCTGCTCGCCGCCATGGACGACAACAGCAAGCTCGGCAAATTGTTGCTGGGTCAGGGCGTGAGCAAAAAGGCCCTGGAAAACGCCATCAACAACCTGCGTGGCGGCGAAGCGGTAAATGACCCTAACCACGAGGAGTCGCGTCAGGCCCTGGACAAATACACCGTGGACCTGACCAAGCGCGCCGAAGAAGGCAAGCTCGATCCGGTGATCGGCCGTGACGACGAAATTCGTCGCACCATCCAGGTCCTGCAACGTCGCACCAAGAACAACCCGGTGCTGATCGGCGAGCCTGGCGTGGGTAAAACCGCGATTGCCGAAGGCCTGGCCCAGCGCATCATTAATGGTGAAGTGCCGGATGGCCTTAAAGGCAAGCGCCTGCTATCGCTGGACATGGGCTCGCTGATTGCTGGCGCCAAGTTCCGTGGTGAGTTCGAAGAGCGCCTGAAATCCCTGCTGAATGAACTGTCGAAGCAGGAAGGGCAGATCATTCTGTTTATCGACGAACTGCACACCATGGTCGGCGCCGGCAAAGGCGAAGGTTCGATGGATGCGGGCAACATGCTCAAGCCTGCATTGGCGCGTGGCGAGTTGCATTGCGTCGGTGCGACCACGCTGAACGAATATCGCCAGTACATCGAGAAAGACGCGGCCCTTGAGCGTCGCTTCCAGAAAGTGCTGGTGGAAGAGCCAAGCGAAGAAGACACCATCGCGATCCTGCGTGGCCTGAAAGAGCGGTATGAGGTCCACCATAAAGTCGCGATCACCGACGGCGCGATCATTGCGGCGGCGAAGTTGAGCCATCGCTACATCACCGACCGTCAGCTGCCGGACAAGGCCATCGACTTGATCGACGAAGCGGCCAGCCGTATTCGGATGGAGATCGATTCGAAGCCCGAAGTGCTGGACCGTCTGGATCGGCGCCTGATTCAGCTGAAAGTTGAATCCCAGGCCCTGAAGAAAGAAGAGGACGAACCGGCGAAGAAACGCCTGGAAAAACTCCAGGAAGAAATTGTTCGCCTGGAGCGCGAGTATTCGGACCTCGAGGAAATCTGGACCTCGGAAAAAGCCGAAGTGCAGGGTTCTGCGCAGATCCAGCAAAAGATCGAGCAGTCCCGTCAGGAACTGGAAGCGGCCCGCCGTAAAGGCGACCTGAACCGCATGGCCGAGTTGCAGTACGGGGTGATCCCGGACCTGGAGCGCAGCCTGCAGATGGTCGACCAGCACGGCAAGCCTGAGAACCAGTTGCTGCGCAGCAAGGTGACCGAGGAAGAAATCGCCGAAGTCGTCTCGAAGTGGACCGGTATCCCCGTGTCGAAAATGCTCGAAGGCGAGCGCGACAAGCTGCTGAAGATGGAAAGCCTGTTGCACCAGCGCGTCATCGGCCAGGACGAGGCGGTGGTCGCGGTATCCAACGCGGTGCGGCGTTCCCGGGCCGGGTTGTCCGACCCTAACCGTCCGAGCGGCTCGTTCATGTTCCTCGGCCCGACCGGCGTAGGTAAGACCGAGCTCTGCAAGGCCTTGGCCGAGTTCCTCTTTGATACCGAAGAGGCCATGGTGCGGATCGATATGTCCGAGTTCATGGAGAAACACTCCGTGGCTCGGCTGATTGGGGCGCCACCAGGCTACGTAGGGTACGAAGAGGGCGGTTACCTGACCGAGGCGGTACGGCGCAAGCCTTACTCGGTGATCCTCCTGGACGAGGTCGAGAAGGCCCACCCGGATGTGTTCAATGTGTTGCTGCAAGTGCTGGAAGACGGCCGGCTGACGGACAGCCACGGGCGTACCGTGGATTTCCGTAATACGGTGATCGTGATGACCTCCAACCTGGGCTCGGTACAGATCCAGGAATTGGTAGGTGATCGTGAAGCCCAGCGTGCAGCGGTGATGGACGCGCTGACCAGCCACTTCCGGCCGGAGTTCATCAACCGGGTCGACGAAGTGGTGATCTTCGAGCCTTTGGCGCGGGATCAAATCGCGGGCATCACCGAGATCCAGTTGGGTCGCCTGCGCAGCCGCCTGGCAGAGCGCGAGTTGTCGCTGGACCTGAGCCGCGAGGCGTTGGACAGGCTGATCGCCGTCGGTTACGACCCGGTGTATGGCGCACGGCCGTTGAAGCGTGCGATCCAGCGCTGGATCGAAAACCCGTTGGCACAGCTGATCCTGTCGGGCAGCTTTATGCCGGGCACCAGCGTCGAGGCCACCGTGGAAAACGACGAAATCGTCTTCCACTGAGCCCAAGCGCCACAGCTATAAGAAGAGGCCCCGCATTGCGGGGCCTTTTTTTTCGATAGGGCGTTGAACTGTAAGGCAAAGGCTTGTAAAGTGCGCCCCGCAGCAACGTCAGCCCAACGGTTTCTTCTCCCCAAGGAGAAATCAGAAACAAGCGCAAATCATTGTCTTAAAAGCAATTTAAAGGGTTGACAGGGTTTTTTAAGATTGTAGAATAGCGCGCCTCAGAGGCACTAACGTAGCGATACGGAAGCGTTGAAGAGAAGGTAACAAGCAACAACGTAACACTTTGAAATATGTAGTTCCGTGATAGCTCAGTCGGTAGAGCAAATGACTGTTAATCATTGGGTCCCAGGTTCGAGTCCTGGTCACGGAGCCAATTTCAAAACCGGGGTATAGCGCAGTCCGGTAGCGCGCCTGCTTTGGGAGCAGGATGTCAGGAGTTCGAATCCCCTTACCCCGACCATATTTGGGTCGTTAGCTCAGTTGGTAGAGCAGTTGGCTTTTAACCAATTGGTCGTAGGTTCGAATCCCACACGACCCACCATTTTTGAGACCAGTTAACGCTGGAATCGAATCTTAAGATCAGAGGCCAAAAGCGCTGATCGAAGAAGGCGACTGAAAGGTCGCCTTTTTTTTACCGGGGTATAGCGCAGTCCGGTAGCGCGCCTGCTTTGGGAGCAGGATGTCAGGAGTTCGAATCCCCTTACCCCGACCATATTAAAAATCCTCGTATCGAAAGATACGGGGATTTTTTTTGCGCGAAAATCCTGGGCTCACCACAAAAAATGTGGGAGCGGGCTTGCTCGCGAAAGCGGTGCTTCAGTGCCAGGTGTACTGACTGACACACCGCTTTCGCGAGCAAGCCCACTCCCACACTACCGGAGTCCCATCAGGGACCGTGTTATCAGTGCAATTTAAGGCGCGGCTCAGTCCCTCGACCAATCTTGCTCCCCAGCATCAACATCGCAGTACGGAAGAAGCCATACAGCGCCATCTGGTGCATGCGGTACAGCGACACATAAAACATCCGCGCCAGCCAGCCTTCCAGCATTACGCTGCCCGTCAGGTTGCCCATCAAGTTACCCACAGCCGAAAAACGCGACAGCGAGATCAGCGAGCCGTAGTCGGTGTATTTGTACGACGGCAGATCCTTGCCCTCGATCCGCAGTTTCAGCGATTTGGCCAGCAGCGACGCCTGCTGGTGCGCCGCCTGGGCACGTGGCGGCACATTGCGATCGGTGCCAGGTTGCGGGCAGGCCGCGCAGTCACCAAAGGCGAAGATGTTCTCGTCGCGGGTGGTTTGCAGGGTCGGCAGTACTTGCAGCTGGTTGATACGGTTGGTTTCCAGTCCGTCGATATCCTTGAGGAACCCTGGCGCACGAATCCCGGCGGCCCAGACCTTGAGGCTGGCCGGAATCACCTGGCCGCTGCTGGTGATCAGGGCGTCGGCAGTCACTTCACTTACCGCGGAGTTGGTCAGCACCGTCACCCCGAGTTTCTCCAGGGTTTTATGCACAGGCCCGCCAATGCGCTCCGGCAGGGCAGGCAAGACCCGTGGGCCGGCTTCGATCAGGGTGATGTGCATGTTTTCCGGCTTGATCTTGTCCAGGCCATAGGCTGCCAGCTCATGCGCAGCGTTATGCAGCTCGGCGGCCAGCTCCACACCGGTGGCACCGGCGCCGACGATGGCGACGCTGATCTGCTCCACCACATCCGTCTGCCCGGCATGGGCGCGCAGGTAGTGGTTGAGCAACTGTTGGTGGAAACGCTCGGCCTGCTTGCGGGTGTCGAGGAACAGGCAGTGCTGCGCCGCGCCCTCGGTGCCGAAGTCATTGGTGGTGCTGCCGACCGCGATCACCAGGCTGTCGTAGCCCAGCACACGTGCGGGCACCAGTTCGCGGCCTTCTTCGTCGAGGGTGGCGGCCAGCTGGATTTTTTTCTGCTCACGATCGAGCCCGCTCATGCGCCCCAGCTGGAACTCGAAGTGGTTCCATTTTGCCTGGGCAACATAATTGAGTTCGTCTTCCGAAGAGTTCAGCGAGCCGGCCGCCACTTCGTGGAGCAAGGGTTTCCAGATGTGGGTGAGGTTGGCGTCCACCAGCGTGATGCTGGCGGTGCCGGGCTTGCCCAGAGTCTTACCCAGGCGGGTAGCCAACTCCAGGCCGCCGGCGCCGCCGCCGACGATAATAATACGATGGGTCATGGGGATATCTCGCAAGGCTAAAAGAAATCGGTGCGGTTACCCGAGCGAGCGCAAGGCAGCTCATAGCGTCAGGTAACTCAAAAGGCGGCTCAGCAAACCCAGGCCGATCACCGCAACCAGCACCACGGCAAGGAGCAGCCACGGCCGGAAAGGCTTGCGCTCGACTTGGTTCTGGGACAGTTGCAGGTACTCTTCGACATGCTGTTGGTCGTCGGGGTTCAGGCGGCTGGTCATAAAGGCCTCGTCAGGTAGACGTTGCTAAAGGGCGCCACGTTACAGTCGTGGGATTGGCGGCATTGCCAGAAGCATAGTCGCCAACCCGATCACAGGCTGATGCCCACATCAAACACTATGCTGCGGCCCAGATTGTTGCGCAAGAAGTCCGGAGCGTCCGGATGAGCGAACAATACGCGGGCAAACGTCGGGCCCACCAAGGACAACGAGCGCCAGCCCTGGCGCAGGTACTCGGTGGGCGGCGGGAAATGACTGTTGAGGTCTAGCACTTCGCGCTTGAGGCTGGCGAAGGCGATCAGGTCCAGCTCCCCCAGATCCATCCCGCGCTCTTTATAGTTGTGAGCCTTCTTGCGCAGGGTCGGCGCCAGGCGCAGCAGAAATTCGTGGGCGGGAATGCGCCGGGGTTTGGCTTCGCGGCGGACCAACTGGCTCAGGGAAAAGGCGCTGCGTCGACGCAACAGCTCGTCGCGCCACTCATCGTTCAGGCGACGGCCTTCGTCGAGTACGAAAAACACCTCGAAACTGGCATCGCGAAACAGCACGTCCGGCGGCTCTTGCCCGGCGGCGTGGAACTCTTCGGCGCGGTAGGGCACGTTCAAGCCTTGCAACAGGCGCTGGCAGACCCAACGCTCACGCTCCCATTTGCGGGCATTGGACAGGAACGCGTTGGCTTGTTCGGCCGCTACGGTGAGCAGGCGCAAATAATCTGAGTCATCCATGTCACCAGCTTAGCGTCCAAATGATGACCACAGGAAGTCCCGCGTCAAAAGGTCGGTGTAGACTGGCCACTCGACAGTTTCCCGGGCTAAGAGGTGTGTGCAGTGAAGTTTTTTGTGGTGCTGTTCTTGAGTCTTTTGCCCTTGTGGGCCCAGGCCCTCGAAGTGGGTGAGCGTGTTGCGCCCTGGACGCTGCTTGACCAGTTCGACCAGGCCTACACCCTGGATGACCAGGCGCAAACCTTGCTGGTAGCGCGCAGCATGGACGCGGCGAAAATCGTTGATGCCGCGCTGCAAGGCCAGCTCAAGGGTTATCTGGAGGCCCGGCACACGGTGTTTTTGGCCGATATCCAGCGCATGCCCCGGCTGATTGCGAAGATGTTCGCGGTGCCGGCCATGCAGGCCTACAACTATCGCGTGATGCTTGACCGCGATGCCCGTGTAACCCCGGGCTATCCGGCACCTGTGGATAAAGTGCTGTGGCTGCAACTGGATCACGGGAAGTTGGTGGCGCAGCACGAGTACGACTCCGCCGCTGAACTGCGCCAGGCCCTGGAGCAGGTACAGCCGTGATCAGCGCAGCGGTACTGGCGCCGGAAACCCTCAGCATCGGCTGGCTGCTGTACGCGCCGGTGGTGATGTGGGCGCTCCTGCGTTCGCCGTGGGTCGAGTTGTTTGCCGACCGGCGGCGCCAGCATTTGCTGTTTGGCACCGTATTCGCGCTGTTCATGTTGTGGTTGGTACGCCGGGATTTCGACACGGGCGTGTCCTATCACTTCATCGGCATGACCGCCGTGACCCTGCTGCTCGATTGGCCTCTGGCGATAGTGGGTGGCTTTGCCGCACAGCTCGGCCTGGTGCTGCTTGGCCGCCAGGACCTGGCTGCCGTGGGCATCAACGGCATGCTGCTGATCCTGTTGCCGGTGCTGGTCACCGAAGGCTGCGCGCTGCTGGTGGAGCGTGCGAGGCCGCGTAATCCGTTTGTGTATATCTTCTGTTCGGGCTTTTTCGCGGCAGCGCTGTCGGCCTTGTTGTGCCTGCTGGCGGGCATGGGTTTGCTGTGGTTCGACGGCCGTTTCGCGATGCCGGAGTGGATCGAGGATTTCGTCGGCTACTTATGGCTGATCATTTTCCCCGAGGCCTTTATCAACGGCATGGTGATCAGCGCCCTGGTGGTGTTTTGCCCGGAGTGGCTGGAGACGTTCAACCGTACCCGCTACCTCTCGGCGCCCTGGAAGGACGACGATCCACGGTCTTGATCCAGGTCAAATCCTGAACACGTGAGTGGTCTCATGCTCTGCAAAACTTTCAGGAGCGCGCAATCATGAGTGTGTACGAGTGGGCACGGCAGGAGTTACACAGAAGCCAGGACGCGGCGCAGGAAATCGGCTTTGACCCGGGCTTGACCCTGCGCGCCATGCTCAGTGCGGTGGTGCAGCAGAGCAAGGGCGTGCGCAGTTTTGAAGACCTGGCCGACGAGCTGCAATACCTTGCAGAGAATCTCGATGACCAGCAGGACTATGGCTTTATGCGGCCTTAGTGTTTGGGCTGAAAGTCTTCGGAGAACAGTTCGTCTTCGGCGTCCGGGCTGACCGGGATCTTGTGTTCTTCCGACGCCCAGGCGCCCAGGTCGATCAGTTTGCAACGGTCCGAGCAGAACGGGCGGTTGGGGTTGTTCGCTTTCCATTCCACGGGTGCGCCGCAGGTTGGGCATTCGACGGTCAAGGGTTGGCTCATGATCGGCCTCCACGCAAAGTAAGGTAAAAGTGGTGCAGTCGCTCGACCTCGGCATGCAACCGGGCCAGGTCCTGGTCATTGACCAGCACGTCATCGGCATGGCGCAGGCGGTCTTCACGGGTGGCCTGGGCCTTGAGAATCGCCTGCACCTGCTCTTCGCTGATGCCGTCGCGCTGCAGGGTACGCTGAATCTGCAACGATTGCGGCACATCGATCACCAGCACCCGTTGGGTCATGGTGTACTGGCCGGACTCGATCAGCAACGGTGACACCAAAATCGCGTAAGGCGATTTGGCGCGCGCCAGATGGCTGCGAATTTCCTCAGTGATCAGCGGGTGCAACAACGCCTCCAGCCAACGGCGCTCGTCGGGTACTTCGAAGATCAGCTTGCGCAGCGCCCCACGGTTCAGTTGCCCGTCAGGCTGCAGCACGCTTGCACCGAAATGCTTGGCAATCTGCGCCAGGGCCGGGCGCCCGGGTTCGACTACCCAGCGCGCGGCGTGGTCGGCGTCAATCAAGTCCACGCCAAGCCGTACGAAGTGTTCGGCTGCCGCGCTTTTGCCACTGCCGATGCCGCCAGTGAGGCCAAGAATCCAGGGTGTTGCAACAGAAGTGGTCATCTGAAACCGACAGACTGCAAATAGAAGTCGGTTATTTGACCACCCCAGAGCAATGCAATCCAGCCGGCAATTGCCAGATACGGACCAAAAGGCATTGGAGTGGAGGCTTGGGCTTTGCGCAGGCGCAACAGAGTCAGGCCACCCATCACGCCCACCAGGGACGACAGCAACAGCGTCATCGGCAGGATTTGCCAGCCACCCCAGGCGCCTAGCATTGCTAATAACTTGAAATCACCGTAGCCCATACCGTCCTTGCCGGTGATCAGCTTGAACAGCCAGAACACCGACCACAGGCTCATATAGCCGGCTACTGCGCCCCACAACGCATCGGGCAGTGACACAAAAACGCCAAAACTGTTCAGGATCAGCCCCAACCAGAGCAACGGCAACACCAGCACATCCGGCAGCAGTTGGTGGTCTAGATCAATCAGGCTCATCGCCAGCAAGCCCCAGCTCAACAGCATCATCGCGCCGGCCGCCCAGCCGAAGCCGAAATGCCAGGCAACAACCGCCGAGATCAATCCACACGCCAACTCTGTGACGGGGTAACGCGCGCTGATAGGTTGATGGCAGCTTGAGCAGCGGCCCTTGAGCAACACGTAGCTCAGCAGTGGAATATTTTCCCAGGGGCGAATCGGGTGGTTGCAGTGCGGGCAGCAGGAGTTGGGGTGCATCAGGTTATAGGGGGCGACGACGGGCTCGGCGGGAAGGCCAAGGACCTCATGGGCCTGGGCTCGCCATTCACGCTCCAGCATCTTCGGCAGGCGCCACACCAGCACATTGAGAAAACTCCCGACAATCAGGCCCAGCACCAGCGCGCCTGATACAAACACCCATGGCTGATAAACAAGAATTTCGGTCAGGGGCAGGCTCAAAATGCTGTACCGAGTTGGAAGATCGGCAGGTACATGGCGAGCACCAATGCCCCGACGATACCCCCGAGTACCACCATGATCAGCGGCTCCATCAGGCTGGTGAGGTTATCCACCAGGTTATCGACGTCAGCCTCGTAGTGGCTGGCGACTTTTTCCAGCATGTTGTCCAGCGTGCCCGACTCTTCGCCGATAGCGGTCATCTGGATCGCCATGCCCGGAAACAGACCGTTTGCGGCCATGGCTTCATTCAGTTGAGTTCCGGTTGATACGTCGTGCCGCATACGATTGATTGCCTGTTTGAACAGCCCATTGCCCGTGGCGCCGGCTACTGAATCCAATGCCTGTACCAGCGGTACTCCTGCGGCAAAGGTGGTTGAAAGCGTGCGGGCGTAGCGGGCGACCGCGGATTTTTTCAGCAGTGTGCCTGCCACCGGGGCTTTCAACAAACTGGCATCGAGCCAATGCCGAAAGCCTGTGGATGACCGATAGGCTTTACGCAGCCCTGCGAAACTGGCCCCTGCGGCCAAAATCAGCACCCACCAGTTTTGCTGCATGAACTCCGACAGGCTGATGACCCCCAAGGTAAAGCCCGGCAGTTCGGCATCGACGCCGGCAAACAGGCCCTGGAACTGCGGCACGACGTGAATCAGCAAGATCGCGCTGACAAGGGTGGCGACTGCCAGCACCGTCATGGGGTAGGTCATGGCCTTCTTGATCCTGGCTTTCAGTTGTTCGCTTTTTTCCAGGTGGGTGGCGACCCGCTCCAGCAGCGCTTCAAGTGCGCCCGCCTGCTCCCCCGCAGCAATGAGGTTGCAGTAAAGTTCGTCGAAGTAACGTGGTTGTTTCTGCAGGGCGACCGCCAGGCTGCTGCCGGCGGCGATCTCCTGCTTCAAACCTTGTACCAGCGCGCGCATATGCCGGTTGTCGAAGCCTTCGGTGATGATATCCAACGCTTGTAGAAGCGCGATACCGGCCTTTAATAGTGTTGCCAATTGGCGGGTGAAAAGGGCGATCTCTGCCGGTTTGACCGGCGACGCGAGGCTCGGCCAGCCCACGAATTTTTTCCGTACGCGGCCAGGACTGATCCCTTGCTGGCGCAACAGTGCCTTGATCAATGCAGGATTGTGACCGCTGGTTTCTCCAGATACCTTGCGCCCTTTGCGGTTGACGCCTTCCCAGGCATAGATCGCTGAAACATCATTCATTTCGCAGTTCCGCACACAGACAGTGGAAGATTTATAGCTTAGTCAGGTGACGGATTTGGGCGGGGGGGCTTGAGCGAAAAAATGTCAGTTTGTGCGTCTTGTACAGGATTGGCTGCGCGGGGGTGAGTACACTGGCGCGGTTACCGAGACGGGGTGCAGGATACGCCTCGCGACAGGTTCTATTCTGGAGAGTGAATGTGATGCGTCAGAAAGGCTTTACCTTGATCGAATTGTTGATCGTCGTGGCGATCATCGGCATTTTGGCCACCATCGGCCTGCCCATGTACACCAAGCACCAGGCCAAGGCCAAGTTCACCGCAGGGCTGGCCGAGGTCTCCGCGTTGAAGGCGGGATTTGAAGACACGCTGAACCAAGGTACGTCGCCGACCCTGGGCCTGATTGGCGGAACCAGCCCAACGGCCAACTGCAAGATTGACGTGACCGGCGATATCGCCACCGGCGCCGGCACGATTGCCTGTGAAATCCTCGACGCGCCCGCACCGGTATTGGGCAAGACCATCACCTTGACCCGTAGTGCCACGACCGGTTGGAAGTGCACCACCACGGCAGAAGACCAATACGCTGTCAAAGGTTGTACTGCCGGCGGCGCCTGATCGTAAGGTCGTCTACTGTTTACGCAACAATGGAGAGCGTGTGCGTAACCGCTCCAACCCGCCACAAGGAAGTAGAGGTTGCCTATGACATTGTCCGTTCAGCAGCGGGGGAACACATTCCTCGTCGTGGTTATGTGCCTGCTGACGCTGGCTATCTGCGCGCCGTTCAGTAGCCACGATTGGCAACGAGTGGTGCAGATATCGGTGGCAGTATGTGCGGTGGTGTATGGGCTGTGCTTGCCGCAGGCAGAGCGATACGTCGATAGGCCGACAGCGCTCGGGGTGTCGCTGATTGGGGTGATGGGCCTGGTTTCTGCAGTGCTGGCTCATCAGCCACTCTGGGCCTTGACCGAGTTTGCGATGGTCATCAGTTGCGGTGCCACTGCCGTTGCTTTCAGCCGGGTCAGACGTAATGGTGATGAGTCCCTGGATCGCGTTTTGATCCTGTTCGTATTGCTGCTGTGCATGATCAAAAGTATTCAATATCTGCACGCCGGCCTCCTCGCGTTTACCCGCGGCGAAGCGGTATTGAACACCGACTTGCTGTTGTCCGGATTCTCCAACAAACGCTTCTTTGGTCAGTTCCAGACCTTCACCCTGCCGCTGCTGGCACTTCCCTTGCTGCTTTCAAATGTCTCGCGTACTGCGCGGGCAATGGTGTTTGCGCTGCTGTGTGTCTGGTGGCTGATCGCGATCAGCGGCGGTACTCGTGGCACGTGGCTAGGCATGGGCATCGCCGGCACTGCTCTGGTGTTTTTGGGGGCTTCGGGTCGCCGCTGGCTGGCGTGGCAGTTGGCGGCGCTGGCCTGCGGGTTGTTGCTGTATTGGTTGGTGTTCACCGTGCTGACAGGGTACTTGGGGATTCAGATTTCCAACGGTGCCGCAGACCGCCTGACGACCACCTTGTCAGCGCGCGGGCCTATCTGGTGGCAGGCCTGGAATATGATTGTTGAGCGGCCTTGGCTGGGCTTCGGGCCGATGCATTTCGCCGATATCGCCAACGACATTGCCGCTCACCCTCATCAGGCGATTCTGCAGTGGGCCAGCGAATGGGGTGTGCCGTCGACGCTGTGTGTGATCGCGTTGGCTACGCGGGCGGGTTGGACGACCCTGGGAGTAGTGCGTGAGCGTGCGTTGTCTGTAGTGCCCGTGGACTTGCTGCGCCTGTGCCTGTTCGCCTCGCTGATCGGTGCGCTGACCCAGGCCATGGTGGATGGCGTGATCGTGATGCCCGTCTCGCAACTCTGGCTGGCGCTGGTGGTCGGGTGGCTGATGGCATTGCATGTGTGGCGAACCTCGCCGGCAGCCCCTGTGCCGATGTTGTACAAAATGTGGACGGCGGCGGGTGTCATGGCCGTCGGCCTTTTGGTGTTCGTCGCGATTCGTGACGTGCCCCACCTCACGGAGCGTATCCAGCACTACATGGGCTCCGGCAAAGATCACCTGCAGCCGCGCTTTTGGGTGCAGGGTGTGATTGCCCTTGAAAAGCAGTGAGTTGCCGGACGTCCAAGGCAGTGCTAGCTTTAGCCCACCGCCCGTGTAGCTCAGCCGGTAGAGCAGCGCACTCGTAACGCGAAGGTCACGTGTTAGTACTACCGAAATATGCCAGGCTAACCCTCTGATTTTTATATATTTCCCGTTTCTGATGTCGGCATTTTGTGGTGTGTTATTTATGCAAATTGCTGAGTGCCTTGATCTGCCCTCACAGTCTGTACGAGCATTCGGAGGCCCCACTCGTGCTATTCCAATACCCGTATCGGACTCGGACAGTAACAGCAAATACCTACCCATTTCGGAACTATGCTCCTGGTTCCGAGCTTTCACTTCAGATGATTGAATCTTTCGAGTTTTCGACTTGGTCAGTTTTGAGGCCCCGTAAGAAGGGCGATGCCGGGACCTGATGAGTCCCTACTAGTAGGTGAGTGTTGCCGCTGACCGAAAACTGACCCAATAGAGGCTGTTCTGCCGACTGAAAACTGACCCAGGTGTTCAACTGCTTCTGCTCACTTTTCGAGCAGGAGAACACAGGGTGATCAGCATGGAAATGTTG
>NZ_NIXO01000050.1 GCF_002204795.1 Pseudomonas sp. K2I15
GCGGTGTGTCAGTCAATAGAGGTATTGGCTGATCCACCGCATTCGCGAGCAAGCCCGCTCCCACATTTTTGATCTTCGCCGCCTTGGGACCCGCGCAAACCCCAGCCGCTCGTCACCAAACCCGGTGTTTTCCCTTAAACAGTTGATAGCGTAGATAAATTTTCAAAAAAAGCGCTTGACGCATTCCCGTTCTCCGCGAATAATGCGCGCCACTTGGCTACATAGCTCAGTTGGTTAGAGCATAGCATTCATAATGCTGGGGTCCGGGGTTCAAGTCCCTGTGTAGCCACCAAGTACTAAAAACGGCTTACCGAAAGGTAGGCCGTTTTTTTATGCCTGAAGAAAAGTACACCGCCCCATCACACGAAGGATGACATTCCCCGTCATCCGCCCCCGCTCGCCCAACCTTATCGCCCCTGCATCGGCAATCGCCCTATTGCCCCAGCGAAGTCAGTGTTTATGGCGATGGTGTACATCGGGAAAGTGCGCATGACTGTGCTGGATCGGTGCGTGCTCATGCGCATGACTGTGTGGCTCGGTACCGTCCCACTCAAAGCCATGCTCATGTTGGTGGTGCGCATCGTGTGTATGGCGATGGCCATGTGTGAGGGGATCGTGCTGATGCTCGTGCGCATGATTTTCCATCAAATGAATCCACACCCCGATCGCCATCAAGGCGGCAGCGAGCAAGAACATCAGCGAGACCGACTCACCGAGCATCAGGATCGAGATAACCGCACCAAGGAAGGGAGCTGTGGAAAAGTAGGCGCCAGTGCGCGCGCTGCCAAGCCCGCGCAGAGCCAGCACAAACAACACCAAACTCACGCCATACCCCAACAGCCCAACTACCATGATTGACCCCAGCGTGGCCACGGCCGGCAGTTGCGACCCGATAGCCAACGCCAAACAGCAATTGACCACCCCCGCCGCCAAGCCTTTGCTGCCGGCGATAAAAAGCGCATCCGAGGCAGAGACCTTACGGGTCAGGTTATTGTCGATGGCCCAACAAAAACAGGCGAAAGCCACGGCCAGCGGCCCCGTCCAATCATGAGCCGTCGCCGTTCCTTGCGGCCATGACAAAACGATCCCGCCCAAAACAATAGCGATCATGCCGATAACGATGCGGCGATCTGCGTTCTCTTTAAATACGACCCACGCCAGCACTGCCGTGAGCACTGACTCAAGATTGAGCATCAGCGATGCGGTGGCTCCCGCCGTGCGAGTCAGACCGTACATGAGCGCCACAGGCGCCAGCACGCCCCCAAAGACGATGGCGCCAATCAACCAGGGCCACTCTCCGGCTGCAAGCCCGGGCCGTTTCCAGCCGTGGTCGCGAGCCAACCGAACGATGGCCAGGCCCAGGCCGCTGCCCAGATAGAGCAGCCCTGCCAACAGGATGGGCGGCGTATCCACCCCCAAGAGCTTGGCGAGCGGAGTGCTGGCGCCGAACAACGCCGCCGCAGCCAATGCGTAGAGAACGCTCAAATTCATAATGGGTCGCCCTGTCAGGCTTATTGCATAAGGACGAGCATCATAGCTGTGCCCGGGTAAGAATTATGTGAACGCCAGCCTGCTGGATTCTGTGCGGTGGAAGCGGCAGGATAGCCCGGCTGGCGACCACCTTCAGAAATTACAGCAGCCGTGTTTTACGCCTGAAGAAAAGTACCCTGCCAAACCACAAGAAGGTGACGCATGACATTCCCCGCTACTGCCATCAGCACTGACCGGCTTTTACTGCTCCCCGTCCACCCTTCCCACGCTCGCGCCCTGCAAGCGTACCTGCTGGAAAACCGTGAATTCCTAAAGCCGTGGGAACCATCGCGTGACGACGCCTTTTTTGAACTGGAAGCCATCACCGAACGCCTCGAAACCATGGCTGAGAAAAACGCCAGCGGCGAAGCGTTGCACCTGCTGATATTCAGCCAGGACAAAATCATCGGTGCCTGCAACTTCAGCAACATCGTGCGCGGTGCGTTCCAGGCGTGCCACTTGGGTTATGCGCTCGCCGAATCCGCCCAAGGCCAGGGCCTCATGCATGAAGCGCTAACGGCGGCGATTGCTCATGTGTTCGACGCAATGCAGCTGCACCGCATCATGGCCAACTACCGGCCAGAGAATGAGCGCAGTGCGCGCCTGCTGGCGCGGTTGGGGTTTGAGCAGGAGGGTGAAGCGCGGGCGTATCTCAAGATCAACGGGGTTTGGGCAGACCATGTGTTGACCGCATTAATAAACCCAACTGCACCCTCATAAGGCCATTTTTACGGGACCTCAGGCCCGTAACACTTACCTTTTGAAAGCCAGAGTGCCGTCCTTGTAGTAGGTGTGTATTTCCCCTTTCTATATGAAAACCCAGCCACGCCTAGAGATCCGCACTCTCGAAAATCGGTATTCACGGTGAAATCAATGTCACCATCCTTTGTGCCTGGATTCCCTTCAATATCAGCCTTGGAAAAAACCATCACCGCTACTGAGTCTATTTTTATGCCATTAGCTTTTGCCCGATCAGTAAGGTTCCCGGCGATGGTTGGGATTTTATCGGTGATCCGCTCAATATCCTTTTGGTCTTCGTAATACTTGACTTCAACAGCCTGTGAAAAACAGGAGTACGCGAACAGAAGCCCGAAAATACTTAGCCTCTTACTCATAGCCCTAGCCGAAAATGATAAGAGGAATAGAGGGGAAGCCGACTTACTTTTCATCCCTCGACACCCGGACAAGGATTCACCAACTCCGAATACTCAAACTCCGTAAAATACGGAATCCTTGTCCCCGGAATCATCCCTCCCGTGTACTTCTTCTTCCCGCTCGGCCTGACCGCCTTCGCGCCAGCACCGATCAACAATGGCTGACCATTGGCCAACAAATAATCCACCATCTCTCGGTGCATCGTTCCATTCCAGTGCTTGTCTGCATCCAGCGGCAGCAACACAAAGTTGGAGTCCGCCGTAAACATGTTCAGCGCTTCCGCCGCTTCCCGCGAGGTGGCGGTATGGCCGCACAGCACTTCGGCGGTTTTCAGGGTGTAGGCCGGCACGTACCGGCTGCTTTGGTACTTGCTCAGGATCAGCCCTTTGCGGGTCAGCACCGCCAAGCCTTGCTCGGCATGGCAGATCGCCTCGTCGCCATACTTCAGTTTGCAGAAGTTGGTGTAGGAGATGTCGATGATGTCACTGCCGGAAACGCCCAGGTCCTGCTGTATCTGGGCGCGGGCTTGAGGGGTTTGGTACGGGATGCTGCAGCCACTGAGCAGCAGTGCAGTAACAACGAAAACCATCGGTAAAGTACGCATCAAAACTCCAAAAACGGGATGAGAAGGTGTCAATCCATTAAATCGCTACCGGTAAAACCATGTCCTTTTGCCCTTCCACCGTCACGTCATAAACCTTCTCGCTGCACACCGAGAACCCCTGCAAATCAAACTCCACCAGATAGGTTTTGTTAGCCTTCGGCAGGAAGCTGCGGGACAACGGCCCGCACTTTTCCAGGGTGTATGACGTCCCGCGATCATTGCGCCAGTTCGCAACGCCCTCCACCACGGTCAGTTGGTCCGCCGGCACCAAGGTCTCGCGGAACGACCGGGCGCGATAGAGCCCATGGGCCAGGCCCTTGTATAACCCTCGGACAAGCGCCGGCGCCTGTTGCTCCAGGGAATCGTTGTAAACAACCCCCACGCTGCTCAGATTCCCCACGGGCCCAGCGCTGAAGCTCACCTGCGATTCGGTGCTGAGCATTCTGAAAATAACCTTCGCATGGTGGTCGTCTGCCGTCAGTACGACCGGTTTGGGTTTGGCCGGCGGCGGGCCTTTATGAGAAGAACAACCCGCACCAAAAACAGCCACCAGGCACAACGGAAAGACCCAAGCAAAGGAACGACCCATAGATAAATTCAAACCCTGTTAAATGCCATGATGGTTAAGTGCGAGATAGCTTAATGCCACCGCTCGGAAAAGTATCTCCCCCGCCCCCATGTGCCTCGCAATATTCCCCCGCCGTCGAAACCTCACTACTGCCGAACAACCTGAAAAAAGGAGCTACACATGGGTTTTCTCGCCGGAAAGCGCGTTTTGATCGTGGGCGTCGCCAGCAAATTGTCCATCGCTTCGGGCATTGCCGCCGCCATGCACCGTGAGGGCGCCGAGTTGGCGTTCACGTATCAGAACGAGAAATTGAAAGGCCGCGTGGAAGAGTTTGCCGCCGGTTGGGGTTCCAGCTCGGCGCTGTGTTTCCCGTGTGATGTGGCCAGTGACGCGCAGATCGCCCAGGTGTTTGCCGAGCTGGGCAAGCAGTGGGATGGACTGGACTGCATCGTGCATTCCGTGGGTTTCGCCCCGGGTGATCAGTTGGAAGGTGACTTCACCGATGCCACCACCCGCGAGGGTTTTCGCATCGCTCACGACATCAGCGCTTATAGCTTCGTGGCCCTGGCCAAGGCCGGTCGGGAATTGATGAAGGGCCGCAATGGCAGCCTGTTGACCCTGTCTTACCTGGGCGCAGAACGCACCATGCCCAACTACAACGTGATGGGCATGGCCAAGGCTTCGCTGGAGGCTGGCGTGCGGTATCTGGCCGGCTCGTTGGGCCCCGAAGGCACGCGGGTTAACGCGGTGTCTGCGGGGCCGATTCGCACCCTCGCCGCTTCCGGCATCAAGAATTTCCGCAAGATGCTGGCGGCCAACGAAGCGCAAACGCCGTTGCGCCGTAACGTCACCATTGAAGAGGTCGGCAACGCCGGCGCCTTCCTGTGCTCGGACCTGGCGTCGGGTATCAGTGGGGAAATCATGTACGTGGACGGCGGTTTTAATACCACCGCCATGGGCAATCTCGACGAGTGATTTTCAGGCCGTAACAGTGCCCCGTTTACTGGGGCGCTGTTGCGTCAAACCCCTTGCCGCACAAAACACTGCTCCACCACCGACTTGCCCCACTGCTGCCCTTCCTGCTCCGACTCCAGCAAAAAGCCCACGTTTTCATACAACTTGCGCGCCACATCCAGGCCCTTGAACGTCCACAACCGCACCGCCGGAAACGGGTGTTCATCGCAGAAATCCAACGCCTCTTTCAGCAGCCGTTTGCCCAACCCCTGACCGTGGGCCGATGGGTCCAGAATGAAGCAGCGCAAGATTGCCTCGCCGTTTTCGCCCTCGCCATCAATGGCAATCGAACCCACAATCTGCGCCCCCTCCAGCACCGCCCACACTTCGTTGCGCGGGTTGGCCAGGCGCCCCATCAGCTCTGACATGTCCGCCGCCACCAGGCTTTCAAACGGCTGGCCAAAATTTGCGTGTTTGGCGTAGTACTCGGCGTGCATTTGCGCGATGCGGCCAATCACGCCCGGCCGGTAGCCACGGGCAATGCGGTAGTGCCTGGGTTGCCGGGCGCCGGTGCGCTGGGTTTGCAGGGCTGCGGCGTATTGGTCCAGCCCACGGCTGACGGCCTGTTGCTGTTCGCTGGACAGGTCACCAATCGCCTCGCCCACCTGCCGTCGGGCAAACGCTTCTATGTCACCTAACGTCTTCTGCCCTCGCGCGGTAAGCCGCAGTTTTTTCGAGCGGGCGTCGTCCTCGTTGGCAAACTCTTCCAGCTCGCCCGCCTCGATCAGCTTGCGCACCATGCGGCTCACCGATGATTTTTCCAGCCCCAGCAAGGTGACCAGTTCGGCCGCCGTCAGTGCGCCTCGCTCGCCAATTTCGACGATGGTGTGAACGGATGACGGTGGATAACTGCTCGCCGCCAACTTCGGCTGCATAAAACCCAGCTCTCGCACCATAAGACGCGAGGCACAGCGGATCTGATCGATAAGGTCTGGCCTGGAACGGTTCACGGGGAAAACCTCTGCCCGAATGAAGAGAGATATAGTTGTACCGAACAACCAAATACAGATCAATCTCCCCTCTCGCAAACTGCTGAGGTACATTCCCTCCCCACGGACAACAGATCATTCTCAAATGAACGGAGTCATCGCGTGCTTTCGATTTTCCCCCGTCAACGCCTTATCACCCTCTCGCTGATTGCCACTGCCCTCACCCTCGCCGCCTGCCACAGCGCCACCGCGCCTGAACTGCCGCCCGCCCCGGAACTCGGCTCGGGCTATCGCACCGACATGAGCACCCGCCACGCCGAGCGCCATATGGCCGCTGCCGCCAACCCGTTGGCGGCCGAAGCCGGGCGGGAGATCTTGCGCAAGGGTGGCTCGGCCATTGATGCGGCGATTGCCATGCAAGCCGTGCTGACCCTGGTGGAGCCGCAGTCTTCCGGGATCGGCGGCGGTGCCTTCATCATGTTGTGGGACGGCAAGCAGGTGCACGCCTACGACGGTCGCGAAACCGCACCGGCGGGCGCCACCGAGCGGTTGTTCCTCAACGCCGACGGTACGCCGATGTCGTTCCCGCAGGCACAGATTGGCGGGCGCTCGGTGGCAACGCCAGGCGTGTTGCGTGCCCTGGAGATGGCCCACAAAAAGACCGGCCACCTGCAATGGGCGACGCTGTTCGAGCCGGCGATTCGCCTGGCCGAACAGGGCTTCCCGATCTCTGCGCGCCTGCACAGCCTGATCGCCGCCGACCGCTATATCACCCGCTCGCCGGAAATGACTGCGTACTTTCTGAACGCCGACGGCAGCCCCAAGGCCACCGGCACGCTGCTGAAAAACCCGGCGCTGGCCAACGTCTTCAAGCGCATCGCCAAGGAAGGGCCGGACGCGCTGTACTACGGCCCGATTGCCGAAGAAATCACCCGCAAGGTGCAGGGCAACAGCAATGCCGGCAGCCTGACCCTGACCGACCTAAAAGGCTACAGCGCGGTTGAGCGGGCGCCGTTGTGCACCGACTACAAGCGCTGGAAAGTCTGCGGCATGCCGCCGCCGTCGTCTGGCGGGATTGCCATCGCGCAAATCCTCGGCACGTTGCAGGCCCTGGAAGCCCGCGACCCGCGTATGGCCCTGGCACCGTTAAAGCCGGTGAAAAACGACTCCCCGGCAGGCCTGGAGCCGGTGCCCGAAGCGGTGCACCTGATCGCCGAGGCCGACCGCCTGGCCTATGCCGACCGCGCCCAGTATGTGGCGGACTCTGACTACGTGCCGGTGCCGGTTGCCGGGCTGGTCGCGCCGGATTATCTGGCCAGCCGCGCCGCACTGATTGGTGAGCGCAGCATGGGCGTCGCCAAGCCGGGCAAGCCTGCCGGTATTGAAGTGGCCTACGCGCCGGATCGCTCGCCGCTGCGTATTTCCACCTCCCAAGTGGTGGCGGTGGATGACGTGGGTGGCGCGGTGTCGATGACCACTACGGTGGAGGCCGCGTTCGGTTCCCACGTAATGGTTCAGGGCTTTTTGCTGAATAACCAGATGACTGACTTCTCGTTCATCCCTGAAGAAAATGGCCAGCCGGTGGCCAACCGGATCGAGCCGGGCAAACGCCCGCGTTCGTCCATGGCGCCGACGCTGGTGTTTGATCGCCAGAGCGGCGAGTTGGTGGCCACGGTGGGTTCGCCGGGCGGTTCGCAGATCATCGAATATGTGAGCAAATCCCTGGTGGCCATGCTCGACTGGAACCTCGACCCGCAAGCCGCCGTCGGCCTGCCCAACTTCGGCAGCCGCAATGGGGCTACCGAGCTGGAAGCCGGGTTGTTCAGTGCGCAGTTCAAACAGGCGCTGAAGGACAAGGGCCACGCCCTGAGCGAAATCGACATGACCAGCGGCGCCCAGGCGATCGTTCGGGTGCGTGATGCGCAGGGCAAGGCGTCGTTGATCGGCGGGGCTGACCCACGGCGTGAAGGCGAGGCGCTGGGGGATTGATTTGACTTAACGGAGAGCTGCGCGTGCACAAGGCAAATAACCTCGGCGCCCTGGTTGGCGTCGACCATGGGTTTTGTACGATTGACGATCCATTGCGGCCTGACGAGGTGTTCATCTGCAAGCAGGTGCACAGCGCCACGACCATTGAATGGAACGCGGAGCTTACGGCCAACACGGTTGAGGCCGATGGGGTTTTCAGCCGGGATGTGCAGCCGATTGCGGTGATCACCGCCGATTGCCTGCCGTTGCTGATAGCCTCGGAAAACGGGGATTTTGTCGCGGCAATTCATGGCGGCTGGAAGGGGCTGCAAGGCGGGATCATCGCCAATGCCATGCAGCGGTTTACCACCGAGGGAGTGGCGTTGGATCAGTTACGGGTTGCGATCGGGCCGTCGATCAAGCCTTGTTGTTATGAGGTGAGTGGCGAGTTTGTTGCGCAGTTGCAGGCGAGTCAGGGGCATTTGTGGCGGGATGGGGATGCGCCTTGGACGGTTGAGCAACCGGGGCCTTTGTTGGCTCCGCAGATTTCGCCGCCAGAGCCGAGGCAGGCGTTGAGTGCGTGGTTTGATTTGAGCCGGTATGCGCTGATCTTGCTGGAGGCGGCGGGGATAAAGCGTGAGCAGGTTGAGGTGAGTGAGGTGTGTACGTATTGCACCTCGCCGGCGTTTGCGAGTTATCGCAGAAGGACGCATGACAGTACGGAAAGGAAGACGTTGTTGTATTCGTGGATTTCGCGAAAAACGCAACGATAAATCGGCGAATACAGCCTCTGCGGCAACACCAAATTTGTGGCGAGGGAGCTTGCTCCCGTTGGGGTGCGAAGCGCCCTCAGAATGAGCTGATGCGTTTTTCCAGGAAGAGCACCGTACTCAGTTTCAGGGCTGCTGCGCAGCCCAACGGGAGCAAGCTCCCTCGCCACAATGGAGTCGCGCTCATGAAAAAGTAATCGGCGCTCCCAAGTCTAACGCCGTAAAATTCATCGACTGATCTTCAACCCCTTACGCCCCGCATGCCGCTCCAGCGCCAGCTCAATCAACCGGCTCACCAGCTCGCTGTAGCTCATGCCCGCCGCCTGCCACAGCTTCGGGTACATGCTGATGCGCGTAAAGCCCGGCAACGAGTTGATCTCGTTGATCAGCACCTCCCCCTCGTCCGTCAGAAACACATCCACCCGTGCCAGCCCGGCGCAACCCAGGGTTTCAAACGCTTCGATGGCCAACGCACGAATACGCTCGCTGGCTTCAACACTGATGTCCGCCGGCACCACCACTTGGGCCGCCTGGTCATCGATGTATTTGCTGTCGTAGGAATAGAACCCGTCGCGCACCACGATCTCGCCGCAGCCACTGGCGATGGGATTCTCGTTGCCCAACACCGCACACTCGATTTCCCGGCCTTTTACCGCCGATTCCACCAGCACCTTTTCATCGAACCCCAGCGCCAGCTCAACGGCCGCATGATATTCAGCCTCGCTGCCCACCTTGCTCACACCCACGGACGAACCCTGGTTCGCCGGTTTCACGAACATCGGCAATCCGAGCTTCTGCTGCGCTTGCTCGAAGGTGGTACGCGCCGCGTTGCGACGGTTGAGGGTAATGAACGGCGTGACCGCAATCCCGGCATCACGCAGCAGGCGTTTGCTGATGTCCTTGTCCATGCACACCGCCGAACCCAGCACGTCGGAGCCGACAAACGGCAAGTCGGCCATGCGCAGCAACCCTTGCAGGCAGCCGTCTTCGCCGAGGGTGCCGTGGACAATCGGGAAGATCACGTCGACGTGTTCCAGCGAGGCCTGGCTTGCGGTTTCTACCAGTTGCTGGCTGGCCTTGCCCGGCACCACGGCCAGTTCACGGTTGGATTGATTGAGGGCGATCAGCGCCGGGTTTTCCTCGTTGAGCAAAAAGCCCGAGGTGTCGTTGAGGTGCCAGTGGCCGGCCTTGTCGATGCCGATCAGGATCGGCTCGAAGCGCGAACGGTCCAGTGCATCGACGATGTTGCGCGCCGATTGCAGCGACACTTCGTGCTCGGCCGAACGGCCACCAAAAATAATCCCTACCCGCAGCTTGCTCATGATCGGCCTCACGTTTGAAAGTAAGGCTTCTTACCATGAGCCGTCAGCGATTCGCTACCAGCGTGGCCCCGAACAGCACATAACAACCACCGGCAAACCGGTCCAGCCACTTGCGCGAACGGCTGTAGACGGCGGCCATCCGCTCGCTGGAAAACACCAGCGCCACGCAGGAATACCAGCTGAACGACAGCGTCGCCATGGTGATCACGGCCAGGGTCAGCAGCATCGGCGACGGTGACGGCGGCATGGTGGATGCAAAGATCGTCGCGACGAACAGCGCCGCCTTGGGGTTGGACAGGTTGCCCAACAAGCCCAGGCGCCAGGCCGAGAACAGCGAACGCTTCGGTTCGTCGGGCAACAGGTTCTGGGCCATGGCCGGTGCCGAGCGCCGGAACAGTTTCAACCCCAAGTAGATCAGGTAGCAACCGCCGATGATCTTGAACGCCAGGTACAGCATGGGCGCTGCGGTGAACAACGACTTGATCCCCAAGCCGCCTGCCAGGCCCCACATCACGGTGCCGGTGGCCACGCCCGAGGCCGCCACCACGCCGTGGCGACGCGAACAACTGGCGGCCAGTTGCGCGGTGTTGAAGAAGTTCGGGCCGGGCGTGACGACCGCGACGGTCCAGAGCAAGGCCAGGGAGGCAAGAGGAGCCGCGTAGGCCGGGTTGAACAATTCCATGTGGGATTGCGCCAAGTGCAGTGCAGGAATCAAGATCATAGGCCCGGCAGAAGCCCCGCACAATCGTTCAAGACCCCGGCAGACAGCGGATTCAGACTGGGTTAACGTGTTTCCACCTCTTTGCGCGACAACTCATCATGGGCACTAACATCGACTGGCTGCACCGCGCGCCCCACGCCAGTGGCCTGGAGCGTATCGAGGCGTATTTTGCCGGGTTTGGCTTCGACCCTCATCGCCACGACACCTACGCCATCGGCCGCACCTTGTTCGGTGTGCAGAGTTTTCACTATCGCGGCGGCATGACCCACAGCCTGCCGGGCCGGACCATGGTGATCCATCCCGATGAAGTGCATGACGGTTGGGCCGGCAGCGAGGAAGGCTTCAAATACCGGATGATTTACGTGGAGCCGGCGCTGATCCAGCAGGTGCTCGGCGGCAAGCCGTTGCCGTTTATCCCCGGCGGGCTGTCGAGCGACCCGTGGCTGTTGCGCGCCAGTGAAGTGTTGCTGCAAAGCCTGGATTGCCCGATCGATCCGTTGCAGGAACAGGACGCCATGTTCGACCTGGCCCAGGCGCTGAACAATGCGTCGGGCATCACGGTGAATCGCAAGACCTTCGACTACCGCGCCGCCGAGCGCGCCCGGGAATTTATCCACAGTGCGCTTGGCCGGCCGATCACCCTCGATGAAATGGCGGAATACGCCAACCGCGACCGCTGGGCGTTGTCGCGGGATTTTCGTTTGTTGTTTGGTACCAGCCCTTATCGCTACCTGACCATGCGCCGCCTGGACCTGGTGCGCAGCCTGCTGGGCCAGGGCCAGTCACTGGTGGATGCCGCACTGACCGCAGGCTTCACCGACCAGAGCCACATGACCCGTCAGTTTCGCAGCACCTTCGGCATGCCGCCCTCGCGCTGGGTGAAGATGCTCGGGCGCTGAAATCCCACCTTGAAATGCACTCAAACTGTGGGAGCGGGCTTGCTCGCGAATGCGCAAGGTCAGTCAATGCATTCGGTGGCTGATACACCGCCTTCGCGAGCAAGCCCGCTCCCACACGCCAGCGCCGCACCCGCCAAGGCAATCGCCGCGCTCCACCACAACGCCCGTTCAATCCCACCCGCCTGCGCCGCACCCGTCGACCCGCCGGCATTCGCCAGCGACACCAGCAACACGCTGTAGCCGTAGACTTGTTGGTAGTACACCGCCAGAAAGTAGTACTGCACGCCAAAGCTGCTCATGAACACCGCCGTCAACACCATGGCCATGCACAACTCGCGATAGCCAAGCAGCCGCAGCGGCATCAGCGGGTCGCGGCCCCGGTGTTCGATCCACGCAAACAGCCCGAGCAGCGCCAACGCCAGGCCACGCAGCCCAGGGTCGACGGCGCCGCCCAGCCCCACTCCGGCCCCTGCACCAGGGCGAACACCTGCAACGTCCCGCCCACGGTCACGGTCACGGTCAACGCGCCGCTGATATCAAAGTTGCGCCCACATGCCCGCGCACCATCGGCGGGGATCCAGTAGCGCGCCGCCAGGGCGCATGCGCCGGCCAACGGCACGTTCACCCGAAACACCGCTTCCCAACCCCACGCCTGGGGCAGCACACCGCCGAGCAACGCGCCCAACGCCAGACCGGCCGCGATGAACTCAAGGACCATAACTGCCTGACCGTGCGCAACCTGCGCACCCGCCGGCTGGTGGACTGGCAATTCATGCTCGATGGCAACGTGCAGGACGTGAGCGTCGAGGGGCGGCTGATCTTTGATATTGGCGATGCATTGGTGGACGGCGCGGTGGGCGGGTTTGGCATCGCCCAGGTGATGGATTTTGCAGTGCGGGAAGACCTGGCTGCCGGGCGCCTGGTGCCGTTGCTGGAGGATTTTGCCGGGCGCAGTCGGGCAATATCGCTGGTGTATCCGCCGTCGCGGCAGTACTCGCCGAAGTTGATGGCGTTTGCCGAGGCGCTCAACCAGGCTCAGAGGTAGCACCACAACTGTGGCGAGGGAGCTTGCTCCCGCTCGGCTGCGCAGCAGTCGTCTAATCTACCGACCCAGCTGTATTGGCAGCAAAGCAATGGGACCGCTTCGCGCTCCAGCGGGAGCAAGCTCCCTCGCCACAAAAGCGGGCACTAACGGAAGGTCAGAGAGTTGGCTTAAAGCTGTCGCCCATCAATAGGATTACCAATCGTCAGGAAATGCCCACCCGCCACATGGTGCAAGGTACGCAGCGCATCCTGCCCTTCGAAATGCCAACGACCGTCGCTGAACACACGCTCATCCGCCTGGGCAGCCACCACTTCGGCGAGGAATAAATCGTAGGTCTGCTGGTTATGCGGCTCCGGCAGCAACCGGCATTCCAGCCACGCCACGCACCCTTCCAGCATCGGTGCTTCGGTGTGTTCGCCGCTGAACGTCTGCAAGCCATACGCGGCGAACTTGTCAGTCTCGCTGCCAGTGGTATTGCCCACGGTCTGCACGATATCGGCCTGGGCCGCACACGGCACATTGAGCACGAAGGTGCCGGCGCCTTCGAGCAGTTGCCGGGTCCAGGTGGCCTTGTCCAGCACGACGGCGACTTTGGGCGGTTCAAAATCCAGCGGCATGGCCCAGGCAGCGGCCATGATGTTGCGCTGGCCGTTGTGCGCGGCGCTGACCAGCACGGTGGGGCCGTGGTTGAGCAAGCGGTAGGCCTTGGACAGAGGGACGGGGCGGCGATGGTTAGGGCTCATGGACGAAAGGCTCGAAAAAAAACCTACGATACCTCAAGCATGAGCCCCAGTGACTAGCTGCTCAGTTGATTGGCGAATTGCCCCACTGCGCTGACCACCTTCTGTGCGCCGTCCTGGATCTCGACAATTACTGTGCCTGCCTCGGCCGCCAGGGCCAGGCCTTGTTCGGCTTGCAGGCGGCCATCGGTCATCAGCGCCACCGCTTCGCGGGCCATGTCCTGGTTCTGGCGCACCACGCCAACAATTTCTTCGGTGGCCTTGCTGGTACGCGACGCCAGTTGCCGAACCTCATCGGCCACCACCGCAAAACCACGCCCTTGCTCACCGGCGCGGGCGGCTTCGATGGCGGCGTTGAGCGCCAGCAGGTTGGTCTGTTCGGCGATACCGCTGATGGTCTTGACGATGCTGCCAATCACCTGGGACTGGGCGTTCAGCGCTTCGATGCCCTCGCCCGCCTGCTGCATGTGCTTGGCCAAATCGCGCATCACGTCCACCGCCTGGGTGACGACGGTGGTGCCGCGCTGGGCGCTGCTGTCGGTTTGCAGCGAGGTGCTGTAGGCGATGTTGGCCGCGTCGGCCACGGCTTGCTCCTGGTTGATCTGGTCGGTGATCACGGTGGCGAACTTGACCACTTTGTACAGCCGCTCGTTGGCGTCGAGCACCGGGTTATACGAGGCCTCCAGCCACACCACGCGCCCACGGCTGTCCACACGCTTGAAGCGGCCCGCGACGAATTCGCCGGAATTCAGGCGCTTCCAGAACTGCTGGTACTCGGGACTGTTGGCGTCCTGCGATTCGCAGAACATCCGGTGATGTTTGCCCTGGATCTGCGCCAGGCTGTAACCCATGCCATTGAGGAAACGGTCGTTGGCCGTCAGCACATTACCGTTGAGGTCGAACTCGATCACCGCCGTGGAGCGCACCAGCGCAGTGATCAGGTTTTCGTGCTCGCGGGACGCCTCGATGGTGCGGGTCAGGTCGCTGGAAAATATCGAAATATGCTTGATACGCCCATCGCTGCTGCGCACCGGTTGCACGATGGAGCGCAGCCACGCCTCGTTGCCGTTGCCCCGCATCAGGCGCACCGCACCGGCAAAATGTTCGCCACGCACCAGGGCGTTTTTGAAGCGCAGTTGAAACGCGTCCTGCTTGACGTGCGCCGGCACCAGGTCTTCGATCAAGCGGCCTTGTAGCTGGCTTGCCTGATAAGCCATCTCCTGAAGAAAGAGGGTATTGACGGATTCGATGCGCCCTTCGGGATCCAGGGTCAGGGTCATCATTTCGCTTTCCAGGCTCTCCCTGACTTGCTGCAGGCTGGACAATTCTTCGCGAAGAGCAGACAGCTCCTGCTTGAGACGGGTGTTGAACATGGAGGCACCGGTGGGGAAATGAAGGCGGGATCCGACCTGCATCGGCGCTACCGGCGTTTTCTTAAGACAGCTTTAGCGCATTGCTCAACTATATTTTCGCGGCACCTCAGCTGCCGTTGTTACGGCAGATGCCCATGACTTGATACTGGAGGGTATTGAGCTTGCCGGTGGAGTCTTCGTAGGTCATGCGCGATGGCACCGCGCTGCATGAGCGGATCGGCGGCGTGACGTTGACCACCTTGGCAATGTCCAGCTTCATGCCGTAGCGATACGCCTGGATTTGGGGCGCGGCCTTGCCGTTTTTCGCGGCATAGGCGGCCATGGCTTGCTGGTTGCTTTGCATCAATTGGGCGAAGGTGCGATCGCCTCCGCCTTCAGCCATCGCGCCGACGGAAAAAATCAGGGCCAATGCAGCGACAGTGGTTTTCAGGGTATTCATGAGGGCTTCCTCGTCTGACTTATTGAATTAAAAGTTCAGAGCAAGGGTAACTAACCAAACCTGTCGCAACGTTCACCGAAAGATTACTTATCCGTTATGTTTTATTGAAATTCCAAAATTGTAATCTGTGCGCCACCTCGCCGTTATCTCGTGTTTGCAACTATCTGCGCGGGCAATATCAAAATAAGAATGCCCCATCGATAAGAAGCTAATAGCTGCCACTACCGAGGAGCGATACATGAGTACCAAGCGCACATTTCCCCTTTCAATAGTTGCTGCACTGGCAGGCCTGACGCCGCTTACAAGCATGGCCGTGGAAGACAAACCCGAAGGTTTTATCGAAGGCAGCACCCTGAACGTGCTGGCCCGCAACTTCTACTTCAACCGTGACGATCGCAAGGGCCAGTCCAGCCCCACCGGCAATGGCTACTCGGAAGCCTGGGCCCAGGGTTTTATCGGCAAATTCGAGTCCGGTTTTACTCAAGGTACCGTGGGGTTCGGCCTGGACGCCTACGCGATGTATGGTCTGAAACTCGACTCCGGCACCGGCCGCAGCGGCGGCCAGGGCTCGTTCGGCGTGTTGCCGGTAGACAGCAACAACCACCCCGAGGATGCCTACAGCAAGCTCGGCGGCGCGGCAAAAGTGCGCCTGCTGGATACCGTGATCAAGGCCGGTGACGTGTTCCCTCTGACCCCGGTGGTGGCCTATGGTGACTCACGCGTATTGCCGGAAAGCTTTCGCGGCGTCACCGCGCAAAACACCAGTATCGAGGGCTTGAGCCTGCAAGGCGGGCACCTGAGCGGCATGAGCCAACCGACTCAAAGCGGCATGGACAAGGGCTTTGCGACGTTTTATGCGGGCAAGGTGGATTCACCCTGGGTCGGCTATGCCGGCGGCGACTATCAGGTGAACAAACACCTCAGCGTCAGCCTGTACACCAGCCGCCTGAAGGATGCCTGGGACCAGTACTACTTCGGCAGCGCCGCCAGCTACCCGCTGAACGATGACGTGTCGCTGTTTGGCGACTTCAACTATTACAAGGCGGTGGACGAGGGCAAAAAACGCCTCGGCGAGTTCGATAACAACATCTGGAGCGCCAGGCTCGGGGTCAAGGTGGGCGCCCACAGCCTGGCCTTGTCACACCAGCGCAACAACGGTGATGACGACTTTGACTACCTGCGCATGTCGGACTCGATCTTTCTTAATAACTCGATCCAGTACAGCGACTTCAACTCGCCCAAGGAACGCTCGTGGATGCTCGCCTATAACCTCGACATGCAGGCCTTCGGCATTCCCGGCCTGACCTTCATGACCCGCTACGGCAAAGGCACCGGCGCCGACTACAGCAACGCCAACGCCGTGTACATGCGCCGTGACGCGGCCGGCGACCCGCTGACCGATCAACGCCGCTGGGAGCGCAATATCGAGGCCAAATACGTGGTGCAGGGCGGCAACTTCAAAGACCTGTCGCTGCGGTTGCGCCAGGCGACTGTGCGCTCAAGTGCCTTTGAGTCGGATTTGGAAGAAGTTCGCCTGATCGTCGAATACCCATTGGCAATTCTGTAACCACCGCTCTTTGTAGGAGCGAGCGTGCTCGCGAAAAACCTGAGGGCGCCGCGTTAAACCAGAAGCCCCGCGTTATCGTTAACGACCTTCGCGAGCAAGCGCGCTCCTACAATTGAATAACATTTGTTCACCATTTGAAGCCTGTCAGAACTGTAATAGGCGCCTCACCTTCTCGTTAAGTTGCGCTTCTTATACTGGCTCCAACTAACGGCACACGCCTTATTGGGAGAAAGTCATGAAGCGATATCACCTGTTATTGATCAGTTTTCTCGGCGCCACGTCCACCGTCGCATTGGCCGATGACGGCGCCGACCGTTCCCGGCAGTTCCTCGCCGAGTTCCGCCAGCAACAGCAGCAGGTACACGGCGAACAGTCCGTGGCCGAGACCGCGCCCGCCGACCCACAGAAGCAGGCGATCTGAACGGCGCACACCGAGCACATTCATCTCTGAAGCTTTTGTGTAGCTCCTTTGGAAAGAGATGAATTTTTAACGCCCCGCATGGGGCGTTTTTTTTGCCGGCAGGTTTACAGCGCAACAACCGGTCACAAACTGCCTGATTGACCCTATAGCTACTTCAGCCTTCAAGCTTCCGAAAATCCGAATTGCAGCCTCTCTCTATCAATAAAAGGTAACCCCCCATGCGTATCCTTGTGGTTGAGGACGAGCAAAAAACCGCCGCCTACCTGCAGCAGGGCCTGACCGAAAGTGGTTACGTGGTCGACTGCGCCGCCAGCGGCGTGGACAGCCTGCACCTGGCCGGGCAACACGCCTATGAACTGGTGATTCTCGACGTCAACCTGCCAGCCAAGGACGGCTGGGAAGTACTTGAACAACTGCGCCGCGACAGCAACCAGCGGGTGATGATGCTGACGGCCCGTGGCCGGCTGACCGACAAGATCAAGGGCCTGGACATGGGCGCCGATGATTACCTGGTCAAGCCCTTCGAGTTTCCCGAGTTGCTGGCCCGCGTGCGTACTTTGTTGCGCCGCAGCGAGCACATCCCGGTGCCGGAAGTGTTCCGCGTGTCGGACCTTGAGCTGGACCCGCGCCGCCACCGCGCCTATCGCGGCACCCGGCGCATCGACCTGACCACCAAGGAGTTCGCACTGCTGCACGTGTTGATGCGCCAATCCGGCGAAGTGCTGACCCGCACGCAGATTATTTCCCTGGTTTGGGACATGAATTTCGACTGCGACACCAACGTGGTGGAAGTCTCCATCAGCCGCTTGCGGGCCAAGGTCGATGACCAGAGTGACGTCAAGCTGATCCACACCATTCGCGGCGTGGGTTATGTGCTGGAGGCCCGCCAATGAAAGCCAGCAGCCTGTCGATGCGCCTCGGGCTGACGGTGAGCCTGATGGGCGCCGGCCTGGTGGTGTTGCTCGCGACCTTGGCGTACCTGGCGCTGACCCACGAACTGGAGAAACTGGCGCGCAAGGGCCTGGAAAGCAAGATGGAGCAAATCCAGCACAGCCTGGCCCTGGGCTTGAACACCCGCGACATCCGCGCCCGCCCACATTCGTTGATGGATTTGGTGATGGGGCATGACAATTTCTACCTGACCATCGTCGGCACCGCGCCCGAAGAAGCGGTGCTGCTCAGTGTCGGTGCCAAACCCCAGGAACCGTTGCTGACCGACTTCGCACCGCGCCAAACCCTCGGTTACCTGAACTGGGACGACAGTAACGGCAACCAAGTGCTCAGTGCCTCCAGCCTGATGCGCCTGGCCAGCGGCGAACGCGTGCGGGTGTTGCTGTCGCTGGACCGCATGGACGATCAGGCGCTGCTCAGTGCCTATCTGCGTTCCACGGTGATCGCCTTGCCGCTGCTGTTGCTGCTGATTGGCATCGGCGCCTGGTGGGTGGTGCAACGCGGGCTGGCGCCGCTGCAGCAGTTCAGTCGCGTTGCCGCCAAGGTCACCACTCAGGACATGACTCACCGCCTGGCTGTGGATAACTTGCCCAAGGAGTTGGGCGAGTTGGCGCAAGGCATCAACTTCATGTTGCAACGGCTGGACGGCGGCGTGCAGCAGCTGTCGCAGTTCTCTGATGACCTGGCTCATGAACTGCGTGCGCCACTGACTAATCTGATGGGCAAGGCCCAGGTGACGTTGTCCCGGGAGCGGCCACCGCAGGAGTACAAAGCGGTGCTGGAGTCCAGCACCGAAGAGATGGAGCGCCTGGCGCGGATCGTCTCCGACATGCTGTTTCTGGCGCAGGTCAGCCACCCTGCGGCGCGGGTTTCGTTTGCGCCGGTATCCCTGGCCGATGAAGCGCGCCGGGTGATGGAGCTGTTTGCCTTGAGTGCCGAAGACAAGCAACTGACCCTGAGCCTCAGCGGCGATGCGTCGGTGCATGGCGACCGTTTGATGATTCAGCGGGCGATTTCCAATTTGCTGTCCAATGCCATTCGTCATACCCCGCACGCTTCCACGGTGTCGTTGCGGGTGGAGGCCCATGGGGAGCACGTGTCGCTGTCGGTGAGCAACCCGGGCTCCGGGATTGAAGCGCAACACCTGCCGAACCTGTTCGAACGTTTCTACCGCGTCGACAGCAGCCGCGCCCGCTCCGAAGGCGGTACCGGGCTGGGGCTGGCGATTGTGCGGTCGATCATGGTCCTGCATCAAGGTCGGGCAGAAGTCAGCAGCGAGCCCGGAGATTTCACTGTGTTTCGGTTGATGTTTCCCCTTCATACCGACGCGATCTGCCAATAAACCATTGTGGCGAGGGAGCTTGCTCGCGCTGGGTTGCGCAGCAACCCTAAAAAGCCCACCGCATTCTTTCAGCTGAAAGTGGGTCGTCGGTGTTGGGGCTGCTGCGCAGCCCAGCGCGAGCAAGCTCCCTCGCCACAGGTTATTGGTCAGGCATCAGGCGGTCTTCCTGTTCTTCACGCCGATGTGCCCAGTGATACAGCGCCGGCAGTACCAGCAGCGTCAGCAGCGTTGACGAAATAATCCCGCCAATCACCACCGTCGCCAACGGGCGCTGCACTTCGGCGCCGGTGCCGGTGGCCAGGGCCATGGGGATAAACCCCAGCGACGCCACCAGCGCCGTCATCAACACCGGGCGCAAGCGTGTCAGGGCACCTTCGTTGATCGCTACCGACAGTGAACGCCCCTCTTCCCGCAGGTTACGGATGAAGGCAATCATCACCAGCCCGTTCAGCACCGCCACCCCCGACAGCGCGATAAAGCCCACGCCCGCCGAGATCGACAGCGGAATATCCCGCAGCCACAGCGCCATGATCCCGCCGGTCAACGCGAAGGGAATCCCGGTAAACACCAGCAGCCCGTCCTTGAGGTTGTTGAACATCATGAACAGCAGCCCGAACACCAGCAGCAACGCCACCGGCACCACGATGCGCAAGCGATCGGAGGCTTCCTTCAACTGCTCGAACTGGCCGCCCCAAGTGGTCCAGTAGCCGGCAGGAATTTTCACCTGGGTGTCGATGGCGGCCCCGGCTTCCTCGACGAACGAGCCGATATCCCGCCCACGCACGTTGGCGCTGACGATCACCAGGCGCTTGCCGTTTTCGCGGCTGATCTGATTTGGGCCGAGCACCAGGTCCAGGCTGGCGACTTCCGACAGCGCGATAAACCCCAACTGCCCTGCCGCGTTATTCGCCAGCGCCGGAATCGGGATCAGCAGCCGCGACAAGCCTTCGATGTCGGTACGCAGCGCGTCGGACAAACGCACCACCATGTCGAAACGCCGGTCGCCTTCGTACATCGTCCCGGCCTGGCGCCCACCCACGGCGACGGCAATCGTGTCTTGCACATCGCCCACATTCAGGCCAAAACGCGCAGCCTTGTCGCGGTCGATATTGATGGTCAGCACCGGCAAGCCGGAGGTCTGTTCCACCTTCACTTCCGAGGCGCCCTTGAGGGCTTGCAAGGTCTCGGCGATTTCCCCGGCAGTCTTGTTGAGCACCGCCATGTCGTCACCAAACACCTTCACCGCGACGTCACTGCGCACTCCGGAAATCAGCTCGTTGAAGCGCAGCTGGATCGGTTGCGACAGTTCATACACGCTACCCGGCACAATCGCACTGGCGCGCTGGATGTCGGCGATGATCGCCTCGCGGGACTTCTTCGGGTCGGGCCACTGGTCCTTGGGTTTGAGCATCACGTAGCTGTCGGAGATATTTGGCGGCATCGGGTCGGAGGCGATTTCCGCGGTGCCGGTGCGGGCGAATACCCGCTCGATTTCCGGCACCTCGGCCATCAAGGTTTTTTCCAGCTGCTGCTGCATCTGCACCGACTGCGTCAGGCTGGTGCCGGGCACGCGCAGCGCTTGTTGGGCGAAGTCGCCTTCGCTGAGGCTGGGGATAAATTCGCTGCCCATGCGACTGGCCACCAAGCCCGACGCAACGATGGTCAGCACTGCCAGGCCAAACACCAGCGGCCGGCGCGTCATCACCCAATCCAGCACCGGCGCGTAAATACGGCGTGCGGTACGCATCACCAGGTTTTCTTCTTCCTTGACCTTGCCGGTCACAAACAGCGCAATCGCCGCCGGCACAAAGGTCACGGACAGAATCATCGCCCCCAGCAGCGCGATCACCACGGTGAAGGCCATCGGGTGGAACATCTTCCCGGCAACGCCCGTGAGCGCGAAGATCGGCAGGTACACCACCATGATGATCAGTTGCCCGAAGATCAGCGCACGCCGCGCTTCCTTGGCCGCCGCGAACACTTCATGCAGGCGCTCGCTGCGGGTCAGCAATCGCCCGTGGCGCTGCTGTGCGTGGGCCAGGCGGCGGATGGCGTTCTCGACGATCACCACCGCACCGTCGACGATAATCCCGAAATCCAGCGCGCCGAGGCTCATCAGGTTGGCGCTGACCTTGTTGGTGAACATCCCGGTAAAGGTGAACAACATCGCCAGCGGAATCACCATCGCGGTGATCAGCGCGGCGCGGATGTTACCGAGGAACAGGAACAGCACCGCCACCACCAGCAGCGCACCTTCGAAGAGGTTTTTCTTGACGGTGCTGATGGCTTTTTCCACCAGGTTGGTGCGGTCGTAGACGGTGACGGCGACCACACCTTCAGGCAGTGAGCGGTTGATCTCTTCAAGTTTTTTCGCGACGGCCTGGGACACGGTGCGGCTGTTTTCGCCGATCAACATGAACACCGTGCCCAACACCACTTCGCGGCCATTTTCGGTCGCGGCGCCGGTACGCAGCTCACGGCCGATATCGACCTGGGCGACGTTGCGCACCCGAATCGGTGTACCGTCGGAAGTGGTGATCACGATGTTGGCGATGTCGTCGATGGACCCGACTTGCCCCGGCGCACGGATCAGCAATTGTTCGCCGCTGCGTTCGATGTACCCGGCGCCGACGTTGGCGTTGTTGCGCTCCAGCGCCGTGACCAGGTCGCTCAAGGTCAGGTTGTAGGCCGCCAGGCGCTTGGGGTCCGGGGCGATCTGGTATTCCTTGGCAAAGCCGCCGATGGTATTGATCTCGGCCACGCCCGGCACGTTGCGCAGTTGCGGCTTGATGATCCAGTCCTGGATAACCCGCAGGTCGGTCGGCGTGTAGGCGGAGCCGTCTTCCTTGCGCGCGCCGTCTTTGGCCTCCACGGTCCACAGGAAAATTTCCCCGAGCCCGGTGGAGATCGGCCCCATCATGCTTTCGATGCCGTCGGGCAATTGCTCGCGGGCGACCTGCAAGCGTTCGTTGACCAATTGGCGGGCGAAGAACAGGTCGGTGCCGTCCTTGAAAATCACCGTAACCTGGGACAAACCGGAGCGCGACAACGAGCGGGTCTGCTGCAACCCCGGCAGCCCGGCCATGGCGGTTTCGATGGGAAAGGTGATGCGCTGCTCGGTTTCCAGCGGCGAAAACCCCGCCGCCGCCGAGTTGATCTGCACCTGCACGTTGGTGATGTCGGGCACCGCGTCGATGGGCAATTTCTGATAGCTGGCGATGCCGACACCGGCCATCAACAGCACCGCCAGCAGCACGATGATGCGCTGCTCGATGGCGAATTGGATAAGGCGCTCAAACATGGGAGATCACTCGCAGGGTCAATGGGCGTGCTCGGCCGAGGCTTTGCCCAACTCGGACTTGAGGATGAAGCTGCCAACGGTGGCCACCTGCGCCCCGGCGTCGAGACCCTGGCGCACTTCGACGAAACCGTTTTCGCTGACGCCCAGTTCGATATGCCGGGTCATGAAGCCATCGCTGGTGCGCACGAACACCGAGGGCTTGTCCTCGACGGTCTGGATCGCGTCCCGCGGCACGGTGACCTTGGCCTGGTAGGTGTCGGTGGCGACCTGTACCGCGACGAACAAGCCTGGGCGCCACGAGTCGTCGGGGTTTTGCACCGTGACGCGCACGGTGGCCGTGCGGGTTTGCTCGCCCAGCAAGTTGCCGACATAGGCCACGGTGCCGAGCACTTCGGTGCCCATTTCCGAGGAGGTGACCTTTACCGGTTTGCCGACCTGGACCTTGTTCAAATCCTTGGGGAATACGCCGAAGGTGACCCACACCTGGGACAGGTCCGACAGGGTGAAGGCGTTGCTGGTCTCGCTCACCACCTCGCCGACGCCGAGGTGTTTTTCCACCACCACGCCGTCAAACGGCGCACGCAGTTCGTAGCGATTACCGCCGACCAACACGGCGCTGCCGCTCAGGGCGTTCATCTTTTGCCGGGCATTGTTCAGGGCGATTTCGGACTCTTGCAACGCCTGGCGGGCCAGCAGGTAATCCTGTTCAGCGGAGATCTTGTCCTGCCATAACTGGCGCTCGCGCTGGAAGGTGGTGCGGGCCAGTACCACCCGGCGTTCGCTGGCCGCCAGCTCGCTGCGCTGATCGGAAATTTGCTGGCTGGCGATCACCGCCAGCAGTTCGCCCTTCTTCACCGATTGCCCGAGGTTGACCTTCACCGCCTCCACCACGCCAGCGGCTCGCGGCACGATGTGGGAGGTTCGGTCTTCGTCGAAACGCACCTCGCCCGGCAGCGACAGCATGGTGCTGATCTGCCGGGATTGCGCCGGCGCGAGTTGAATGCCGGCGGCCTGGATTTGCTGGTCGGTCAGCGCAAGCTTGCCTTCTTCTTCCGCCTCTGCCGCACTGCCGGTGGCCGGCCACGCCAGCATCAGCGTAATGGCCAGCGCCATCCTGTGTTTGTTGTTCATGGAACGCTCCTGACAATTCAAAACCGGGCGAGGTCGCCGTAAATCCGTTCGATACGCACCCAGGCTTCAGTGGCCTGGGCGGTCGCCGCGAGGTATTGGGTACGGGCCGCAATCAAGGTGCGCTGGGCGTCGAGCACGTCGAGGAAGTTGAACTTGCCCATCTCGAAACCACGGGTGGCGCTGTCTACCGCGCTTTGGGCGGCGGGCAGGATCTGCTGGTTGAATGAGCGCACTTCGGTATTGGCGGTTTGCCAAAGGTCCAGGGCCTGACGTGTTTCGGTGCGCAGGCGCAGTTCGGCGGCGTTGCGCAGGTCGCGGGCCTGGTCGGCGCGGCGACTGGCGGCGAGCACGTTGCCCTGGTTGCGGTTGAACAGCGGGATCGGCATCGACACGCCCACCACGTTGACCCGCTCGCGCACGCTGGCGTCGTATTGGCTGCCGATGGACACGTCGAGGTCGGGAATGCGCTGGGCTTTTTCCAGGCCCAAGGCCGCCTCGCCCTGGATGATTTGCAGCTCGGCCAGGCGCAGTTCGGCGGTTTGTTCCAGGCGCCCCAGCAATTGCGCGGGCGGCGGCAATGTGGGGGCGGCCTGGGCTTGGGTGGCGACGGCCTGGAAGTCGGTGCTGGCCGCGCCGGTGCTGGCGGCGAGGCGGCGATAGGCGTCGGTCAGGCCCATTTGCGCGCGGTTGAATTCCAGGCGGATTTCCGAGAGCTGTACCTGGGCGCGAGTGGCTTCCACCGGGGATGATTTGCCGGCGGTGACGCGACCATTGGCGACCACCAGCCCGCGCTCGGCCAGTGCCAGTGAGCGTTGTGCCAGGTCGAGGCGTTCCTGGGCCCGAAGCGCGCCGTAGTAACCGTCGATAACATCCGCCCGCAGCCCATTGCGGCGTTGTTCCAGAGTGAGTGCGGCCGCCTCTTGGGCGCGGCTGGCGACATCAATCCGTGCCCCGCGCTTGCCGCCCAACTCCAGGGTTTGGGTCAGCTTCAGCGTGGTGGTGCGTGAGTTGCGGCGGGTGTCTTCGGCATCCCAGGAGGCTACCGGGTTCGGGATCAAACCGGCCTGCTGGCGGCCGCCTTGGGCGATGTCGATTTCCCACTGCGCAGCGGCCATATCAGGGTTGTTGGCGAAGGCGGTTTGCAGGGCCGATTCGAGGGTCAGGGTTTGCGCAGTTGCGCCCTGAACCGTCATCAGGAATAGCACCGCAGAGCCAATAAAAGTGCTGACAAAAGTTGGCATAACAAGAGTTCCATGCCCATGAATTAACAGGTGGGCAATGTAACTTTCAGTACTTATCAGAGGAGTGGCCAGAACATTACAAATCCGTTAGCAACGGCTCTGCTACGGGCTTTTGCTTTAAGCTGCGGCCAACTTTTCCACTGCCCAGCGGGATCCTCGACATGCGTATTCTGGTTATCGAAGACGAACCTAAAACCGCCGATTATTTACATCAGGGATTGAGTGAAAGTGGCTATATCGTCGACTGTGCCGCCACCGGTGCCGACGGCTTGCATTTGTCCCGCCAGCACGCCTACGACCTGGTGATGCTGGACGTAAACCTGCCGTTGATGGATGGCTGGGATGTACTGCAACGTATCCGCCAGAACAGCAGCACGCGCATCATGATGCTGACCGCCCAGGGCCGCCTCGCCGACCGGATCAAGGGCCTGGACCTGGGCGCCGATGATTACCTGGTCAAGCCGTTTGAGTTCCCGGAACTACTGGCGCGGGTGCGCACCTTGATGCGCCGCAGCGTGCACTCGCCGGTGCCGGATGTGTTACGGGTGGCCGACCTGGAATTGGATCAAGGCCGCCACCGGGCGTTTCGTGGCTTGCAGCGCATCGACCTGACCACCAAGGAATTCGCCCTGCTGCATTTGCTGATGCGCCAGAGCGGCGTGGTGCTGTCGCGTACGCAAATTATCTCGTTCGTGTGGGACATGAACTTTGACTGCGACACCAACGTGGTGGAGGTGTCGATCCGCCGCCTGCGGGCGAAAATTGATGACCCGTTCGAGCGCAAGTTGATCCATACCTTGCGCGGCGTGGGTTATGTGCTGGAAGACCGTGAGTAACGGTCAGGCGTGCACCTCGTCGTGCTCATCGTGGTGAAAGCCGTCGCCCTCGACCTGAATGGTCGCGTGGGAAATATCGAATTGTTCATGCAGTAACTCCGTCACCTGGCTGAGGATCTGTTGCTCGCAGCCTTGCGCCGAATCCGCCACCAGATGAGTACTCAGCACATTCTTGCCGCTGGTGAGCGCCCAGATATGCAGGTCGTGTACGTCCTTTACTCCGGGGACACCGCGAAGCGCCTGCTCCACCTTGTCGATATCGATGCCGTCCGGCACGCCTTGCAGCAGCACGTTCATGCTTTCCTTGAGCAGGGTCCAGGTGCGTGGCAACACCCAAAAGCCAATCGCTGCCGCCACCAACGAATCCACCCAGCCCCAGCCGGTGTACATGATCACCAGCGCCGCGATAATCACGCCGATGGAGCCGAGCATGTCGCTCCAGACTTCCAGGTAGGCGCCCTTCACGTTGAGGCTTTCGCCACTGGCCGCACTCAGCAACCGCATGGCAATCAGGTTGACGATAAGCCCCAGCACGGCGATCACCAGCATGCCGGTGGACTGGATCTCGGCGGGTGCCTGCAAGCGTTGATACGCCTCATAAAGGATGTAGAACGCCACGGCGAACAGCAGCAGCGCATTAAACGCCGCCGCCAGAATCTCGAAGCGTGCGTAGCCGAAAGTGCGCTTGCGGTCGGCGGCGCGCTTGGCCACCTGGATCGCCACCAGGGAAATCCCCAGGGCCAGGGCGTCGGTCATCATGTGCGCGGCGTCGGACAACAGCGCCAGGCTGCCGGTGATAAAGGCGCCGATCACCTCGGCAATCATGAAACTTGAGGTCAGCCCCAGGGCGATCCATAACTTGCGTTCGTGGCCGGCGCGTACTTGGGCGTGGCTGTGTCCTGCGCTCATGAAATGTCCTCGTGGGTCGTCGTCCGGTTGATCATAGAGCTATAGGCCAAAACCACCGGCATGGGTTACGAAATTGTCATCACGGCGTCAGGTGGGCGTTACGCCGTGCGCACCAAAATTGAACATGAACGCTCTGGAACACTTCTATCAGGTATGCTTTTCGAGCAGGAAACAAAAAGAAACATATTAGCCAACCTGTTCGATAAGGAGTCCCGTTTTGGAGTTATCGACTGCCGCGTGGATGGTTCACGACACCCGCCTCATGCTCTGCGTATTACTGGCCATCGCCAGCATCATTGTGTTGATCAGCGCGACCAAGCTGCCGCCGTTCCTGTCGATCCTGATCGGCACGTTTATCGCCGGTGTCGGCGCAGGCTTGCCGCCGGAAGAAGTGGCCAAGGCGTTCAGCAAAGGCGCCGGGGCGATCCTGGGTGAAGCCGGGATCATCATTGCCCTGGGCTCGATGCTCGGCGCGTTGATGGCCGAGTCCGGCGCTGCCGACCGTATTGCCACCACCCTGCTGGGGTTGGGCAAGGGCAAGTCGTTGCCTTGGGTGATGGCGCTGGTGGCGATGGTGATTGGCTTGCCGCTGTTCTTTGAAGTGGGCCTGGTGATGATGGTGCCGATCATCTTTGTGATGGCCAAGCGTTCGAACCAGCCGCTGCTGAAAATCGCAATTCCGGCGCTGGCGGGGATGACCACCTTGCACGCCCTGATGCCACCGCATCCGGGGCCGTTGATTGCGGTTGGCGCGTTGCACGCCGACCTGGGCCTGACCATGTTGCTGGGCTTCTGCCTGGCGGTGCCGGCGGTGATTCTGGCGGGCCCGCTGTACGGCAACTGGCTGTCCAAGCGCATGCACGTGGATGAGCCGGCCGACATTGGCGCGCTGTTCAGTGCACCGCCCAAGGCGCCGCGCCAACCGAGTTTTGGTGTGTCGCTGCTGATCATTTTGTTGCCGGTGATCCTGATGCTCGGCAGCACCCTGGCCAAGGTCGCCATGTCGCCGGAAAGCCCGGTGGCGCTGACGTTGAAGTTCCTCGGTGAGCCGTTGATCGCGCTGGGCCTGGCGGTGATTGCCGCGGTGATTTGCCTGGGCTGGGCCAGCGGCATGCCGCGGGCTGAGGTCGGCAATACCCTGCGTAAAGCGCTGGCACCGATCGCCGTGCTGTTGCTGACCATCGGCGCGGGTGGCGGGTTGAAGCAAACCCTGCTGGATGCCGGCGTGAGCCAGACCATCAGCAAGGTGGCCGAAGGCGCACACATGCCGTACCTGTTGCTGGCTTGGTTGATCGCGGTGGCGCTGCGTCAGGCTACAGGCTCGGCGACCGTCGCCACCACTACCACGGCGGGCATCCTGGCGCCGATGATGGCGGGCTTGGCGGCAACGCAAAGCTCACTGGTCGCCCTGGCGATTGGTGCCGGCTCGGTGTTCTTCTGCCACGTCAACGACGCCGGCTTCTGGATGGTGCGTGAGTACTTCGGCTTGCAGTTGAAGCAGACGATTTGGGTGTGGTCAGTGTTGCAGACCATCGTGTCGGTGGTGGGCCTGGTGGGCACATTGCTGATGTGGCACTTCCTCACCTGAGGATCTGATGATCGTTCCCACGCTCCGCGTAGGAACGATCAGGTGGGTTGGCGCTTGCCAAAATGCGCCGCACTCACTGCGCCCACCGCGCCCATCACCACGCAATACCCCACACAGATCCACGCACTGGTGGGCATCAACGCGATCAGCATCAGCGGCGTGGTACTCGCCCACAGCGCATACGCAATGTTGTAGGTGAAGGAAATCCCCGACACGCGCACCTGCGCCGGGAACAGGCTGACCATCACCGACGGCACCGCGCCCACCACCCCACAACTCAACCCGGCAATCGCATACGCTGCGCCCAACCACACGCCGCCCGCAATCAGGCTGGCATACAGCACGGCAATCCCCACCGGCAGCAGCAGGCTGTAGACCAACACCGCGCGCCAGGCGCCGATGCGGTCCACCAGCAGGCCGGCCAGCACGCAACCAATGTTCAGGAACACGATGCCCAACGCGCTCAGGGCGAAGGTGTGGCTGGGGCTCATGCCGAAGGTTTTCTGCATCATGGTCGGGGTGATCACCACCAATACCACCACGGCAGAGGTGAGTACGCAGGTGAGGATCATTGCCGGCAGCAACGCGTTGCGGTGTTCGCGCAGGACGGTGCGCAGCGGCAGTTCAGCGCCAGCTTGGCGGCGCGCCTGCATTTGCAGGAACACCGGGGTTTCGCTGAGCCAGCGCCGCAGCCATACGCCGATCACGCCGAATACACCGCCCAGCAGGAAAGGGAAGCGCCAGGCGTAGTCGAGGATTTCGGCCGGGGTGAAGGCTTGCGCCAGCAGTGTCGCGGTCAGCGCGCCGAGCAGGTAACCGAAGGTCAACCCGGCTTGCAGGAAGCCCAGGGCATAGCCGCGATGCTTATCCGGTGCGTGTTCGGCGACGAATACCCAGGCGCTGGGCACTTCCCCGCCCACCGCCGCGCCCTGGAGGATGCGCAGCGCCAGCAGGATCAAGGGGGCGAAATAGCCGATTTGCGCGTAGGTGGGCATGATCCCGATCAGCAGGCAGGGCAAGGCCATCATCAGGATGCTCAGGCTGAACACCCGTTTGCGCCCCAGGTGATCGGCGAAGTGCGCCATCAGGATGCCGCCCAGCGGGCGTGCCAGGTAGCCGGTGACGAAGATCCCGAAGCTTTGCAGCAGGCGCAGCCACTCGGGCATTTCCGGTGGGAAGAACAGCTGGCTGAGGGTCAGCGCGAAAAATACGAAGATGATGAAGTCGTAGATTTCCAGGGCCCCGCCCAGGGCGGCCAGGCCCAGGGTTTTGTAGTCGGAGCGGGAGAAACGCTGCGCCTGTGGATAAGAGGTGGCAGTCATGTGAAAGCTCGGCAGACAAACAAAATGGACAGCAGGTTATGAGCTGGGCCGGGTGATGGCAATCACGCTGGATATATTTGCTTTACTCATTGATCAATGAAGATAACTACATTCCCAAATGAATAGCCGTAGAGGAACATGCAGCAAAACTGCCGCCCCCATAATAAATACAAATAGAGGTACTGAACGTGGCCGATGCTATCGAAGAAAGCCGCTACGCCCGATTCGCCCTGCGTTGTTCAAACTTCGCCGAGCGCTGGTTCCCTGACTCCTGGGTGTTTGCCGCCCTCGCCGTGATCATTGTCGCCGTGGCGACCCTGAGCATGGGCGCCGCGCCGACCGAGGCCGCCAAGGCGTTTGGTGACGGTTTCTGGAGTTTGATCCCGTTCACCATGCAAATGGCCTTTGTGGTGATTGGCGGGTATGTGGTTGCCAGCTCCCCGCCCGCCGTGAAATTGATCGATCGCCTGGCGCGCATCCCGAAGAACGGCCGCTCTGCCGTGGCGTGGGTGGCGCTGATTTCGATGGTCGCCTCGTTGCTCAACTGGGGCTTGTCCTTGGTGTTCGGCGGTTTGCTGGTGCGGGCACTGGCCCGTCGTACGGATTTGCGCATGGATTACCGCGCTGCCGGTGCGGCGGCCTATTTGGGCCTGGGCGCGGTATGGGCGCTGGGGCTGTCGTCGTCGGCGGCGCAGTTGCAGGCCAACCCGGCCAGTTTGCCGCCGTCGATTTTGTCAATCACCGGGATGATCCCGTTCACCGACACCATCTTTCTGTGGCAATCCGGCGTGCTGTTGCTGGCGCTGATCGTGGTCTCGCTGATCATCGCCTACGCCACTGCGCCCGGGCCGAACTCCGCGCGTGACGCCAAGGCCTGCGGTGTCGACCCGGCCTTCAACCTGCCCAAGCCGCAGCCACCGACCCGTCCGGGCGAGTGGCTGGAACACAGCCCGTTGCTGACCATCCTGCTGGCCTTACTGGCGGCCGGGTGGCTGTTCCATGAGTTCTCGACCAAGCCGGCGATCAGCGCGATCTCGGGGCTCAACACCTACAACTTCCTGTTCCTGATGGTGGGTGCGTTGCTGCACTGGCGCCCGCGCAGCTTCCTCGATGCGGTGGCCCGGGCGGTGCCGACCACCACCGGGGTGCTGATCCAGTTCCCGTTGTATGGCTCGATTGCGGCGTTGATGACGGTGGTGAAAGGCGGTGACGGTTCGACCTTGGCGCACCATATCTCGACCTTTTTCACCTCGATCGCGTCCCACGACACCTACGCGCTGTTGATGGGCGTGTACTCGGCGGTGCTGGGCTTCTTTATCCCGTCGGGCGGCGGCAAGTGGATCATCGAGGCGCCGTATGTGATGCAGGTCGCCAATGACCTGGAATATCACCTGGGCTGGGCGGTGCAGATCTACAACGCCGCCGAGGCGCTGCCAAACCTGATCAACCCGTTCTATATGCTGCCGCTGCTGGGCGTGCTGGGGTTGAAGGCGCGGGATTTGATTGGTTTCTCGTTTGTGCAGTTGCTGGTGCACACGCCGCTGGTGCTGTTTTTGCTGTGGGCGCTGGGCACGACGCTTAAATATTTGCCGCCGGTGATGCCGTAAACGCTTCTGTCACATTGCCTGCTTAAGCTTCTCACCCAGGCCCGGCAACGCCTCTTGTACCGTGATCGGCACCCCGCCGATCACGGTACAAATGAGTGCGTCGCAGCGCGGTCACGTTACAAAACCCGTCAGTCACAAACAGTTCCCTTACGCCCTAAGGCCTCGCCTTATAGACTGAAGCGTTTAAGCTTTGCCATATTTCACGCCACTTCAATGAAACATCCAGCAATAAAATAAACCAAAAACAGCAGTGAGAAGCCTCGGATGACTGACGAAACAGAAGACCAGAACGCCTCCAAAAATGCCTCCGACACGCTCCCCGACTCCAGCCGTCGGCGCTTTTTAGGCGGGGTTGCCGTACTCGGCGCCGGAGCCACCCTGAGCGCCTGCGGCGGCACGGCTGACCAGCCGGGCCCGGCGGTCGACCGCGAACTGTCTCCTGCGGAGCTGGACAAGGCCCTGCACGACAACGTGAAAAACGTAGTGGTGATCTACGGCGAGAACCGCAGCTTCAACAATCTGTTTGCCGATTTCCCCGGCGTGGAAAGCCCGCTCTCCGCGCTAAAGCCCGCCGACTACCAGCAGCACGACCGCGACGGCAGCCTGCTGGACACCTTGCCTGAGGTGTGGGGCGGCGTGAACCAGTTGGGTCCGCAGACCATCGACGGGGTGATCTACCCCAGCGCCACCCAATATCAGGAACACTTGCCCAACGCACCTTTCGCGTTGAAAGGCCCGGACGGTGAAGACCTGCCGCTGGCCCTGGTCACCCGCGACCTGTGGCACGTGTTCTATCAAAACCAGATGCAGATCAACGGCGGCAAGAACGACCGGTTCGTCGCCTGGGCCGACTCGGGTGGGCTGACCTTCGGCCATTACCCGCAAACGCGCTATTCCCTGCGCCTGTGGGACGTGGCCAAGGAATTTGTGCTGTGCGATAACTTCTTCCAGGGCGCCTTTGGCGGTTCGTACCTCAACCACCAGTACCTGATCAGCGCCCAGGTGCCGTTCTACCCGGACGCCGCCAACTCGGTGGCCAAGTCGCAGATGGCCACGCTGCAAAGCGATGACCCGACCGACACGCGCCTCAAGCCGCTGGACAAATCCCCGGCCAGCGCCATGACCGGCCCGCCGCAATTCGGCCCGAGCGCACTGACCCCGGACGGCTACGCAGTGAACACCATGGCGCCGCCTTACTGGCCCACCTGGATCCGCGACCCGGAACGCCCGGACTACGCCAAGCCGGACCTGCCCAGCGTATTGGTGCCACAGTCCCACGAACACATCGGCGACAAGCTGTCGAAGAAGAACGTCGACTGGGCCTGGTACGGCGGCGCGTGGCAGGCCACGATCGAGGAGCACAAGGATTCGGCAGCGATTCCGAAGATCCCGAGCTTTCAGTACCACCATCAGCCGTTCAACTACTTCAAGCAGCAAGGCCCGGAAAACCCGGTAGAGCGCAAGAAGCGCCTGCGCGATGGCGGCCTGGGCGATGAGCCAAGCACCAACCATTTCATGGCCGATGCCCAGGCGGGCACGCTGCCGGCGGTGAGTTTCTACAAGCCCCAGGGCAACCTGAACATGCACGCCGGTTACGCCGACGTGGCCTCGGGCGACCGGCACATCACCCGCACCTTGAAGATGCTGCAGGAAAGCCCGCAGTGGAAAAACATGGTGGTGATCATCACTGTCGACGAGAACGGCGGCTGGTGGGACCACGTAGCACCGCCAAAAGGCGACCGTTGGGGCCCGGGCACACGTATTCCGGCGCTGGTGATTTCACCGTTCGCGCGCAAGGGTACGGTGGACCATACGGTGTACGACACGGCGTCGATCCTGCGCCTGATCACCCGGGTATTCCAGCTGGAGAAACTCGATGGCATCAAGCTGCGGGACGAGTCGATGGTCGCCCGCGGCCAGAAACCCATGGGTGACCTGACCAACGCGCTGCACTTCAAGGTGTAGACGCGCTTACCCAAAAGCGACAAGCGCGCAGTTTTTCTACGCGCTTTTCCCGGTCAACCGCTACTGTGTGAGGGTGGGCATTCACCCCGCGCAGACGGGCTTTCGCTGACAGGGAACCATCATGTTAAAACTCACCAGGTTGTCCTTCACCCTGGCCGCACTGACCTTGAGTGCGGTCGTACAGGCTGATATCACCGTACCGCTGGGTACCCCGCAACGGGTCACCCAGTTGTTCGCGTACCCGAACAATTGCAGCGTCATCTGTTTTCGTCCCTGGACGCTGGAACAGACCGTCGAGCACTACCTGAACCAGAGCCTGCAGCGAGACGGTTACAGCCGGGCCAAAGTCAGCGTAAAAACCGACCATGACCAGGTGCTTGCCACCTTCAGCGGCGTACCGGACGGTTATGGCAAACCGCTGACCACCTTGCTCGACACCGCCGACCTGGCTTACCAGGGCGCCAGCAAACTCAATGGCGACGGCAAGTGGCAGTTCAACTGGTACCTGTTCCTGCCGCTGGGCATGGCCCTGGAAAACCGCAAGAGCATCGAACTGCTGCACTTCCCGCCGGATTACTCGCTGACCCACTTCCAGGACTACCTGGAGTCGGCCACCACCGACCGCTGGGCGACTTTGCTCACGGCCAACGGCATCCCGGCGACCCAGACGCCGGAGTACCAGACCATCATCGACATCGCCCCGATCGCCGCCCCCGCCACGGCGGGCAAGGACCTGGAAGGCGTGTACGGTTACTTCACCGACTACCAGACGCGCATGGTCAAGGAGCTGAGCCAGCACGCGGGCGGCGCATTGCCGATGGTGGCCTTCGGGGCGCCGGTGCGCAGCTGGATCAAGCAGCAATACGGGCAAACCGTGGCCGTGCTGGGGCTGGCGCAGATCAGCCCGGCCGGCGGCAGCCCGGTTGCGGTGCTGGGGGCCAATCACCCGAGTTACATCTGGTATGCCGCCAACCCCGACACGTATGACGGTGACGAGCAAAAGGCCGATGAGGCCGGTTTAAAGGTGATGGGCCAGGACTTGAGCGCCGCCTGCTGGCAGGCCTCGATGGGCCAGAAGCCCGCCAGCGATCCGAATGTGCAGCTCAAGGGCTGCATGAACACCTGGCAGGTGACGCGCAAGGAGCAGACCTGCGAACTGTTCTATACGTCGATCCGCGAGCTGACGCCCGAACAAGCGAACGCCAAGTGCGCCCAACCTGCGATCAAAACTCAGCTAAGGCAATTGAAAAGCGCAGTGCCGGCACCGGCGGTTGATGCACCTGCGCTTTGACGCTGGCTGCAAGAAGGGCATTTTCCTACATAAAAGATAGTCAATTTCTACTGTCAGAGTTGACAGTAGAAATTGGATCCCACTTAAGCGAGTCTTGAGCCGCGCCCATCCGCTGCAAGACTGGCAGTCAAGACACCACCGGCAGGTCGATGCAGCCCCCTCCTGGAGAGTCATGAAAACTCAAGCCATGGACAAGGCTAAAACCGCCGTGAGTGACTGTCTTTACCCCTTTGCCACCGTGCTCACTGCACACGCCTACCCTCGTGCGCGCGACTATGAAGTGGTGCGAACCCGGGACGGCTCAGGCGATGGCATCAAGACCCGCGTCGCGTTCGACAGCCGCCTGTGTATCGCCAAGGTGTCCGGCTACGCGCTGAGCGAGCGGCGCCTGCATACGTTGCAGATGTCGTCGCGCATCCACTTGTACGACCCGTGGTTCAGCGGCCTGTTGTCGCATTCGTGCAACCCGAACGTGTTTCTCGACATGACGTATCTGGAACTGTGGTCCGTTCAAAACGTTCCCGCCGGCGCCCTGCTGACCATGGATTACGCCCACACCGAGGACGTGCTGTTCCGACAGTTTCGCTGCCAATGTGGCGAGCTCAACTGTCGGGGCTGGATCACCGGCATGAACGAGCCGCTGAATACCGAGGGTCAACAGTTCATGGAGCAGTGGCGCAAGCGCAAAAGCCCTTAGACCGCACCCAGCGGGCGCAGGCGGTATTGCGGCGGCAACTGCTCGAAGCCACTGATGGTGGTGTTCAGGCTTTTCCAGCGACCGTCCTTGATCCCGTAGATGCAACCGTGAACCGACAGGCTCTGCCCGCGGTGCCAGGCGTTTTGCACAATGCTGGTGTGGCCGACGTTGGCCACTTGCTGGATCACATTCAGCTCGCACAGGCGGTCTACGCGTTCCTCTTCGGTGGGCAACTGGGCCAGCACGTCGCGGTTTTCGTAGTACAGGTCACGGATGGTGCGCAGCCAGCCGTCGATCAGGCCCAACTGGTTGTCCTGCATCGAGGCGCGCACGCCGCCACAGCCATAGTGGCCGGTGACCAGGATGTGTTTGACCTTGAGCACGTCGACGGCGTACTGGATCACCGACAGGCAATTGAGGTCGGTGTGCAGCACCACGTTGGCCACGTTACGGTGCACAAACAGGTCGCCCGGCAGCATGCCGACGATCTCGTTGGCCGGTACGCGGGCGTCGGAACAGCCTATCCACAGGTATTCCGGGGTTTGCTGGCGGGCGAGCTTGGCGAAGAATTCGGGATCTTCCTGTTTGATCGCATCTGCCCAGCGTTCGTTGTTATCAAGCAGGTCTTGTAGTTCGTTCATCAGGGAAAGCCTCAGGAATGATGCGCATCTTTGACAGCCGACCGCCGGTCCGGGTCACGCCAGGAATAAAGATAGCCGGCTGGCAATTACTTGAATCTTGGGGAGCCATGCCTGTCCACACACTATAAGCCCCACAGTATGAGGAATGGCCATGACTGATTCACGACGTCCTTTCGGCGCCACCCAACCGGAGCCGATTGATGACAACGAAGACCGCATGGGCTCCATGCGGGAACTGGACTTTGACGAGGAAGAACCGACCGCAGAAATCGGCGACGAGATTCCGCCGGGCGAACGCAAGCATTTGATGCCCGACGAACGGGTACGTGAAGTCGGGATGACGGGAGCTTCGACGGATGACCATGAGTCCACGGATGATGATATGAGCCCGGAGACGCTGATCCATGAGGATGGCGCACGGGATGCGCAGGAAGCGGGTGAAGACCACCCGGCGGATTACGATTTGAGCATCGTCGATGAAGACGAGATTGGCGGCGGGAATGGCTTGGATGAAGCCGAGTTGGCCGACATCGATCCAGTAGACGGTAACCGCTGACACAACACAGACCCAACTGTAAAAAATACCCCTGTGGGAGCCGGGCTTGCCCGCGATGCACGCGCCTCGGTGTCTCAGTGAGACCGAGGTGATGCTATCGCAGGCAAGCCAGCTCCCACAGGGGCTGCTTCCACTTGGGATTTGTGCGTTTTAGTCGACCAGGGTGCAGGCCATCACGACCGCATCTTCGCGACCACCGACGGCGGGGTAATAATCCCGCCGGCGGCCAATTTCGTTGAAACCATAACGCTCATAGAGCCGGAACGCGCCGGTATTGCTGTCGCGCACTTCCAGGAAACATTCCCGCGCCTTGGCCTCGTAGGCCCGGGACATCAGGTGCTCCAGCAAGCTCAAACCCAGGCCACGGCCCTGGTTTTCCGGTTTGACGGTGATGTTCAGCAAGTGCGCTTCATCGAGGATGATCTGCACCACGCCGTGGCCGACCTGCTGCTCACCTTCGAACATCAGCCAGATCTGGTATTTGCCCAGCCCGTCGAGAAAAATCCCGCGGGTCCAGGGGTGGCTGAACGCTGCGTATTCGATCTTCAGTACAGCGTCGAGGTCCGCCTCGGTCATCGGGCGGAAGGATAAAGCTTCACTCATCGGTACTTTTCCAGCGCGCCATCAGCTGGCGCATGGCTTGCCAAACATCAGCCTTACGCTGTGGCTCTTCCATTAATAGTTCCAGGCCCGGCAGGGCCCACACGCAGCCCAGGCCTTCGACCTGCAGTTCGCGGTACCAGGCCTCGGCGTTGGCTTCACCGGCAAACCGCACGGCGGGCAAGCCGATCAGCCACAGGCACACGCAGGGTTCGTCTTCCAGGCGCGCCGACACAAAACCTTGCACAAAATCCCGCGCGGCGTCCGGGCCCTGGTCCATGGTGCCCCGCACCAGCAGCGGCCAGCGTACTGGCTCGCCGACGATTTGCGGGCTGTCGGGCAGGCCGGCGGCGCGCAGCATGTCTTTGAGCAGCAGATAAGCCGGGTCGCGGGTCTGGAAGCGCTCGCCTGTGGGTAACTCCACCAGCAGCAGGCAACGCCCGGCTCGCAGCAGTTGCAGGGCAAAGCGCGGCGGCGGCACCACCGGGGCCTTGGCCACGGCAGGCGCCTCTTCGGCGACGACCGGCTTGGCCACCGGCGACGGGCGCGGCACTTCGACCTTTGGCCGAACCACCGGGGTTTCTGCCACAGGCTTGACCAGCGGCACCGGCGCAGCCGCCTCCTCACCCGTAGCCTCGAACGCCTCGAACGGTTCCGGAGCCTCCAGCAGCTCGGGCCGCGAGGGTGCGGCGAACGGTAATTCAGTGCGCGGCAGCCAGTTGACCACCTGCATGGCGGTCAAGTAAGCGCGACGTCGGGACTCGATAAGCAAAGGTCGGCCACTTGTGGATAACTAAAGAACGGGGATTCTACCGCCCTTCGACGAAGATCGCCCGCAGTTGATCGCGCAAGTGGGCGCCTCACGACCGGCTGTGGATAAATCCCGGCACCGATGCAGTACAATCGCGGCTTTTAATCGCTAACCAGCCGGCCATTCCGATGATCGAACCCAAGCGCGTCTTGCGCGCCCTCGCCGAACACTGGGCCCTGCTTGAGCCACTGTGCGAACACTTCGACCAAGGCACCCTGAGCCTCAGCGAATTGCGCGCCCAACTGGCTGCCCAACAACTGGACAGCACGCCACAGGACATCACCAGCCTGCTGGACGTGTGGATTCGCCTGGATATCCTGGTGCCTGTCGCCAAGAGCCCGAACCGTTTCGAGCTCAACGCGCAGATCCACGACTTCCTGGCGTATCTTCGCAAGGAGCACCGGCTAGGCCTGTGCCTGGAAATCGAAGCCTACCTGCGCCACCTTGAGCGCCTGGCGGGTTATATCCAGGACGCTTTCGATATCCGTGACGGCCATGACCTGGCGCGCCAACTGCGCCTGCTGGACATGCGCGTACGCGACGTGCTGAAAAAACTCGCCAACGACGAACAGGCCCTCGCGGCCGTAGCTGATCGCGCCAAGACCAGCGACCGGCAGATCCCGTTGCGCCAGCGTTACGCCGAAGTACTGGCGACCTGGGACGAATACGTCGAACCGATGATTCAACTGGTGAACGCCGACGGCGCCTTCGAACAAGGCGTGCGCAAGGTCGAAAACGTGCTGCTGCGCATGCTCACCGAACAGCAGCGCCTCGGCCACCTGGTGGACGACGACATGCTGCTGCGCACCCACGCGCGCATCCTCGAAATGCAGACCAGCGCCCAGCTGACCTTGCGTCACGCACGGGAACTGCTGCTGCCGCTGCGTGAAGAAGCACGCCGACACAACGCCGTGACCCGTGGCGCGGCGCTGGCCTTGTCGGCGATCCGCCGCAAGGGCCTGGACGCGGTGCCGCAAGCGGCGATGCCGATGTTCACCCGGCCGCAAAGCACCTTTCTTGGCAGCGCCAGCCAGGTCGAAGCCTACGTGTACGCCCTGGCCAACTTCGAGCCAAAGCCGGCGCGTTTCCCCAAGGCGCACAAATCCCACAAGGGCGAAGCCCCTCGCGCACCGCGCACGGTCAAGGAAATGCTCGAGCGCTGCGAAGACGCACTGCCGATGCCCGACCTGATGACCTGGCTGCTGGAGCAGGAACCGGACGGCGCAACCGACGAGTTGCTGTACTGGTTCTCTCGCCTGTCGCGGGAAAAACGCTTCAAGCGCGAACGTCTGGAACGACGGGATTACCACACTCACGAGCACCAGGTCAGCCTGCGCTCATTCGCCCTGCTCCCGGCCAGCCTTGATGCGACCGGGAATTCTGCGAGCACACCTCATGCATCTTGATCTATCCGAACTGTCCCAACTGGCGCCGATCTTTCGCGAGCTGTTCAAGGGTTACCACGTCAGCCGCCGCGACCCGGAGCTGTACGCTCAACTGTCGAACTTCCAGGACCAGTACCGCACGCTGTTCAAGGCCCTGGGCTTTGAGCTGGTGTGCGATACCCGGGGTTTCTACTACTTCGTGCCGGACACCGCCGTGGCCGCTGCGCAGGTCAACAAGACCGCCCAACGCCTGGCGTTGTTCACCTTCATCATCGTCGAGCACCTGGCCGACCAGGGCCGCGACCCGATCGCCGTGCTCGACGGTGGCAGCCTGGGCCGTGACGAGCTGCCCTCGTTGCTGGAGAAGTACCGCGACCTGTTTATCCAGGCCGAAGTGACAACCGTTGAGGAGCTGGAAGAAAAAATCATGCGCCGTATGACGCAGTTGGGTTTTGCCGGTGAAGAGAACGGCATCTACCGCTTCCTGCCGCCGATGCACCGCTTCCTGGATGTGTGCCTCTCGGTGCAGCAAGACCGCGACCTCGCGGCGAGCATTCACAGCGTGTTGCCGTTGCCGGCGCCGGTGATCATCGACGAAGACAGCGACGAAAAACTGCTGAAGACCGATGACCCGCTGGACTTGACCGAATTTGAAACAGAGAGCGAAGAAGACGCCATGGCCCGCGCCATTGCCGAAGAACAGGAGACCGACGCATGAGCAAGGAACGCTACGGCATCCGCCGCTTCGCCCTTTTGAACACCGCCGGTTACAGCCTGGGTTTGTTCCCGCTGGAAGAGCCGCTGTCGGTGTATGGCGCGAACAACCTCGGCAAATCGGCTTCGATCAACGCCTTGCAGTTCCCGATTCTGGCGCGCATGTCGGACATGAGTTTCGGCAAGTACACCCTGGAGCAATCCCGCCGTTTCTACTTTGCCACCGACACTAGCTACATCCTGGTGGAAGTCGCGCTGCCCCACGGCCCGCACGTGATCGGCGTGGTCGGTCGCGGCCCGGGCGGTGGTTTTGGTCACCAGTTCTTTGCTTACGCGGGCAAGCTGGATTTGGCGCATTACCAGAAGAACGACACCTGCCTGCGCCAGAAAGAGCTGTTCACCAACCTTGAGCGTGAAGGCCTGAAAGCCTATGAGCTGAAGCCGGATGAACTGCGGCGTTTGCTGGTGGGCGGCCATACGTCGATCCCGCTGGACCTGACCCTGATTCCGCTGCGCTCCACCAGCGAGCAGAGCCTGAAAACCTTCCGTGCGCTGTTTATCAACTTGCTGCACATGCGGGAAATTACCGCGGCCAAGTTGAAGCAACTGTTCCTGGATGCGTTCGAACACAGCCTGCGTTCCGGCAGCGTGGATTACATCGCGGCGTGTGAAGAAGCCTTCCGTGATGTGCGACGTATGGAGCAGGACTACAACTCACTGGTCGCGGCCGGGCCGCTGGTGGAAGCGCTTTCCAATGGCGTGAAACAGCGCGAAATTCTGCGCGGCAAGCTGCATCGCCTGTCGCCGCTGCTGGACTCGTTGCTGGGCACCTGGTCGGACTACGCCAGTGCGCGCAAGGAAGAGCTGACGATTCAGGCCGAGCATTACCGCAACGAGCAAGACTCGCTGCAGAACGACCAGCGCGGTGGCACTCAGGAGCTGATGCGCCTGGAGCGGGAAATCAGCGGCATTCAGCGTTGGCTCGGTGAGTTGTCAGTGCTCAAGCACCGCTTCGCGCTGGTGGATGACGTCAAGGTGCTGGAGCAGCAACTGCTGGCGGCCAAGGATGCCCACGATGAATTGGCGGGCGCCCTGGCGCAGTCGCGTCAGTTCAGCGCCGAGGATTTGGACGAGCGTCTGCGGGATCTGGAAAAACGCCTGAAGTCGGTGAAGCAACAGCTCGATCACGCCGACAACAACAGCTACGCCAAGCTGCGGGAAGAATTCTCGCAGCAGGATGTCGAGCGTCTGATGCGCCTGTTCAACAGTTCGCTGTTCAGCTTGCCGCTGGGTGAGCACGGCATCACGCTGGACGAGGAAGGCCTGTGGGTGAAATCCCTGGAGCAGATCCTTGATGGCTTCAAGGGCGAGCGTTTTGAAGTGCCGGGGCTGGCCATCGATATCTCACATATCGAGCCGCCGGCGTTGCAGGCGTTGGCTGACCGCGCCGCGTTGCGCGACCAGAAAGAGCGTCTGGAAAAAGAACTCAAGCAACTGAAAACCCAGCAAGCCGTGGCCTCTGACCGCGCGGCGAGCAAGACCCAGACTGAAGCGCTGTACCAACAGGTATTGGACGCGCAGAAGGCGCTGGAGGACTTCCGCCGTGCGCAGACCCTGAGTGCCGAGGAAGGCGAGAAGCTGGAAAGCCTGGCGCAGATGGAAGGCGCGCAGGACGAGTTGAAGCGCTCCAGCGATGCGTTTACCGAACGCGTCCAGCAACTGTCGGCCAAGCTGCAACTGGTGGGCCGGCAGATTGGCGATATGGAAGCCAAGCAGCGCACGCTGGATGACGCGTTGCGTCGTCGTCAGTTGCTGCCGGCGGATTTGCCGTTTGGTACGCCGTTCATGGACCCGGTCGACGACTCCATGGAAAACCTGCTGCCGCTGCTCAATGACTATCAAGACAGCTGGCAGGGCTTGCTGCGCGCTGATGGCCAGATCGACGCGCTGTATGCGCAGGTGCGCCTCAAGGGCGTGGCCAAGTTCGACAGTGAAGACGATATGGAGCGTCGCCTGCACCTGTTGATCAACGCTTACGCGCACCGTACCGATGAAGCCCTGACCCTGGGCAAGGCACGGCGTGCGGCGGTGACCGATATCGCGCGCACCTTGCGCAATATCCGCAGCGACTACGACAGCCTTGAGCACCAGTTGGCACTGTTCAACCGCGAGATCAACAAGCGTCAGGTGTCCAACCTGCAGAGCTTTCGCATTGTGCTCGCGCCGAACAAGGAAGCCCTCAAGCATATCGACCAGATCATCCACAGTGCCGGCCAGTATGAAGAAGGCGAAACCCTGTCGGTGTTCGACCTGAGTCAAAGCGCCGAGCAGGACAACAAGAACGAGGAAGCCAAGGAATACCTGGCGCGCCTGGTAGCGGCCAACCATAACCAGTTGGGCCTCAAGGACTTGTTCGAGTTGGCGTTCGAGATCACCAAGGTCAACGGCCAGCCGATCATTCACACCGACATCGATGGCGCCGCGTCCAACGGCACCACCATGACCATCAAGGCGCTGACCAACATGTATTTGTTGCTGCACTTGATGGACCGCGATCAGGCCGGGCGAGTGCGCTTGCCGTACTACCTCGATGAGGCGGCAGACATCGATGAGAAGAACCAGGCGGCGTTGCTGGAGACCAGCTTGCAGTTGGGCTTTGTGCCGATTCTGGCGAGTGTGAAGCCACAGGTTTCCGCCCAGGTGGCGATTGACCTGGAAGGCGGCAGCGGGCCGAACGGGATCTACATTGATGAGGCGGACTGGAAGTACATTCGCCGTCACGATGTGGTGAAGGCCACGGTGAACGTGCAGGCGGATGAGCCGGAGCTGGATGAGGTTTAATCGGCTGCGCTGACATGCAAAAAGGCCGCGATCTTTTGGATCGCGGCCTTTTTTTGGTGCTCTTGAGGGCCTCTTCGCGAGCAAGCCCGCTCCCACATTCAATCGGGTTCCTTTAGGGGGAACTCGGTCAAATGTGGGAGCGGGCTTGCTCGCGAAGGCCGCGCCTCGGCCTATTTACCGAGTGGGATTTTAGGTGCCCAAGTCAGCCATTCGTCTTCGAACTTGTCGAACAGCGGGAAGGTTTGCTGCGGGCGTGCAGCGTTGCCCATGCGTTCGCCGTCTGGCGTTGCAAAGGCGATACCGCCGGCGACCAGGGTCTCCAGGGATTCGGTACGCACCGTTGCACCCTTGAATAGGCCGAAGTCGAGACCGAAGCCACTGGTATTCCAGAAGCGGCTGCCACTGCGCACCAGCGGCGCGTACTTAGGCTCGATCAGGATGTGGATCAGTACACGGTCGGCAGTCTGGCCCAGCTCGTAGCCGGTGACTTTGCCTACGGTGACTTCGCGGTAAGTGACCGGAACGCCTTCCTTCAACGAGCCACGGCGCGCGGCGCTGAGCACTAGGCTTAGGCCCTCCTCCTGATGAACGGCCTCGGGTGGTTTGTCCAACGCGACAAAGCTCTTTTGTGGACCGGTGCTTTTCGTCGCCGGCTGCGCTTCGATGTACTGACCGGTGACCAGGGTTTCCAGGTTCGAAGTTTTCATCAGACCCAGTTCTGGCTTGACCACCCAGAACTGACTACCGGCCCGGGCGATGCGATCCGCCACTTGGGTGATGCGCGCGCTGAGCAGTACCGATTGCATGTCGGCACTCAGGTCGACACTTTCGATCTTGCCTACGTCCAGGCCTTTGAAGCGCACCGGCGTACCTGGCCGCAGGCCATCGGCACGGTCGACCTTGATGGTCACCAGCGTGCCGTGCTGGTTGGCGGCCTCGCGATCCGGGAACAAGCGGAAACGCGGGATACGCTTTTTAAGCGGCACATTCTGCTCAGGGGTTTCAAAGGCGATACCGCCGGACATCAGGCTGGCCAAAGATTCGCTTTTCACTTGGATACCGCCGGTCAGTCCACCGGTCAGGGTCACCCCACTGGCATTCCAGAAACGCGTCGAGCCGTTGACCAACCCTTCGTATTCTTTCTCGATGTGGACGCCGATCACCAATTGCTTGTTCTTGCGGGAGAACTGGTAGCTCTGTACGGAGCCGACTTTGACCTGCTTGTAGAGGATCGGGCTGCCGACATCCAGGGAGCCGAGGTTGTCGGTGAACAGCACCATGTGCAGGCCAGGGGAACGCAGGTCCAGTGGAGGCGCCTTGGCACGAGCCACGAATTCCCGTTGTGGCGTGCTGCCCTTGTCACCGGGACGGATGGCGATGTAGTTACCTTTTACCAACGCTTCCAGCCCGGTGATACCGGCCAGGGAAATCGACGGTTTGACCACCCAGAATTGGGTGTCCTGCACGAGGTAGTCTTCGGCCAGTGGATCGAGGGTCAATTCGGCATTGGCACTGGACAGGTCCGGGTCGATCTTCAGGGTTTTCAGGCTGCCGACCTGGATGCCTTTGTACATCACCGGCGTGCGGCCAGCCTGCAGGCCTTCGAAGTCGGTAAGCTTGACCTTGGCCTTGATGCCCGCAGCAGCGGCGTCGAAGTCTTCGTACAGACGGAACGGCAGGCTTGGGTCGGTCGGCGGGCTGTCCTTGCGGTTCTCTGGCGTGGCGAAGGCGATACCGCCGGCGACGATGCTGGCCAGGGATTCGCTGCGTACTTTTACACCGGAAAGGTTGGCGTCGATGCTGATGCCGCTGGCGTTCCAGAAACGCGTGTGTTTACGCACCAGGCTGGCGTAGGTCGGCTCGATGTAGACCTTGATTTCAACGGTGGTCTGGTCTTCGGAGAGCAAGTAGCTTTTGACCTGGCCCACCTGGATCTGCTTGTAGAACACCGGGCTGCCGCGGTTCAGCGAGCCGAGGCGATCGGCCTTGATCGTCAGGTGCAGGCCGGGCTTGGCGTCGGATAAAGGTGGTTCTTCGGACAGGGCCTTGAACTTGCGTGTGGGCTCGCCATCGCCCGGGCTGGCAGCGATGTAGTTACCCGAGACCAATGTTTCCAGGCCGGTGATACCGGCCAGGCTGACGCTGGGTTTTACCAGCCAGAAACGGGTGTTGGTCTTGAGGTATTGCTCCACATCCTTGTTCATCTCGATGGTGGCGATCACCCCGCGATTGTTACCCTCATCATCCAGCGCCAGGGCTTTGACCTTACCCACGGACATGCCTTTGTAGACCACTTCAGTCTTGTTGGCCTGGATGCCTTCGCCGCTTTCAAAGCGAACCTGAATCTCGATACCTTGCTGGTTGTAGGCACGCCACCCCAGCCAGCCGCCGATGATCAGGGCAATCAGGGGCAGTACCCAAATAGCCGACCAGTTGGAAGCTGGGCGGGTTTTAGCCTTAGGCAAATCACTCATGGTCGTCGTCCGACTCCGTGTTATCCCAAATCAGTCGGGGATCAAAAGTTACTGCGGCAAGCATCGTCAAGATCACCACACTGGCGAACGCCACGGCACCGAGATTGGCCTCGACACTGGCAAGTCGCCCAAAATTTACGACCGCCACCAGGATGGCGATCACGAAGATATCCAGCATGGACCAGCGGCCAATGAACTCGATAAAGCGGTACATGATAATGCGTTGTTGCGCGGAAAGTGGCTGGTGACGTTGCACCGAGAACAGCAGCAGGCCGATGCCCACCAGCTTGAAGGTAGGCACCAGGATGCTGGCGATAAACACCACCGCAGCGATGGGGAACATGCCGTGCTGCATCAACTGGATCACGCCGGACATGATGGTGCTCGGATCGCCTTGCCCCAGGGAGCTGACGGTCATGATCGGCAACAGGTTGGCCGGGATGTACAAGATGGCCGCCGTGATCAGCAACGCCCAGGTGCGCGTCAGGCTGTTCGGACGGCGAGCGTGGACCAGCGCACCGCAACGGGTGCAGGTTTGCTCGTCGGTGTCCGGGTCTTGTTTGTTTAACTCATGGCATTCGGTACAGATCAGAATGCCCGCATCAATCGCCCGCATGAGCATCCTCTCCTGACAGCGCTTCCCAAATCTGGTGAGGTGACATGACCACCTCCAGCAGCACCTGGACCATTAACAGGCTCACGAAGCAGGCCAGGCCCAGGCCAACGGTGATAGAGGCCATGTCGGCCAGTTTTACGATCGCCACCAGCACGCCCATCAGGTAAACCTCGAGCATCCCCCAGTCCTTTAGATGGTGGTAGATGCGATAAAACAGCAGGCCGTAGCTGCGGCCGATGTTCCAGCGGATGCTTAGTAATACCGCCAGTTGGCACAGGAGCTTGAGCAATGGAATGCCCATGCTGCAGAGGAACACCACTAAGGCGACGCCTTGCATGCCGGTTTCGAAAAGGCCGACAACGCCGGTCCATACGGTGTCCTGCGAGGACTGCCCGAGTAGATTGAGCTGCATGATGGGTAAAAAGTTCGCAGGGACGTACAACAACAGCGCGGCAATCACTAAAGCCAGGCTTCGTTCAACGACGTTGTGACGGTGCGCGTACAGCTCGTAGCCGCAGCGCGGGCATTGGGCCTTTTCACCGCGGGAAAGCGCTGGCTTGCGCATCAGCAAGTCGCACTCATGGCATGCCACCAGTTCGTCCAGCGGTAAGTCTGACACCTCAAGGGTATCAACCGGGTCGGGCATATAGGGCTCGGACTCTAAAAAAGGTTAGGTGCCTATTCTAGTGTTCTGGTTCAGAAATAACTGTGCAAATTTGTCGGGGGATTTAATAGCGAATTGTGTATGCGGGGGGATTAGAGCGTGGGGGTTAATGCGTGGCATCAGGTAGCCCGCGTTATCGTTGACGTCTTTCGCGAGCAAGCTCGCGCCTACAGAACGCCCAAAACAAAACCCCTGATTGCGTTAGCAATCAGGGGTTCTGGAATTTAATCTTGACGATGACCTACTCTCACATGGGGAAACCCCACACTACCATCGGCGATGCATCGTTTCACTGCTGAGTTCGGGATGGGATCAGGTGGTTCCAATGCTCTATGGTCGTCAAGAA
>NZ_NIXO01000051.1 GCF_002204795.1 Pseudomonas sp. K2I15
GGCGATGTTGTGAGTCAGTTCCAGTGCCCGAGCGAGACGCATAAAAAAATCCGATGCCAATACAGGCATCGGATTTTGATTTCTTGCGGCCAAAGGTCAAGCAAGAGGGCTTAACTGATCGGCATTAGCCCCCAGGGCCCCTTTTTTTCATCTGCAAAAAGCTGATTTCATGACACTTTTGTTTCAATCCCGACTTTAGCTATGCGATGCTGGCGCTCAGCCTATTCGCCAACTACAGCTTAAGTACAAGACGTAGAAAGGCACGCGGCACTATCCACTTGCTCCGGTTGGAGCACGACTCAACACAGGGGGCCCAGCATGCTGACCCTGCTCAATCTGCTTTCCGCGGTAACCCTGCTGATCTGGGGCACGCACATCGTCCGTACCGGTATCCTGCGGGTCTACGGTTCCAACTTGCGCCAAGTCATCGGGCAGAACATGTCCAAGCGCTGGCTGGCATTTATCGCCGGCATCCTGGTGACAGCCATGGTGCAAAGCAGCAACGCCACGGCGATGCTGGTGACCTCATTTGTCGGCCAGGGCCTGATGGGCCTGATGCCCGCCCTGGCGACCATGCTCGGCGCCGACGTCGGTACCGCGCTGATGGCCCGGGTGCTGACCTTTGACCTTTCCTGGCTGTCGCCGCTGTTGATTTTCCTCGGGGTGATTTTCTTCCTGTCGCGCAAACAGACGCGTGCCGGGCAGATGGGCCGGGTAGGGATCGGCCTCGGGCTGATCATTCTTGCGCTGCAGTTGATCGTCGAGGCCGCGGGGCCAATTACCCACGCCCAAGGCGTCAAGGTCCTGTTCGCTTCGCTGACTGGCGATGTCCTGCTCGATGCCTTGGTCGGCGCACTGTTCGCGATGATTTCCTACTCCAGCCTGGCCGCCGTCCTGCTGACCGCAACCCTGGCCGGTGCCGGCGTGATTGGCCTGCACGTGGCCATCGGCCTGGTGATCGGCGCGAACATCGGCAGCGGCGTGCTGGCCTTCCTCAGCACCAGCATGCAGAACGCCGCGGGTCGCCAGGTAGCCTTGGGCAGCCTGCTGTACAAGCTGATCGGTTTACTGCTGATCATCCCGGTACTCGACCCCCTGGTAGGGTGGATGGACACGCTGGACTACAGCGCCCAGGGCATGGTGATCACTTTTCACCTGCTCTATAACGTCACCCGCTGCCTGATTCTACTGCCCACCATCGGCCCGATGTCCCGCTTGTGCGCCTGGCTGCTGCCGGAGCGCGAAGAGGTGAACGGCCTGGCTAAACCTCGCCACCTGGACCTGACAGCACTCGCCACGCCCAGCCTGGCACTGGCCAACGCTGCCCGCGAAACACTGCGCCTGGGCGACCTGATCGACAACATGCTGACCTCGATGCTGGAAGTGCTGCGGGGCAAGCAGACCGCCATCACCCAGGAAATGCGCAGCCTGAGCGACGACGTCGAGGCGCTCTACAGCGCGATCAAACTCTACCTCGCGCAAATGCCCCGCGAAGACCTCAGCGAACAAGACAGTCGGCGCTGGGCCGAGATTATCGAACTGTCGATCAACCTGAAGCTGGCCGGCGACCTGATCGAACGCATGCTGCGCAAGGTGCAGCAGCAAAAAACCTCCCAGCGCCGCTCGTTCTCCGAAGTTGGCCTGGAAGAGCTGGCCGGCCTGCAAACCCAGTTGATCGCCAACCTGCGCCTGGGCCTGTCGGTGTTCCTCAGCGCCGACCCGGAAAGCGCCCGGCAACTGCTGCGGGAGAAACGTCGCTTTCGGGCCCAGGAGCGTCGCCTGGCCCACGCCCACGTCAGCCGCTTGCAACGTAAAATCGTACAGAGCCTGGAGACCAGTTCCCTGCATCTTGAGCTGATTGCCGACATGAAGCGCCTCAACTCGCTGTTCTGCAGCAGCGCTTATGTGGTGCTGGAAACCACCGACACCGGCGCCCTCTCGGCGGACGATATTGCCGACATCACCCATTCGCCCTGAACGTACGCGTTCCTCGGTAGTCAGTTAAAAACGGACCAGTAAATGGGAAACCCGCCTTGCCAATGTGTGTGCGGGCTTGCTCGCGAATGCGGTGGATCAGTCACCCAATGTATTGACTGACAGAACGCCTTCGCGAGCAAGCCCGCTCCCACCCTTGCTCGCCAGGAAGCTTGTTATGCGTCGCCTGTTATTCGCTTGCCTGCTCATGGGCTCGGCACACACCTTTGCCTTTGACCGCCTGCAAGTCGAGGGCTACACACTGCCCAACGGCCTGCAATTGCTGCTCAAGCCGGGCACCGAACGCGGCCACGTGGCCATCCGCCTGGTGGTGGGTGTGGGCCTCGATGACTTCAGCTGCGAAGACAAAGAACTGCCGCATCTGCTGGAACACCTGTTGTTCAGTGGCATCGACGGCGGTGGCGAAGGCGAGCTGGAAGAGCGCATGCAAGCCCTCGGCGGTGACTGGAACGCCTACACCAGCAACGCCGACACCACCTTCGTCATCGAGGCCCCGGCGCAAAACCAGCGCAAGGTGCTCGACCTGCTGCTGGCCATTGTCACCCGCACCCAACTGACCGACGCCAACATCAATGCCGCCAAACACGTGGTAGAGCGCGAAGACGGCGGCCATTACTCACACCTGCAACGCCTGCTGGATCGCCAGGACCTCGGCCACAAAGCAAGCAGCCAGCTTGCCGTGGAGCTGGGCCTGAAATGCGCCGAACGGGCCGACGTGGATCACCTGACCCGCGACCAACTGGAAAAGCTGCGCAAGGCCTGGTACGCCCCCAACAACATGACCCTGATCATCGTCGGCGACCTCGACAAACTGTTGCCGGCCTACCTCGAACGCACCTACGGCGGGCTCGACCCGGTCGACCCCAGCGAACATCGCCCCCTGCCGGAAATTCAACACGCCGCCGCCACTCGCCGCGACCTGATCCACGGCTGGGTCGGTGACAACGCCAAGCTGCACTGGCTATTCCCCGAACCGGTGCTGGACGACCAGTACGATGAAACCTTCGACCTGCTCAAGGACTACCTGGACTGGGCGCTGTATCGCCAACTGCGGCTGCAGCACGGTTTGTCCTACGGCCCGTGGAGCGAACGAGAAGTGCTGGGCGGCGTCGGCTTCATGAGCCTCAACGCCGACCTTGAGCGCGACAACCTGCCCGAAGCCGAGCAAGTACTGCAAACCCTGAAGGCGCAACTGCTCCAGGACGGCCTTGACCCCGCTACCTTCGCCCGCCTGCAACAAGCCGCCATCGCCCGCCAGGCCTGGGCCGTTCAAGGTAACAGCGCGTTGGCCGACTATTACTGGAGTGCCTCGGGCGACTACGCCAAAGGGCGTTTCAGCGACCCGGCCAAGCGCATCAAGGCTGTCACCCTGGAGCAAACCAACCAGGCCATGCGCGAACTGTTCAAGCAGAACGGCTACTGGCGCATCGAGAAACCGTTGTTCAGCTACGACACCCTCAGCTGGATCGCCGCCGGAGCGCTGGGGCTGATTGCGATTGTGTTGCTCGGTGTGTGGCGTTATCGCAAAGGGATTGCGTAATGAGGCCACGAGAAAACGGCTAAACCGTTATTCTGTGTGGGATTTTTCCTACCAAAACTGTGAACTGCCGAATGCCTATCCTGACCCACACCATCCAGCGCATCCTCGAACTGATGAAGCGCTACCCAGGGGTGATTGCACTCGGCGGTTTCATCTCGGGTGTGTGCAGCTTCATCCTGGTGGACCGTCAGCAAGGCATGGCCAGCTGGATCGCGGTCATCATGCTGGTGAGCTGGTTATGGCTGATGCTCGAAAACAGCTTCACCCAGCTGTTCAGCAAAGTCTTCAAACGGGAAATCCCCGAACCGCTGCTGCGCTACGCCACGCAGATGATCCACCAGGAAAGCCTGTTTTTTGTCCTGCCGTTCTTTTTTGTCACCACCACCTGGAACAGCGGCCAGTCGATTTTTACCGGCCTGCTGGGCGCAGCCGCTCTCGTTTCGATCACCGACCCGCTGTACTACAAGTGGCTGGCGCCCAAGCGCTCGCTGTTTCTGGCGCTGCACACCCTGACCCTGTTCGCGGCCCTGCTGACCGCGTTGCCGATCATCCTGCACCTGACCACCGCCGAGAGTTACAAACTGGCCCTCGGCGTGGCCATGCTGCTGTCGATCCCGAGCCTGGCCGTGAGCCTGCCGCTGCGCAGCATCAAAGGTTGGGCGATGTTGCTGGGGGTTACTGCGGCGATTGGTTGCGCCGGCTGGTTCCTGCGCAGTTGGGTGCCGCCCGCCACACTGTGGATGACCGAGGTGGCCATCAGCACCCAGTTGCAGGACCGCACCCCCGGCGATGACCTGAAAGAAGTCAGCGCCGCCCAACTGCGCAACAGCGGTTTGTATGCCTACACCGCGATCAACGCGCCGCGCGGGCTGGATGAGCGGATCTACCATGTGTGGAAATTCAACGGCAAGGAAGTCGACCGCATCGCCCTGGACATACATGGCGGGCGCAAGGAAGGTTATCGGGCCTGGACCCACAAGCAGAACTTCCCTGCCGACTCGGTGGGACGTTGGCAGGTGCGGGTGCTGACCGAGGATGGCCAAGTGATCGGCGTGTTGCGCTTCAAGGTGACTGATCCCGGTCAGGACGCCACAACGCCGGACGCGCCAAAGTAGTCAGGATCGTGCTATTACGTAGGAATTCTGGAATAGCCAAACAAGCTCGGAGCTTATGACCAGTAGCACAACGGCCGGTGCAGCCCATCTGGACACGTCCACCCAGCCTCCACTGCTGAGGATTACCGGGGATTGGACGCTTGCCCACTATGCAAACCTGAAGAAGCTGTCGGAAAAGCTCGACGGCCAGTACGACGCTGGCGCACGCATCGACCTTAACGGCCTGGGCGCCCTGGACACGGCCGGCGCCTCGCTGCTGGTGGAATTGCTCGGCCCCGAGCGTATCGAACAATCCGCCGAACAAACCGACTGCAGCCTCTCGACCGCCGACCGCGCATTGCTCAAAACCGTCTACCGCTCCTTGAACGACTTCTGTGTGCCGGAAAAAGAGCCGGAAGAGGCCGCTGGCATTATGTTGCTGGCGCGCATCGGCAGCGCGGTCTACACCGTCTGGCAAGACGGCATGAAGTTACTCGGTTTTATCGGCCTGATCCTCGAAACCTTCGCCCGTGGCGTGTTCCGGCCCAAGCGCTGGCGCGTGACACCGATGGTCGCGCATATCGAACAGACCGGCCTCGATGCCGCGCCCATCGTTGCCTTGCTGACCTTTCTGGTGGGCGCGGTGGTCGCGTTTCTCGGCGCCACCGTGCTGGCCAATTTTGGCGCGAGCATCTTCACCGTGGACCTGGTGGCGTTCTCCTTCCTGCGGGAATTTGGCGTATTGCTCACCGCGATCCTGATGGCGGGCCGTACCGCGAGTGCCTTCACCGCACAAATCGGCTCGATGAAGGCCAACGAAGAAATCGACGCGATCCGCACCCTGGGTCTCGACCCGATGGAGTTGCTGGTGCTGCCCCGGGTGCTGGCGTTGCTGGTGGCGCTGCCGATGCTGACATTCCTGGCGATGATCTCGGGGATTATCGGCGGTGGCGTGGTGTGCGCCGTGGCTCTGGATATTTCGCCGGCGATGTTCCTGTCGCTGCTGCACTCGGACATCGGTGTGCAGCACTTTATCGTGGGCATGATCAAGGCGCCGATCTTCGCATTCCTGATCGCTGCAATTGGTTGCCTGGAAGGCTTCAAGGTCAGCGGCAGTGCCGAGTCGGTCGGCGCCCACACCACCTCCAGCGTGGTGCAATCAATTTTCGTGGTGATCGTGCTGGATGCGGTCGCCGCCTTGTTCTTCATGGAGATGGGCTGGTGAGCCGCTTAAGACGCGCGCCCGCCGAGGCGGTGATCGAAGTCCGTGGCCTGTGCAACCGCTTTGGCCCGCAAAGCGTGCACGAGAACCTCGACCTGGATTTGTACAAGGGTGAGATTCTCGCGGTGGTCGGTGGCTCCGGCAGCGGCAAGTCGGTGTTGCTGCGCAGCATCATTGGCCTGCGCCAACCCAGCGAAGGGCAGGTGCGGGTGTTCGGGCAAAACTTGCCGAGCCTCTCGGAGCACGAGCGTTCGCTGGTAGAACGACGCTTCGGCGTGCTGTTCCAGAAGGGCGCGCTATTTTCCTCGCTGACGGTCACCGAAAACGTCGCCTTGCCGCTGATCGAACACGCCGGCCTCAGCCGTCCCGATGCCGAACACCTGGCGGCGGTGAAGCTGGCGTTGGCCGGCCTACCGCTGTCGGCTGCTGACAAATACCCCTCGTCACTCTCCGGCGGCATGATCAAGCGCGCAGCCCTGGCCCGTGCCCTGGCGCTGGACCCGGACATTCTGTTTCTCGACGAACCCACCGCCGGCCTCGACCCGATCGGCGCTGCCGCCTTCGATCAACTGATCCTGACCCTGCGCGATGCGCTGGGCCTGAGCGTATTCCTGGTCACCCACGACCTCGATACGCTGTACACCATCACCGACCGCGTGGCGGTGCTGGCGCAGAAAAAGGTACTGGTGGCGGATGCCATCGATGTCGTCTCGGAAACCGACGACGCCTGGATTCACGAATACTTCCATGGCCCACGGGGCCGCGCGGCATTGGATGCCGCTCAACTGCTCAACGAGGTATGACATGGAAACCCGAGCCCATCATGTGATGATCGGTCTGTTCAGCGTGATCGTCGTGGTCGGCGCCATGCTGTTTGGCCTGTGGCTGGCCAAATCCAGCGTCGACAGCGCGTTTCAGGATTACGAAGTGATCTTCAACGAGGCCGTCAGTGGCCTGTCCCAGGGCAGCGCGGTGCAGTACAGCGGGATCAAGGTCGGCGATGTCACCAGCCTGCGCCTCGACCCCAAAGACCCGCGCCGGGTGCTGGCGCGTATCCGCCTGGCAGGGCAAACGCCGATCAAGGAAGACACCCAGGCCAAGCTGGCCCTGACCGGCATCACCGGTACCTCGATCATCCAGCTCAGCGGCGGCACGCCGCAAAGCCCTGAACTCACCGGCAAGGACGGCGAACTGCCGCAAATCATCGCCTCGCCGTCGCCTATCGCTCGCCTGCTGAACAACAGCAATGACCTGATGACCAGCATCAACCTGCTGCTGCACAACGCCAACCACATGTTCTCCCGGGAGAACGTCGACCGCCTCAGCGCCACCCTGGATAATCTGCAACAGACCACCGGCGCGATTGCCGATCAGCGCGGTGATATCAAAGTAGTGATGCAGCAATTGATGCAGGTGAGCAAGCAGGCCAGCGCCACCCTGGAGCAAACCACCGCGTTGATGCGTAACGCCAACGGCCTGCTAAACGACCAGGGCAAGCAGGTGTTCGGCAGCGCTGAAAAGGCCATGCAGTCCCTTCAACAAAGCACGGCCACGATCGACACCTTGCTGACCAATAACAAGGATTCCCTGAACAGCGGCATGCAGGGGCTCAACGAACTGGCGCCAGCGGTGCGCGAGCTGCGGGAAACCCTGGGTTCGCTACGCGCCATTTCCCGCCGCCTGGAAGCCAACCCCAGCGGTTACCTGCTGGGCAGCGACAAGAACAAGGAGTTCACGCCATGAAGCGTGCTTACCAAGTGATCGCCCCCGTTGCCCTGGCATTGGTCAGTGCGTGCTCGATATTGCCCAAGGCAGACCCTTCGGACGTGTACCGGTTGCCATCGGCGCAGGTCACCACACAGGCCAGCCCTGTGGCCTGGTCGCTGCGGGTGGCCAAGCCGCAGACCAGCGAATTCCTCGACAGCCCGCGTATTGCAGTGGTGCCTAACGGTGACCTGATCAGCAGCTATGCGAATTCACGCTGGAGCGATCCGGCGCCGGTGCTGTTGCGCAACCGGTTGCTGGATGGGTTCCAGCGGGATGGGCGGGTGACGTTGCTCAGTACTGATGAGACCAATCTGCAGGCGGACTTTGAGCTGGGCGGGCAGTTGCAGGCGTTTCAGAGTGAGTATCACGGCAGCGCGGTTGAGGTGGTGATACGGCTGGATGCGCGGCTGGTGCGCGGCAGTGATCAGCGGATTATTGCCAGCAGGCGGTTTGAGGTGAGGCAGCCGGTGGGGGATACCAAGGTGCCGGCTGTAGTGGCCGGGTTTGGCCAGGCTGGGGATGCATTGAATAAACAGGTGGTGGATTGGGCGGTGGGTCTGGGAAGCCGCGCTTTTGTGGCGAGGGAGCTTGCTCCCGTTGGGTTGCTTAGCAGCCCAAAAACCAGCCAATGAGCTGTGACTGACACACTGCGAAACCTTGCTGGGGCCGCTTCGCGGCCCAACGGGAGCAAGCTCCCTCGCCACAGTTGACCTAGGTCTTAACCGAAGAACCAGTAGCAGACGGCAATCGCCGCCACTACACCAGCAAATTCCGCCAACAACGCACACCCCACCGCATGCCGCGCCCGCTGGATGCCCACCGAGCCAAAGTACACCGCCAACACATAGAACGTGGTCTCGGTACTGCCCTGAATCGTCGCCGCCACCAGCGCCGGGAAGCTGTCCACGCCCTGGGTCTGCATCGTCTCAATCAGCATCGCCCGCGCCGCACTGCCGGAGAACGGCTTGACCATCGCCGTCGGCAACGCATCGACAAAACGCGTGTCCATGCCGGTCCAGGCAACCACGTGACGAATGCCTTCGAGGCCAAATTCCAGCGCGCCAGAGGCCCGCAAAACGCCCACCGCACACAGCATCGCCACCAAATACGGCAGCAGGTTCTTGGCCACGTCGAAGCCTTCTTTGGCGCCTTCGACAAACGCCTCGTAGACCTTGACCTTGCGCAGCGCGCCAATCACCAGGAACAGCATGATCAACCCGAACAGCGTCAGGTTGCCGAGGATCGACGACAGCCCCGCCAACGCCGTGGCTGAGAGCGTCGCCAGCAAGGCCATGAAGCCACCCAGTACCAGCGCACCCGGAATCAGATACGCCAGCACCACCGGGTCCCACAGCCGCAGGCGTTGCATCACCGCCACCGACAGCAGGCCCACCAGGGTCGAGGCGCTGGTGGCCAGCAGGATCGGCAGGAACACCAGCGTCGGGTCCGCCGCGCCTTGCTGGGCGCGGTACATGAAGATGGTCACCGGCAGCAGGGTCAGGGAAGACGCGTTAAGTACCAGGAACAGGATTTGCGCGTTGCTGGCGGTGTTGGGGATGGGGTTGAGCTCTTGCAGCGCCTTCATGGCTTTGAGCCCGATGGGCGTGGCGGCGTTGTCGAGGCCCAGGCCGTTGGCGGCGAAGTTGAGGGTGATCAAGCCGATGGCCGGGTGGCCGGCGGGCACTTCCGGCATCAGGCGTCGGAACAGTGGCCCAAGCGCTTTGGCCAGCCAGTCGACAATCCCGGCTTTCTCGGCGATGCGCAGGAAGCCCAGCCACAACGTCAGCGTGCCGAACAGCAGCACCATCACCTCGACCGACAACTTGGCCATGGCGAAAATGCTTTCCACCATCGCCGCAAAGATGCCGGCGTTGCCGCCGATCAGCCATTGCGCCAGTGCGGACACCATCGCCACGATAAAAAAGCCAAGCCACAGGCCATTGAGCATCAGTTGAATCCCCCGAAAGATGGGGCGAATGATAGCGGGGCTGGCAGAAACGACAAACCCCGGATTTTCCGGGGTTTGTGTAGGAGGCAGTCCTGGCGATCAGCCGCGAGTAGTCTCGCCGGCCGGCAGCGCTTCCTTGGTGCGCCAGTGCGGCAGGGAGTTCCAGTAGCGCTCGCCCTTGGCGTCGTCGTACATGCCTTCCCAACGGGAGATGACCAGTACGGCCAAGGCGTTGCCGATCACGTTCAGGGCGGTACGGGCCATGTCCATGATGCGGTCGACACCGGCGATGAACGCCAGGCCTTCCAGCGGAATGCCCACGCTGCCCAGCGTCGCCAGCAGCACCACGAAGGACACACCCGGCACGCCGGCGATGCCTTTGGAGGTAACCATCAGGGTCAGTACCAGCATCAGTTGCTGGCCAATCGACAGGTCGATGCCATACAGCTGGGCGATAAAGATCGCCGCGATGCTCTGGTACAGGGTCGAACCGTCGAGGTTGAACGAGTAGCCGGTGGGTACCACGAAGCTGCAGATCGCCTTCGGCGCGCCGTAGGCTTCCATCTTCTCGATCACACGCGGCAGCACGGTTTCGGAGCTGGCAGTGGAGTAGGCCAGCACCAGCTCATCCTTGAAGATGCGCATCAGCTTGATCACCGAGAAGCCGAACAGGCGGGCGATCAGGCCAAGCACCACAAAGGCGAAGAACAAGATGGCGACGTAAACCAGGATCACCAGCTTGGCCAGCGGCAGCAGCGAGGCGAAGCCGAAGTTGGCGACCGTCACTGCGATCAGGGCAAATACGCCGATCGGGGCGTACTTCATGATCATGTGGGTGACTTTGAACATGCTCTCGGACACGCCCTGGAACATGGTCACCAAGGGCTCGCGCAGTTCAGGCTTGAGGCTCGACAAGCCGAGGCCGAACAACACCGAGAAGAAGATGATCGGCAGCATGTCGCCACGGGCCACGGCGGCAAAGATGTTCGACGGAATCAGGTTGAGGATCGTCTCGATGAACGCATGCTCGTGCTGAACTTCAGCAGCGGTGGCCGTGTATTTGGAAATGTCGACGGTACCCAAGGTACTCATATCGATGCCGGTACCCGGATGGAACAGGTTGGCCAGCAGCAGCCCGACCACAATGGCGATGGTGGTGACCACTTCGAAGTAAAGGATGGTTTTCACGCCGATCCGACCGAGCTTTTTCGCGTCCCCAACACCGGCGATTCCGACAATCAGCGACGAAATCACGATCGGGATGACGATCATCTTGATCAGGCGAATAAAGATATCGCCAGCAGGCTGCAACACGTTGCTGATCCACCAGGCCTTTTCGGCACTGAAATGGTTAAGCACTGCACCGATTGCAATCCCCAGCACCAGACCGATGAGGATCTGCCAGGCGAGGCTTAGCTTTGCCTTCTTCATGTCATTACCCTTACTTCAAGTGGACTCAGGCACATGCGCCAGCAGCTGGAACGCTCGAAAGCGAAAAAGTGTGTGCATCTGCCCCCGTAGAAGGTCGCCGCAAATTGGCCGATATGGCTCACTGGCAGGCGAAAAAAGGCGCAACTATTCCGATGCAAGGAGGCGGCGTCTAATGCCGTAAACGCCTACCCTATGCCGAATCGGCATGAGTTTTTTTGAGTTTTTCTGTCTGATCGGTCAGTTCGAATATGACATTTCAGCAGGCATAAATGCCGTGAACCGGCCATTTCAGGCTCGCGCAGGGTTTTTTGAATTTCTACGGCGGCGGTTGAAAACCCCTGAAAATTCCTACGCATACCATCGAAAAACTCGTCTGGCAGGAGACAAACTTTCTCGATAGATGGTCACGCGGAAACACCAAGAAATGGTTGGGCTGACGCAAAAAAGGAAATTGCCGCTACGGGCGGTATGACAGAAGCGGGCATAAGAGCCATAAGACCGTCGCAAGTTCCACAAGCCATAAGCTTGCGAACTGTGGGAGCCGTCGAGCTTTAGCGAGGCCGCGATAGCATCGCCGCAATACACCTGAAAGTGCGCGGTGCCTGCATCGCAGCCTCGCTAAAGCTCGACAGCTCCCACAAACGGAAAGGGTTTAACCTAGTACCAATTCGGATCTTTCTTAAGCTGTTCCATCAACAGCTTCTGCATGCCTTCGTCTGGCTTGCCAAGAAAACGGTAGTCGGCATGCCTTGTTGGCGACTTGTCCGACGGCAGGCCGGCCGGAACTTCCACCAACATGGCGTAGGCATCTTCCTTGTCGAAGCTGAAGGCGACGATCAGGCGCTTGTTCAGGCACGTGTCTGCGGTTTCGCAGAGCGGCCCTACCAAGTACTTGTCGCCATCCTCTTCAACGGCATTCATTTGTTCAGCGCTGCCCGACAGGTTCATCACCCATTCCGGCAGGCGCTCTTCCTTCTTGACCACGCTCTGCCAGGTCTCGCGGTACTGCGGGTCCGCACTCAGCAGCTCGTTGGCCCGGGACTGGCCGTCATTGGCAGCCAGCGCCAAGCCGCTGCCGCCCAACAACAGGGCGGCAGCCAGGGCTTTAAGGGACGAATTGAACATGCTTAGCCTCGGCCACGACGGCCAAAGAAGAAGGAAGCGATGAACATCACCAGGAAGACCACAAACAGAATTTTTGCGATACCCGTGGCGGTGCCCGCGATACCACCGAAGCCCAGGACTGCAGCCACAATGGCGATGATCAGAAATGTGATTGCCCAACTCAACATGGTGATTCTCCTTACGCTTCTTTTAGGGGTAACAGCGGTAGTGCCTGCGGTCGCTCGATTGAAGGACCGTGTATTGCCTAGAACACCCAGCGTTCCTGATACGGCAGGTCGCCGAGGGTGGAACCTTGTTCAACCGCAGCCAGCTGCGGGGTTGTCACGTCGGCACCGGTAACACCGACGGAACGGAAATGTGTCTGGGTCATCATCGGGCGTTCAAAATGCGCGGCTTGCTGCTGACTCTGCTGCCAATGCGCCAATTGCTGACCGCCAATCAAAGTCACCATAAGGGCCAGGCTGGCAAACAGCCCCTGTTGCACACGCAGTGGGGATACACGCAGTTGGGTGAGGCTTTGGCGAGTCATGCTGTATCTCTCCCGCATTTTGATTATTCGTTGATGACGCTCGTATGGGGTGTATTGCAGCCTGCGTGCCAGTTTTTTAACAAAATAAAAATCAATAAAATCAATAACTTAAAAACAAAAGCGCTTTGACACCACGAGCATCCTGCACGATGCCCCTATCCATACCGTGCGAAATGCACGATGGTCAGTGGTCGGATCAAGGGATAGGAACGCGACGGCCAGTTGCCGAATCGGGAAGAGAGGGAGCAAAACGCCTTGAATTGGCGTCTTTGTAGGAGGAAGCGCAGATAGCTGCGCGATGACGGCTTTAATCAATCAGAATAAACCATGCAACTTGCCCGATTATTCCGGGACTAAACAACATCATTCATTCTTAAGGGAGCGCGGGACAGATGGAATCAGCCAAGGAACTTCAAGGCCGCATTCTTTTAGTGGATGACGAATCCGCGATCCTTCGCACCTTCCGTTACTGCCTGGAAGATGAAGGCTACACCGTAGCCACCGCCAACAGCGCCGCCCAAGCCGATGCCTTGCTGCAACGCCAGGTGTTTGACCTGTGCTTCCTGGACCTGCGCCTGGGCGAAGACAATGGCCTGGACGTACTGGCGCAAATGCGCGTCCAGGCGCCGTGGATGCGCGTGGTGATCGTCACCGCCCATTCGGCCGTCGACACTGCCGTGGATGCGATCCAGGCCGGCGCCGCCGACTACCTGGTCAAACCTTGCAGCCCCGACCAATTGCGCCTGGCCACGGCCAAACAGCTTGAAGTACGCCAACTGTCGGCGCGCCTGGAAGCCCTGGAAGGCGAAGTGCGCCAGCCCAAGGACGGCCTCGACTCCCACAGCCCGGCGATGATGGTGGTGCTGGAAACCGCACGCCAGGTGGCGGGGACTGATGCCAACATCCTGATTCTCGGCGAGTCCGGTACCGGTAAGGGTGAGCTCGCCCGGGCCATTCACGGCTGGAGCAAGCGGGCGAAGAAATCCTGCGTCACCATCAACTGCCCGTCGCTGACGGCGGAGCTGATGGAGAGCGAGCTGTTCGGTCACAGCCGCGGTGCGTTTACCGGCGCCAGCGAAAGCACCCTTGGCCGCGTCAACCAGGCGGATGGCGGCACGCTGTTTCTCGATGAGATCGGCGATTTCCCCCTTACCTTGCAACCCAAGTTGCTGCGTTTTATCCAGGACAAGGAATACGAACGCGTCGGCGACCCGGTGACTCGCCGTGCCGACGTGCGAATCCTCGCCGCCACCAACCTGAACCTGGAAGACATGGTCCGCGAAGGTCGTTTCCGCGAAGACCTGCTGTACCGCCTGAATGTCATCACCCTGCACCTGCCGCCCCTGCGCGAACGCAGCGAAGACATCCTGACCCTGGCCGACCGCTTTCTTGCACGCTTCGTGAAGGAATATGCGCGACCGGCTCGCGGGTTCAGCGATGAAGCCCGTGAGGCGCTGCTCAACTACCGCTGGCCGGGGAACATTCGCGAGCTGCGCAACGTGGTGGAACGCGCCAGCATCATTTGCCCACAGGAAAAGGTTGAGATCAGCCACCTCGGCATGGCCGAACAGCCAACCAACAACGCCCCGCGTATCGGCGCAGCGTTGAGCCTGGATGAACTGGAAAAGGCGCATATCGGCGCCGTGCTGGCCACCAGTGACACCCTGGACCAGGCGGCCCGAACCCTTGGCATTGATGCGTCGACGCTGTACCGCAAACGCAAACAATACAACCTGTGAGCTGTAGCCTATGAAGCTTGCGATGAAGCTGCGCACTCGGCTGTTCCTGAGTATTTCCGCGCTGATCACCGTTGCCCTGCTGGGGTTGTTGCTGGGCCTGGTGAGTGTCATGCAAATGGCCAAGACCCAGGAATCGTTGATTCGCAGCAACTTCATCACCCTGGACCTGGGGCTCAAGCTTCGGCAGACCCTCGGCGACCAGTTGATGATCATGCTCAACGAGCAGCCCAATCGTGCCGCCCTCGAGGACTCCAAGCAGCGCTATTTCTCCCTGCTGCAACAAGGCATCGATCACGAACAAAAGGATGCGGTAACCAGCGGTTTTACCCAAGCCAAAACCAACTACCTGAGCTTTCTGGAGGCATTCGATAAAAATGAAAATGCCCCGCCAAAACTGCGCAACAACAACGAGCTGACCCAGCGCTTCAACATCTTGCGCAACGGCCTGATCGCCGAGCACAAGAAAGCGTTGGACAACATCAACGACACCGAACACAAGTCCCGTGAGCGCGCGCTGTTGATTGCCGGCCTGCTGGGGCTGGTCGGGCTGGCAGTGCTGATCATCGGCTTCGTCACCGCACACGGTATCGCCCGGCGCTTTGGCGGGCCGATCGAGGCACTGGCCAAGGCTGCCGACAAGATCGGCCAAGGCAACTTCGAAGTCACGCTGCCTATTTCCTCGGCGGCCGAGATGAACCTGCTGACCCGACGCTTCGGCATCATGGCCGAGGCGTTGCGCCAGCATCAGGCAACCAACGTCGATGAGCTGCTCGCCGGGCAGCAACGCCTGCAGGCGGTGCTCGACAGCATCGACGACGGCCTGCTGATGATCGACCGCCAGGGCCGCCTGGAGCACCTTAACCCGGTGGCGCAGCGCCAACTGGGCTGGGACGAGAATAGGCTGGGCCAAGGCCTTGGCGAAGCACTGGGTCGCCCTGAACTGGATGAACAACTGCATCTGGTGTTGCGCGGCGGCAACCTGGAGCGCGCACCTGAAGACCTGGAAGTGGAAGTCGAGGGTGAGCTGCGCCTGCTGACTTACAGCCTGACGCCGGTCAGCCATACCCAGGGGCACATTCTGGGCGCGGTGATGGTGCTGCATGACGTTACCGAACAACGTGCCTTTGAACGGGTGCGCAGTGAGTTTGTGTTGCGTGCGTCCCATGAATTGCGCACGCCGGTGACAGGCATGCACATGGCATTCGGCTTGTTCCGGGAACGGGCGAAGTTTCCTGCGGAGTCTCGCGAAGCGGACCTGCTGGATACGGTCAACGAGGAAATGCAGCGCCTGATGCAGTTGATCAACGACTTGCTCAACTTTTCACGCTATCAGAATGGCTTGCAGAAACTCACGCTGGGGCCGTGTGACATCAGCGACCTGCTCGAACATGCCCGAGCCCGCTTCGCGGAGCAGGCGAATGCGCAGAACATCGAATTGCTGGTTGAGGAGCAATCCCCGCTGCCGAGGTTGCATGCCGATCAAGCGCAGTTGGAGCGGGTGCTCGATAATTTGCTGGGCAATGCCCTGCGGCACACTGCCGAAGGTGGGCAGATTCGCCTGCAGGCGCGTCGCCATGGTGAACGGGTGATTGTCAGCGTCGAGGACAACGGCGAAGGCATTGCCTACGGCCAGCAGGGACGGATTTTCGAACCGTTTGTGCAGGTAGGGCGCAAGAAAGGCGGCGCCGGGCTGGGCCTGGCGCTGTGCAAGGAGATCGTGCAATTGCACGGTGGCCGCATGGGGGTTTATTCACGGCCGGGGCAGGGGACACAGTTCTATATGGCGCTGCCCCTGTAAGAGCACGCGCCTGCCGTTATTGGTGATTCAACGCCCGCAGGATAGCGGCACTTTCAGCATCCGGCGTCCCGTCATACAACGACGCCCGGAAATGCATCTGGAACGCGGCAACCACATGCCGCGTCGCCACATCCAGCTCGCCCGTCTGCGGCGTCGGATAGCCCAACTTCGCCAACTCTTCCTGGAACCAGGTAATGCTCGGCAAATCGCTGGCGTACTGCACCTGGTAACGGGCAACGGCCTTGGCATCCGGCCACATGCCCAGCCCTTCATCCGCCAGACGCTTCCAGGGGAACAACGGCCCAGGGTCCAGCTTGCGCAGGGGGGCAATGTCGCTATGGCCGATGATGTTTCGCGGGTCGATGCCGTTACGTTTGCTGATGTCCTTGAGCAGCACCACCAGCGACTGTACCTGTGCTTCGGAATACGGGTACCAGACGCGGCCCGTCGGCAAATCGCGATACCCAGGGTTCACGATCTCGATGCCGATGGAGCTGGAATTGAGCCAGGTGCGGCCCATCCATTCACTTTCCCCGGCGTGCCAGGCGCGCTGGCTTTCGTCCACCAGCTTATAGATGGTGGCTGAGGCATCGTCGCCGATCAGGTAATGACTGCTGACCTGGCCGTGGGTCAACAGCGCCAGGGAGCGCTCAAGGGATGCCGAGGTGTAGTGCACGATGACAAATTGCACACGGTTGTCGTGATTCACCGACGGGTGGCTGGTGTCCAGGCGAGGGCCGCTCGCGCAACCGGCGAGCAGAAGTAGCAGAAAGGCAGAACACAGAAATTTCATGGCAGCAGACAATACGCTTAAGACAGTAATGCAACAGTGTAACGTACCGTTTGCTGCCGGGCGGCCAAATACGGCTTTTTAAACAAAATGGAACATTTTCAGGCCGCCTGCACCTGATTGCGCCCCGCAGCCTTGGCGCGATACAACGCCTCGTCGGCGCGCTTGAGGGCCAGGTCACTGCGCTCTCCCGGCTGGAACTGCGCCGTGCCCATGGACACCGTAATCGTTACCGGCTCACCCTTGAAGTGAAACGGGCAGGCTTCAATGGCTGCGCGCAGGGTTTCACCCACGGCCAAGGCATCGGACAGCGACGAATTGGGCATCAGAAGCACAAACTCTTCACCGCCAAAGCGCGCGATGAAGTCGTTGGGCCGCAGGCGTTTTCTCAATACGGTGGCGATGATCTTCAGCACCTTGTCGCCGGCCAGATGACCATAACCGTCGTTGATGCGCTTGAAGTGATCGAGGTCCAGCATCGCCAGCGACAGGTTATTACCGCGCTGGTGCCAGGCGTTGACCTCTTGCTCCAGGCGCTCGCTCCAGGCGGCGCGGTTGGGCAAGCCGGTGAGCGGGTCGATCAAGGCTTTCTGGCGCTGAACCTCAAGGTGCTCACGATAGCCCTGAGCCTCTTGCTCCATATTGGCGACCCGTTCGGCCAGGCCTTTGAGGCGGGCGGCTACTTCCTGCTCACGCTGGTCACGCTGGTGCTGGTGTTCGTCCATGGTGCCCAGCAGCCCTTCAAGATGGCTCTCCAGCACGTGCTTGAGGCTGTCCAGGTCCGCCGCGTCCTGCACACTGGTTTGCAAACCATCCACCTGTTCGCGGATCTGGGTGTCCAGCTCTCTGGCGGCCGAGCGACTGTCGGCGTGGCCGTCACTGGCGACCTGCAGATGCCCCTGGAACGCTTCGAGGCGCTCGTTGAGCTGCTTGAGGTAGGCTTCAAACTCGTGCTGGCCGCTGTCAGTGACCGCCAGCATCAACACCGCAAGGTCATCGAGGATCGGCAGCAGTTCGTACCAGTTCAAACCATGGGTCAGGCGTTCACGCATGGCTTCGGCCTGGGGCCGATGACGCTCTGGCAGCGACAGGTCTTCCAGCAAACCGAGCAGGGTGTCTTCAATGTGTTTGGCCACCGAACTGTAAGACGGCTCGGGAGTGTCGGGCAGCGCGTAGGTCTGATCCGTTTGAAGCTCGTCGGGGTTCAGCTCTGCGGGCTCGGGCGACTCTTGCAGCTCCTCGGCCATGACCGGTGGCAGCGATAGACTGCCGATCTCCGTCTGCTCTGGCTCAAGTGCCTGCACCTCTGGAGCCTCGACCATCGCGGCGAGGGCGCTCTCGACGGCTGGCTCAACCTCCGTTTCGAGCGGAGGTTCGGGCTCCAGCGGCTCGATAATTTCAGCGGGCGCCTTGATGACAGGCGCTGGGGCCACGACGGCAGGGACAGCTGGCGCCGCTTCGCTGACAACGTCAGCAGGCTTTACTTGCGGTGGACGCTCAGGCGGCGGCTCAACGGTGGCCGGGGCTTTCGGCAGCGGCGCAAAAGCTCGCAGCGCTTGAGCCAGCTCAGCCGATTGCGTCGACGCTTCAGGCTCATCCACAGGCTTCGGCCCAGCCGGCGCCTGAGCCGCCGGGCGCGGTAGCGCGGGCAGCTCAGCCTCCGGGGTTTCGGCCGCTGCGTCCCTGGCACCAAACAGCCGCTGCAACAGCCCCGGGCTTGAACGGCTGGTTTCGCCCTCAGGCTCCAGGTTGCTCAACGCCTGCCCTTGAAGGCCGCTCAACTCACTCAGCAACAGCGGGATCTCCCGCGCCTGGCCGACCCGGCCGTCCAGCTGTTTGGCGAACGCCTTCAGCGGGCGACTCACCTCACGCGGCAGCGGCAGTTTCTGCAACTGGGTGACCAAGGCCGTCAACGCCGTGCCGATCTGGTCGACCCGGGTTTCGCGGCGCTGCTCGGAATCCAGTACGGCCTTTTCCAGGCGCGGCAACAACGCGGCGAGGGCGGCGTCCATGTCGTCGGTGCGCACAACATCGCGCATTTCCTTCATGCAGAGGTCAACTGCGCGGTCGGTCCCTTCAGCCGCGAGGGTGCTGCGTACCAGCCCGCGCCGCAGCAAATCGAGGCGGGCGGCCCAGCGGCGTTCGAGCTTTTCTTGTTGCTCGATGCTTAACAGGTATTTTTCTTTCCAGCGCTGGGCGTCGTCGCTCATGCAAGGGGTCCGCGAGGGCCGGGGCTCAACGCGGGCAATGCATCAGCCGTGAGCGAACCCGGCAGACGAATCTCTACCGCGACGGGCAGGTGATCGGAGATGGGCTGCGCCAGAACCTGCACACTTTCGAGAGTCAGGGTCGGGCTGAGCAAAATGTGATCAAGACAACGTTGCGGACGCCAGCTGGGAAAGGTGGCTTCGACTTGCGGCGCCAGCAACCCAAGGTCTCGCAATGGGGAATTCTGTAGCAGGTCTGTGGCATGGGTATTCATGTCACCCATCAGCACCTGGTGTTTGTAGTTGCCAATCAACTCACGGATGTAGGCCAACTGCAGGGTGCGTGTTCGAGCCCCCAACGCGAGGTGCATCATCACCACCACCAACGCTTCCGGGCCTTCGCCGAAACGCACCAGAATCGCCCCGCGGCCTTTTGGGCCGGGTAACGGGTGATCCTCGATCGCCCACGGTTTCAGGCGGCTGAGCACACCATTGCTGTGCTGGCCGAGTTTGCCGAGGTTGCGATTGAGTTGTTGATACCAGTAGGGAAAGGCACCGAGCTGGGCCAGATGCTCGACCTGGTTGATGTAGCCGGAACGCAGGCTGCCACCGTCGGCTTCCTGCAGGGCTACCAGGTCGAAGTCGCCCAGCAGGTCGCCGATCTTTTGCAGATTGCCGGCACGCCCGTTGTGGGGCAGCAGGTGCTGCCAGCCACGGGTCAGGTAATGCCGGTATTTCTCGGTACTGATGCCCACCTGGATATTGAAACTGAGCAGGCGCAGCCGGCTGTCTGCCGGCAGGCCTGTGGACTCCAGATGGTGTTCGTTGACCTTCGGGTCGTGCAGGCCAACGACACGTTCAGTACCCCAGCGACGCATGACAGGCCCCTTACTTGGCTGCGCGCTCTTTGGCGATCAACTGGTCGGCCACGTTCAGCGCTTGCTCTTCGCCACCGGCACTGCCGATGTCAAAACGGTATTTACCGTTGACGATCAGGGTCGGTACGCCTTGCACGCCGTATTTCTGGGCCAGTTCTTTGTATTGGGCCATCTTGCCCTTCACAGCGAACGAGTTGAACGTCTCAAGGAACTTGGTTTTGTCGACGCCTTGAGTGGCAACGAAATCGGCCATGTCGTCAGGCTTGAGCAGGCGCTTGCCTTCTTTCTGGATGGCATTGAACACGGCGGCGTGAACCTTGTGCTCTACGCCCATGGTGTCCAGGGTAATGAACAGCTGGCCATGGGCATCCCATGGGCCGCCGAACAGGGCAGGAATACGCTTGAAGTTCACGTCCTTGGGCAGCTTCTCGACCCACGGGTTGATCACCGGCTCAAAGGCGTAGCAATGCGGGCAGCCATACCAGAACAGCTCCACCACTTCGATCTTGCCCGGCACGGAAACTGGCACCGGGTTAGCCAGTTCAACGTAGGTTTTACCGGCTTCAAGCGGCACATTATCGGCAGCTTGTGCGGTCATGCCGAAAAGGCTGGCAGTGACGAGAGCGGCGCTGAGGATCAGATTACGCATGCTTTACTCCTGGACAAATAAAGTCGCCTCACGCGACCTTTGTTGTGACAGGTCTACGCGGGCATGAGTTCGTTAGTGTAACGGCACCGGCCACAAAAAAGGGCAGCCTAAGCCACCCTTTTTATGCTTGCATCGACGGATTAATCGAGCGTTAACGTAGCCGGGGCACTTAGTGCAGGCCCTGAATGTATTGGGACACGGCTTCGATGTCCTTGTTGCTGAGTTTCCCGGCGATGCTCTGCATGATTTTGGTATCGCCGTCGTTGGTGCGATTACCTTCGCGGAAGTCGGTCAGCTGTTTGCCGATGTACTGGGCATGCTGGCCGCTCAAGTGCGGGAAGCCAGCAGCAGCGAGGCCTGCACCGTTAGGCGAGTGGCAACCGATGCACGAAGGCATGCCTTTTTCCAGGTTGCCGCCACGGAACAGTTCTTCACCGTGGGCCACCAATTTTGGATCAGCAGCTCCCACGCTGCCTTTCTGGCTGGCAAAATACGCCGCGATGTCCGCCAGGTCCTGATCGCTGAGGTTGGTCAGCAAGCCGGTCATTTCCAGGACCGTACGCTTGCCGTCCTTGATGTCGTGCATCTGCTTGGTCAGGTAACGCTCACCCTGGCCGGCCAGTTTTGGAAAGTTTGGCGCCGGGCTATTACCGTCCGGTCCATGGCAAGCACCACATACGGCGGCTTTCGCCTGGCCGGCAGTGGCGTCGCCTGCGGCATGGGCAACACCGGTGATGCCCAAGGTCAACAGCAGACTCACGATCAGTTTGTTCATCAGCTAATCCAACTACGGCTAAGGGTTAAAGAGTTATGGACCGGGTTTACTCACCATCAACTGAATGACGGCATGGTAATCCTCGGTACTGCAGTCCATGCACAAACCACGCGGCGGCATCGCCTTGAAACCCTGGGTCACGTGTTGCACCAGCGTGTCCATACCTTGAGCCAGTCTTGGCTTCCAGGCTGCCTGGTCACCCCGTTTCGGGGCGTTGGGCAACTGTCCGGCATGGCAGGCCACGCAAACGCGGTTGTACACAGCCTCCGGATCCTGTGTAGCCTGCGCACTGTAAAGTGGCATCAAGACACCGACGGCCAGCATCCACTTGGTCATACATCGACCTTTTCAGGGTTTGAGAGCGTTTTGCGTTCTAATGCGCAATAAAGGTCTATCGCTCCCGTGAACTTCATCCTTCGCTGGGACAAAGCACACACAAAATCTGCGGCATTATATACTGGCGCTACTGAAACGGAAACGACACCGCTTGCCGCACCCATTCCCGGCACCGCCCACATCGGAAAACTCATGCAACTCAAGAATCCCATCCTCGGCCTGTGCCAACAGTCCACCTTCATGCTCAGCGCCGCCAAAGTCGACCAATGCCCCGATGACGCAGGCTTCGAAGTCGCATTCGCCGGCCGTTCCAACGCCGGTAAATCCAGCGCGCTGAACACCCTGACCCACGCCAGCCTGGCCCGCACCTCGAAAACCCCGGGGCGCACACAGCTCCTCAACTTCTTCAAGCTAGACGATGATCGGCGTCTGGTCGACCTTCCGGGCTACGGTTATGCAAAAGTACCTATCCCGTTGAAGCTGCACTGGCAGCGTCACCTGGAAGCCTATCTGGGTGGCCGGGAGAGTTTGAAGGGTTTGATTCTGATGATGGACATCCGTCATCCAATGACCGACTTCGACCTGTTGATGCTCGATTGGGCCGTCGCCAGCGGCATGCCGATGCATATCCTGCTGACCAAGGCCGACAAGCTGACCTACGGCGCAGCGAAAAACACCCTGCTCAAAGTGCAGGCCGACATTCGTAAAGGTTGGGGTGATGCGGTGACCATCCAGCTGTTCTCGGCGCCAAAACGCCTGGGCCTGGAAGACGCCTACACTGTGCTGGCAGGCTGGATGGAACTGGCTGACAAGGGTTCGGAAGTCGCCGAGTAAAAACTCCAGGCAAAAAAAACCCCGGACTTCGTATGGGGAGGGGAAGTTCGGGGTCCAAGTTCCGGACCGCTAGGGCGGGGTCCAGATATCTGCCAACACTTAACACAACATAGGAGCATTGAAGGGCTTCACCACCCATTCAGTAACTCTGAGTCACATTTCATGGGTTAAGTTCCGGCACGTTCAAAAAACTATTGGAAATAACCCACCGCGTTTTCCGATCTAAAGCACTGCCGCGGCATGATGCCGCGGCCCAAGCCCCCAGGCTTAGTGCGCCTCGTCCCAGTTGTCGCCCACGCCGACGTCCACCACCAGCGGCACATCCAGCTTCGCCGCATCGCTCATGTGCTCACGAATCTTCGCGCTGACTTCAGCCACCAGGTCCTCACGCACCTCCAGCACCAATTCATCGTGCACCTGAAGGATGACCTTGGCGTCGAGACCCGAGGCCGTCAGCCAGTTATCGACCTTCACCATGGCCTTCTTGATGATATCGGCCGCGGTACCCTGCATCGGCGCGTTGATCGCCGTACGCTCGGCGCCAGCACGCTCCTGAGGCTTGTTGGAGTTGATCTCCGGCAGGTACAGGCGGCGCCCGAACAGGGTTTCCACATAGCCCTGGTCAGCCGCCTGGGCACGGGTGCGCTCCATGTACTCGCGAACGCCTGGGTAGCGGGCGAAGTACACATCGATGTAGGCCTTGGCGGTCTTGGTGTCGACGCCGATGTCCTTGCCGAGCTTCTGGGCGCCCATGCCGTAGATCAGGCCAAAGTTGATCGCCTTGGCGCTGCGACGCTGATTGGACGTGACCTCCGCCAGTTCAACCTTGAACACTTCGGCCGCCGTGGCGGTGTGCACGTCCAGGTCGTCGCGGAACGCATTCAGCAACCCTTCGTCCTTGGACAAATGCGCCATGATGCGCAGCTCGATCTGCGAATAGTCCGCCGCCAGCAGCTTGTAGCCCTTGGGCGCGACAAATGCCTGGCGGATGCGCCGGCCTTCGGCGGTACGCACCGGAATGTTCTGCAGGTTTGGATCGCTGGAGGACAAACGCCCGGTAGCCGCTACGGCCTGGTGATAGGACGTGTGAACGCGCCCAGTGCGCGGGTTGATCTGCTCCGGCAGGCGGTCGGTGTACGTGCTTTTCAGCTTGCTCATGCTGCGGTACTGCATCAGCACTTTCGGCAGCGGATAGTCGTCTTCAGCCAGCTTGGCCAACACTTCCTCGGCCGTCGAAGCCTGGCCCTTGCCAGTCTTCTTCAGCACCGGCAGCCCGAGCTTCTCGTAGAGAATCGCCCCCAGCTGCTTAGGCGAACCGAGGTTGAATTCCTCGCCTGCGATCTCGTAGGCCTGGCGTTCCAGGTCCACCATCTTGTTGCCCAGCTCGATGCTCTGGATACCCAGCAAGGCGGCATCCACCAGGGCGCCCTGGCGCTCAATGCGCGCCAGCACCGGCACCAGCGGCATCTCGATGTCGGACACTACGCTGGCCAAGGTAGGAATAGCCGAGAGCTGCTTATGCAATTCCTGGTGCAAGCGCAGGGTCACGTCTGCGTCTTCCGCCGCGTAAGGGCCGGCCTGCTCAAGGGCAATCTGGTCAAAGGTCAGTTGCTTGGCGCCTTTGCCGGCGATGTCCTGGAAGCTGACAGTGTCGTAGTCCAGGTACTTCTTCGCCAGGCTGTCCATGTCGTGGCGAGTCGCGACGGAATTCAACACGTAGGACTCAAGCATGGTATCGAAGGCGACGCCGCGCACGGTGATGCCGTGTGCCGGGTCGCCACCGATGGCGCAGTTGGCCAGGATATTCATGTCGAACTTGGCATGCTGGCCGACCTTGAGTTTTTCCGGGTCTTCGAGCAACGGCTTCAGGGCCAGCAGTACGGTGTCCCGGTCCAGCTGTTCCGGCACGCCGATGTAGGCGTGGGTCAGCGGAATGTAGGCCGCTTCAAAGGCCTGCACCGCAAACGACACACCCACCAATTGCGCTTTCTGCGCATCGATCCCGGTGGTTTCGGTATCGAAGGCGAACAGCTTGGCGTCGTTGAGCTTCTTCAGCCAGACATCGAACTGAGCCTGGGTGAGGATAGTTTCGTACACCGGCTCCACAGAAGCCGGTGCGATCGCCTCAAGCGCTTCCTCGGCGACAGCGGCCGACGGAGCCGCGCTCAACTCAACACGCTTGGCATCGCGCTGAATCTCGTCAATCCAGCTCTTGAACTCCAGCAGCGTGTACAGCTCCAGCAGCTTTTCGCGGTCCGGTTCGATCAGGTGTAGATCGTCCAGGCCCACATCCAGCGGCACGTCGATCTTGATCGTCGCCAACTGGTACGACAGGAACGCGCTTTCCTTGTGCTCTTCGAGCTTGGCGGCCAGGGTCTTGGCGCCACGAATCGGCAGGGTCGGCACGATATCGAGCTGCTCGTAGAGGTCCTTCAAACCGCCGTTAACACCCACCAGCAGGCCCGAAGCGGTCTTTGGACCGATACCCGGAACCCCCGGGATGTTGTCGGACGAATCGCCCATCAGCGCCAGGTAATCGATGATCTGCTCGGGAGCGACACCGAATTTCTCCTTCACGCCCTCAACGTCCATGGCGCTACCGGTCATGGTGTTGACCAAGGTAATGTGCCCGTCGACCAGCTGTGCCATGTCCTTGTCACCGGTGGAAATCACCACCGGCCGGTTGGCGGCCGCGCTGCTGCGGGCCAGGGTGCCGATCACGTCGTCCGCTTCAACGCCTTCGACGCACAGCAGCGGGAAGCCCAGGGCGATCACGCTTTGGTGCAGCGGCTCGATCTGCACGCGCATGTCATCGGGCATGCTCGCGCGGTTGGCCTTGTATTCGGCGTACAGCTCATCGCGAAATGTCCCGCCCTTGGCGTCGAACACCACCGCGAACGGGCTGTTCGGGTACTGCTTGCGCAGGCTTTTGAGCATGTTCAACACGCCCTTGACCGCGCCGGTGGGCAGGCCTTTGGACGTGGTGAGCGGTGGCAGCGCATGAAAGGCGCGGTACAGATAAGAAGAACCGTCCACCAGGACGAGGGGGGCTTGGCTCATGAGCAGGATCAACCTTTTCGGCGGGTCAGGCGCTAGAATAGCCGGACCAATGACGACAAAGGGACAAGGTTATCATGCGCACAGTGAATCGCTTGTTGTTGACCGGCTTGATTGCATTCCTTCCGCTGGCCGCCATGGCAGCCGACGGGGCTCCTTCGGCAGATCCGGAAGTCACCATTCGCACGGAAGGCGACAAGACCATTCAGGAATACCGCCAAAATGGTTTCCTGTACGCGATCAAGGTGACTCAGAAAGGCTTTCCGCCGTATTTCCTGGTGCGCGCGGACGGAACTGATGCGAACTTCATCCGCTCTGACCAGCCGGATATGCTGATCCCGTCATGGAAGATCTTCGAATGGAAATGATTTCTTAACTTTAATCGGCGCTGCCCACGGCAGCGCCCGTAACGGCAGTTTTAACCATGTCTGTGTTCACCCCCCTGGCTCGGCCCGAGCTGGAAACCTTTCTTGCCCCTTATGGGCTCGGCCGCCTGCTTGATTTCCAGGGGATTGCCGCTGGTAGTGAAAACACCAATTTCTTCATCAGCCTGGAACAGGGCGAATTCGTCCTGACCCTGGTCGAACGCGGCCCCGTGCAGGAAATGCCGTTCTTCATCGAACTGCTGGACGTACTCCACGACGCTGACCTGCCGGTGCCTTACGCCCTGCGCACCACCGACGGCGTGGCCTTGCGCGAGCTGGCCGGCAAACCGGCGCTGCTGCAACCGCGCCTGGCAGGCAAGCACATCAAGGACGCCAATGCACAGCATTGCGTGCAAGTGGGCGAATTGCTCGGCCACCTGCACCTCGCCACCCAAGGCGAGAAGGTGTTGGAACGTAAAACCGATCGCGGGCTGGACTGGATGCTCAGCGAAGGCGCGCAGTTGATCTCGCACCTCGACGTGGAACAACAGCGCCTGCTGCAAGCCGCGCTGGATGAGATCAAGGCGCACAAGGCGCAGATCCTCGCGCTGCCCCGGGCGAATATCCACGCCGACTTGTTTCGCGACAATGCGATGTTCGAAGGCACGCACCTGACCGGGCTGATCGACTTCTATAACGCCTGCTCCGGGCCGATGCTGTACGACGTGGCGATCGCGCTGAATGACTGGTGCTCGGACGCCGACGGCGTGATCGACGGCCAGCGCGCGCGGGCATTGTTGGGGGCTTATGCGGGCTTGCGGCCATTTACCGCCAGGGAAGCGGAGCTGTGGCCGACCATGTTGCGCGTGGCGTGCGTGCGGTTCTGGCTGTCACGCCTGATTGCCGCGGAATCGTTTGCCGGGCAGGACGTGCTGATTCACGACCCGCGGGAGTTTCAAGTGCGCCTGGCGCAGCGCCAGCAGGTCAAGACTCCGCTGCCGTTTGCACTGTAAAGGTCGTACGCGGTCAAACATGTGGGAGCGGGCTTGCTCGCGAATGTGGAGTTTCAGTCACCCGATGCGCTGACTGATCCACCGCATTCGCGAGCAAGCCCGCTCCCACATTGGTGATGCGGCGTCTGTCAGAGCGACTCCAGGCACCCAGCCAAGTCATTCCCCAGCTTCTCCAGCACCTGCTCATAACCCTGAGCCGTAGCCGGCGTATAGCCGCCCAACGCATCCAGCTCCGCCAGCTTCACCGGCAAACCGGCCACCAGCGTTTCCGCCAGACGCGGACGCAACGGCGGCTCGCTGAACACACAGGTCTTGCCCACTTCCTGCAAACGCGTGCGCATCGCCGCCACATGCTGGGCGCCCGGCTGCACTTCTGCGGCAACGCTGAACACACCGATGTGCTTGAGACCGTAGGCGTCTTCGAAGTAATCGAATGCTTCGTGGAACACGAAATACGGCTTGCCAGCGACGTCAGCCATACGTGCCTTCAAGCGTGCATCCAGCGCATCCATACGGCCATCAAACGCTTTCACGTTGCTCTGATACCGCTCGGCATTCGCCGGGTCGGCAGCGCTGAGGTCCGCTGCCATGCGGTTGGCGATCACCCGGGCGTTGACCGTCGACAACCACAAATGCGCGTCCAGGCTGCCCGGGCGATGATCGTGATCATGTTCGTCGGCATCTTCGGCATGGGAGTGACTATCTTCGGTGAACCTGCGCAGTTTCATCCCCGGAAGGTCCTGCACTGCCACCGTCGGCAAGCTGCGGCCCTTCAAAACACGCGGCAGAAAGCTTTCCATGTCCGGGCCAATCCAATACAGCAGGTCCACCGACTGCACACGCCGTACGTCGGAAGGACGCAGCGCATAGTTATGCGGTGAAGCGCCCGGCGGCAGCAACACCTCGGGAATCGCCACGCCGTCCTGCACGGCGGCGGCAATCAGCTGTAACGGTTTGATGCTGGTCAGCACCCGAACCTCCGCCTGAGCGGCACCGGCAAGCAGCAAACTGGTGACAAATACGACAAAAACGGGAAAAAGTCTGGACACGATGACCACTCAAGGAGGCAGGAACAGGTAACATAATAACGTCTCTCACAAATATCTGTCGCCGCTCATGCCTAAAACACCGCTTGCCAGCCGTCCCCATGACCACTCTCACTGCGTGCACACCGCGCTGTCAGAAGCTGACGCATTGTGTGCGCGTCAAGGCCTGCGCCTGACCGCCCTGCGTCGCCGGGTGCTGGAGCTGGTGTGGCAAAGCCATAAGCCGCTGGGCGCGTACGACATCCTCGGCGTGCTCAGCGAGCAAGATGGCCGCCGCGCCGCGCCGCCCACGGTTTACCGCGCGCTGGACTTCCTGCTGGACAACGGCCTGGTGCACCGCATCTCATCGCTCAACGCCTTTGTCGGCTGCAACCACCCGGAACACGCGCACCAGGGCCAGTTCCTGATTTGCCGCGAGTGCCACGCCGCCATCGAGCTTGAGCAAAAAAGCATCAGCGACAGCATCATCAAGAGCGCCGGCGACGTCGGCTTCAGGGTCGAAGGGCAAACCGTCGAAGTGGTCGGTGTGTGCTCGGGCTGCCAGGGGGCTTGATGAGCACTGCGTTAATCCGCCTGGAGCAAGTCGGGGTCACGTTCGCCGGGCAAAACGTGCTGGACAACATCGACCTGAGCGTGGAGCCCGGGCAGATCGTCACGCTGATCGGCCCCAACGGCGCCGGCAAGACCACCCTGGTGCGCGCCGTACTCGGCCTGCTCAAGCCCGACACAGGCAGCGTGTGGCGCAAGCCCAAGCTGCGGGTGGGCTACATGCCGCAAAAGCTGCATGTAGACCCGACCTTGCCGCTGTCGGTGCTGCGCTTCCTGCGCCTGGTGCCCGGTGTCGACCGCGCCCGTGCACAGTCCGCCCTAAAGGAAGTCGGCGCCGAACAGGTGATCGACAGCCCGGTGCAAAGCATCTCCGGCGGCGAAATGCAGCGCGTGCTGCTGGCCCGCGCCTTGTTGCGCGAGCCGGAACTGCTGGTGCTGGATGAGCCCGTGCAAGGCGTCGACGTGGCAGGCCAGGCCGAGCTGTACAGCCTGATCACCCGCCTGCGCGACCGCCACGGCTGCGGCGTGCTGATGGTTTCCCACGACCTGCACCTGGTGATGAGCACCACCGACCAGGTGGTGTGCCTCAATCGCCACGTGTGCTGCTCCGGCCACCCGGAACAGGTCAGCGGCGACCCAGCCTTTGTCGAGCTGTTCGGCAAGAACGCCCAAAGCCTGGCGATCTACCACCATCACCACGACCATGCCCATGACCTGCATGGCGCGGTAGTCGACGACCCCGTAACACCTCACACCCACGTTCATGGAGATAGCTGCAAGCATGGCTGATTTTCTGCTCTACGCCCTGCTGGCAGGCTTGGCTTTGGCGCTGGTGGCGGGCCCACTGGGTTCGTTCGTGGTCTGGCGGCGCATGGCCTATTTTGGCGACACCTTGTCCCACGCCGCGCTGCTGGGCGTGGCCATGGGCTTTCTGCTGGATGTGAGCCCGACCATCGCGGTGACCGTGGGCTGCCTGCTGCTGGCGGTGCTACTGGTGACCCTGCAACAGCGCCAGCCGCTGGCCTCGGATACGTTGCTGGGCATCCTGGCGCCGAGCACCTTATCCCTGGGCTTGGTAGTGCTGAGCTTCATGCACGAAGTGCGCATCGACTTGATGGCCTATCTGTTCGGCGACCTGCTGGCGATCAGCCCCACCGACCTGGCCTGGATCCTCGGCGGCAGCGCGGCGGTGCTGGTGTTACTGGTAACCCTGTGGCGTCCGCTGCTGGCGATCACCGTGCACGAAGAACTGGCCACCGTCGAAGGCTTGCCCGTAGCGGCACTGCGCATGACCCTGATGTTGCTGATCGCCGTGGTGATTGCTGTCGCGATGAAGATTGTCGGCGTATTGTTGATCACATCGCTGCTGATCATCCCCGCAGCGGCGGCCCAGCGCCACGCCCGCTCGCCGGAGCAAATGGCGGTCGGCGCCAGCCTTTTGGGGATGCTCGCGGTGTGTGGTGGCCTGGCGCTGTCTTGGTTCAAGGACACCCCGGCCGGGCCGTCGATTGTGGTCACGGCGGCCGCCCTGTTTCTGCTGAGTTTTGTCCTGCCCCGTCGTGGGGTGTAGACTTGCTCGCTTTTTGCGCAATTAGAGAGTCGCAGGAATGAAGCTGTTCAACGCCCGTTATCTGCTCCTTGCCGCATTTTCCTTGCTGCTGGGCGCCTGCCAAAGCACCCCGCCCGTCGCCCCCGCGGCCCCGGACGCGCGCGCTGCGGCCATCGCACAGCTGGAGCAAAACCTCGCCAGCAGTGAACTGGCTACCGCCGAAGACGAGTTGGCCGCGTTGCAGGCCCAATCGCCCAACGACCCGGCGCTGGAGCCTTATCAGCGCCAACTGGCCGAAGCCTACTTGCAGCGCAGCCAGATCGTGCTGCAAAAAGGTGACGTCAACGCTGCCGCCACGGCCCTGAGCCGCGCACGGGCACTGATGCCCAAAGCGCCGGCGCTGACCGGTGGCGTCAACAGCGCGATCGCCCACGCCCGCAAAGTAGAGCTGGATAAGGCCGAGGCCGCGCTGAAAGCCGCCGAAGCCAAGCCACCGGCCAAAGTCATCGACCCCGCCGCTGAAAGCACCACGGTTGCGCTGAACCTCACCGATATCGAGGCGCTGCGCCATCAACTGGATGAGATCGCCACCGACGTGGTGAATTACCAGTGTGATGTGAGCATCCAGGCGCCGCGCACAGAGGATTACCCATGGCTGGCCACGTTACTGACCAAACGGGTGAAACGCATCGATTCGGGGTATGACCTGAAGATTCACCGGCAGATTCTGAAGAATGTTCCGGCGCAGATTGTGCTGATTCCGCGTAAGACTGAATAACGCCATTCGCGAGCAAGCCCGCTCCCACATTCGACCGCATTCCAAAGGTGGAACTCGGTTAAATGTGGGAGCGGGCTTGCTCGCGAAAGCGGTCTAACAAACAACCAATAACTTAAGCCGGAACCGCTTTAGCCTTAGGCTCCCGATCCCAGACCCGATGCTGGGCAATCGCCGCAAAGAACGCCTTCAAAGCCTTGGCATCCCCGCCGACAATCAACCCCGCATCCGCCTCAAGCTTGAGCACATCCAGCAACTGCTTCGCCTCACCGGCCAGCGCAATCGCCTTCAGGTGTTTGTACGCCTCCAGCAGGTAATGCAACGCCACGCCATCACCACTCAACGCCTGCACCGACTTGGCGCCGCCCGGCACAAACACCGCATCGAACGCCACCGACGGCAAGCCTTCCATGGACGCATCCACTGGCAGGCTCTTGCCATCCGCCGTCGTCACCGGCGCCGACGTCGGCCCCAACAGCTTCGCGTGAGCACCCGCAGCTTCCAGCGCCTTCTTCAAGGCCGCAATCGCTGCACCATCAACGCCGTTCGCCGCCAGAATCGCGACCTTGCGGGTCTTGATATCACCCGACAGCAAGTTGGCCTGGCTCAACGCGGGCGAACGCTCCGGAGACGTCTTGCGCTCCGGCACTGTGCCTTTCTTCGGCGCTGGCAAGCCCAGGTTCTGCGCCACGCGCTTGGCCAGTTCCAAGTCGATGTTGGCGAGGATCTCATTCACCTGACGCGCCCGGATAAACTCGCGCTCCACCTTGCCCAGCTCAAAGCTGTAGGCCGCAATGATGTGCTCCTGCTCGTGCTTGCTCATGCTGCGGAAAAACAACCGCGCTTGGGAGAAGTGATCGCTGAACGACTCGCTGCGCTCACGAATCTTGTGGGCGTCGATGCGCTCTGGGTACGTCTCAAACCCGCCGTCTTCGGCAGCCGGCGGGGTTTCTTTCGGCCAGCCGCCATCAATCGAGTTCGGCTCGTAGGCCGCGCGGCCCTTGTCGATGGTGGTGCGGTGCATGGCATCGCGCTGGCCGTTATGGAACGGCGCAACCGGACGGTTGATTGGCAGCTCGTGAAAGTTCGGCCCACCGAGTCGGCTGATCTGCGTGTCGGTGTAGGAAAACAACCGACCTTGCAGCAGCGGGTCATTGGAGAAGTCGATGCCCGGCACGATATGCCCAGGGCAGAACGCCACTTGCTCAGTCTCGGCAAAGTAGTTGTCCGGGTTGCGGTTGAGCACCATCTTGCCCAGCGGCGTAATCGGCACCAGCTCTTCGGGGATCAGCTTGGTCGGGTCGAGGATGTCGAAGTCGAACGTGTGCTCGTCTTCTTCAGCGATGATCTGCACGCCCAATTCCCATTCCGGGTAATCGCCTCCTTCAATCGACTCCCAAAGGTCACGACGGTGGAAGTCGGTGTCTTTGCCCGCAAGCTTCTGCGCCTCGTCCCACACCAGCGAACAGGTGCCGACTGTAGGCCGCCAGTGGAATTTGACGAAGTTGGATTTGCCCTCGGCATTCACCAGGCGAAAGGTGTGCACGCCAAAGCCCTGCATGGTCCGCAGGCTTTTCGGAATCGCGCGGTCAGACATGGCCCAGATCACCATGTGCGCCGACTCCGGCTGCAGCGAGACAAAATCCCAGAACGTATCGTGAGCCGAGCCGCCTGTAGGAATCTCGTTATGCGGCTCGGGTTTTACCGCATGCACGAAGTCAGGAAACTTGATCGCATCCTGAATGAAAAATACCGGCATGTTGTTGCCCACCAGGTCGAAGTTGCCTTCGTCGGTGAAGAACTTCACGGCAAAGCCACGCACATCGCGCACGGTATCGCCCGAGCCGCGAGGGCCCTGCACCGTGGAGAAACGCACAAACACCGGGGTTTTATGCGCGGGGTTACGCAGGAACCCGGCCTTGGTCAGCGCCGAATGGTTTTCATAGGTCTGGAAATAACCATGGGCACCAGTACCCCGGGCATGGACGATGCGTTCCGGGATGCGCTCATGGTCAAAGTGCGTGATTTTTTCACGCATGATGAAATCTTCCAGCAGCGAAGGGCCACGGGAGCCGACCTTCAAGCTGTTCTGGTTATCGGAAACCTTCACGCCCTGATTGGTACGCAGCGCCTGGCCGGTCGCGTCGGAGCGAAATGTTTCCAGGCTTTGCAGCTTGGCGTTGGTATTGCCACGGTCCAGGGTGTCGGTACCCGCAAGTTCGCTCTTGGGCGGGGTGACTGGCTTTTTAGTGCTCATCAGACAAAAACTCCTCGTTTGCGTAGGCCAGAGCGATCCCCGGCTCTTCTTGAGCAAAACCCCAGGCACGGCACCTGGGAATTTCGAGTTGCCTAAGTAGTGACTGACACCGTTTTGTACCGTTCCTTTTTTATGACCTTTGATCGCGTTATTGCCAAATCGCTGGTTGCATGAGAAATAAATGCTAAGAAACGCTATACGGACAGGCTAAAATGCGCGCCCGGCTAACCGCTGATCCCTTTTTAATGCGCCCCACAAGGTTCGCTACGTGATCGAGTTTCATAACGTCCATAAAACCTACCGGGTCGCCGGTAAGGATATCCCCGCGCTGCATCCCACCAACCTGCGCGTCGAAAATGGCCAGGTGTTTGGTCTGATCGGCCACTCCGGTGCGGGAAAAAGTACTTTGCTGCGTCTGATCAATCGCCTGGAAGAGCCCAGCGGCGGCCAGATCAAGGTGGATGACGAAGAAGTCACTGCCCTGGATGCCAAAGGTCTGCGGCGTTTCCGACAACAGGTCGGGATGATCTTCCAGCACTTCAACCTGCTGGCATCCAAGACTGTTGCTGACAACGTGGCGCTGCCGCTGACGCTTGCTGGCGAACTGTCCCGCAAGGAAATCGACCTGCGCGTCGCCGAACTGCTGGCCCGGGTCGGCCTGTCCGACCACGCCAAGAAGTACCCGGCGCAGCTGTCGGGCGGCCAGAAGCAGCGCGTCGGCATTGCCCGCGCCCTGGCCACCAAGCCAAAAATCCTGCTGTGCGACGAAGCCACCAGCGCCCTTGACCCACAGACCACGGCCTCGGTGTTGCAACTGCTGGCCGAGATCAACCGTGAGCTGAAGCTGACCATCGTGCTGATCACCCATGAAATGGACGTGATCCGCCGGGTCTGCGACCACGTGGCCGTGATGGACGCCGGCGTGATCGTCGAGCAAGGCACCGTCGCCGACGTGTTCCTGCACCCCAAGCACCCGACCACCAAGCGTTTCGTGCAAGAGTCCGAGCAGGTTGACGAAGGCGAGCAGCGTGATGACTTCGCCCACGTACCGGGCCGCATCGTGCGCCTGACGTTCCAGGGCGAAGCGACCTACGCGCCATTGCTGGGTACCGTCGCTCGTGAAACGGGCGTGGACTACAGCATCCTGGCCGGTCGCATCGACCACATCAAAGACACTCCCTATGGGCAACTGACCCTGGCCATCACCGGCGGTGACATGGAAGCGGCCTTTGCCCGCTTCACCGAGGCCGACGTCCACATGGAGGTCCTGCGTTAATGGACAATTTACTGCATTTCTTCGACAAGATTGATTGGGCGGACATCTGGGTTGCCACGGGCGACACCATGCTCATGCTCAGCACCTCGCTGCTCTTCACCATCGTGGTGGGCCTGCCGCTGGGCATCCTGCTGTTCCTGTGCAGCCCGCGGCAATTGCTGGAGCAGAAAACCACCTACTCCGTACTGTCCTTCGTGATTAACGCGATACGCTCACTGCCCTTTATCATCCTGCTGATTGTGATGATTCCTACCACCATCTTCATCACGGGCACCTCCCTGGGTGTGGCCGGCGCCATTCCACCGTTGGTGGTGGGGGCTTCAACGTTCTTCGCCCGCCTGGTAGAAACGGCCCTGCGCGAAGTGGACCGGGGCATCATCGAGGCAACCCAGGCCATGGGCGCCACTACCCGGCAGATCATCCTGAATGCACTGCTGCCCGAGGCACGCCCCGGCATCATCGCGGCAATCACCGTCACGGCTATCGCCCTGGTGGGCTATACCGCCATGGCCGGCGTAGTGGGCGCCGGCGGGCTGGGCGACCTGGCCATCCGCTATGGTTATCAACGCTTTCAGAACGACGTCATGGTGGTCACCGTGGTGATGCTGATCGTGCTGGTTCAAATTCTGCAAACCATCGGCGATAAGCTGGTGACGCACTTTTCCCGAAAATAACGGCTATTGCCGGCGCGAAGCCGGCCAATACCCGAACAAGGAGCTTGTTGAATGAAAAAACTACTGGTTGCTTTCGCCGCCGTGGCCGCGTTTTCCGCACACGCCGAAACCCTGACCGTGGCCGCATCGCCGGTGCCGCATGCTGAAATCCTGGAGCAGGTCAAACCTATCCTGGCCAAAGAAGGCGTAGACCTGCAGATCAAAGTCTTCAGCGACTACGTTCAGCCAAACGTACAGGTTGCCGAAAAACGCCTGGACGCCAACTTCTTCCAGCACCAGCCGTACCTGGACGAATTCAACAAAGCCAAGGGTACTCACCTGGTGAGCGTTGGCGCTGTGCACCTGGAGCCTCTGGGCGCCTACTCCAGCAAATACAAAACCCTGGCCGAGTTGCCTGATGGCGCCAATGTAGTGATCCCGAACGACGCCACCAACGGCGGCCGTGCGCTGTTGCTGCTGGCCAACAACAAGCTGATCACCCTGAAGGACCCGACCAACATCCTGTCGACCATCAAGGACATCACCGGGAACCCGAAAAACCTGAAATTCCGCGAACTGGAAGCCGCCACCCTGCCGCGCGTGCTGACCCAGGTTGACCTGGCGCTGATCAACACCAACTACGCGCTGGAAGCCAAGCTGGATCCGTCCAAGGATGCCCTGGCCATCGAAGGCAAAGACTCGCCTTACGTGAACATCCTGGTGACCCGCGAAGACAACAAGGATTCGGACGCCGTGAAGAAGCTGGTTGCAGCCCTGCACACACCCGAAGTGAAAGCGTTCATTCTTGAGAAGTACAAAGGCGCAATTCTGCCGGCGTTCTGATCCAAAAGCCTGATGCAAAACCTGTGGCGAGGGAGCTTGCTCCCGTTGGACTGCGCAGCAGTCCCATTTTTGGGGGGTGCTTCGCGCCCCAGCGGGAGCAAGCTCCCTCGCCACAGATTCAGTGCTTAGCCCGGCAACACCTTGGGCATATCCCGCAGCCGGATCCACGGCTCATTGCGCCACCGCAGCACACTCAAACTCACCGTCGACCAGGCCAACCAACTCAGGGCCGGGCTTTCGCTTGCCTGCTGTTTGCCGCGCAGGGCCGGCACCACTTCGTGAGTCAGCCATTGGCGCAGGGCGCGGTTTTCGGGGCAGTAGTGATAGATCAACATCGCGTACACACCTGACTCGCTGAGCATCAACGTCGGCACAGCGTGACCGTGGGTGATCGCAGTTAATGTTTGCTGTTGGTCAGGATCGAGTTTGCGCAGCAAGGCTTCGTTGAGATGCAGGCCCATCAGATGGCCAATGTCGCGGGCGCTGAACCAGGCTTGGGCATCGATGAGGATGGCGTGCAGTTGCTGGTGATGGCGGGTGAAGACTTCGGGGGTGCAGGGTGGGTCTGGGGTAAGCATTGTCATGGCTTGGCTCCTAACGTATTGAGGGGCCGCCAAGCACTACTTCCACGTAATGGGTGGCGGCTGTACGCAGGTGTGGAAGACCGGGACGTTAGGCACCCGGCGCGCTCGAAAGCGCCCCGCGCACAACCACCATAAAACACAGACGATAAAAAGCGCCTGACTCTAGGTGGCGCTTTGTGCGCCTAACGATATAAGGGCTTCCACACCCTGTCACTGAATTTGCAGCGACAGGGCACAGACTAGTCAGTCGACGCATGCCAAACAAGTTCGCGCCGACCGCTACACGTTGCGGGAAATATCCGACGACATAGCTTCAATGCCGTCCACATAACCAATGTGTGGGCTTGCTGTGGTGAGCGGGCTTGCCCCGCGTTGGGCTGCGAAGCAGCCCCATCAATCTGTGGTGAACCCGACGGGGGACAAGCCCCCTCACCACAGCAAGCCCGCTCCCACATTTGATTTTGTGTAGCTCAGGGAATTGTCGCCAGGCTTATTTACGCTGCAACAACCCCGGAAACTGCGCCACCAGCTTCTGGTTGTTCAACGGCGCGCGGATAAACCCGCGTTGCGTCCCATCCGGCCCAATCAGCGCCAGGTTGCCGCTATGGTCGACGGTGTAGTTGGGCTTGCTGGTGTCCGCCGGAATAAACGGAATACTCACCGCATTCGAAACCTTCTGCACATCGTCCACATTCGCGCCGGTCAGGCCTTCGAACTGGGGATCGAAGTAGCCCAGGTACTGTTTGAGCTGCGCCGGCGTATCGCGATTCGGGTCAACGCTGACCAAGATCACCTGCAACTTATCCACAACGTCTTTAGGCAGCTCGCTCTTGATCTGGCGCAGTTGCGCGAGGGTGGTCGGGCAGATGTCCGGGCAGAAGGTGTAGCCGAAGAACAACACGCTCCACTTGCCTTTCAGCTCATTGACCACCACCGGCTGGCCGTCCTGGTTGGTCATGGTCACCGGCGGCAGCTGGCGGCTTTGCGGCAACAGGATGATGCCTGCATCGATCAGGGCAGTGGGGTCGCCCTGGCCTTTGCCACTCAGTACTTTGTTGACGGTCAGGCCCATGATCAACGCGACAATGGCCACCAGAATGAAGACAGTTTTTTGAGTTCGAGTCATAGGTTCAACAATAGGTAATGGTCTACGAGCAGGGCGATAAACAGCGCGAACAGGTACCAGATAGAGTACTTGAAGGTGTTGATCGCCGCGTGCGGTCGACTGCCACGGTACAGCACCCAGGCCCATTGCAGAAAGCGCCCGCCCAGAACCAGCGCACACAGCAGGTACAGCATGCCGCTCATGTGGATGACATATGGCATCAGGCTGACCGCCAGCAGGGCAAAGGTGTAGAGCAGGATATGCACCTTGGTGTAGTGCTCGCCGTGGGTCACCGGCAGCATCGGGATATCGGCCTTGGCGTATTCCTCTTTGCGGTGAATCGCCAGCGCCCAAAAGTGCGGCGGCGTCCAGGCGAAGATGATCAGCACCAGCAGCAAGGGCTCGGCGCTGACGTGGCCGGTGACCGCCACCCAACCCAACAACGGCGGCGCAGCGCCGGCGAGGCCACCGATGACGATGTTCTGCGGTGTGGCACGCTTGAGGAAGCCGGTGTAGATCACCGCGTAGCCCAACAGCGAGGCCAGAGTCAGCCAAGCCGCCAGCGGATTGGTAAACGTCAGCAACAGCGCCAGCCCGGCCACCGCCAGCACCATCGCGAAAGTCAGCGCAGCCACGGGCGATACGCGCCCTTGCGCCAGCGGACGTTTATGGGTGCGCGCCATCAGCGCATCGATGCGCCGGTCCACCACATGGTTGACCGCCGCCGCGCCACCGGCACACAGGGCGATCCCAAGGTTGCCGAAAATCAGCACCGGCCACGGCACCCCCGCGCGCGTGGCAAGGAACATGCCCACCAGCGAGGTGATGAGCATCAGCACCACCACTTTTGGCTTGGTCAGCTCCAGGTAGTCACGCCAGATCGCCTGGCTATGACGCTCGCCGATCAAGGTCGCCATGGCATCTCTCCTTTTATTGTTATAAGGCCCGACACGTGTTTACGCGGGCTGAAGCGCCAGCCAAACGGCAACTGATGCCGCACCCGGACCAGGCTGGTACGGGCGTGGTAATTGACCAGCACCAGCGTCAGCAGCAACGCTGCGCCGCCGGCGTTATGAGCGACCGCCACCGGCAGCGGCAGGTGGAAATACACGTTGCTCAAGCCCAGGCAGATTTGCGCCGCCAGGGCGATCAGCAACAGGCCAGCCAGGCGGGTCATGCCGACCACCTTGAGCTGCCAGGCCAGGCCAAGCAGCACGACGGTGACCAGCAGCGCGCCAATCCGGTGGGTGAGATGAATTGCCGTACGCGCATCACTGTCCAGTTGGCCGCCGAGGTAATTGGGGCCGATATGCTGGGTCAGGTGGAAGCCATTGGCGAAGTCCGCCGCCGGCCACCACTGGCCGTGACAGGTCGGCAGGTCGATACAGGCCACCGCCGCGTAGTTGGAGCTGACCCATCCACCCAGCGCAATCTGGCCGATCACCAGCACCAGCCCGGCCGTGGCCCAATACTGCAAACGCCTGGGCACGATCAGCGCCGGCAACACGCCGGACAGCCGCAGCGTCAGCAAGAACAGCAGGCTCAACGTCGCGAACCCGCCCAATAAATGCCCGGTGACCACCTGCGGCCAGAGCTTGAGCGTCACCGTCCACATGCCAAACGCCGCCTGGGCAAACACCACCGCCAACAGGAACAACGGCAGTTTCAACGGCTGCCCCGGATGATGACGATGGGTCCAGGCGCGGGCCGCCAGCAATACGATCAACAGCCCGAGGGTGCCGGCGAAGTAACGGTGAGTCATCTCGTTCCAGCCCTTGTCCGCCTCTACCGGCGCGTCCGGGTAATGCAGTTCGGCATGGGCCAACTGGGCTTCGCTTTTCGGCACGCTGATAAAGCCATAGCAACCCGGCCAATCCGGGCAACCGAGGCCCGCGTGGGTCAGCCGGGTGTAAGCCCCCAGCAGCACCACGATCAGGGCCAGCAGGGTGGCAAACAGCGCGAGGCGAAATCCAGGTTTGGCCATGACGGTGTCCTTATCCGATGTTCGACAATTTCAGCAGCAGGCGCAGGTCGTTGAGCAGGTCCTTGCCCTTGACCCGGGCGTCGTAGCGCAACACCAGGTTGCCGTGGGGGTCGACGATCCACAGTTGGGCATCGCCGCTGCCTTGGGCAGCGGCGTCTTTGTTGAAGGTCGAGAGGTCCAGGGAGTAGCGCTGAAGTTGCGGGTATTCGGCCTTGAGCTTGACGTCATAGGCGGCGCTCACCGGCTGTGCACTGGCCAGGGCGTGGCTGGCGCGGGAGGCATCGCGGCCCAGGCCGATTTGCAGCTGGCGAGCCAGGTAAACCAGTTGCTGGCAGTCGGCAGCGCAGGCAGTGGGCGCGGTGACCAGCAGTTGCCAGCGGTCTTCGTCGGCCTGCACGCCAATGTCGGCGCGGGTCTGACCATTGCCGATCATCTCGCCGTGGTAGCTACGGCTGTCCGGCACCCAGAACTGCAGCTTGTACATGAAGGTGGCGAGCACCATCGGGCCGATCACCATCAGCAGGATCAGGATCAATTGCCAGCGGCCCTTGCGCCGGTTAGGCGCTGCCGACGCGTCAGACATGTTGAGTGGATTCATGGCCGCTCCCATGGCGCTTCTCCTTTGTGTTGTGCCATCCGAGGTAGAGGTAAAGACCGAACAGCGCCACCGCCATGGCGAACCACTGCACGGCATAGCCCAGGTGTTTTTCCGGGCCCATGGCGACCACAGGCCAATTGGTTTCGTAGGTTGCGGGGCCCGCTTCGGCCCGCACCTCATAGGCGAATCCGCTACGGCCCAGTTCTGTCCACAGCGCTTGGGGATGCAATGCGGTCAGCAATCGCGGCCACTTTGCGCCCGCCGGATCGGCATGCAGTTGGAAGGTCTCGCCGGGGGCGACATAGACCCAGGCGTCGACATTCAGCGGTTGTTCGGGGGTATTGAAAACAGGCGGCGTGCGCCGGTCCGGCCAGGGCAGCCAGCCGCGATTGAGCAGCAGCCACTGGCCGCTGGCCTGATCGTGAAAGGGTTGCAGTAGCTCCACACCGACCTTGCCGTCGCGAAAGCGGTTATCCAGCAATACGCTGTGCTCGGCATCAAACTGCCCGCGCAAGTGCACGCGGCGGAACGCCGGATCTTCGGTGGCCTGCAATTGCGTACTGCTCATGGGCTCGGCGGCGCGGCGCTCGGCGTAGGTTTCCAGCAGCGCCTGTTTTTCGTGGCCCCGGGACAGCTGCCAGAAGCCTAAAAACACCATCAATGGCAGCAACACGAGCACCACCAGCGTCGGCGCAATACCGGGGCGAAAGGGTTTCATGGCATTGCCGCAGAGGTCGGTGCTGCGCTGGCTATACTGAATCTCATTGCTCGCCCCCTCCAAAAAAGAGCCCCGGAGCCCACCATGCTCAAAGCAGCCATTGCCCTGATGCTGATTGCTACCGTCGTGAGCCTGTTCAGTGGCTTGTTCTTTCTGGTCAAGGACGAGGGCAACTCCAACCGCCTCGTCACTGCCTTGACCGTGCGTGTAGTGCTGGCCGTGCTCACCCTGGGGTTGATCACCTGGGGGTTCTTCAGCGGCCAGCTGGTGTCTCATGCGCCTTGGTGAAACACCTCAAAGCACGTAAACGAAGAAAAACAGCCCGATCCACACCACGTCCACAAAGTGCCAATACCAACTGGCCGCTTCGAAGCCGAACTGGTGTTCGTCATTAAAATGACCCTTCAGGATGCGCATCAGCATCACAAACAAAATGATCGTGCCGATGGTCACGTGGGCGCCGTGAAAGCCGGTGAGCATGAAAAAGGTCGCGCCGTACACACCGGAACCCAGTGTCAGGCCCAGCTCTTTATAGGCGTGGATATATTCCTCAGCCTGGAACCCGAGAAATGCCCAACCCAGCAACACAGTGATTGCCAGCCAGATCTTCAGTGCGCCGCGATGGCCTTTGCGCAAGGCATGGTGGGCGATGGTGATGGTCACGCTGGAGCTGACCAGCAAGATCGTATTGATCAGCGGCAAGCCCCACGGGCTGATGGTGCCCTTGGGTGCCGGGAACAGTTTGGGGTCAGGATTGTTCAGCAGCGGCCAGGCAAATTCGAAGTTCGGCCACAGCATGTGGGCAACGCCTTTTGAGCCTTCACCCGCCAGCCACGGCGCCGACATATGCCGCACATAAAACAGCGCGCCGAAAAACGCGATGAAGAACATCACCTCGGAAAAGATGAACCAGGTCATGCCCCAGCGAAAGGAGCGGTCCATCTGCGAACTGTACAAACCGGCGCGGCTTTCCTTGATCACCGCGCCGAACCAACCAAACATCATGTAGGCCAGCAGCAGGCCGCCGACGAAAAAGATCAGCGGGCCGTGGGATTCCGGGCGTGCGGCCTTCAGATCGTTGAACCAGGTAGCCAGTCCGAACACCGTAATCAGCATGCCCAACGTGGCAATTATTGGCCATTTGCTTTGCGCTGGTACGTAGTACGTATCATGAGTCGACATGTATTCGTTCTCCTAATCGAGCCCGCAAGCAACGCCTAGCCGCCGGTATGGACAGCCACGGGCGGTTGGCGCGCGGTGATATCGAACAGCGTGTACGCCAGGGTCAAATGCTTCACATCCTTGGGCATGTCACGGTCGACAATGAAGCGCACCGGCATCTCTATGCGCTGACCTGGCTGTAGCACTTGCTGGGTGAAGCAAAAACACTCGGTCTTGTGGAAGTACATCGCCGCTTCAGCGGGCGAAATGCTCGGCACCGCCTGGGCGGTCATTGGCTTGTCGGTGGGGTTGTAGGCCACGAACAGCATCTCGGTAACCGCGCCGGGATTGACCACCACCTCATCAGCCTTGGAGTGGAACTCCCAGACCATGTCGATGGCATTGGTGGACAGGAACTGCACCCGCACCTGGCGCGTCGGGTCCACTACCTGCTCGCCTTCGTACTGCCCGGCGGTCTTGCCGTTGATGCCGAACGCCCTGCACATCACGTCGTAGATCGGCACCAGGGCAAAACCGAAGGCAAACATCGCCACTACCAGGATCAGCAGCCGCGGGACCAGGCGCTTGATAGGCACGGACTCAAGCATGGCGGCCACCCTGCATGAATGCGGTCAATGTGGCAGCGGGCTTACTCGCGAAAGCGGTTTCATAGCCGAAGATAATGTTGCCTGACACACCGTATTCGCGAGCAAGCCCGCTCCCACACTGACCGCGTTCACACCGCAATAACCGGTTCATTTGACCTCCGGCGGCGTAGTGAAGGTGTGGTACGGCGCGGGCGAAGGGATGCTCCACTCCAGCCCTTCGGCGCCATCCCACGGCTTGGCGGGCGCAGGCGGGCCGCCTCGGATGCACTTGATGACGATGAACAGGAAGAAGATCTGCGTCGCGCCAAAGGTGAACGCACCAATGGAGGAGACCATGTTGAAGTCGGCGAACTGCAGGTTGTAGTCCGGTACCCGACGCGGCATGCCGGCAAGCCCTACGAAGTGCATCGGGAAGAACGCCATGTTCATCCCCACGAACGACAGCCAGAAATGCAGCTTGCCCAGGGTTTCGTCGTACATGTGGCCGGTCCATTTCGGCAGCCAGTAGTAGGCCGAGGCGAAGATCCCGAAGATCGCACCGGGCACCAGTACGTAATGGAAGTGCGCCACCACAAAGTAGGTGTCGTGGTACTGGAAGTCCGCCGGCGCGATGGCCAGCATCAGCCCGGAGAAGCCGCCGATGGTGAACAAAATCACGAACGCCACGGCGAACAGCATCGGCGTCTCGAAGGTCAACGAGCCCTGCCACATGGTGCTGACCCAGTTGAACACCTTCACACCCGTCGGCACGGCAATCAGCAGCGTGGCGTACATGAAGAACAGCTCGCCCACCAGCGGGATGCCCACCACGAACATGTGGTGCGCCCACACGATGAACGACAGGAACGCGATGCTCGCCGTGGCGTACACCATCGAGGTATAGCCAAACAGCGGCTTGCGCGAGAAGGTCGGGATGATCGAACTGACGGCACCGAAGGCCGGCAGAATCATGATGTACACCTCGGGGTGCCCGAAGAACCAGAACACATGCTGGAACAACACCGGGTCACCGCCACCGGCAGCGCTGAAGAAGCTGGTGCCGAAGTGGATGTCCATCAGCATCATCGTCACGCAGCCGGCCAGTACCGGCATCACCGCGATCAGCAGGAACGCGGTGATCAGCCAGGTCCAGACGAACAGCGGCATTTTCATCAAGGTCATGCCAGGGGCACGCAGGTTGAGGATGGTGGCGATCACGTTGATCGCGCCCATGATCGAACTGATGCCCATCAGGTGGATGGCGAAGATGAAGAACGTCACGCTTTCCGGCGCGTAGGTGGTGGAGAGCGGGGCGTAGAAGGTCCAGCCGAAGTTCGGCCCGCCGCCGGGCATAAACAGCGTGGAGACCAGCATCAGGAACGCCGCCGGCAACAGCCAGAAGCTGAAGTTGTTCATGCGCGGCAGGGCCATGTCGGGCGCGCCGATCATCAACGGGATCATCCAGTTGGCCAGGCCGACAAACGCCGGCATTACCGCACCGAACACCATCACCAGGCCATGCATGGTGGTCATCTGGTTGAAGAACGCCGGCTCCACGATCTGCAAGCCGGGCTGGAACAGCTCAGCGCGAATCACCATGGCGAACGAGCCGCCGAGCAGGAACATCGCGAAGCTGAACCACAGGTACATGGTCCCGATGTCTTTGTGGTTGGTGGTCAGCACCCAGCGCATCAGGCCCTTGGCGGGGCCGTGAGCGTGGTCACCGGCATGACCGTGGTCATCGATCACAGCGCTCATGGCCTTTCTCCTGCGAACGAGTGGGCGGGACGGTTCAGGGAATACGCAATGAAGGAGGTCATTTGCTTTGCGCCTGTTTCAGAGCCAGCACGTCTTTTGGAGTGACCATGTCGCCTTTGTTGTTGCCCCAGGCGTTACGTTCGTAGGTCACGACCGCCGCGATATCGACTTCCGACAGTTGTTTGCCGAACGCCGCCATGGCGGTGCCGGGCTTGCCGAAGTACACGCGGTGCAGGTGGTCTTCCTTGGGTCCGGTGGCAATCGGCGAGCCTTTGAGCGCCGGGAACATCGGCGGCAAGCCCTGGCCTTCGGCCTGGTGACAGGCCACGCAGGTGGTGTGGTAAATCTTGTCGCCACGCGCCACCAGCTCATCCAGGGTCCATTCCTTGGAGGTCAGCTCCTTGAGCTTGGCGGCTTCGGCCTTACGCTCACCGAGCCAGGTGTCGTAGTCGGCCTTGGACTTGACCTCCACCACGATCGGCATGAAGCCGTGGTCCTTGCCGCACAGCTCGGCGCATTGGCCACGGTAGATGCCGGGCTTCTCGACCCGGGTCCAGGCCTCGTTGACGAAGCCGGGAATCGCATCACGCTTCACCGCAAAGGCCGGTACCCACCAGGAGTGGATCACGTCGGCGGCGGTCACCAGGAAACGCACCTTGGCGCCCACCGGCAGCACCAGCGGCTGGTCGACTTCCAACAGGTAATGCTCGCCTTTGACGGCCTGGTTATGGATCTGCTCGGCGGGCGTGGCCAGGTTGCTGAAGAACTCGACGTCCTGGCCCAGGTATTTGTAATGCCACTTCCACTGGTAGCCGGTGACCTGGATATCGATATCCGACTCAGTGCTGTCGTAGATGTTGATCAGCGTCTTGGTGGCCGGAATAGCCATTGCCACCAGGATCAGCAAGGGCACCACGGTCCAGAGAATCTCCACCGTCGTGCTCTCGTGAAATTTGGCCGCCACCTGGCCCGTCGAGCGCCGGTGCACGATCATCGACCAGAACATCGCGCCAAACACGACGATGCCAATCGCCACACAAATCCAGAAAATGGTCATGTGCAGGTCAAACACGGCGTGACTGACTTCAGTAGCCCCTGGCGCCATATTCGTTGTCCAGGCGGCTTGCGCCTGGCCGAATACTGACCACAACAGTAGGCCCATCCAAACATGTGGATGTCGCGTCATTGCGGGTTCCCCTTATCGTTCTTGTTATCCCGCCGGTTTGCACCTGCGGCCAAGGGAGCGGCTTCCATACTGCTTACAACCGCTAAGCCTTGCCTGCTCATGCAGTCGGGCGTCATCAGCTAATTGCTTACAAAACCGAGTATAGACACCGACCGCCACCCCGCAATGTGATCGGGCAAATGAACGAAAATGGACGAACCGACCACACAACAGGACAAGTGGAGCAACTTATCCGACGAACGATGGCGATTTGATATAACGACAGTGCATAACCATGAAATAATTATGACAAATGCGTCTTAGGCGCTCGTATAAACGAGCTACCTTATGCTCTCCCTATTTCCTACGCCTGCATCACTGGAGCTTTCATGAACACCGCCGCATTGCGCGAGCAGATTTCCCGTGCCCATCAACACGAATCCAGCACTGGCCAGCTTGCTCAGCAGCTGGAAGTCCAGTTACCGCACCTGCACCCGGCGATTTCCCTGCCGGATGTCGACGCCAAGGGCGTGATGACGCGTTTTGTCAGCGCCTACATCAACCAGGTCCCGGATTTACTGGATGCGGCCAACGATGTCGCCCGTGAAGCCGGTATTGAAAGCCAGATCAAGCCGGTGCTGAAAATCGCCGAGCATTTCTTCCTGCAACCGCCCGCAATCCTGGCCGGGCATGAAGGCCTGGACGGCTTGCTGGACGAGGCTTACCTGGCGCATCGCCTGGTGGAAGAGGTCAACGATCTGTATATCAAGCACTTCGGCCAGCCGTTGATTCCGCTGGATACCACCGTGGCGAACGTGATTGCTCACCAGTTGATCGGCGAGGCATTTGCCAATCAGTTGGATGAAGCCGTGCACCACGCGGTGGATGAGATGCTCAACGAAGAGAGCTTTGCCCTGGAGTCCGTCGAGGCGTACCGCGACAAGCTCAAGAGCCCGGACACGGAAGCTGCGTGGAAGCGCTGGCCGTGCCTGTCGCGGCAGTTGGGAGTGGGGCTTGAGCTGGATCAGCCGGCGTAAATCTCCTGACTGACATAGATCCAATGTGGGAGCGGGCTTGCTCGCGAAGGCGGAGTGTCATTCACTGAATATGTGTCTGATACAC
>NZ_NIXO01000052.1 GCF_002204795.1 Pseudomonas sp. K2I15
GGCGGTGTGACAGTCGCCATGTGTGTTGAATGACACACCGCTTTCGCGAGCAAGCCCGCTCCCACATTTTTGATCCGGTTTCACTCCGGGATCAGCGGTTTCTCCACTCAGCGACGTTCGATTGGCACGAACTTGCGCTGTTCAACGCCGATGTACTCGGCGCTCGGACGGATGATGCGGTTGTTGGCGCGCTGCTCGAACACGTGGGCCGCCCAGCCGGTCAGGCGAGAGCAGACGAAAATCGGTGTGAACAGCTTGGTCGGGATGCCCATGAAGTGGTACGCCGAGGCATGGTAGAAGTCGGCGTTGGGGAACAGTTTCTTCTGCTCCCACATGGTCTTGTCGATGGCTTCGGAAACCGGGAACAACACCGTGTCGCCCACCTCGTCTGCGAGTTTTTTCGACCAGCCCTTGATCACTTCATTACGCGGGTCGCTGTCTTTATAGATCGCGTGGCCAAAGCCCATGATCTTGTCCTTGCGCGCCAGCATGCCGAGGGTGCCTTCCACCGCTTCCTGGGCGGAAGAGAAACGCTCGATCATCTCCATCGCCGCTTCGTTGGCGCCGCCGTGCAGCGGGCCGCGCAAGGAACCGATGGCGGCGGTGACGCAGGAATACAGGTCCGACAGGGTCGACGCACAGACACGCGCGGTGAAGGTCGAGGCGTTGAATTCGTGTTCGGCGTAGAGGATCAGCGACACGTTCATCACCTTGACGTGCAAGTCGCTGGGCTTCTTGTCGTGCAGCAGGTGCAGGAAGTGGCCGCCGATGGATGGCTCGTCGGTCACGCAGTTGATGCGCTGGCCGTCGTGGCTGAAGCGATACCAGTAGCACATGATCGCTGGGAAGGCGGCCAGCAGGCGGTCGGTGACATCGCGCTGCACCGAGAAGTCTTTCTCCGGCTCGATATTGCCCAGGAACGAGCAACCGGTGCGCATCACGTCCATCGGGTGGGCGTCGGCGGGGATACGTTCCAGCACTTCTTTCAGCGCCTGGGGCAGGTCGCGCAGTTTGCCGAGCTTGGCGGTGTAGGCGGCCAGTTCGTCTTTGGTCGGCAGTTCGCCGTAGAGCAGCAGGTAGGCGACTTCTTCAAACTGCGCGTCGGCGGCGAGTTCACGCACGTCGTAGCCACGATAGGTCAAGCCGGCACCGGCCTGGCCCACGGTGGACAGTGCGGTCTGCCCGGCAACCTGGCCACGCAGGCCAGCTCCACTGAGTACTTTTGCTTCGGCCATGGTTCTCTCCAATCTTGTATTTATTAGGGAAGCGTCTCGCTGAAGCTTCACACCACCCCTTGCAGGAGCGAGCTTGCTCGCGAAACACTTCAGGGCGCCGCGTTCATTCAGGCTAAGCGCGTTATCGTTAACGATCTTCGCGAGCAAGCTCGCGCCTACAAGTATCAGGGTGCGTTATTTTTTGGCGGCAAACAGCGCGTCGAGCTTCTGCTCGAAGGTGTGGTAGTCGATGCGATCGTAAAGCTCCATGCGGGTTTGCATGGTGTCGATCACGTTCTGCTGGGTGCCGTCGCGACGGATCGCGGTGTAGACGTTTTCGGCGGCCTTGTTCATGGCGCGGAAGGCCGAGAGCGGGTACAGCACGATGGAAATATCCGCAGATTTCAATTGGTCGACTGTATAGAGAGGCGTCGCACCGAATTCGGTGATGTTGGCCAGGATCGGCGCTTTCACACGGGAGGCGAACAGCTTGTACATCTCAAGCTCCGTGATGGCTTCCGGAAACACCATGTCGGCGCCGGCCTCGATGCAGGCCGCGGCGCGTTCCAGGGCCGATTCCAAGCCTTCCACGGCGAGCGCATCGGTGCGGGCCATGATCACGAAGCTGTCATCGGTGCGCGCGTCCACGGCGGCCTTGATGCGGTCGACCATTTCCTGCTGGGACACGATCTCTTTGTTCGGGCGATGGCCGCAGCGCTTGGCGCCCACCTGGTCTTCGATATGGATCGCCGCCGCGCCGAACTTGATCATCGACTTGACGGTGCGCGCGACGTTGAACGCCGAGGAACCAAAACCGGTGTCCACGTCCACCAGCAGCGGCAGGTCGCACACGTCGGTGATGCGGCGCACGTCGGTCAGCACGTCATCCAGGCCGGTAATCCCCAGGTCCGGCACGCCGAGGGAGCCGGCAGCCACCCCGCCCCCCGACAGGTAGATCGCCTTGAAACCGGCGCGCTTGGCCAGCAGCGCGTGGTTGGCATTGATCGCGCCGACCACCTGCAACGGCTGTTCACTGGCAACCGCGTCACGGAAACGCTGGCCGGGAGTAGTGTTGTTCTTGGAACTCATGACTCACCTCGTGATTGGGGAGCGCCGTCCGGGAAGTGACGGGCAATGTTGCGTTTGGAGGCGCCGATATGACGGCGCATCAACAACTCGGCCAGTTCACCGTCGCGATCGGCAATCGCGTCAAGAATGCGGTGATGCTCGGCAAAGGCCTGGCGTGGACGATTGGGGGTGGCGGAGAACTGGATGCGGTACATGCGCACCAACTGATACAGCTCGCCGCACAACATTTGGGTCAGGGTGCGGTTACCGGCGCCTTGAATTATTCGGTAATGAAAATCGAAGTCGCCTTCTTGCTGGTAGTAGCCGACACCGGCCTGGAAGGCCGCATCGCGCTCGTGGGTGTGCAACACCTGGCGCAACTCCTCGATCTCAGCGTCGGTCATGCGCTCGGCGGCCAGGCGGCAGGCCATGCCTTCCAGGGATTCGCGGATTTCGTAGAGTTCGATCAGCTCTTCATGGCTCAAGGACACCACTCGCGCGCCCACATGGGGGATGCGCACCAGCAGGCGCTGGCCTTCCAGGCGGTGGATCGCCTCGCGCAACGGGCCACGGCTGATGCCATAGGTGCGCGCCAGCTCCGGCTCGGAGATCTTGCTGCCCGGGGCGATCTCGCCCTTGACGATGGCGGCCTGGATGCGCCGGAAGACGTTCTCGGACATGGTCTGGGAATCGTCTTGGGCTATCACTGGGGTTTCCAGTTGATCCAGCATATTGTCGACACCTTTAAAAGCAATGCCGCAAAAACTAGCCAATCAGCTCCAGATAGTCAAAGAATAAATACACATTGTCGACAATCGTCTAATAACCAGCCTTGCACCCTATCGGGGCATGGCCGGCTGCCAGCGCTGGCGTCAGAAAACCTTCATGTTAGAATGCCGGCCACTTTTGCCTGCCATCCATGGATGAAAAGGCGCACCAGAGATTGCGCAGCAATGCCAGTCGCCTTGAATTGAACATCGCACGGCGCCGCGTCAGGATTTATGAGACTCAAGCCCTTCCCCCTTTTGCTTCTACTGTTGATACCGGGCCTTGGCGTTGCAGCCGAGAAGACCGTGTATGGGCTCAATGAATACGCCAAGTTGGCCGGCATTGACCTGGAAGTGGCTGCCAAACTCGACACCGGGGCCAAAACCGCGTCCTTAAGCGCCCGCGACATCAAGCGCTTCAAGCGTAACGGCGAGTCCTGGGTGCGCTTTTATCTCGCCATCGACACCGCCCATTCCCACCCCATCGAGCGTCCCCTGGCCCGCGTGAGCAAGATCAAGCGTCGCGCCGGTGACTACGACCCCGATGAAGACAAGAACTACACCGCCCGTCCAGTGATTGCCCTGGACATCTGTATGGGCACGGCTTTACGCAGTATCGAAGTGAACTTGACTGACCGCAGCGCCTTCCAATACCCGCTGCTGATCGGCTCCGAAGCGCTGAAACGCTTTGATGCGCTGGTCGACCCCAGTCTTAAATACGCGGCGGGCAAACCTGCCTGCGCCACCGACGCTCATACCGCTGAGTAATTTGAATGCGCTCTCTTAATCTGCACCTGAAAATCCTGATCGCCGTTTTGGTGGTCCTGGGCATTTCGGTCACCGCCTATCAGATTTTCGTGCTGGGGATTCCCGTCACCGAGGACGCCACCGACGACCTGTGGAACATCGACGCCAAGGTCGAGTTCGTCGCCAACGCGAAGGACCCGGTGAAAATCCAGATGTTCGTGCCGCCCCTGAGCCGCGACTTTGTCAGCCTGAATGAAAGCTTTATCTCGAATAACTACGGCGTGAGCGTCAACCGCCTCGACGGCAACCGCAAGGTCACCTGGTCGGCACGCCGCGCCAAGGGCAACCAGACCCTCTACTACCGCCTGGTGCTGACCAAGCGTTACAGCGGTGAAAAGGTCAAGGTCAAGGGCCCGACCTTCCGCGACAGCATCGCCGTCGATGGCCCGGAAAAACTCGCCGCCGAAGCCCTGTTGGCACCGATCCGCCAGCACTCGGCCGACGTCGAGACCTTTATCAGCGAAGCCATAAAGCGCACCAACAACCTCAACGACGACAACGTGAAGCTGCTGCTGGCGGGCGACCCGTCGACGCCGCACAAGGCCAAGATCGTCGAGTTGCTGCTGTCGATCGCCCACGTGCCGGTGGAAAAGGTCCACACCATCCGCCTGGTGGCCGACCAGCCGCAAACCCCGGAACTCTGGCTGCGCAGCTTCAACGGCAATGACTGGCTGTACTTCAACCCCGACACCGGCGAACAAGGCCTGCCGACCGACCGCCTGCTGTGGTGGACCGGCGATGAAAACCTGATCACCGTCGATGGCGGCAAAAAGGCCATGGTGACCTTCAGCCTCAACAACAGCGAAATGAACGCGATTCGCCTGGCCAAGCTGACGGACGAAAACACCGACGCCAACTTCCTCGAATACTCGCTGTACGGCCTGCCGCTGCAAACCCAGCAGACCTTCATGATCATGGTGATGATCCCGATTGGCGTACTGGTGATCCTGATCCTGCGCAACCTGATCGGCCTGCAAACCCTCGGCACCTTTACGCCGGTGCTGATTGCCCTGGCGTTCCGAGAGACGCAGTTGGGCTTCGGGATTGTGCTGTTCACCATTATTACGGCGCTGGGGTTGTCGCTGCGGTCTTACCTGGAACACTTGAAGCTGCAGATGCTGCCGAGACTGTCGGTGGTGCTGACCTTCGTGGTGGTGCTGATCGCCGCCATCAGCCTGTTCAGCCACAAGCTGGGCCTGGAGCGCGGGCTGTCGGTGGCGCTGTTCCCGATGGTGATTCTGACCATGACCATCGAACGCCTGTCGATCACCTGGGAAGAGCGCGGTGGCGGCCATGCGATGAAAGTTGCAATCGGTACGCTGTTCGCCGCCTCCCTGGCCCACATCATCATGAGCGTGCCGGAGTTGATCTACTTCGTGTTCACCTTCCCGGCGATCCTGTTGATCCTGGTGGGTTTCATGCTGGCCATGGGTCGTTATCGCGGCTACCGCCTCACCGAACTGGTGCGTTTCAAGGCCTTCCTCAAGGCTGACTCGTAATGTTCGGCTTCTGGAAGACCTGGAAGGCCCTGGAAGCGCGAGGGATCATGGGCATCAACCGGCGAAATGCCGACTACGTGCTCAAGTACAACAAGCGCAGCCTGTACCCGATCGTCGATGACAAGATCATCACCAAGGAACGGGCGATGGCGGCCGGTATCCATGTGCCGGAGATGTACGGGATCATTTCCACCGAGAAGGAAATCGACAAGCTCGACGAGATTATCGGCGGGCGCAGCGACTTCGTGATCAAGCCGGCCCAGGGCGCTGGCGGCGACGGCATCCTGGTGATCGCCGACCGCTTTGAAGGGCGCTACCGCACGGTCTCCGGCAAGATCATCAGCCATGAAGAGATCGAGCATCAGATTTCCAGCATCCTCACTGGCCTGTATTCCCTCGGCGGCCACCGTGACCGGGCGCTGATCGAATACCGGGTGGTGCCCGACCAGATCTTCAAAAGCATCAGCTACGAAGGTGTGCCGGACATCCGCATCATTGTGCTGATGGGCTACCCGGTAATGGCCATGCTGCGCTTGCCGACCCGGCAGTCCGGCGGCAAGGCCAACTTGCACCAGGGCGCGATTGGCGTCGGCGTCGACCTGGCCACCGGCCTGACCCTGCGCGGCACCTGGCTGAACAACATCATCACCAAACACCCCGACACCACCAACGCAGTAGACGGCGTGCAACTGCCCAACTGGGACGGTTTCATGAAGCTCGCCGCTGGTTGTTACGAGCTGTGCGGCCTGGGTTACATCGGCGTGGACATGGTGCTGGACCAGGAGAAAGGCCCGCTGATCCTGGAGCTTAATGCCCGCCCGGGGCTGAATATCCAGATCGCCAACGACTGCGGCCTGACCTTGCGCACCCATGCGGTGGAGGCTCGGCTGGAAGAGCTGAAAGCAGCCGGCGTGACGGAAACCCCGCAAGAGCGGGTGAAGTTTGTGCAGGAGATGTTTGGGCATATTCCTGCGGTTGAAGTCTGATACCTCTGCCCATCCCCTCTAGGAGCAAATCCTACAGGGGACTACAATCCCTTCCCCGCGTACCGATGGCTCCGCCCCGCATGTCGACCTGTTCCGTACACCCGCTGCCCTACCGGGCCAACCCTGCCGAGTATTTTGCAGCGATTCGCCATGCGCCCGGCGCCGTGCTGCTGGACAGCGGCCGACCGGCCGCCGAGCGTGGCCGGTATGACCTGCTGAGCGCGTGGCCCGAGACGACACTGACGGTGTGGCCCGACGAAAGCGGCAGCGATTTCCTGCAACGGCTGCGGGAAAACCTGACGTTGTTGGGAGACGCCACGATTCCCGCGCCTTACGAACTGCCGTTTGCCGGTGGCCTGATGGGCTATCTGAGCTACGACTTCGGTCGCCATCTTGAGCAACTGCCACACCTTGCGGTGGATGACCTGCACCTGCCGGACGCGCGCTTTGGTTTGTACGCCTGGGCCTTGATCAGCGATCACCAGGCACAGACCAGCCAACTGGTGTTCCACCCCAAACTGCTGGACAGCGAGCAGCAACGCCTGATCAGCCTGTTCAGTCAGCCGGCCATCAGCGCATCGGCAACCTTCAAGCTGCAAGGCACGATGGCCCCGGACATTACAGCCGAAACCTACGAACACGCCCTCGCCCGCATCCAGGATTACATCCAGGCCGGCGACTGCTACCAGGTCAACTTCGCCCAACGCTTCCGCGCCCCGTGCAGCGGCGATCCGTGGGTAGCCTACTGCGCCTTGCGCGAAGCTTGCCCGACGCCGTTTTCCGGGTTCCAGAGCCTGCCGGGCGAAGGTGCGGTGTTGAGTTTGTCGCCGGAGCGCTTCGTCAAAATCAGCCAGCGCCAGGTGGAAACCCGCCCGATCAAGGGCACCCGGCCACGGGGTGCAACGCCTGCGGAAGATGCCGCGAACGCCGCCGAACTGCTGGACAGCCCCAAGGATCGTGCCGAGAACCTGATGATCGTCGACCTGCTGCGCAATGACCTGGGTCGCACCTGCCGCACGGGTTCGGTGAAGGTGCCGGAGTTGTTCAGCCTCGAAAGTTATCCGAATGTGCATCACCTGGTGAGCAGCGTCACTGGCGAGTTGGCTGACGACAAGGACGCCCTCGACCTGATCGCCGGCAGCTTCCCCGGCGGCTCGATCACCGGTGCCCCGAAGATACGCGCCATGCAGATCATCGACGAGCTGGAGCCAACCCGACGCGGGCTGTATTGCGGCTCGTTGTTGTACCTGGACGTGCGCGGCGAGATGGACAGCTCCATCGCCATTCGCAGCTTGCTGGTCAAGGATGGGCAGGTGTGTTGCTGGGGCGGCGGCGGGATTGTGGCGGATTCGCAGTGGCAGGCGGAGTACCAGGAGTCGCTGACCAAGGTGCGGGTGTTGTTACAAACGTTGGAAAGCCTGTAGCGCACAACCCCTTCTGGCTCTCGGACGGGGAGCCAAGCAGCAGAAAAAACCTGAATCAGTACCGAAGTAGACGCAGTTGAAGGCGCAGGATAGCGTCCGGCTTCGACCGTCCACCAGCCGTCTGTGAAGGATCACATGAAACGACTGCCTACTCGTCAGAAAAGATTTCCGAGATTGCATCTCACCTCAAGCACACCTATCATCTCCCAAACTGGGAGGTTTCAGCGATGCGGATAATCGCTCTATCTACCTTACGAATATTCTGGGAAAGCCATCCCGGCTGTATGGATGCCAAAACGCCGCTGGTCGAGTTGTATCGCCATATGGAAAAAGCCATTTACCCAACGCCACAGGCCCTCAAGGCAGAGCTAAGAACCGCGAGCATTCTCAAAGGCGGCAGGGTTGTGTTCAACATAGGCGGCAACAAGTATCGAGTGATCATGGCGATCAATTATCAGCGACAGCTTGCCTTCATACGTTTCGTGGGGACCCATGCGCAGTACGATCAGATCAATGCGGAGACCGTGTGATGAACATCAAACCTATTCATTCCCAGGAAGAACTGGCCGCTGCGCTCGCGCGCGTCGAACAGATATGGGAAGCGCAAATCGGTTCGCCAGAGGGTGACGAGCTGGAAGTTCTCGCAATACTTATCGAAAAGTACGAAGCAGAGCACTATCCAATGCCGCCTTCGGACCCCATAGAAGCGATTAAATTTCGAATGGAGCAGTTAGGCATGACCGCCCGTGACCTGGAACCTTTTATAGGTCCGAGCGGGCGGGTTTCTGAAGTGCTGAATCATAAGCGTAAGCTGAGCTTGTCGATGATCAAACGCCTGCATGAAGGCTTGCGCATTCCTTATGAGAGTTTGCTTGCAGGGGTTTAGGCTGTGCAGTGGCCACACCGGCCCAATCGCGGGCAAGCCCGGCTCCCACATGGACGCGCGGTCAACATGTGGGAGCTGGCTTGCCTGCGATGAGGCAATCAGCCCCGCTAAATAACTTACAGGCTCAACGGCCGATTCGACGCCTTGATGAACTCTTTCTTCAGATCCTCAAACGTATGCACCGCCGGGAACTGCGGGAACTCGCGAATCACGTTCTCCGGCGCATGGAACAGAATCCCGCGGTCTGCTTCACCCAGCATGGTGGTGTCGTTGTAGGAATCTCCGGCTGCAATCACCCGGTAGTACAGGGTCTTGAAGGCCAACACCGACTGACGCTTGGGATCTTTCTGACGCAGCTGGTAGCTCACCACCCGGTCGTTCTCGTCGGTGATCAGCCGATGGCACAGCAGCGTCGGGAAGCCCAGTTGGCGCATCAGCGGCTGGGAGAACTCATAGAACGTGTCCGACAGAATCACCACCTGGAAACGCTCGCGCAGCCAGTTGACAAACTCGATGGCGCCGTCCAAAGGCTTGAGGGTGGCGATCACTGCCTGGATATCCGACAGCTTCAGCCCGTGCTCATCCAGAATGCGCAGGCGCTGTTTCATCAGCACGTCGTAGTCGGGAATGTCCCGGGTGGTGGCCCGCAAGGACTCAATACCGGTTTTTTCGGCGAAGGCGATCCATATTTCCGGGACCAGCACCCCTTCCAGGTCGAGACAGGCAATTTCCACAAGACACTCCCATTTGAAGTTATTGAGTTGAGCGAGCAAAAGGACTGCCGAACTCTAGCGATTCACGCTGGCCGCCGCAACGCAGGCGGGATTTTGTTACCATCGCCCCCCTATAGAGCGCTAAGCGCCATTGACCTGTAGGAACCGTCCTGATGAACCAAGCCTTCGACGTCGCTGAACTCGCTGCGACTTACGCCAACAAATCCGCCCAGGACATTCTCAAGCTGGCTTTCAGCCAGTTTGGCGACGACCTGTGGATCTCTTTCAGCGGCGCCGAGGACGTGGTGCTGGTAGACATGGCCTGGAAGCTGAACAAGAACGTCAAGGTGTTCAGCCTCGACACCGGCCGCCTGCACCCGGAAACCTACCGGTTTATCGAGCAGGTACGTGAGTTCTATAAGATCGACATCGAGCTGATCTCGCCGGACCAGAGCAAGCTGGAACCCTTCGTCAAGGAAAAGGGCCTGTTCAGTTTCTACAAGGACGGCCATGGCGAATGCTGTGGCGTGCGCAAGATCGAGCCGCTGCGCCGCAAGCTTTCCGGCGTGAGCGCCTGGGCCACCGGCCAGCGCCGCGACCAGAGCCCCGGCACCCGCAGCCAGGTGGCCGCGCTGGAAATCGACACCGCCTTCTCCACCCCGGAACGCACCCTGTACAAGTTCAACCCCCTGGCGCAGATGACCAGTGAGGAAGTCTGGGGTTACATCCGTATGCTGGAGCTGCCGTACAACAGCCTGCATGAGCGCGGTTTTATCAGCATTGGCTGTGAGCCATGCACCCGTGCGGTGTTGCCGAACCAGCACGAACGCGAAGGCCGTTGGTGGTGGGAAGAAGCAACCCAAAAGGAATGCGGGCTGCACGCCGGGAACATCATCAGCAAGGCGTAACACCAGGGCCTAAAACCTGTACACAGAAATGTCACCATCGGTGCCATTTTTGTGTGCACTTATCAAATCCTGCACCGAAAAGTTACATCCTCTCTCGCTGCACCTCTTCTTCAATCCTCTCCCATCTCTGCGCTACAAAATAAATAGCTGTTCAAACGGTCAATTTATATCGCTTTAAATTCAGCCGGTTATTTCCAATCACTCTAAAAACAAAATCCTCAGCCGATTTCCCCGGCGAAAATCTGGCACGCATGTGGCTTAAGGCAAAACACACTTTGTATACAATCAATAAAAAATATACATACACTTTGACGTCAGCCGCTCTCCTGCTGATGTCCAGGAGCCTGCCGGAATGCGTACAAGTCTCCCCAATAACATCGCACTGGATCTGCCCTCCTCCCCCCTGCCCCCCGAGGCCGCGAGTCCCGGCCCGTTGGTACTCAGCCCACGCCTGCACAACAAGGACCTGGCGCCCACCAAGGCCGAAGGCCGACGTTGGGGCCGCTATAGCATCTTTGCCTTGTGGACCAACGATGTGCACAACATCGCCAACTATTCCTTCGCCATCGGCTTGTATGCATTAGGCCTTGGCGGCTGGCAGATTCTGCTGTCCCTGGGGATCGGCGCGGCGCTGGTGTACTTCTTCATGAACCTGTCGGGCTATATGGGGCAGAAGACCGGCGTACCGTTTCCGGTGATCAGCCGCATCAGTTTCGGCATCCACGGCGCACAAATTCCGGCGCTGATTCGCGCGGTGATCGCGATCGCCTGGTTCGGGATTCAGACCTACCTCGCCTCGGTGGTTTTCCGCGTGCTGTTGAGCGCGGTTCATCCAGGTTTTGCCGACTACGACCACAACTCGATCCTCGGCTTGTCGACCCTCGGCTGGGCGTGTTTTGTGGCGATCTGGTTGGTGCAGCTCGCCATCCTCGCCTACGGCATGGAGATGGTGCGCCGCTATGAAGCTTTCGCCGGGCCGGTGATTTTGCTCACGGTGGCGTCCCTGGCCGGTTGGATGTATTTCCAGGCCGACGGCCATATCGCCTGGTCGATCCGCGAGCCACTGACCGGTGGTGAGATGTGGCGCAATATCTTTGCCGGCGGCGCACTGTGGCTGGCGATCTACGGCACGCTGATCCTGAATTTCTGCGACTTCGCCCGCTCCTCGCCATGCCGCAAAACCATCAAGGTCGGCAACTTCTGGGGCCTGCCGGTGAATATTCTGGTGTTCGCCGCCATCACGGTGCTGCTGTGCGGCGGGCAGTTCCACCTCAATGGCCGGGTGATCGAAAGCCCCACGGAAATCATCGCGGCAATTCCCAATACGTTCTTCCTGGTGTTGGGCTGCCTGGCGTTCCTGATCGTGACCGTGGCGGTGAACATCATGGCCAACTTCGTCGCACCGGCTTTTGTGTTGAGCAACCTGGCGCCCAAGTACCTGAACTTCCGCCGCGCCGGGCTGATCAGCGCCACCGTGGCGGTGCTGATCCTGCCGTGGAACCTCTACAACAGCCCGCTGGTGATCGTGTATTTCCTCTCGGGGCTGGGCGCTTTGTTGGGGCCGTTGTACGGGGTGATCATGGTCGACTACTGGTTGATCCGCAAAAGCCAGGTGGATGTGCTGCAGCTGTATAGCGAAGACCCGAAGGGTGTTTATTACTACAGCCGTGGCGTCAATTTGCGCGCCGTAGCGGCCTTTATTCCTGCGGCGGTGATCGCCATTCTCCTCGCCCTGCTGCCCGGTTTCGCCCATGTCTCGCCGTTCTCCTGGCTGATTGGCGCCGGTATTGCAGGGCTGCTGTACCTGCTGTTCGCCAAGCGCCAGCCGTATTACGCCGACGTGAGCGGCGAAAGCATTGCAGTCGATAACGTCAGTCATTAAGTAAGGACATTCCATGCGCATCCTTGTGGTCAACGTCAACACCACCGAATCCATCACCGAGGCCATCGCCAAACAGGCGCGGGCGGTGGCCTCCCCAGGCACCGAGATTGTCGGGCTGACCCCGTTTTTTGGTGCCGAATCGGTGGAAGGCAATTTTGAAAGCTACTTGGCGGCCATCGCGGTGATGGACCGGGTAATGGCCTACGACCAGCCGTTCGACGCGGTAATCCAGGCCGGTTACGGCGAGCATGGCCGCGAAGGCTTGCAGGAGTTGCTCAACGTACCGGTGGTGGACATCACCGAAGCGGCGGCCAGCACCGCGATGTTCCTCGGGCATGCCTACTCGGTGGTGACCACCCTGGACCGCACCGTGCCGCTGATCGAAGACCGGCTGAAGCTGGCCGGTTTGTATCAGCGCTGCGCGTCGGTGCGGGCCAGCGGCATGGCGGTGCTGGAACTGGAAGAAGACCCGCTGCGGGCCATGGAGGCCATCGTGCGCCAGGCCGAACTGGCGATCAGCGAAGACAAGGCCGAAGTGATCTGCCTGGGCTGCGGCGGCATGGCCGGGCTGGATGAACAGATTCGCTACCGCACGGGTGTGCCGGTGGTGGACGGTGTGACCGCAGCGGTGACGATTGCCGAGGGATTGGTGCGGCTGGGGCTGTCGACCTCGAAGATCCGCACGTATGCGACGCCGAGGCCGAAGAAGGTGATTGGCTGGCCCGGAAAGTTCGGACACTGAAGATCCGAAATGTGGCGCTTGCTCGCGAAGGCGGTGTGACAGTCACCAGATGTATCGACTGATCCACCGCCTTCGCGAGCAAGCCCGCTCCCACATTTTGATCCCCGCAAGGATCAAATAGCACTGAACCGCTGCCCCAGCTCGCGCTCGACAAACTGCTCCAGGATGAAATCCACAAACGCCCGGGTCTTGCCGGGCAGCAGTTTGTGTTCGGCGTAGTACAGCGAGATGTTGCCGTCGTCGACGTACCAGTCGGGCAGCACTCGCACCAGTTGGCCGCTGTCGAGGAACGGCACCGCCATCGGCATGCTGACCAGCGCAATCCCCAGGCCTTGGGCGCTGGCGCAGCAGGCGGCGCCGGAGTCGCTCATGGTCATGCGCGGTTTGAGCACCAGCGGGCGCTGTTCGCGGCTGCGGTGGGTCAGTTGCCAGGAACGCACGCGCCCGGTTTGCGGAGAGCGGATCAGGATGCCGTTGCACAGCGACAAGTCTTCGGGCGCGAGCACCGGCTTGCGTTTGGCCAGATACTCCGGTGAGGCCAGCAGGATCCGGTGCGCCGGTGCCAGCTTGCGCGCGACCACGCCTTGGGGCAGCTCAAAACCACCGCCAATCGCGGCATCGAAGCCTTGGCCGATCAGGTCCACCTGACGGTTATCGAAATGCCAGTCGGGATTGATGTCGGGAAAACGCTTTAGAAACTCCCCAAGCAACGGCACCACGTAGCGGGTACCGAACACGGTGCCCATGCTCACTTTCAGCGTGCCTACGGGCCGCCCTTCGGCGCTGGCCAGATTCGCCACGGCGTTTTGAATGACCGTGAGGCTGGCGCTGACTTCTTCCAGGAACAGCTTGCCGGCTTCGGTCAGGGTCAGCCGACGAGTGCTACGCTGGAAAAGCCTTACACCGAGCCGCGCCTCCAACTTGGCCACGCTCTTGCCCACGGCCGCCGGGGTCAGGCTCAGGTGCCGGGCGGCTTCGGCAAAACTGCCACCTTCGGCGCTGCGCACGAAGCATTCGATACTGCCAAAGCTTTCCATATCGCCTCATTCTAAACTTTTGGTTTACACAGACTATAGCAATCACGGTCTACCGGGGGCGCCGAGGGAGGTCGATACTCGACCCCAACCTCAACACACCTTTTGGAGAACGACATGACCACACAGAACCTCAGCGGCAAAGTCGCCTTGATCCAGGGCGGTTCCCGCGGTATCGGCGCCGCCATCGTCAAGCGCCTGGCCGCACAGGGCGCAGCTGTTGCCTTTACCTACGTCAGCTCGGCCGCCAAGGCTGAAGAATTGCAGAACAGCGTGATCAGCGAAGGCGGCAAAGCCCTGGCGATTCATGCCGACAGCGCCGACGCAGACGCCATCCGCAGCGCCGTCAACGCCACCGTCAAGGCATTCGGGCGCCTGGATATCCTGGTCAACAACGCAGGCGTCTTGGCCGTCGGCCCGCTGGAAGATTTCAAGCTGGAAGACTTCGACCGCACCCTCGCCATCAACGTACGCAGCGTGTTTGTGGCCACCCAGGAAGCCGCCCGGCACATGGGCGAAGGCGGCCGCATCATCAACATCGGCAGCACCAACGCCGAACGCATGCCGTTTGCCGGTGGCGGCCCGTACGCCATGAGTAAATCGGCGCTGGTAGGCCTGACCAAAGGCCTGGCGCGCGACCTGGGGCCACGTGGCATCACCATCAATAACGTGCAGCCAGGCCCGGTGGACACCGACATGAACCCGGCAAACGGTGATTTCGCCGAGAGCCTGATCGGCTTCATGGCCGTGGGCCGTTATGGCCACGTGGAAGAGATCGCCAGTTTCGTGGCTTACCTGGTGGGCCCTGAAGCCGGCTATATCACTGGCGCCAGCCTGACCATCGACGGTGGCTTCAGCGCCTAAGCGTGCGCTGCGACAACACACCGCGCTCCGACCTTGGTCGACACTGACTAACGTCAAGCATCATGCGAGACTGTTCGCCCGGGCCGGGAATGCCCGGGCGTTCTTATGTCTGGAGTTCTCATGACGCTGTCCAGCGGGCTGATCGCCGCCGTTGCCCTGGCCTATATGGCCATTATGTTTGCCATCGCCTTTTACGGTGACCGTCGCCATGCGCCGTTGCCACCGCGGATGCGTGCCTGGGTGTATAGCCTGTCGCTGGCGGTGTACTGCACCAGCTGGACCTTCTTTGGCGCCGTAGGTCAGGCGGCCGAACAGTTGTGGGCGTTTTTACCGATCTACCTGGGACCAGTGCTGCTGTTGGTGCTGGCGCCGTGGGTGCTGCAGAAGATGGTGCTGATCAGCAAGCAGGAAAACATCACCTCCATCGCCGACTTTATCGCCGCCCGTTATGGCAAATCCCAATCGCTCGCGGTGGTGGTGGCGCTGATCTGCCTGGTGGGCGTGCTGCCTTATATAGCCTTGCAGCTCAAAGGCATCGTGCTGGGGGTGAACCTGCTGATCGGTGCCAGCGCCGACACCACCGGCACCCGCTCCCAGGACACGGCACTGATCGTGTCGCTGGTACTGGCGCTGTTCACCATTGTGTTTGGTACGCGCAACCTGGATGCCACGGAACACCACCGGGGCATGGTGCTGGCGATTGCCTTTGAATCCTTGGTCAAGCTGTTCGCGTTTCTCGCCGTCGGTGCGTTTGTGACCTACGGCCTGTACGACGGTTTCGACGATTTGTTCAGCCAGGCAATGCTCGCTCCCCGGCTGGAGGAATACTGGAAAGAGACCGTCAACTGGCCTTCGATGGTGGTACAGACCGGCGTCGCGATGATGGCGATCATCTGCCTGCCCAGGCAGTTTCACGTGACGGTGGTGGAGAACATCGACCCGCAGGACCTGCGCCTGGCCAAGTGGGTGTTCCCGGCGTACTTGATCCTCGCCGCACTGTTCGTGATCCCGATTGCCCTCGGCGGGAAGATGCTGCTACCGGGTTCGGTATTGCCGGATTCCTACGTGATCAGCCTGCCGCTGGCCGAAGCCCATCCGGCCCTCGCCGTGCTGGCGTTTATCGGTGGCGCTTCGGCGGCCACGGGCATGGTGATCGTCGCGAGCATCGCGCTGTCGACCATGGTCTCCAACGACATGCTGCTGCCCTGGCTGCTGCGCCGTTCCAGTGCCGAGCGGCCGTTTGAGGTGTTTCGTCACTGGATGTTGTCGGTGCGCCGGGTGAGCATTGTCATCATCCTGCTGCTGGCTTACGTCAGCTACCGGCTGCTGGGTTCCTCTGCGAGCCTTGCAACCATTGGCCAAATTGCCTTTGCTGCCGTGACCCAGCTGGCACCGGCGATGCTCGGCGCGTTGTATTGGAAACAGGCCAACCGACGCGGGGTATTTGCCGGGTTGGCGGCGGGGACGTTCCTGTGGTTCTACACCTTGGTCCTACCGGTCACCGCGAAAAGTCTCGGTTGGTCATTCAGCCTTTTCCCCGGCATGACGTGGCTGCATTCGCACCCGTTGGGCTTGTCCGTCACGTCTCTGACGATGGGCACCGTATTTTCCCTGGCGGGTAACTTCACGCTGTTCGTGTGGGTCTCGATGTTGTCGCGTACACGGGTGTCGGAGCATTGGCAGGCCGGGCGTTTTATCGGCCAGGAGACCAGCCCACGGGCCAGCGCCCGCTCGATGCTCTCGGTGCAGATCAACGATTTGCTCAGCCTGGCGGCGCGGTTTGTCGGCGAAGAACGGGCCCACCAGAGTTTTGTGCGCTTCGCCTATCGCCAGGGCAAAGGCTTTAATCCTAACCAGAACGCCGACAACGATTGGATCGCCCACACCGAACGCCTGCTGGCCGGTGTGCTGGGTGCATCGTCGACCCGGGCGGTGGTGAAAGCCGCCATCGAAGGCCGGGAAATGCAGCTGGAGGATGTAGTACGTATCGCCGATGAAGCGTCGGAAGTACTGCAGTTCAACCGGGCATTGCTGCAAGGCGCTATCGAAAACATCACCCAGGGCATCAGCGTGGTGGACCAGTCCCTGCGGCTGGTGGCGTGGAACCGGCGGTACCTGGAGCTGTTCAATTACCCCGAAGGCTTGATCAGCGTGGGCCGGCCGATTGCCGACATCATTCGCTACAACGCCGAGCGCGGGCTGTGCGGCCCGGGCGAGGCCGAAGTGCACGTGGCGCGCCGCCTGCACTGGATGCGCCAGGGCCGCGCGCATACGTCTGAGCGGCTGTTTCCCAATGGCCGGGTGATCGAGCTGATCGGCAACCCGATGCCGGGCGGCGGGTTTGTCATGAGCTTCACCGACATCACCGCGTTCCGCGAAGCCGAGCAGGCGCTGACCGAGGCCAACGAGGGCCTGGAACAACGCGTGACCGAGCGCACTCATGAACTGTCGCAACTCAATGTCGCCCTGACCGATGCCAAAGGCGTTGCCGAGACGGCCAGCCAGTCGAAAACCCGGTTCCTCGCGGCGGTCAGCCACGACTTGATGCAACCTTTGAATGCGGCGCGGCTGTTCTCCGCCGCCCTCTCCCACCAGAACGAAGGCATGTCGCCGGATGCCCGGCAACTGGTGCAGCACCTGGACAGTTCGCTGCGTTCGGCGGAAGACTTGATCAGCGACCTGCTGGATATTTCGCGACTGGAAAACGGCAAGATCAATCCGCAGCGCCAGCCCTTCGTGCTCAACGAACTGTTTGATACGTTGGGCGCCGAGTTCAAGGCGCTGGCCCAGGAGCAGGGTTTGCGCTTCCGGCTGCGGGGCAGTCGTTTGCGGGTCGACAGCGACATCAAGTTGCTGCGGCGGGTGTTGCAGAATTTTCTCACCAATGCGTTCCGGTATGCCGACGGACCGGTGCTGCTGGGTGTCAGGCGTCGCCGCGGTGAGCTGTGCCTTGAGGTGTGGGACCGTGGTCCCGGCATTCCCAAGGACAAGCAGAAAGTCATCTTCGAGGAATTCAAACGTCTGGACAGTCACCAGACCCGTGCGGAAAAAGGCCTGGGCTTGGGCCTGGCGATTGCCGACGGCTTGTGCCGTGTGCTCGGACATCGCTTGAGCGTGCGTTCATGGCCGGGCATGGGCAGCGTCTTCAGCGTAAGCGTGCCGTTGGCGCGCACTCAGGTCAGCGCACCCGCCAAGCCAGTACTGGAAAACGGCCAACCGTTGAGTGGCGCGCAGGTGCTGTGTGTGGATAACGAAGAAAGCATCCTGATCGGCATGCGCAGTTTGCTGACGCGCTGGGGTTGTGAGGTCTGGACCGCTCGCGACCAGGCGCAATGTGCCGCGCTGCTGGCTGAAGGTGTGCGGCCGCAGTTGGCCCTAGTGGATTACCACCTCGACCACGGCGAAACCGGCACCGAGTTGATGGGCTGGCTGCGGGCGCAACTGGCGGAGCCGATTCCGGGCGTGGTGATCAGTGCCGACGGTCGGCCAGAGATGGTGGCTCAGGTGCATGCGGCGGGGTTGGATTACCTGGCCAAGCCGGTGAAGCCGGCGGCATTGCGGGCCTTGTTGAGCCGGCACCTGCCGCTTTGATTCAGTCAGGCAACTGCGCCACGCCGTCTTCATCGGTCATCGCCCGTTCCAGCAGGTCGGCCGGCAGGCTTTTGCTGGCGCGAGCGCCGAGCAGCTTCAATTGTTCGGTACGGCTGACCAGGTTTCCGCGTCCATCTGTCAGCTTATTGCGCGCTGCACTGTAAGCCTTATCCAACTGTTGCAGACGGTTGCCCACCTCATCCAGGTCCTGGATAAACAGTACGAACTTGTCGTAGAGCCAACCGGCGCGCTCGGCGATTTCCCGGGCGTTCTGGCTTTGCCGTTCCTGCTTCCACAGGCTGTCGATTACCCGCAAGGTAGCCAGTAGCGTGGTCGGGCTGACGATCACGATATTGCGGTCGAAGGCTTCCTGGAACAGGTTCGGCTCGGCTTGAAGGGCCGCCGAAAATGCAGCTTCGATGGGCACGAACAGCAATACAAAATCCAGGCTGTGCAGGCCTTCCAGACGTTTGTAATCCTTACCGGCCAGGCCTTTGACGTGGTTACGCAAAGACAGCACGTGCGCCTTCAGGGCGGCTTGGCCGATCGCTTGGTCATCCTCGCAAACATACTGTTGATAGGCGGTCAGGCTGACCTTGGAATCCACCACCACCTGCTTGTCACCCGGCAACATGATCAACACGTCGGGCTGGAAACGCTCGCCGTCCGGGCCCTTGAGGTTGACCTGGGTCTGGTACTCGCGACCCTTCTCCAAACCTGCGTGTTCCAGCACCCGCTCCAGAATCAATTCGCCCCAGTTGCCTTGGGTTTTCTGGCCCTTGAGGGCGCGCGTCAGGTTGGTGGCTTCGTCGGACAGGCGCAGGTTCAGCTGTTGCAGGCGCTCCAGTTCCTTGGCCAGGGAAAACCGCTCACGGGCTTCGCTCTGGTAGCTTTCTTCGACACGCTTTTCGAACGACTGTATGCGTTCCTTGAGCGGGTCGAGCAGCTGGCCGAGGCGCTGCTGGCTGGTTTCGGCGAAACGCTGCTCGCGCTCGTCGAAGATCTTCCCGGCCAGTTCTGCGAACTGCGCTCGCAGTTCGTCGCGGGAGCCTTGCAGGTCACTGAGGCGTTGCTGATGGCTTTCCTGCTGCTCGCGCAGTTCGGCGCGCAAGGACGCAGACAAGGCATCCAGGCGGCGCAGTTCGGTTTCTTTGGCAGAACGGTCGAGGTTCCAGGCGTGGGCGGCGTCGCGGGCGTTGTCGCGGTCGATCTGCAGCAGCTCGACTTCGCGGCGCACGGCAGCCAGGTCGGCTTGCTTGACGGCGTTGGCTTGGCTCAGGTCGCTGATTTCGTCACGGCTGGCGTCTAACTGTGCGGCGAGTCCTTCCTGGGCCAGTTGCGCGGTGGCCAGGCGCTCCTCTAACAATTCCCAGCCGGCCAGCCGCGCAGTCAGTTTTCGCTGAATCTGCCAGCACAGGCCCAATAGCGGCAATCCAGCACCGGCGAGACCCAGCACAACACTGGTCCAGTCAAAAGCCATAGCGATTCCTGCCGTCACCCGAAAAGAAGAAGGTTAACCAAGCCTGCGCATTGAGGACAGCTCAGTCTTCGATCTGGCCCAGTTCCCGCTGGGCGATGCGGTCGCCGGCGCGGGCGGCCTGGCGCAGCAGGTCGTGGCCGATGCGGCGGTCGCGGGCGTTGCCGCACTCGCGGCACATCAACTGGCCCAGGCGGCTTTGCGCCACCACCACACCCGCGCGCGCCGGTTGCTTGAGCAAATGCCCGGCGAAATGCTTGACGTTGGGGCTGTGGCCCAGGCGCGGGCTATCGAGCAACCACAAGGCAACTTTCAGGGAAAAACGCTTGGGTGCGGTAACAACCTGAGGGCTGTCGGTAACAGAAGGTGATACTGAGCGAAACTTCATAAAGCACTGTGGGACAGAACGGAAGGCGCGCCACTCTACTCTTTTTTTCGTACAGGTAAAGCTGAAAAAACCCTGCACGCCCGTTCTAGAGCAAGCGCTTGGGACAATCCACAGAAGCTGTGGATAACTCAGTGGACAACCGTTCTGTAACTCCCGCAAAGGCCCATGGAACGGGGGCCGCAGTCAAACTGACGATTTTTTCACCAATAAAAAAAAGCTCGATTTTTCATTGACTTAAATTTTAGTTACAGGCACCCGGGAGCCTTGCAGGGCGTATGTCAGTGCGGTTACACAGGGCGCAACCAATGTGCACAACTGCTCCTCTTGCGGTTATATCAACCGTGCTTTTTGGCAGATCGGCCTCCTGGGAATGTTACCGCCGCGCCGGGGCCTGAAAGTTTTTTGACTAGCACACTTCCTTTCCACGTTTCAATCCGTTACTATCCGCAGCGTTAGTACCAAGCTGAAAGTCAATTCTGGTCGAACAACTCCCTCACGGCACCGCCGACAAAAAGGGATCGACCACCTCGAAGGTTTCCAGGTATCACTTGCGACGACACTGCCTTTGAAGAAGCAAAGGGTGTCGCGAAGTTTCCATACTCTGACCGAACCAACCTGCAAATTGATCAGGATCTTCACCCTGGGCCCAGAACCTTTGCCCCTGTTGTGTTGCCTGCCCTCCTAAGTACCTACCTGCCAGCCCAAGCGCGCCAACTTATTAGCGCTTCAAACTGGCTGCTTTGTTCCAGTCGGGTTCTTCGTTCGATCAATGGTGATCAACGTCACTGGAACGTTTTAACGTTGCACGGTTCTTAACCGTGTCATTTGTAGGAACACCAATAATATGTCCACTCAAATCCACACTCAGGATGCCATTCGCACCCTCACCAACGCTTTTGCACCAATGAACTGCCTGATCATGGCCGCTCGCAAAGGCTGCTTCAGCTTTACCCTGGTCAACGAACACGGCATCGCTCGTCACAGCGAACGCCTGTACCCCGATCAATACTCCAGCGCAGAACCGCTGCAGGCCGTGATCGATCGTACTCGCCAGGCACTGGTTGCCTGATCGACCCGGATCGCTGAAACACAAAAACCCCGGTTAAAACCCGGGGTTTTTTATTGCCTGAAATTCAGGCGCGCTAAGTTTAAATTGATATAAACGATATAACTAAATGATGAAAATATTTTAAAAACAGTCCTTTACGTCGTAAATATGACACTACACTTCAACTCAAGCGGCATGATCCGCTTCCGGCGCGCCTGAGATCCGATTCACTGCTGCCAAGCCCCCTCTCAGGTATCGCCGACCAATTTCATGGATTGAGGCTTTTATGGGCATCGCCGCCAGCGAATTGTGTCGTTATGTGATCCGGCCCACCCTGCTGTATCTGGGCCGCCATAACCCGACTGCTGAATCCCTGCTGCTGGGCATTGCCGCCAGCCAGTCGGCACTCGGTTCAGCCTTGCACGACCGCCGCGGCCATGGCCTGTATAGCATCACCGAACCGCGCCACCGTGCACTGTGGGATGACTACCTGGCGCTGGACCCCGAGCGCGCCAGCCTGGTTCGCGGCCTCGCCAGCCAGCATGCCTTCCTCAGCGGGCCGCAGCTTGAGTTGACCGTCAACCTGCGTTACGCCACCGCTATTGCCTGGCTGTTAGTGGAACAACATCGTCCTTCCTTGCCACCGGCCGACGATGTATTGGCGATGGCGCGTATCTGGAAAGAAATATTTCACCCGCAGGGCCGGCTCCGGGATTTCACCCAAGCCTGGCAAACCTGTGTTTCACCCATGAATCATGTCGCTTGTTGACCGGGCGATTTGCAAGATTCGGCTAAAAACGTTGATTTTGGTCGGATTGTCCTACAAAACCGCTCTATCTCCTATGTTTCAGCCTATAGCGCAAACATAAAATTATTGTTACTTTCCGCAGCGGTGATCACCACGGAGTTCTAATAATGAAAAAAGTAATGCTCAAGACGACACTTAGCCTCGCCGTTGCAATGGCATCCTCCCACGTGTTCGCGAGCGGCTTTGCCCTCAACGAACAAGACGTTGCCGGGATGGGTACCGGTTTTGCGGGACGTTCCTCATCTGCCGATAACGCAAGCACCGTTTATGGTAACCCTGCCGGTATGGCTCGCCTTGAAGGCCAGCAGATCACGGGTGGTGTTGCCGCTATCGATGCTACGTCCAATATCAAAGACACGGGCGGGCGCTCCAGCGGTTCCAACAAAGGCGACATGGTCCCTTTCACCGCGGTGCCTTTCGGTTTCTACACCAACAAACTTAACGATCAATGGGCTGTGGGCTTCGGTGTTTATGCACCGTTCGGCCTGAAGACCGACTACGAGCGTGGCTTCCAAGGCCGTGCTTTTGGCAGCAAGAGCGAAGTGGCTGTGATGACCTTCCAGCCGACGGTCAGCTACGCGTTCAATGACCGGGTCTCGATCGGTTTTGGTCCGACCATCAACCGCATCAGCGGCACCCTGGAATCGCAAACAAGCCTTTCGGGCCTGCCAGGCGTAACAGGTAGCGGTGACGCCAAAGTCAAGGTTAAAGGTGATGACACCGCCCTTGGTTTCAACGCCGGCATCCTGGTGCAAGCCACCGACACCACCCGCGTGGGCCTGACCTATCACTCGAAAGTGAAGTACAAGCTCGAAGGCCACACCGATGTAACGCCAAGCGCCGGTATTCCAACTGCCTACCTGGGCGCCGGACGTTACGATGCATCGCTGAAGGTTGACACTCCTGAATCCTGGGACCTGTCGGTCACTCAAGACATGAATGACGCCTGGAAGCTGTATGCCGGTGCGACCTGGACTCGCTGGAGCCGCCTGAAAGACATCACCGTCAATAACGAAGGCGTGACCACCGCCGGTGGCGGACTTGCACCGCGGATCGTCGGCACCATTACCGAGCCGCAGAACTGGCACGACACCTGGGCCTACGCCCTGGGTACTTCGTACCAAGTTACCAAGCAGGTGGTACTGCGCACCGGCCTGACCTTCGACCAGTCGCCAACCAACAACACTGATCGTTCGCCACGTATCCCTACCGGCGACCGGACCATCTTCAGTGTGGGCCTGGGCTATGCCGTGATGGATAACATGACCGTCGACCTGGCTTATTCCTACCTCAAGGAAGAGCCCGTCAAGGTTAATAAAACGAACGCGCTGGGCTCGTCCTACCTGGCGAAGTACGAAAACAGCGCCAACGGTTTCGGCCTGGGTGTGACGTACAAGTTCTGATGTAAAGCGACATAAAAAAGCCCCGCTCTCTTGCAAAAGAGGCGGGGCTTTTTAGTGGGCTTTGATCAGGGCTTTGAAGCCAGCGCCTCTTCCACCGCCTTGATCAAATCCGGGCTATCCGGCTTGGTCAGGCTGGAAAAATTGGCGATCACCTTGCCCTGGCGGTCCACCACGTACTTGTAGAAATTCCACTTCGGCGCGCTGCTCTGCTGCGCCAGGATCTTGAACAGATGCACCGCGTCCGGGCCCTTGACCTTTTGTGGCTCGGTCATGGTGAAGGTCACGCCGTAATTCACGTAACACACCTTGGCGGTTTCTTCACCGGTCTTGGCTTCCTGCTTGAAGTCATCGGATGGCACGCCGATCACTTCCAGCCCCTGGCCCTTGTAGCGCTGGTACAAGGCTTCAAGCCCTTTGAACTGCGGCGCGAACCCGCAGAAGCTGGCGGTATTGACGATCACCAGCGGCTTGCCGGCAAAGCGCTGGCACAGGTCGATGGACTCTTTGGCGCGCAGCTTGGGCAGTTGGCCTTCAAGCAACGGCGGGCAATCGGCGGCCATGGCGACACCGCCAAAAGCCACCATCAGAGCGGGTACTGCAAGCCAACGCATCTGCATGTCAGGTGTCCTTGAAAAGTCTCAGACACAGAACTTAACAGATCGCCATGCCCAACTGCATCAATGCCAGGCCGCCCTGTTGCCAGCCCCACCACGCCAGAAGCAGCAAGACGGCTGCGCCTGCTGCGCCGAGCCAATGCCAGGTCGAATTCATGCCACCCCCATTTGCGCCTGCAAACGTGCCACCGGGCGCTCGCGCACCGGCCAGTTCAAGGCCGCTGCCACCAGGCTCAGGACGATTGCCACCTGCCAGATCAGATCGTAACTGCCGGTTCGATCATAGACCACCCCGCCCAGCCAGCCACCGAGGAACGAACCCAGTTGGTGGAACAGGAACACGATCCCACCGAGCATGGAAAGGTTTCTGACACCAAACAAGGTCGCGACTGTGCCGTTGGTCAGCGGCACCGTGGACAGCCACAAAAAGCCCATCGCCATGCCAAATAGATAGGCGCTGGTTTGCGTCACCGGCGCCCACAGGAAGATCACAATCACCACCGCCCGCAACAGGTACAAACCGGTCAACAAACGTGGCTTGGACATGCGCCCGCCAAGCCACCCGGCGGTATAGGTGCCGAAGATATTAAACAAGCCGATCAATGCCAGCACCGTGGTGCCCACCGAGGCTGGCAAATGCTGGTCCACCAGGTACGACGGCAAGTGCACGCCGATAAACACCACCTGGAAACCGCAGACAAAAAAGCCGAACGCCAGCAGCCAGAAGCCGGAGTGGGAACAGGCCTCCTTCAGTGCTTCACGCAAGGTTTGCTGGCCTGCCATGACCGGCAACGGCCGGTCCTTGAGCATAGCGACCAGCGGCAAGATCAGCGCCACCATCAAGCCCAACGCCAGCAGTGCAGCCGACCAGCCCAGCCAACTGATCAGGCCCAAGGTGCCCGGGACCATGGCGAACTGGCCGAAAGACCCGGCGGCACTGGCGATGCCCATGGCCATGCTGCGCTTTTCCGGCGGCACAGCCCGCCCGACTACACCGAGAATCACCGAGAACGAGGTGCCGGACAAGCCAATCCCGATCAACAAGCCCGCACTCAGCGACAACGACCACGCGGAATCAGACATGCCCATCAACACCAGGCCGGCGGCGTACAGCACCCCGCCGACCAGTACCGCTTTGGTCGCCCCAAAGCGGTCGGCAAGGGCGCCAGTAAACGGCTGCGCCAGGCCCCAGATCAGGTTTTGCAGGGCAATGGCAAAGGCAAAGGTTTCACGGCCCCAGCCGAACTCGGCACTCATGGGCGCCAGGAACAGGCCAAAACCGTGCCGCACGCCCAAGGACAACGCGAGGATCAGCGCACTCCCCACAAGAATCCAGCCGCTGGTGCGCCACATCGAGGTCATTTGTTATTCTCCGCTTACGGGTATATACCCGCTTATCATCGAACAAGCTCGCATCAAGCGAGTTCATCCAGCAAGGCCAACAGGGTTTCGCGCTTTTCGGCGCCCAACTTATCAATCAATTTCTGCTGCGCCGCTTCCCAGGCCGGCAATGCCGCGGCAAGCCGTTCGTGACCCGTCTCGGTCAGCAACACCAGGCGGTTGCGCAGGTCATCACCCTCGACCAGTTGCACCAGGCCTTCGCCCTCCAGTACCCGCAGGTTGCGCCCCAGCGTGCTGCGATCCAGGCCCATGGCATCGGCCAGGCTGGAAATGCTCGGTTGATCGAGGCGCTGCAAATTACACAGCAAAGAATACTGGGCAACGTTGATCCCGAAGCCGTCGAGAGCGCCGTCGTAATGCCTGCTGACGCCACGAGCGGCGCGACGCAGGTTTGTGCATAAACATTGGGAGGCAAGCATGGAGCGTGTATATACCCGGGATTAATGAAATGCAAGAAACTGTTACAGCGCCAGACCGATCAACACTGCTACTTCGAGTAGCTCCAGCAGCGCGCCGGCGGTGTCGCCGGTAGTGCCACCGAGGCGATTGACCATCAATTGGCGCAAGCCGATAAAGCACAGGGCCGCCAGCAACACGGCAATACCGCCGCTGAAACCGCCGATCAAGATACACGCCAAACCGCTGAGAATCAGCACCTGTTGGCCGACGATACGTGGCAAATGATCCGCCAGTGCCTGCCCCAACCCACCGGCGCGTACATACCGCGTGGTGAGAAACAGCGCCAGCATCGACGCGCGGCCAATCAACGGTGCCAGGATCAGCGCGGCGCCGTTGTGTTGCTCGATCAGTGCCACCAACGCGGTGAACTTGAGCAGCAGCACCAGGCCCAGGGTGACCACCGCGATAGGCCCGCTGCGTGGGTCTTTCATGATGGTCAGGGTGCGCTCGCGGTCGCCGAAGCCACCCAGCCAGGCGTCGGCGCTGTCGGCCAGGCCGTCCAGGTGCAGGCCGCCGCTGAGCAACACCCACGCGGTCAACAACAACGCTGCGTGCAGCAACAAAGGCGCGCCCATCAACACCGCGTTCAGGCCCCACAACAGCAGCCCGAACAGCAGCCCCACCAGCGGATAAAACAGCAACGACCGCCCCATTTCCTGTGGCTGCGGCATACCCGGCAAGCGAATCGGCAGGCTGCTGAGAAACTGCAAGGCGATCCAGAACGGCAACATGCTCAGAGTCCTTCCCTTAATACACCATCCGCCTCTACCTGCAGGCTGAATAGACCACCATGGCCGACTTCCACATTCAACAATTGCTCACGGGGCAAACCGCGCGCCTGGGCCAGCAGTAAACGCATGACCCCGCCATGGCTGATCAGCAGCACTCGCTGGCCGTCATACGCCTGATGCAAGCGCGCGACAGTGCCCAACACCCGCGCAGAAAACTGCGACACCGGCTCGCCCTCGGGCGGCGTGAAGCTGTAAGGGTCGGCCCAAAACAGACCCAACGCGTCGGCATCGGTCTCCATCAAGGCTGCTGCACTTTGCCCTTCCCAGGCGCCGAAATGCAGCTCCTGCAAGTCCTTTTCCAGGGTGACCGACAGGTTCAGGCGCGCGCCCAGCTCATCGGCAAACCGCGCGCAACGTTGCAGCGGCGAGCTGACCAGACGGTCCCACGGGCCCTGCTCCACCGCCGCCGCACGCATCTGCTCCCAGCCCTTGGCGGTGAGCGCATCGTCCAGGCTGCCGCGTAGGCCGCCGCCCAGTTCGGTTTCGCCATGGCGCAGCAGGTCCAGATGCAAGGTCATGCCGGACGGTCCGCCACAGCCGCTTCAGCGAAGGTCGCCATCTGCCCGTGCAGCGCGCAGGCCAGGCGCAGCAACGGCACGGCCAGCGCAGCGCCACTGCCTTCGCCCAGGCGCAGGCCGAGTTCCAGCAGCGGTTCGGCGCTGAGGCTTTGCAGCACGTGACGGTGGCCGGGCTCGGCACCGCGGTGGCCGAACAGCAGCCATTCGCGGCAGGCCGGGTTAAGGCGCGTGGCGACCAGCGCGGCGACGGTGCAGATAAAGCCGTCGACCAGCACCACTACGCCCTCTTGGGCACAGGCCAGGTAGGCGCCGACCAGCGCGGCAATTTCAAAGCCGCCGAGGTTGAACAGGGTTTTCAGTGCGTCGTCACGGTCGCCTGCGTGCAGTGCCAGGGCACGTTCGATGACGGCGACTTTGTGGCTGACGCCCTGGGCGTTCAGGCCGGTGCCGGGGCCGGTCAGGTCGCTGACCTGGCAGTGCAGCAGTGCGCAGGCCAGGGCGCTGGCGGCGGTGGTGTTGCCGATGCCCATCTCGCCGCCGATAAACAGCTGCGCGCCGCTCGCAATGGCGCGGTGCACGCTGTCGCGGCCGGCTTGCAGGGCTAGTTGGCCTTGGGCTTCAGTCATTGCCGGGCCGTTGACGAAGTTGGCGGTGCCGGGGCCGATGTTGAGGTGGCGTACGCCGGGCAGGTTCAATGTTGGGGTGATGGTGCCCAGGTCGACCACTTCCAGTTTCGCGTCGAGTTGGCGCGCCAGCACGCTGATGGCGGCGCCGCCGGTGACGAAGTTGTGGAGCATCTGGCCGGTGACTTCCTGGGGGAAGGCGGAAACACCTTCGGCGACGACGCCGTGGTCGCCGGCGAAGATGGCGATCCACAGGTGGTCGACGCTGGGTTTGACCTGGCCCTGGAGGGCGGCCAATTGGACTGCCACGGCTTCCAACCGGCCGAGGGAGCCGGCGGGTTTGGTCAGTTGCTGTTGACGGGCCAGGGCTTGTTCGTGGGCTTGGGTGTCGATTACTTTGCAGGGGTTGAGCCACCAGATGTCGGTCATAACGCAGTACCTTTTAAAGTCAGGGGCAGGCCGGCGACGGTCAGGACGACGCGCTGACAACGTTCGGCCAAGGCTTGATGGAGCCATCCGGCTTCATCGACATAGCGGCGAGTCAATTCGCCCAGCGGGACGACACCCAGTCCGGTCTCGTTGCTGACAAAAATGATTTCTCCTGGGAGGGTGGCCAGGGTTTGTAGCAGTGCCTCGCGCTCTTCCTTTAGACGGTTGGGGTCTTCGAGCATGAGGAGGTTGGTGAGCCATAGGGTGAGGCAGTCGATCAGCAGGCAGCGGTCGTTCGCGGCGTTTTCGCGCAGGGTGCGGGCGAGTTCGAGGGGTTCTTCGATCAGGGCCCATTCGGCGGGGCGGCGTTGGCGGTGGATTGCCACGCGGTCGTTCATTTCGCCGTCCAGGGGTTGGCTGGTGGCTATGTAGGTGACGCTTAGGCCGCTGTCGGTGGCGAGTTTTTCGGCCAGGCGGCTTTTGCCGGAGCGGGCACCGCCGAGGATCAACTGGAGCATGGGTTTTGTCTCTGTTTTTGACGGTGTGTATATCCGTTGTTTTGGTAACGGCTTCGATTGGTTCCGCTCTTACAGCGGCTCACTTTTGAACAGCGCAAAAGTAAGCAAAACGCTCTTGCCCCACCACTCGGCACCTCGCTTGGGCTCGGTGTGCCCTCAGCTCCGGTAGTACTACGCGGGCCGCCGCGACGGGGCGTCCCTGCCCCGTCGCGGCTAAACCGGCGTCCTGCCGGTTTACCCGCTCCGTACTACCTGCGTTCGGCCAGCGTGGTTTAACGGGGCGCCTAAGATCAAGATCAACAGCAGATCAAGAACACAGCGGCCTACCGGCCGGCTTGAGTGGTGTAGAGCAACAGCAAAATCAAAAGTAAAAGCGGGCACGGTCCAAATGTGGGAGCGGGCTTGCTCGCGAAGGTCGTTAACGATGACGATGGTTTTCTGATTCAACGCGGCGCCCTCACGTTTTTCGCGAGCAAGCCCGCTCCTACAGACCCGCTCCTACAGAAAAGCAGCTCTGCTTTCGCTCTGGACCTTGCCCTTGCTTCTAACACTCAGGTCGGCTTTCAGGCCACCGTGCTCTTGATCTGCTGTTGATCTTGATCTACGGGCCCCGTTAACCACGATGGCCGGAATGCGGGCATGCCGAGCCTAGGCGAGGCACCGAGTGGTGGGGCAAAGACCTTTTGGTTACTTTTGGCTGGGCCGGCATTCCGGGCGTTTGCCAAAAGTGACACGCTGTAAGAGCGGAACCCTAAGTAGCCGTTACCGCAGCAACGGATATGTACACAGTCCAATACCAACCACTCATACCCCACACAACGAACGCAACAAACCCGTATCCAAATGCCGCTCTACCAGATCCGCCAACCGCTCAATATCCCGCTCCCGCAACCCGTGATAATCCACCTCTTGCACATCCTCCAACCCAGCCCACCGCAACAAGGCACTGCAAGCCGCCGGTGTCTCAAACACCCCATGCAAATAAGTCCCGAGAATCTGCCCATCCTCACTCTGCGCCCCATCCATGCGCCCATTGTCCAACCGAACCGCAGGCCGCAATAGGCCAGCGCCACTGGTTACGCCAGCGTGGATCTCATACCCACTCACCTCGGCATCCTCCAGCAACAACCGCCCGCGCACATTGCGCAGCTGCTTCTCCTCCTCCAGCGTCGTACTGAACGCCAACAACCCCAACCCGACGCTCGAACCGCAAGGCCCTTCCAACCCAAGCGGGTCATGCACCTGCTCCCCGAGCATCTGCAACCCACCACAAATCCCCAACACCTTCCCGCCATAACGCAAATGCCGAGCCACCGCCGTATCCCACCCATTGGCCCGCAAATACGCCAAATCACTGCGCACACTCTTCGAGCCCGGCAAAATAATCAGATCCGCCGCAGGAATCGCGTGCCCCGGCCCAACAAACTGCAAATCCACCTGCGGATGCAACCGCAACGGATCAAAGTCCGTGTGATTACTGATCCGCGGCAACACCGGCACCACCACCTTGAGCACCTGCGCCGCCTTATCGATCTGGCGCTGGTCGATACCGTCCTCAGCCTCCAGATGCAAATCCATCACATACGGCAACACACCCACCACCGGCTTACCCGTACGCGCCTCCAGCCAATCCAGCCCCGGCTGCAACAGCGCAATGTCCCCGCGAAACCGATTGATGATGAACCCTTTGACCCGCGCCTGTTCAGTCGGCGACAACAATTCCAGCGTGCCCACCAAATGCGCAAACACCCCACCACGATTGATATCGGCAATCAGCAACACCGGGCAGTCCACCGCCTCGGCAAAACCCATGTTGGCAATGTCATTCGCCCGCAGATTGATCTCGGCAGGCGAACCCGCGCCCTCGACCATCACCACCGGATACGCCGCACTCAACCGCGCATGGGAGGCCAACACCGCCTGCATCGCGATGGCTTTGTAATCGTGATAAGCCACGGCATTCATGGTGGTCACGGCGCGCCCGTGAATAATCACCTGGGAACCGGTGTCGCTGTTGGGCTTGAGCAGCACCGGGTTCATGTCGGTGTGGGGCGCCAGGTTCGCCGCCTGGGCCTGCACCGCCTGGGCCCGGCCGATCTCGCCACCTTCGGCGGTCACGGCGCTGTTGAGCGCCATGTTCTGAGGCTTGAAGGGCACCACCGGGATGCCCTGGCGCACCAGCCAGCGGCAGAGTGCGGTCACCAGGGTGCTTTTGCCTGCATCGGAAGTAGTGCCCTGCACCATCAAGGTACTCATGCGGCTTCCTTGTAGGTGCTCAGCGCCTGTTCCAGCCGCAGCCAGTCGGCTTCAGTGTCCGGCAGGCCGAACCGCAGGCTGCTGTTGTCGACAAACAGGCGCAGCAGAATGCCGCGCTGGGCCATGAATTCATGCAACTGCTCCGCCCGGTCCGTGATCATCCACTGGAACAACGCGCAGCCACCGTGGGGCCGCAGGCCATGGCGTTCAAGCACGTCAAACAGGCGCCGGCTGGCCGACTCGCAACGCAGCCGCTGTTGCGCATGGCCGCCGGTATCGCGCAGGCACACTTGCCCAAGCACCCGCGTCGGCCCGCTGACGGCCCATGGCCCCACCTGTTCGGCGAGCAGCTTGAGCAGCTTGCGCTCGGCCAGCACAAAACCCAACCGCACCCCGGCCAGGCCGAAGAATTTGCCAAACGAGCGCAGCACAATCAGGCCGACTTGATGGGCCTGGCTCGCAAGACTCAACTGCGGGGTGATGTCCATGAAGGCTTCGTCCACCACCAGCCAGCCACCACGCTGGGCCAGGCGTGCATGCCAGTCCAGCAGGCGTTGCGGCGCAAGGCTCAGGCCGGTGGGGTTGTTGGGATTGACCACCACCAGCACGTCGAGGCTGTCGAGGAAGAAGTCGACTTCCTGCTCCAGCACTTCACGCACGATGTAGCCGGCGCGGCGCCAGGCTTCGGCGTGTTCGGCGTAACACGGCGACAGCACGCCAACCTTGCCCGCCCGACGCAGGCGCGGCAGTAACTGGATCGCGGCCTGGGAGCCGGCCACCGGCAGCACATGGGTCGCGCCGTAATACTCGCAGGCAGCCTGTTCCAGGCCGTCATCGGTTTCAGGCAGGCGTGCCCAGGCCCGCAGCGGGATTTCCGGGACCGGGAACGGCCACGGCGCCAGGCCACTGGACAGGTCCAGCCAATCGGCCTCAGGAATGCCGTACTGCATTGCCGCCTTGCGCAAGCGGCCACCGTGCTCAAGCATAAAATTCAGCCCCCACACACAGGATCAGCAACCACAGCCACACGCCGCGTTGCACCAGTTGCCAGCCACGCTCGATGGAATCGGCATCCGCGGGTGGGCCTTCGCCCAGTTGCGGGCGCTGGTGCAGTTCGCCGTGATAAATCGCCGCGCCGCCCAACTCCACGCCAAGGGCGCCCGCACCTGCCGCCATCACCGGGCCGGCGTTGGGGCTGTCCCAGGTCGGGCCCTGGGTGCGCCAGCATTTGAGCGCCAGGCGGGTTTTTCCCAGCAGCGCGTAGGTCATTGCCACCAGGCGTGCCGGAATGTAGTTGAGCACGTCGTCGATCTTTGCCGCCGCCCAGCCGAAACGCTCAAAGCGTTCATTGCGGTAGCCCCACATGGCATCCAGGGTGTTGCTCAGACGATAGAGCACCACGCCGGGCACGCCGGCGACCACAAACCAGAACAGTGCGGCGAATACCGCATCGCTGCCGTTTTCCAGCACCGACTCGGTGGCCGCGCGGGCGACTTCTGTTTGGTCCAGTTCACTGGTCTGACGGCTCACCAAGTAGCTGACGCGTTTGCGCGCCTCGTCCAGGTCATCGCTGCGCAGCGCTTGTGCTACCGGCAGCACGTGTTCGCCCAGGCTGCGCATGCCAACGGCGCAATACAGCGCGAGGATTTCCACTACCCAACCGATGTAGGGCGCCCACGACAGGGCCGTGGCCAGCAGGGTCAACGGCACCACCGCGATCACCCACGCGGTGACGCCATGACTGCGCCAGCCACGGCCGCCGGAGTTGAAACGCTGCTCGATGCGCCCGGCAAAATTGCCGAACGCCACCAGCGGATGCCAGCGCCTGGGCTCGCCCAGCAGCGCATCCAGCGCTACGGCAGCGACACTCAGCAAGGCCACACTCATTGACTCACTCCCCAAAAATTCTCATACAACATGTCACTTAGCGGACGTGGTTCGGTCCAGCCTTCGAGCTGCAACATCGGTGCCGGGTAGAACTCGGTCACCGGGCCCAGGCACAACACAGCCAGTGGCTTGGCACCGGGCGGCAGGCCGAGCAGGTCGGCCAGGGCCTGGGGTTCAAACAGCGAGACCCAGCCCATGCCCAGCCCTTCGACGCGGGCCGCCAGCCATAGATTCTGGATCGCACAGGACAACGACGCCATGTCCATTTCCGGCAAGGTGCGGCGACCGAAGATATGCCGCTCGCGGTCGTCCATCAGCGCAGCCACCAGCACTTCGGCGCAGTCGTTGATGCCTTCGACCTTGAGCTTCATGAACTGGTCGGAGCGCTCGCCGAGCGCCTCGGCGGTGCGCACGCGTTCTTCTTCCACCAGTTGCTGGATTTGGCCGCGCAGGTTGCGGTCGCTGATGCGGATAAACCGCCACGGCTGCATCAGCCCGACACTCGGCGCCTGGTGCGCAGCTTGCAGAAGGCGCTGGAGCAATTGCGGCGCGACGCTGCCGCCACTGAAGTGGCGCATGTCACGGCGTTCGGCGATGGCGCGGTAGACGGCGGCGCGGTCGGCTTCGGGAAAGGCGTTGTCAGTCATGGCCTCTTCGCGAGCAAGCCCGCTCCCACATTAGAGTTTTGGTGTGCAGCAGACTGGGAGTCGACTCGGTTCAATGTGGGAACGGGTTTGCTCGCGAAAGCGGTTTCCTGGTCCGGCGCAAACAGTGCAGCCACCGCTGTCGGGTTGGACGGGAAATAAAAGTGCACGTAGGACGCCGTCATCCGGCCCTGACGGTAAACCGCCTCGGCGCCGCGCCCGCCATTCGGGCTCAGGCCCCGGGCAATCGGCTGCCATTCGGTGCTGGTCAGCGAATGATGGTAGGTGTGGCCGCGCAACAGGCCTTCGGGCAGTTCGACATTTTGCAGGGCCAACGCCGCCAGACGTTTCTGCATTACGGCATCGCCCTGGAGCAAGCCGACCAGTTCAGCACGGGTGCCGTCGACATCGGTGAGCGAGTCCAGCAGATAGAGCATGCCGCCGCATTCAGCCAGCAGCGGTTTGCCGGCGGCGTGATGAGCGCGGATGGCGTCGAGCATCGGGGTATTTTCCGACAGCGCCTGGTGATGCAATTCCGGGTAACCGCCGGGCAGGTACAGGCTGTCAGCTTCGGGCAACGCGCTGTCACGAATCGGCGAGAAGAAGCGCAGTTCGGCGCCCATCGCCCTCAGCAGGTCAAGGCTGGCGCCATAGGTAAAGGCGAAGGCTTCGTCGCGAGCCACCGCAATGCGTACGCCGGCCAGCAACGGTTGGGCCTCGATCACTTCAGGCGCGGCGAATTCCACCGGCGGTGGCAGCGCTACCTCGCAGCTGCTGCCCAGGGCTTGGGCGGCAGCATCGAGGCGTAAGTCGAGGTCGTTCAGTTCACTGGCTTGCACCAGGCCAAGGTGGCGGCTGGGCAATTCAATGCCGGTCTCCCGGGACAGTGCGCCGTACCAGCGCAGGCCTTCGGTAAGGCTGCCTTCGAGCAATTGCGCATGGCGCAGCGTGCCGACGCGGTTGGCCAGTACGCCGGCAAACGGCAGGTCCGGCTGGTAGCGCGCCAAGCCCAACGCCAGGGCGCCAAAGGTCTGGGCCATGGCCGTACCGTCGATCACCGCCAGTACCGGCACGCCAAAGTGCCGCGCCAGGTCGGCGCTGGACGGTGTGCCATCGAACAGGCCCATCACGCCTTCGATCAGGATCAGGTCGGCTTCCCCCGCCGCTTCCCACAGCAACCGGCGACTTTCCTGCTCGCCCACCATCCACATGTCCAATTGATACACAGGCGCACCACTGGCGCGCTCGTGGATCATCGGGTCGAGAAAGTCCGGGCCGCATTTGAACACTCGCACCTTGCGCCCCAGGTTGCGGTGCAAGCGGGCGAGCGCGGCGGTGACGGTGGTTTTGCCCTGGCCGGATGCCGGTGCGGCGATCAGGACAGCAGGGCAATGACGGGGCTGATTCAAAGTTCGATGCCTTTCTGTGCCTTGATACCGGCCTGGAAGGCGTGCTTGAGCATACCCATTTCCGTCACAGTGTCGGCCATTTCGATCAATTCGGGTTTGGCGCCACGGCCGGTCACCAGCACGTGCTGCATTGGCGGGCGGGCTTGCAGGTCGCTGAGCACCTGGTCCAGATCGAGGTAGCCATGCTTGAGGGCGATGTTCAGCTCATCCAGCACCACCAGGCCGATGTCTGGGTTCTGCAGCATTTCCCGCGATACCGCCCAGGCGGCTTCGGCGGCAACGATGTCACGCGCGCGGTCCTGGGTTTCCCAGGTAAAGCCTTCGCCCATCACGTGGAAGCGCACCTGCTCGGGGAAACGGCGGAAGAACAGCTCTTCGCCGGTGCTGTTGCGGCCCTTGATGAACTGCACCACGCCACACTGCATGCCGTGGCCCATGGCCCGTGCCAGCATGCCGAACGCGGAGCTGCTCTTGCCCTTGCCGTTGCCGGTGAGCACCAGCAGCAATCCGCACTCGTTGGGTGAGTTGGCAATGCGCTCATCAATCACGGCTTTTTTGCGCAGCATGCGCGCCAGGTGGCGTTCGTCACGATCGGGGGATTCAGTCATGGCAGCTCTCCGTTGGGGCTGGACAAAAACGGCGGGCAGGAAAAAGACACATACAGACAGCCAAGCATCGCCCACCGTGATGCTGTTGGATGGATCAGGCCGGTCTCCGGGCTCATGAGTGACATGCAATGCCGAGGGTGCGCCTTCCCATATCGCGAGCGATACAGTGGCTTAAGGCACCGTCTTGACTCATTTACCGTTGCGGGGGCAGCGCCGGAATCGTGGCTGCACTGTAGAAAAGTGCGCTCACTCACCGGCTTCCCTGTTTCACTCAGTCGGCGCGTACGCCACAGAGCACCTGAAACAAGCCGCGAAGGTTAGTGGGTTGGGGGTGGAGCGTCAATTAAAGCCGGACACGCGCGTGAACCATCGGGTCGCTACACGCCTCTACCCCTACAGGTATTAAGGAGAAAACCATGCACAAGACCCGACTCGCCCTACTGATTATGGTCGCCGGCACCCTCGCCGCCTGCGGTGAAAGCTCTACCCTGCAAGTGTCCGAAGGCACCGGGCCCTCGCCCAAACTGCCGGAACCGAACAAAACCCTGATCCCCACGGTGAATATCGCGCCGGCCATTGGCTGGCCCGAAGGCGCCAAGCCGACCCCGGCGGCGGGCACCCAAGTGGCGGCGTTTGCCGAAGGCCTGGACCACCCGCGCTGGCTGTATGTGCTGCCCAATGGCGATGTGCTGGTGGCGGAAACCAATGCGCCGCCCAAACCGGACGACTCCAAGGGCATTCGCGGCTGGGTGATGGAGAAAGTCATGGGGCGCGCAGGGGCTGCCGTGCCGAGCCCGAATCGCATCACCCTGCTGCGGGATGCCGACCACGATGGCGTGGCGGAAACCCGCACGGTGTTCCTGGAGAACCTGAACTCGCCGTTCGGCATGACGCTGGTGGGCAACGACCTGTATGTCGCCGATTCGGATAAGTTGCTGCGCTTCCCTTATCAGCCAGGCGAAACCTCGATCAAGGAAGCCGGCACCACAGTGGTCGACCTGCCGGGCGGCAGCATCAACCATCACTGGACCAAGAACGTGGTCGCCAGCAAAGACGGCAGCAAGCTGTACGTCAGCGTGGGCTCCAACAGCAACGTTGGGGAAAACGGCCTGGAAGCGGAGCAAGGCCGGGCCGCGATCTGGGAAGTGGACCGCGCCACCGGCCAGCATCGCATCTTCGCCTCCGGCCTGCGCAACCCCAACGGCATGGCGTGGGAACCGCAAAGCGGCAAGCTGTGGACGGCAGTCAACGAGCGCGATGAAATCGGCAGCGACCTGGTGCCGGACTACATCACCTCGGTCAAGGATGGCGCCTTTTACGGCTGGCCGTTCAGTTACTACGGGCAGCACATCGATGTGCGGGTTAATCCACAGAACCCGGACCTGGTGGCCAAGGCGATTGCACCGGACTATGCAGTGGGCCCGCACACGGCGTCCCTGGGGCTGACCTTTGCCGACGGCAGCAAGTTACCGGCACAGTTCAGTAACGGCGCGTTTATCGGCCAGCATGGCTCGTGGAACCGCAAGCCCCACAGTGGCTACAAGGTGATCTTTGTGCCGTTTGAGGCAGGCAAGCCCAAAGGCCAGCCGGTGGATGTGCTGACTGGGTTCCTCAACAGCGATGAGAAAGCCATGGGCCGCCCGGTAGGCGTGGTGATCGACAAGCAGGGGGATTTGTTGGTGGCAGATGATGTGGGGAACACGGTGTGGCGGGTGTCGGCGGCGAAGTAGCCGACTTCGTAAACACCACAACATAAAGGTGGGAGCGGGCTTGTGTGGGAGCGGGCTTGCTCGCGAATGCGGTGTGTCAGTCACCGAATGCATCAACTGAAAGACTGCATTCGCGAGCAAGCCCGCCCCCCCACATCTGGCTTAGTATTTTCCTACGGATTGCGGGCCAGGTGTTCCGCCGGCAATACGCGCTTGGCGCTCAGGTAGGCGTTCTGCCAATAGGCCTTGGACAGCGTGTCCAACTTCACCGTACCGCCGGTTTGCGGCGCATGCACAAAGCGCCCTTCGCCTACATAGATCCCGGCGTGACTGACCTGCGAGCCGCCGCCGGTGGCGAAGAAGATCAGGTCGCCGGTTTGCAGGTTGTTTTCACTCACGTCCTGGGCGCGCATCACGATCAACTCGCGAGTAGTACGCGGCAGGGAGATGCCGGCGGCATCACGGTATACAAAACCGATCAAGCCACTGCAATCAAACCCCGAGTCCGGCGTATTGCCGCCCCAGCGATAAGGCGTGCCGACCAGGCCAAGCGCACGGAAGAGCACGTCTTCGGCAGCAGGCGAGAAACTTTGGGAGGCATAAGTGTTGAACACCGGCTTGGGCTTGACGGCCACGGGAGCAGGCGGAGGACGACTTGCGCAGGCGCTGAGCAGCGCGGCGCAAACGAGAAGAATTAGGCGGGCCGAGGTCGACATGGGCAGAACAATCCTGATCTGGATGCGGCTTTCGCTGCCGAACGCTGAAAACCAGAACGCGCAAGCAAAGCTCGCGCGATCGATTTACAACAATGTCCAGGGATTCTAGCGCTTACACGTCAAACTTCAAGTATCACTTTAACTTTACTTGCTAGCAGTAACGGTAGTCGGGGCCATCGCGAGGGCGCGCTTGGCTTCGATGAAGGTTTTGCTCCAGTAGCTGTCACCCAGGTTATCGACTCGCACACCACCGCTGCGGCGGCTGCTGGAGTGGATAAACTGGTTGTCGCCCAGGTAGATACCGGCGTGGCTGACACGACCACGGCCCGCAGTGCTAAAGAAAAGCAGATCACCTGGCTTGAGGTTGTTTCGTGCGACCAACGGTGCATTTACGTTGATCATTTCGCGGGTGGAGCGCGGCAGATTCATGCCGGCTTCCTCACGGAACAGGTAGCCGATGAAACCGCTGCAGTCGAAACCGGCTTCAGAGGTACCGCCGAAACGGTAACGGGTACCGATCAGGGACATGCCGCGTTCGAGAATGCTGTCGGCCAGAACTGGAAGCTGGTAAGGCTTGGCGCCGGAGAAGTCGGCGAGTTCTTTTTCGGTAGCCTGCTCTTCTTTATAGAAAGCTTCCTGATAAACAGTGGAAGACTGAGATGCTACGAATTTTGCCTGGGACTGTTGTGCTGGTTTTTGCTGCTCAGCCACGTTTTGAGTGTGGGTGGCGCAACCAAACAACAGGGTAACGAGTGCGAGAGGCACGAGGGGTGCGAAGCGATTTAGCATGGGCACGACCGTGGCTGATGTGTAAAGAAGCCGAGACTATGCCCTCTATCACATCGATTTGCAAATTCAATCGTGATCTATGTGACTTCTTGTTTGGACTATGACATCTAAGCCCTTAACACCCTATGCAACCCATTTGCGTGGCCAATCCGGCCAAAACGCGAGTTTTCTGGCGCCTGGAATTTGCCGAGAGCCCCGGTTTTAAAGGGCCACCTACCAGCCCAGGGTTTCTTTAAGGAAGGGAATGGTGAGCTTGCGCTGGGCCTGCAAGGAGGCCTGATCGAGCTGTTCGAGCAAGTCGAACAATGCGCTCATGCTGCGGGTGCCACGGGTGAGGATAAAATGCCCAACTTCGTCAGTCAGGTGCAACCCGCGACGGGAAGCACGCAGTTGCAGGGCACGCAATTTGTCTTCGTCGGACAACGGGCGCATCTGGAAGATCAGCGCCAAGGTCAGCCGCGACTTGAGGTCGGCCAGCTTCACCGGCAACTCACGGGGCGAGGTGGATGCAGCAATCAACAAACGCCGGCCGCTGTCACGCAAGCGGTTGAACAGATGGAACAGCGCCTCTTCCCAATCCGCCCGCCCCGCTACCGCCTGCAAATCGTCGAGGCAGACCAACTCGTATTGCTCAAGGTTGTCGAGGATCTCGATACCGCGGTCCAGCAGCTCCGCCAGCGGCAGGTAAACCGCCGGTTCACCCATCTGCTCAAAGCGCAGGCAAGCGGCCTGCAACAAGTGGGTACGCCCCACGCCGTCCTTGCCCCAGAGGTAGATCAGGCTTTCGGTCCACCCGGCGTCGGCTTCGCAGAGCCGCTCGACATAGCCGAGTGCAGCGGCATTGGCGCCTGGGTAGTAATTGATAAAGGTTGCGTCGTCACGCAGACGCACACCTAGGGGCAGCTGAATCGGTTTCATGCTGACTGAACGGTTCCAATCGAACCGTTAGTGACCTCTGTGTAAAGTTTGCAAAGTTTATACCCGTGACGCCGGGCGCACAATGCAGCAGACCACAAGCAAAATCAAAGGTTTGCGTTAACTTGTTGGATTTGGTGAGGATTGTTTGACGCAATGGCGAAACGCCAGAGCCGATAAACGACAAACCCGGCCTTAAGCCGGGTTTGTGATGCTGCGGTTATAACTCCGGTTCGTCGACGCCGGCGTACATGTCCGAGTCTTTATACAAGTCGTGCACATGGCGCACCAGCACCATGATCACCGCCGCCACCGGCAGCGCCAGCAGGATGCCGGTAAAACCGAACAGCTCGCCGCCTGCCAGGATCGCGAAGATCACTGCTACCGGGTGCAGGCCGATCCGGTCGCCCACCAGCAACGGCGTCAGCACCATGCCTTCCAGGGCCTGGCCGACCATGAACACCGCAACAATCCCGAGCATCGGGTACAGGTCGCCGTGGAACTGGAACAGCCCGGCCACCAGCGCCGCACCGATACCAATCACAAAGCCCATATACGGCACGATGGCCGCCAGGCCGGCGATCAGGCCGATCAACAGACCCAGCTCCAGGCCGATTGCCATTAGCCCCGCCGCGTAAATAATCCCCAGCGCCAGCATCACCAGCAATTGGCCACGGACGAAGGCGCCAAGCACCTCATGGCATTCCCCGGCCAGGGAGACGATGCGCTCCTCACGGTCGCGCGGCAGCAGGCTGCGGATCTTGGCCATCATGATGTCCCAGTCCCGCAGCAGGTAGAACGCTACCACCGGGATCAGCACCAGGTTGGTCAGCCAGCCGATCAGCGCAAGGCTCGAAGCGGTTGCCTGGCTGAGCACCACGCCGACGATGTCGGTGGTCTGGCCCATGTGCTCGCTGATGGCGGCCTTGACCTTGTCGAACTTCCAGAAACCGTCTGCCAGCCCCAACTTGGCCTGCGCCCACGGCATGGCCGTGTGTTGCAGCCAGTCGAGCATTTGCGGCGCCAGCTCATAGAGCTTGAACAATTGCTTGGCCAGCATCGGCACCAGCACCAGCACCAACGCGGTGATGATCAACGTGAACAACGCAAACACCGCCACCACGCCCCAGGTACGTGACAGGCCGACCTTTTCCAGGCGATCCACCACGGGATCGAACAGATAGGCCAACAGCAATGCGACCAGGAACGGCGTCAGGATCGAATGCAGCAGGAACACAAAAACGCACAGCAGGACAATCCCGCCAATCCACACCCAACGACGCGTATCCGCCATAAACCACTCCATCTGTTATTTGCTTCCTGCTTCTATATAAGGAGGAAGAGTGCTTACCAATGAAAACGTAGTTGCGGGGTCGGCTCGACCGGCGCCGGTTGTGCACCTTCCACCACCGGCTGCGGGGCCGGAGCCTCACCTGCCGGGACTTCCTGCAACTTGGCCAGGCTTAACTGGGTGCGCAACTGCTCAGCGCTGCCATTCACCCGATAAACGATGCGAGTGCCGTCCACGCGTACCGGCTGGGCACCAAACGGCTCCAGCAGATGGCCCAGGGCGGCGTAATGCTCCAGGTTCATGCCCTGCACTTCCAGCAATTGATCGCTGGTGGCAGCGCCAGCCTTGACCGCAAAGCGTGGCGCCAGGCGTTCGCTGACGGCCAGCAGCACGGCGTCGGCCAACGCCGCAGTGTCTGTGCCAGTGGCGGTGCCCTGCTCGCTTTTATCACCCAGCCACAGGCGCCATTTGGCCGACCATTGGCCGCCGTCTTCACGGGCATGCACCGCCAGCAAGGCATCCGCGCCGTAACGTTCGGATGCAGCGCGCAGCGGTGTGGCGTCGGGGCTTTCAAGATTCGGGGCGGTGGCGACGATTTGTTCGTTCAGGTCACCCAGCGGCAGGCGCAACGGCAAACCACGGTGCTGGGCTGCGCGGCGCAATGGTTGGGCGACAGCCTGGCCGTCGCCGACCAGGCTGCTGCCTTCGACGGAATCGTTCAACCACCAACCAAGGATCGAAGGCCGGTTGCTGCCCCACAGCGCCAACCCTGCGCCACGCAAGGCGCGGTCGGTGCTGACCGGGTCGAAATCCACTTGCAGGCTTTCCGGAGGGCCGGCGTCGTAGCCGTATTGGCTGATGATCTGTTGCGGGTCCTTGCGGATCGCCGCCAGGCCCGGGCCATCGGCGGCCTTGGCGTCGCCGGTCAGGCGGATCACCAGGGTTTGCAGGGCGCGCTGGGTAGCCTGGTCACGCTCCTGGGGAGACTGACTGCTGACCGGTTCCAGCACTTGATAGAGGCCATTGAGGGTTTCGGCATGACTCGCCAGGCTGACCAATGACAAACAGCCCACAAAAAAATATTTACTCAGACCCATGAAAAAAGATTCCCGAACGGCAAATAAGCGGTTGGAACAGACCGCGTGAACACTATTGAGCAAGGCTGTGACCACAGCGACCGGCAAAACATTCACAGGGTCTCGGTAAGTTTTTGTACTGTCATAACGATAGCGAGTTAAAGGCTATACCTTAATACGGCCCGTGACCGACTCGATTAGCGATTTTTTTAACAGCTATTGCCCCTGCCCGTCGGCCCGAGGATGGCCGCTGCCCCTCAAGCCTGATAAAATCGCGCGCCTTCGCAGACCGTCAATGGCAGGCCATGCTGAAACTTCAGGTTTCAGTACACCCGCCGCATTCGGTCGTTACCCAGAAATCCCCCCTAAAGGCCTGGATCATGAGCAAGCAACCCTCCCTGAGCTACAAGGACGCCGGTGTAGACATCGACGCCGGTGAAGCATTGGTCGAACGCATCAAGAGCGTCGCCAAGCGTACTGCGCGCCCCGAAGTCATGGGCGGCCTGGGCGGTTTTGGCGCCCTCTGCGAGATCCCGGCCGGCTACAAGCAGCCTGTATTGGTCTCCGGCACCGACGGTGTGGGCACCAAGCTGCGCCTGGCATTGAACCTGAACAAGCACGACAGCATCGGCATCGACCTGGTTGCCATGTGCGTGAACGACCTGGTGGTGTGCGGCGCCGAGCCGCTGTTCTTCCTTGACTACTACGCCACCGGCAAGCTCAACGTCGAGACCGCTACCCAAGTGGTCACCGGCATCGGCGCTGGCTGCGAACTGTCCGGCTGCTCCCTGGTCGGTGGTGAAACCGCTGAAATGCCAGGCATGTACGAAGGCGAAGACTACGACCTGGCCGGTTTCTGCGTCGGCGTTGTAGAAAAATCCGAAATCATCGACGGCTCCAAAGTCGCTGCCGGTGACGCCCTGCTGGCCCTGCCATCGTCCGGCCCGCACTCCAACGGCTACTCGCTGATCCGCAAGATCATCGAAGTGTCCGGCGCCGACATCGAAACCATCCAGCTCGACGGCAAGCCTCTGACCGACCTGCTGATGGCTCCGACCCGCATCTACGTGAAGCCGTTGCTCAAGCTGATCAAGGACACCGGCGCAGTCAAGGCCATGGCCCACATCACCGGTGGCGGCCTGCTGGACAACATCCCGCGTGTACTGCCTAAAGGTGCCCAGGCGATTGTCGACGTGGCCAGCTGGCAGCGCCCGGCAGTCTTCGACTGGCTGCAAGAGAAAGGCAACGTCAACGAAACCGAAATGCACCGCGTACTGAACTGCGGCGTGGGCATGGTGATCTGCGTGGCTCAAGAGCACGTTGAAACCGCGTTGAACGTACTGCGTGAAGCCGGCGAGCAGCCTTGGGTCATCGGCCAGATCGCTACCGCTGCCGAAGGCGCGGCCCAAGTTGAGCTGAAGAACCTCAAGGCTCACTAATGTCCGCAACCTGTGATGTCGTGGTGCTGCTTTCCGGCACCGGCAGTAATTTGCAGGCCCTGATCGACAGCACGCGTACCGGCGACAGCCCGGTGCGCATCGCTGCGGTGATCTCCAACCGCAGCGACGCCTACGGCCTGCAACGCGCCAGGGACGCGGGTATCGACACCCGCTCCCTGGATCACAAGGCTTTCGAAGGCCGCGAGGCCTTCGACAGTGCCTTGATCGACCTGATCGACACCTTCAATCCCAAGCTCGTGGTACTGGCCGGCTTCATGCGCATTCTCAGCGCTGACTTCGTGCGCCACTACAATGGGCGCCTGCTGAATATCCACCCGTCCCTGCTGCCCAAATACAAAGGGTTACACACCCACCAGCGTGCCCTGGAGGCCGGCGACACCGAGCATGGCTGCAGCGTGCACTTTGTCACCGAGGAACTCGATGGCGGGCCTCTGGTCGTACAGGCAGTAGTTCCGGTAGAGTCTGCGGACTCGGCGCAGACGCTTGCGCAACGGGTTCACACCCAGGAACACAGGATTTACCCGCTGGCTGTTCGCTGGTTCGCTGAGGGGCGGTTGATTCTTGGCGACCACGGTGCATTATTGGACGGTCAGTTACTGGCGGCCAGCGGCCACTTGATTCGAACCTAGGAGACTTTATGCGTCGCGCCCTGCTCTTCGCTTTTGCGCTGTTCGCCTTGCCTGCCGTGCAAGCGGCAGACCTTCACCCTTTCTCCGCCAGCTACACCGCCGACTGGAAACAGTTGCCCATGAGTGGTTCGGCAGAACGCAGCCTGACCAAGAATGACAACGGCACCTGGACCTTGAATTTCAAGGCCTCCATGATGATCGCCAGCCTGACTGAAACCAGCGTGATCCGCTTCGACAAGGACGCCTTGCAGCCGCAGAGCTACACCTTCGAACGCGGTGGCCTGGGCAAGGCGAAGAAGATCAACCTGGACTTCGACCGTACGGCCAACAAGGTCACCGGCTTCGAAAACAAGGACCCGGTCAATGTCGCCCTTGAAAGCGGCATGATGGACAAGTCGACCTACCAGCTTGCCCTGCAGCGCGACGTGGCCGCTGGCAAGAAAAGCATGAGCTACCGCGTGGTTGAAGGGACAGACACCGACACCTACGACTTCCGCGTGATCGGCCCGGAAAAGGTCCAGACCAAAGCCGGCTCGATCGATGCGATCAAGGTCGAGCGCGTACGTGACCCGACTCAAAGCAAGCGCATTACCCAAATGTGGTTTGCCAAGGACTGGGGCGGCATCCTGGTTGCCCTGCGCCAAGTCGAGACCGACGGCAAGGAATACAACATCATGCTGCAAGACGGCACCGTTGACGGCAAGGCTGTCAAAGGCAGCTGATCCTCTGCGCAATAAAAGAGCCTCGCTGATGCGGGGCTTTTTTTCGCCTGTCACCTGACGCCAACATGAAACTTTTGTCATAAAACTCAGCGCCCTGCGACGCAATGTCGCTATTTACGCGGGCTCGCGCGATTACGCCACTTTTTGTAAAGGTGTGTTGCAAATCCTGGTTATTTACTTAGCAAGCTAACAAATCATATAACAAAGGCCTGCGACGCCTTGCCGCAGGTCAACCAGAGATTGGAGCAAGCAGATGACTGTAAAAGTAACTGAACGCGACGATGAGCATATGTCCCACGAAGCATTAGCCCACGGGATTCACATCTGGGATGTACACCAGCAAGACCTGCTGGTCGGCATGTTTCACGACGAGACCGAAGCTCATAATTATAAAAACGAGCTCGAGACCCTCGAGATGAAACGCCAGGCGCAAAGCTCCTGAAACTCTGAAATCCTGTAGACACCCGGCCCCACGCAGCTGGAGTGTTTATAAACACAAACCCCGCCTTTATGAGCGGGGTTTGTGTTTTTGGGGGGTGGGGGTTGGCGGGCTTCAGGGGGCGCTTCGCACCCCAGC
>NZ_NIXO01000053.1 GCF_002204795.1 Pseudomonas sp. K2I15
GGAAAGCGCACGCTGCCTGATTCGGCAGCGGTATGTCGTAAAGGTCACACGGCGCAGAGCTGTGGGAGCTTGGCTGTCTTTGAGAACGATGCCTAGGTTATGGCCATCAAGACAGTTGCTCCCACATTGGATCTTCATCAACCGGTTTAAATCATCCGGCGCAATACCGCGCAATCTTCAGCATGCCAATCCGTCAGCTCCGGCCATGGATTGTCTGGAAGGTTAACCAACACCGTCTTGGTCCCCGCCGCACGCCCACAATCCAGATCAAACCGGTAATCGCCGACCATCACCATCTCTTGCGGCGCCACGTCCCACGCGTGCGCCAGCTTCAACAAACCACCCGGATCCGGCTTGGGCGGCGCATCATCACGCCCCAACACATCCTCAACCGCAAAGCAGTCCGCCAGGCCGATCGCCTGCAACGTCACATGGGCCAACTCCCGCGCATTACGCGTCAAAATCCCCAGGCGATAACCACGCCCGGCCAATTCCCGCACCAACTCCACCGCACCAATAGCCGCCACCGAACCCAGCGCCAACTCACGCTCATGCGCAAGCAACCACGCATGCTTGGCAGCGGCTTCATCGCAGGGCAATGCCGCCAGGTGGGTAAGAATGTCGTCAGTTGCCGGAATATCCAGCGCCACACGAATCGCCGCAAAGTCATGCACGGCAACCGTCAAGGTGCCGTCCATGTCGAACACCCAGTGCTTCACCTCTCCCAGGCTCACGCCCAGTCCTTGCGATGACGAATCAAGCCTTCCTGCGTGACCGACGCCACCAGTTGCCCGGCGCGGTTGTACACGCTGCCCCGGGAGAACCCACGGGAATTGCCGGCCCACGGGCTGTCCATGGCGTAGAGCAGCCAGTCATCGGCGCGCAGGTCGGCGTGGAACCACAGCGCGTGGTCGAGGCTGGCGACTTGCATGTCTTTCTGCCAAACCGTCTTGCCATGGGGCAGCAGCGAGGTGGTCAACAGGCCGAAATCCGAGGCGTAGGCCAGCAGGTATTTGTGCAGCGCCGGCGAGTCGGCCAAGGCGCCATCCGCGCGAAACCACACGTATTTGACCGGGTCGGACGGCTGCGGGTTGTACGGGTCTTTCTCGGTTACAGGCCGCACTTCAATCGGCTTGGGGCACAGCAGCTTTTCGCGCATGTGCTCAGGAATCAGGTGCGCGCGCTGTTGGGTCAGCTCCAACTCCGACGGCAGGTTTTCCGGGCCGACGACCACGGGCATGGTGGTCTGGTGCTCAAAGCCTTCTTCGTCGTACTGGAACGAAGCGCTGCAAGTGAAAATCGGGTTGCCCTTCTGGATCGCCGTCACCCGGCGCGTGCTGAAGCTGCCGCCATCGCGCACCCGGTCCACCGAATAAACCACCGGTAACGCCGCATCGCCCGGGCGCAGGAAGTAACCGTGCAGCGAATGCACATGCCGGGTTTCTTCAACGGTTTGGCTGGCCGCCGACAGCGACTGGCCGAGTACCTGGCCGCCGAACAGCTGGCGAAAGCCCAGGTCCTGGCTGCGGCCGCGAAACAGGTTTTCTTCGATCGGCTCCAGGGTCAGCAGGTCCACCAGATCTTCCAACACTTGGCTCATAGAGCATCTCCTACAACAATCTATTGGGCATTCCGGGCTGCTTATCCGTGCAGCGTGTCCAACCATTGGGCGCGGGTGATGCGATACAACACATGATGCCGCACCGGGTCATCGGCGGCGACCTTGGGGTGTTCAAAATCTGCCAGGGGATCGTAATGCATACCGATGGCCTGCATGACTTTTTGTGATGGCAGATTAGCTTCAGCGGTAAACGCAACGATCTCGTCCAGTTTCAGTCGGTCGAAACCACAGCGCAAAGCGGTCCAGGCGGCTTCGCTCGCATAACCCAAGCCCCAATGTTCCTTGGCCAGGCGCCAGCCAATTTCCACCGCCGGGGTGAACGGGGCGTCGAAGCTCACATTCAGCAACCCGGTGAGGCCGATGAATTCGCCATTGTCTTTGCGCTGCAAGGCCCACAGGCCAAAACCGTACTCGGCAAAATGGCCGCGAATACGCCCGATCAGCGCGGCGCTTTCCAGCCGACTCAAGGTGGCCGGAAAGTAACGCATCACCTGCGGGTCGGCGCACATGCGCGCAAACTCCGGCAAGTCGGCATCGCTCCATTGGCGCAGCACCAGGCGTGCGCTTTCCAATTCCAGTATCGGCTCCATGGGTCCCCCTCCCTTGCCATGTGCGTGAGTGTAACGCGCTGTTAAGATCCGTCGCTGGTTCCCGTCAGAAATCGCCATGCCTTTGCCACTGATCTACCACGACGACTACAGCCCCGAGTTCCCGGCGGACCACCGCTTCCCCATGGACAAATTCCGCCTGCTGCGTGACCACCTGGTGGAGAGCGGCCTGACCCGGGACAGCCAGTTACTGCGCCCGGAACTGTGCCCCGCAGAGATTCTGGCCCTGGCCCATGAACCTGGGTATATCGAACGCTACATGAGCGGCGAGTTGTCCCGTGAAGACCAACGGCGCCTCGGCCTACCGTGGAGCGAAGCCCTGGCCCGGCGCACCGTGCGCGCAGTGGGCGGCTCGTTGCTGGCCGCCGAGCAGGCGCTGGAACATGGCCTGGCCTGCCACCTGGCCGGCGGCACCCATCACGCCCACTACGACTACCCGGCCGGGTTCTGCATCTTCAATGACCTAGCGGTGATCAGCCATTACCTGCTGGCCAGCGGGCGGGTCAATCGGGTACTGATCTTCGACTGTGACGTGCACCAGGGCGACGGCACCGCGCGCATCCTGCACGACACTCCCGATGCGATCACCGTGTCCCTGCACTGCGAAAAGAACTTCCCCGCCCGTAAGGCCGAAAGCGACTGGGACATCCCGCTGCCCATGGGCATGGGCGACGCGGATTACCTCAAGGTCGTCGACGACGCCCTCAACTACCTGCTGCCGCTGTATCAGCCCGACCTGGTGCTGTACGACGCCGGCGTGGATGTGCACAAGGACGACGCCCTCGGCTACCTCAAGCTGACAGACCAAGGCGTCGCCGCCCGCGACGAAAGCGTGATGCGCCACTGCCTGGGCCGCGATATTCCGGTGGTTGGGGTGATCGGCGGTGGCTACAGCAAGGACCGCCCTGCCCTGGCCCGCCGCCACGGGATTTTGCACCACAGTGCGCAGCGCGTCTGGACGTCATCAGGTTGTCACTGAGTTATGCACGTTACCCACAATCGCTGTGGAACTGCCTGTGGATAACCTGAGTGAAAGCCCCTGCACGCCTTAAGCCGCGAGGCCTGCAGCAAGCTGTACGTTTTTTGATCAGGCAGTCTCGCCGTCCTCGGGTAGAATGCTCGGCCTACTTTGCCGAACCGTAGTTATCCCCATGGCCCAGACCCAAACCTCACCTCGACACGTCATCATCATCGGCGGCGGCCCGGCCGGGCTGATGGCCGCCGAAGTGTTGAGCCAGGCCGGGGTGCGGGTCGACCTGTACGACGGCATGCCGTCGGTGGGCCGCAAGTTCCTGCTGGCCGGCGTGGGCGGCATGAACATCACCCATTCCGAAGCCTATCCGGCGTTTCTGTCGCGCTACGCCGAGCGGGCACCGTTTATGGCGCCGTTGCTGCGTCAGTTCGGTGCCGAGGCGTTGTGTGAATGGATACACGGCCTGGGGATAGAAACGTTTGTCGGCAGCTCCGGCCGGGTGTTTCCTACCGACATGAAAGCCGCCCCGCTACTGCGTGCCTGGCTTAAGCGCCTGCGGGACCAGGGCGTAGTTATCCACACCCGCCATCGCTGGCTGGGCTGGAATGTCGACGGCAGCCTGTTTATCCACAGCCCCGAGGGCGATAAAAGCGTGCGCGGTGATGCGGTGCTGCTGGCGTTGGGTGGCGGCAGTTGGTCGCGGTTGGGCTCGGACGGGGCGTGGCTGAAGTTGCTGGAAGACAAAGGCGTGCCTTACGCCGCGCTGCAACCGAGCAATTGTGGCTTCGAGGTGTCGGCCTGGAGCGAGTTGATGGTCAGCAAATTCGCTGGAGCGCCGTTGAAAAACGTCGCCATCGGGTTGGCGGACGATAAACCTCGTCTGGGTGAATGTGTGGTCACCGCTACCGGTATCGAGGGCAGCCTGATCTATGCGTTGTCGGCGCCGATTCGTGAGGCAATCAACCGGGATGGTTCGGCCACGGTGCATATCGACCTGCTGCCAAGCAAGCCGCTGGACAAGGTGATTGCGGCGCTGAGCAAGCCACGCGGGTCACGCTCGATGAGCAAGCATTTGCACAGTCAGCTGGGGCTGGATGGGGTGAAGTCGGCGCTGCTGCGGGAATTGACGCCGGCTGAGCATTTCAACGATCCGGCGCAGTTGGCGGTGGATATCAAGGCGCTGCCGCTGACGCTGGTGAAAACCCGGCCGATGGATGAGGCCATCAGTACCGCGGGTGGTGTGCCGTTTGAGGCGCTGGATGAACGCTTGATGATAAAGCAATTGCCGGGCGTGTTCTGCGCAGGCGAGATGCTGGATTGGGAAGCACCGACGGGCGGGTATTTGCTGACGGGGTGTTTTGCCAGCGGGCAGGTTGCCGGGCGTGGCGTACTGGAATGGTTGAACGCTAGCTGATTACCTGTGGCGAGGGAGCTTGCTCCCGCTGGGCTGCGTAGCGGCCCCAAAAAAAGCGGGAGCGCTGCGCACTCCAGCGGGAGCAAGCTCCCTCACCACAGTGACCTTACTTCTTCTTACGCGGCCCGGTATTGAACGCAGGCACCTTGCGCACCGGCTTGATCGAAGGCTCAGCCACCGACACTTCACCACTCTCCACCCACTTGCCCAGGTTGCGCTTGCCGCCACCGGACGCCTTGGGTTTCTTCGGCTTTTTCGGCTTCTTCACCACCTGACCAGTAGCGTCAGTATCCGGCACGCGATGTTCCGGTTCGAAGTCCTGCTCCATCTTCCGCGTCAACGTCTGACGGGTCAGCATCTCGATGGCCGACAGCATGTTCACCTCATCGGCACACACCAACGAAATCGCCTCGCCGGTGTTGCCCGCGCGACCGGTACGCCCGATGCGGTGAATGTAATCCTCGGCCACGATCGGCAGGTCAAAGTTGACCACCAGCGGCAAGTCTTCGATATCCAGGCCACGGGCCGCCACGTCGGTAGCCACCAGGATCTGCACGTCGCTGCTCTTGAAGCGATCCAGCGCCCGCTGGCGCGTCGCTTGTGGCTTGTCGCCGTGAATCCCGTCAGCATTGATGCCCAGGCCCTGGAGTTTTTCCACCAGCGCATCCACACCGTTACGGGTCTTGGCGAACACCAGCACCTGCTTCCAGCGGCCTTTGCGCATCAAGTGCACAAACAGCTCCGCCTTGCGCTTTTTGTCCACCGGCACCACCCATTGCTTGACGGTGTTGGCGGCGACGTTGCGCGGGCTGACTTCGACGGTCAGCGGGTCAATGAGCATCTGCCCGGCCAGTTGGCGGATTTCATCGGAGAAGGTCGCGGAGAACAGCAGGGTCTGGCGCTTTTTCGGCAGCATGCGGTAGATGTTCGCCAGTTCTTCGGAGAAGCCCAGGTCGAGCATGCGGTCGGCTTCGTCCAGCACCAGGGTCTGCAGCTGATTGAGTTTCAGCGCGTTCTGGCGGAACAGGTCGATCAGGCGGCCAGGCGTGGCCACCAGCACATCGACGCCCTTGCGCAGCTTCATCATCTGCGGGTTGATGCTCACGCCGCCGTACACCGCGTAAGTGGTCAGCGGCAGGTGCTGGGCGTACTCGGCGACGCTGGCGTGAACCTGCTCGGCCAGTTCGCGGGTGGGGCATAGGATCAGCGCGCGCACCGAGTTGGCGGTGACTTTCGGCCCTTCCATCGTCAGCAGCTGCAGCAGCGGCACGGCGAAACCGGCGGTCTTGCCGGTGCCGGTCTGGGCCGCGGCCATCAGGTCGCGACCGGCCAGCACCGCCGGAATGGCTTGCGCCTGCACCGGCGTCGGGGTCTGGTAGCCAAGCGTCTCAAGGGCGCGCAGCAAGGGTTCGATCAGGCCAAGTGTGGCGAAAGTCATGGAAATACCGTAGGAAAAAGTCAGCGCAAGGTCGCAATGCGCCGCAGTTTACCTTATTTCCGGTTTCGGCTTTCGCCACTGTGGCAGGCTGATCAACAGCACCGCGCTGATAATCACCAGCATCGCCAGGGCTTCTTCTGTGCCGATGGTCTCACCGACAAATACAATCCCGAGCAACACCGCCACCGCCGGGTTGACGTAGGCATAGCTGGTGGCCGCCGCCGGGCGCACATGCTTGAGCAGGTACATATAGGCATTGAAGGCGATGATCGAGCCGAACACGGTCAAGTAAGCCAGGGCCAACCAACCTTCCAGCGGCGGCATGGCTTGCAGGTGTTCGCCGCTGACGGCACTGAGCACCAGCAGCACGAAACCTGCAATCAGCATCTCCGCCGCACTGGCCATGGCGCCCTGAGGCAGCGGCAAGTGCTTACTCCACACCGAACCGAAGGCCCAGGCCGCCGCCGCAAAAATCAGCAAGGCCGCCCCGGTGGGGCTCGATTGCAGGTTGGAACCCATATTGAGCATGGCAATGCCGATAATCCCCAACACCACCCCGGCCCATTCCAGACGGGTATTACGCGCGCCCCAGAAATAACCGCACAGCAAGGTGAACAACGGCACGGTCGCCACGGCCAACGCGGCAACGCCGGACGCCACGCCCGTATGCTCGGCCACACTGACCGCGCCGTTGCCGAAGGTCAGCAGCAGAATGCCGATCTTGGCAGCGGCCTTCCACTGCACCCAGGTCGGCGCCGGCGCCCCGCGCCAGCGCAGGAAGCCATACATCAGCGCGCCAGCCGTGATGAAGCGAATCCCGCCCAGCAACAGCGGCGGCCAGTATTCCACGCCAATACGAATCACCAGGTAGGTAGACCCCCAGATCACGTACAACGCAAAAAAGGCGGCGATCAGCGGTAAGGGAAAGCGACGTGGGCCAGGCATTGGGCAGCTCTGCGGCAGGACAAGAAGCGTTATTTTAGAAATCTGCTGCCGTAAACATAAGTTACAAAACCTGTTTAAAGCGCCAGTACACTTTTCAAAGCATGGTTATCAAGGCTATAAACCGTGTATTCGAAAGCCATGCGTTCCTGGAGCCTTATCATGGACAAATACGACCGCATGCTTCTCAGCGCCCTGCTGGAAGACGGCCGCGCGTCCTACGCGCAATTGGCGCGCACGGTGAACCTGTCGGCGCCCGCCGTGGCAGAGCGGGTGGCGAAGCTGGAAGCCAGTGGTGTGATTACCGGTTATCAGGCCAAGGTCGACCTGGCCAAGGTGGGGTTGCCGATCCAGTGCGTGATTGAGCTGCGGTTGACCAACCATGGGAGCCAGAAGGTTTACGACGCGTTGGCGCAAATCCCGGAGTTGACTGAATGCCATCGGGTGACGGGGGATCCGTGCGTGATCATGCAGGCGGCGGTGGGGTCGATGCCGGAGTTGGAGAACCTGATTAACCGGGTGGCGAAGTTCGGGTTCAGCAAGACCTCGATCATCTTGTCGAGTGCGATAGAGCGTCGGGTGCCGTTGGGGCAGTTGGAGGGGGTTGGGAAGAATGGCGGGTGATATAGATCACCTGGCCAGCAAGACTGATCCCTTTCATTTGCCGGACGCTTCCGAGAGAACTCTATGGCCTTGTTTCCCTCGGATAACATCGCTAGTCTCGCCCGGTCATCGACCATTCGGTGACCGGATGTGCAAGTCCGATTGCAAGGGGTGACAGCTTCCATTTCAGGAGTTCCCCCATGATCAAAACAACCAATTCCCACGAAGAAATCCTCAGCGACAACACCCTCACCCGCCGCGCCATCGATTACTACCTCAAAGCCTCCGCCCCGGACGGCGCACCCTTCGTGCTGAACGACAACATGAGCTTCGAAGATGCCCTGGCACGGGCGGCCGACTTGCTGCATTGCGCAGTGGCAACCGCACAGATACCCGGCGAGCCCATGAACGGGCAGCAGCGGGCGGTGATGCATTTGGTGGAGATGGCGAAGGTGGTGGTGGATCGGTCGCTGGACTGTCTGCAGCCTCGATAAATTGCGATTTCTGTGGCGAGGGAGCTTGCTCCCGCTGGAGTGCGAAGCGCTCCCAAAGCATGCACAGCAGTGTATCTGACGTAACGCCGACTGCAGGTTTTGGGGCTGCTGCGCAGCCCAACGGGAGCAAGCTCCCTCGCCACAGAAGCGCGTCATCACTTGGGAGCAGTACCGGAATCAGAACCCGCGATGCTTCTTCAAATGATCATTGATCTTCGCCGCCGGAACCTTCTGCAAGCTGCACAGCAGTTCATGTGACAACTCCCGCAACCCGTGAGTGCGGCGCAGTTCCTGGGCCAAATGCGCGGTGAGGTTCGCCGCCATCTCCGCATCCGCCATCGCCCGGTGAGCCTTGCCGGTGTGGGGCAGTTGGGCAAATGAGGTCAGCGTGCCCAGCTTGTGATTCGGCGCCGCCGGCATCAAGCGCCGCGCCAGCAACAACGAACAGGCAAACTTCTGCAAACGGGTACGCCGGATCAACCCCAACTCGAAATCCCAGAACTTCTGGTCAAACGCGGCGTTGTGCGCCAGCAGCGGCGTGGTGCCGACAAACTCGTTCACCTCGTTCATCACCCGCTCCGCCGATGGCGCGGTGCGCAGCATGGCGTTGCTGATGCCGGTCAGTTGCTCGATAAACCCAGGCACGCGCACGCCGGCGTTCATCAGGCTCTGGTAGCGGTCCACGATCTGGCCCTGCTCCAAAATGACCACGGCGATTTCCGTGGCCCGGCAGCTGCTGCTCGGCTGGATGCCGGTGGTTTCAAAGTCGATGACCGCTATACGTTCCAAACCTGTTCCAACTCCGTCAAAAATCTATTTAAGCAGCAACGCGCCTTCGATCGGCACGTAGCGGCTGGCGGCGCGTATCAATGAGTTGGCCGTCAGCCCCGGCACGCCGTAGGCCACGGCTTCGACGCCATGCTTGCTGATGATGCGGTCCAGCAGCATGTCGAAATCACCGTCGCCGGAGGCCAGCACCACTTCGTCCACATGGGCGGCGGCGTCCATGATGTCGATGGTGATGCCCACGTCCCAGTCGCCCTTAGCCGAGCCGTCGCTGCGCTGGATGTAGGGCTTGAGCTTCACGGTAAAACCGAGGTTGCGCAGGATCTGCTGGAACTGCTGCTGCTTGCTGTCGCCACGGTCGATGGCATAGGCGTACGCCTCGACAATCTGCCCGCGCTGGCTGATGTCAGCCCACAGGGCGGCGTAGTTGAAGTGACAGCCGTACGCCTGGCGCACGGTGTAGTAGAGGTTTTGTACATCGGCGAACACGGCTATCTTTTTCACCGCAAATCCTCATGACACGCGCATGGACCCCGGACTTAAAGGCCCGGAAAGGTTGCCAGTATGCCAGCCACAAGGGAGTTTCCGAGAAAAATCAGCCCGGGGCGACGAAGCGCCCCGGTTGAGTGTGGGTCAGACGAAGGAATCGTCGTCGCCAAAGGAGGAGGAGTCGTCGGAATAGTCGTTGTCGGCGAAGCTGTCGGAGGCGTTGTCGCTGCCCCAGCTGTCATTGCCGGCGAATTTCTGGTCGTCGTTGCCCCAGTTGCTGTTATCACTGGCCGGGGCCGGCTCTTCGCGGATGATTTCTTCAACCACTTGCGGCTGTTGCGAATTGTGGCTGAACAGGCTGCTGATGCCTTCTGCCAGCATCACACCACCGGCCACGCCGGCTGCGGTTTTCAGTGCGCCACCGAGGAAGCCACTACCGATCGGCGCTGCGGGTGCCTGTTGTGGCTGCTGGTAATTCTGCTGTGGGGCGCCGTAGTTCTGCTGCGGTGCAGGTTGCCCACCAAAAGACGGACGCGCCGGTTCACGCCAGCCACCGCCCGAAGACGCAGGCGCGCTCTGGGCTGGCTGCGGGTCGCGGGAGCCACCACCAAAGATGCTCGACAGGAAACCGCCACTGCTCGGTGCAGGCTGCGCCGCCTGGGACTTGGCCTGTTGCAATTGGTCCTGCAGTTGTTGGATCTGCTCGGCCTGCTGCTTGTTCTGCGCATCAAGGCTCTTGATCGCATGCTCTTGCACCAGAATCGACTGGGTCATGTAGTACGCAGCGGCCGGTTGGCGAGTGACGTGTTCCTTGATCCGCGCTTCGGCCTGAGCGTCGCGGGGGGCTGAGTCCGTTTCGGCTTGCTGCAACCGTGAAAACAGTCCATCGATCAGGGTTTGCTCTTCGCTGTTCATGGCGACCTCGTTAGATTGCCGGTAGAAATCTTCGCCTTGCGCACTATGTGCAAGGTACAGCGTAGTTATGGGGCTGTTACTGATTGTTTCAATAGCCTTTACGTAAGGTTTACGTTTGCTTGCATCTGGTCGTGATCGGTTAAAGTAACGCCCTTGCTTTTCGGCCTGTGAAGACCCTGATGAATCCGTTAGACGTACTGCGCGACTCCTTCTTCTTTTTCAAGCGCAACCTCGGCGCCATCGTGCAGTTGTGCCTGCCCTTGGTAATTCTTGAGGCGCTGCTGCAACAGGTGCTCGACCACACCCTCGGCCCTGATGCGTTTCCCGGCTACAGCGTGATCGTCGGGCTGCTGGTGTATCCGCTGTACACCGGCGCGCTGATCCTGTTCCTTGATGCCCGCACCCGTGGGGAGTCGCCGCGCACCCTGGACGTGCTCGCCATGGCCTTGAGCCTTTGGCCACGCTTTGCCTTGCTCACGGCAGTCAGCACGCTGCTGATCCTGCTGGGCCTGTCGCTGTATTTCCTGCCGGGCTTGTGGCTGATGGTGGTGCTGGCCTTCGCCGAGTATTTGCTGGTGTTGCGAGGCATGTCGGCACTGTCGGCCATGAAAGAAAGCCTGCGCCTGACCCGTGGGCATTTCTGGCGCATCCTGGTGTGCCTGCTGTGCGTGATGACCCCGCTGTGGCTGCTCAAGGGCGCCAGCGTGGCGGTTTACCCGGACCCGAACCCGCTGCTGGGCCTGCTGATGGACAGCGCACAAAGCTTCCTGCAACTGTTCACCAGCGTGGTGTTGTTCCGCCTGTTCATGTTGATTGGTGGCGACGCCGACGCGCGGTGATATGCTCCGGGCCTTGTCCTGCAACGCCATAAGCCGAGCCGATGACCCGATTACTGCGCATTACCTTGCTGGGCCTGCTGATTCTTGCGGCCCTGCTGACCGGCTTGATCTACAGCCTGACCTGGCGCCCTGCCGACAAGGAAACCCTGCCCATCCGCTGCGTCGCGCCACGAGCGCCGACCCTGCTGCCGGGTCAGGCCCTCAAGGTCATGACCTGGAACGTGCAGTACCTGGCGGGCAAGAACTACGTATTCTGGTACGACACCCCGGATGGCAGCGGCCCGGACGACCGCCCCACCGTGGAAGACATGGCCTCCAGCCTCGACGAAGTGGCGCGCGTAATCCGCGACGAGCAGCCCGACATCCTGCTGTTGCAGGAAGTCGACGAAGGCGCCAAGCCTTCCAGCTACCAGGACCAACTGGCCTTGCTCCAGGAGCGCCTGGCCGACCTCTACCCGTGCAGCGCACAGGCGTTCGACTGGAAAGCCGACTTCGTGCCCGACCGGCACATCTTCGGCAGCGTCGGCCGCAAGCTGGTGACCATGAGCCGCTACCAGATCGAACACGCCGAGCGCCTGCAATTGCCGGTGGCCGGGGCCAACCTGATCAGCCGGCAATTCCAGACCAAGCCGGCGTTATTGCTGACCTACCTGCCGTTGAGCGATGGCGGCCAATTGGCCGTGCTCAACACGCGCCTGGACGGCACCGCCCCTGGGCACAATGCGGTGCTGGAACAGGTGCAGGCCACCGTCAAGCTGGTGGATAAATTCGAGAGCCGTGGTACGCCGTGGCTGATGGGTGGGGATTTCAACCTGTTACCGCTGGGGCAGTTCCTGCGCCTGGATGCCGACAAGCGCGGGCAGTATTCACCGGACAGTGAGCTGCATCTGCTGTGGGAAAAATACCCGATGATCCCGAGCAACAGCCAATCCAGCGGGATTGACCGGGACAAGTGGCTGACCTATTTCCCGAATGACCCGACCGTAGACGGGCCGGATCGTACGCTGGACTATCTGTTCTACAGCTCGCGGATCAAAAAGGTTGAGAGCAAGGTGCGCCAGAGCGATACGGAGCGCATCTCCAATCACTTGCCGGTGATTGCGCGGTTCCTGTTGCCAGCGGCGCAGTAACCCACACTGCAGATATTCTGTGAAAACCGGTTTGTGTGGGAGCGGGCGTGCTCGCGAAGGCACAGTGTCAGTCATTGTAGATGTCGACTGATCCACCGTATTGGCGAGCAAGCCCGCTCCCACATTTGATCTTCGGCGCTCTTACTTTCTCGGTTTGATCCGGGCAGTAGGTTCAGCGATCAAAGGATCATCCGGCCAGTAATGCTTGGGATACCGCCCTTTCAAATCCTTCTTCACCTCGGCGTAAGTACTGCGCCAGAAGTTGGCCAGATCCTGGGTCACCTGCACCGGGCGCCTTGCCGGTGACAACAGGTGCAGCTTGACCACCTGCCGCCCGCCGGCAATACGCGGCGTGTCCGCCAGCCCGAACAATTCCTGCAAGCGCACCGCCAGAATCGGCGGCTGCTCGCTGTAGTCCAAACGCACCGACGAGCCCGACGGCACCTTCAGATGGTGCGGCGCCAACTCGTCCAGCCGCTGCGGCAACGGCCACGGCAGCAGGTTATGCAGGAAGCTTGCGATATCCAGATTGGCAAAATGGCTCAGGCGCGAAACCTTGCCCAGATAAGGCATCAGCCAGTGTTCGAGGCTGGCGAGCAAGGCGCTGTCGCTGACATCCGGCCACTCACTGGCCTTGCCGGTGTCCAGATGACGCAGCAGCATCACCCGCGCCTGCCATTGCCGCAGTTCCGGGGTCCAGGGCAGCAGTTCAAGACCTTTGCGCCGCACCAGGTTAACCAGCGCCTGGCTGCGGGCGGACTCGTCGAGGCCGGTCAGGGGTTCGCGGCTGAGCACCAGTTCGCCGACCTTGCGCTGGCGCTCGGCGCGCAGCACGCCTTCGCGCTCGTCCCAATCCAGTTGGTCGACATTGCGCACCTGCTCGGCCAATACAGAATCAAACAGCGCTGGGTCAAAATCCGCCGCAAGGTAAATCCGTTCTTCGCGCTGGCCCTGTCGGCTGCCCAAATCGGCGATCACAAGCCAGGGTTGTTTCATCAGGCTGTCCGCTTCGGCGAACAGCGCGGCGCGACCGTTGGCGAGGCGGTATTCGGCGCCGCCAGCCCGCCGTTGCTGCGCCACGCGGTCGGGATAAGCCAGCGCCAGCAAGGCGCCCAGCCAACGCGGGTGATCCGGATCGGCGACCGGCTGCTCGGCCTTGCCTCTTAAATAGCCACGGTATTGCCGGGCCAGTTGCCGGGCACGCTGCACGCCACCTTGGGTGCCACGGGCCTTTTCTTCGCCGGATAACAAGGCCAGGCGGCTGTGCAAATCCGCACCGGCACCGCGCAAGATATCGCGCTCACCCAACAGCGCCGCCACGTCACACGCCATGGTCGCCAAGCCCAAATCCTGGCCGCGCAACAATAGATGAGCGATGCGTGGATGCGCCGGTAACCCGCCCATTTTCTGGCCGTGGACGGTCAGCTTGCCGTCGCTCAACGCGCCCAATCGCTCAAGCAAATCCTGGGCCTGTGCATAAGCGGCGGTTGGCGGCACGTCGAGCCACACCAGCTGCGTGGGCGCCACGCCCCAGCGGCCCAGTTGCAGGGCCATACCTGCGAGATCTGCCGAGAGAATTTCCGCACTGGAATACGCCGCCAGCCCTTCATGTTGATCCTCAGACCACAACCGATAACACACCCCCGGCTCCAGGCGCCCTGCCCGGCCAGCACGCTGGGTGGCGCTCGCGCGGGAGATGCGTTGGGTGTCGAGACGGGTCATGCCGCTGCCCGGATCGAAACGCGGGACCCGCGCCAACCCGGCGTCGATCACCACCCGCACGCCGTTGATGGTCAGGCTGGTCTCGGCAATGTTGGTGGCCAGCACCACTTTGCGCTTGCCGGCGGGCGCAGGGTCGATAGCGGCGCGCTGAGCCGTGAGGTCCAGTTCGCCATGCAGCGGGCACAGCAGCACATTGGTGTTATCGCCCAGTGCGTCAGCCAATTGCTGGTTAACCCGGCGAATCTCGGCCTGCCCCGGCAGGAAGACCAGCACGCTGCCGGTTTCATCGTGCAGGGCTTCAAGGATGGTTTGCACTAACCGTGGCTCGATAAATTCGCCGGGCTGGAATGGCCGCCCCCAGCGCATCTGCACCGGGTACATGCGCCCTTCGCTGCGCAGGATAGGTGCATCGTCCAGCAACCCGGCCAGGCGTTCGCCTTCGAGGGTCGCGGACATCAGCAGAATCTTCAGCGGCTGCTCGTCGCGAAACAGATCCCGGCCATTGAGGCTCAGGGCCAGCGCCAGGTCGGCGTCCAGGCTGCGTTCGTGGAATTCGTCGAAGATCAACAACCCCACGCCGTCCAACGCCGGGTCATCCTGCAAGCGGCGGGTGAGGATGCCTTCGGTGACAACCTCGATGCGGGTGTTGGGGCCGACTTTACTGTCGAGGCGAATGCGGTAGCCGACGGTTTCGCCGACCTTTTCACCCAGCTCGCTGGCCAGCCTTTCTGCCGCTGCACGGGCGGCCAGGCGGCGGGGTTCAAGCATCAGGATGGTTTGCCCGGCCAGCCAGGGTTCATTCAACAGCGCCAACGGCACCCGTGTGGTTTTACCGGCGCCGGGCGGTGCTTCGAGCACGGCTTCATGGCGCGTCGCCAAGGCGTCACGCAAGGCGGGTAAAACATCATCGATTGGCAACGAATTCATACTGGCTCCAAAGCAGAGCGGCGAGTATAACGGCGAACTGCCGGGTGTCGGTGGTGGTCTCAAGGGCATACCTGGCGTGCACAGGATATAGTCACCCATCAAACGAGTTCAGGAGAGTCCCATGCGTGTTGCTTCCCGTGTCATCGGCGGTGTTCTGGCCGTCACCCTGCTGAGCCAGTTGACGGCTTGCGGCTCGATTTTCTACCCCGACCGCCGTGGCCAGATCGACGGCAAGATCGACCCGGCGATTGCCGCGCTCGATGCGGTCGGCCTGCTGTTCTACGTGATCCCGGGCCTGATCGCCTTGGGTGTCGACTTCGCCACCGGCGCGATTTACTTCGAGCCAGGCAAAACCGCCCAAGTGGCCCCGGAAAAACTCCAACAAGCCATCGGCGCCGACGGCAAGGTCGATAACGCCAAGCTGCAAACCATCATCCTGAATGAAACCGGCCGTAACCTGCCGCTGGACGACCCACGCATGATCCAGTTCAAGGGCAGCGTGCAACAACTCGCCACCCTGGGCCTGCAACCCGCCGCTTAAGGACTGACCCGCCCCATGACCACCAGTCCCGAACACGCCCGGCTATTGCGCCTGGCCACCCGCGCCTCCGTCGGCGTGGCCAGTGTGCTGATTGTGACCAAAGCCATCGCCTGGTGGCTCAGTGGCTCGGTGAGCATGCTCGCCGGGTTGACCGACTCGCTGCTCGACGGCGTCACCTCGCTGCTTAATTTGCTGGCGGTGCATTACGCGTTGCGCCCGGCCGATGACGATCACCGTTATGGCCACGGCAAGGCGGAATCCCTGTCGGGCATGGCGCAGGCGCTGTTTATCGCCGGCAGTGCGGTGTTGATCGCGTTCCAGGCGTTCCAGCGTTTGCAACATCCGGAGCCGGTGGGCGCGCCATGGTTGAGCATCGGCGTGATCATTCTGTCGCTGGCGCTGACGGCGGCGCTGCTGATCCTGCAATACCGGGTAATCCGCGAAACCGGCTCGAACGCGATCCGCGCCGATTCGCTGCACTATCGCTCAGACATGATGCTCAACGGCAGCATCCTGGTGGCACTGGTGTTGGCGGCGTTTGGTTTTCATCAGGTGGACGCCTGGTTCGGCCTGGGCATCGCGGCCTACATTTTGTGGAGCGCGATCCAGATCGCCCGGGAAAGTTTTTCGGTGTTGATGGACGAGGAGCTGCCGCCGGATGTCAGCCAGCACATGCTGGAGCTGGCGTGCAGTGTGCCCGGCGTATTGGGCGCGCATGACTTGCGCACACGGATTTCCGGCAGCCACTGGTTTGTGCAGTTGCACCTGGAATTGCCGGGGGAATTGAGCCTGTCAGTGGCCCATGGCATCAGCGATCAGGCCGCCGACGCCATCCACAACGCCTACCCGCGAGCCGAAGTGCTGGTGCACGCCGACCCGCAGGAAGTGGTCAATGGCGCCAAGGCCTAGTACTGCACCTGATACCCGCGACTGCTCAGGCAGTTGCCCTGGGCCTGGCGGTAGGTTTGCACCACGGCCGGGTCTGGGGCGTAGGTGACAGTCCTTGGGTCAAACCCACTTTGTTGCACGGCCCAGCGATAGCAGTCGTAGCCATCCTGCTGGACTTGCGCCGGTGACTGGCCGTTGGCCGGGTAAGCCACCACGTCATAACCATTGCCCTGGGGCACTGGCTGCGGCGCTGGCGCGGCGGGCGGAGGCTCGACCACCACGTACTGCTGGCTGCTTTCTTCGTAGGTGTAATAGGCACCGGCCGCGAGGAAGAACAGCGCACTGCCCACCCACACTTCCCGCGCGTAGTCCGGCAGGTATTGCACGCGGATCCCGTAAGGCGGCGCCACTACGACGTAGCGCGGGCCTTGTGGGCGGTACCAGTAGCCACCCGAGAAGAAGTAGTTCTGGCCGCGATACGGTACACGGTAGTTACGGTCAGGGAAGCGGTCGACGATGTAACCCGGGCGGTATTGCGGGCCAGGGCCCCAGCCATTGCCATGCCCGTCGGGGCGGCCTGGCCAGCGGTGATCATTGGGATGGTTGTTGCCACCGCCGTTACCACCGTTGAAGCCGGGACGGCCTGGGCCACCCTGGCCGCCATTACCGGCTTGCCAATGCTGGTTGCCGTCGTTACGCCGCGGAATGTCCTGGTAGTTGCCGGGACGCGGTTCCTGGGTCTGGCGCACGGTATCCGGGCGCCCCTGGATCGGCAGGTTATTGGCCGGCTGAGGTTGCGCTTGCGGCGCCGGGTGTGGCTGTTGCTGTTGGTTGCCCTGGGGGCGACCTTGCCCCTGGCCACCATTCGGACGCTCAAAATTCTGATTCTGATTCTGCGGCCGTGGCTGATTATTTTCGAAATGCTGATTCTGCGGACGCGGCTGATTGTTCTCCGGGCGAGGAGCTTCAGGACGCGGTTGATTATTTTGCGGTCGAGGTTGGTTGTTCTGCGGCCGAGGCTGGTTATTGCCTGGGTGCCCTTCCTCGCGCTGGCCACCGCCTTCCTGGCGTGGCGGGTCGTCGGCCATCACTTGCGCACCAACGCTCATCATCAGCAAACCAACACCTGCCAAACGCCAGATGCGCTTCATGCTATTCCTCACTGCGGATTAGGGCCTACACGTAAGACTGGAAAACCGGGGCCCGGTTCTGCGACAGGTTATCAGTCACGAGAACTATTTTCGCAGGCAATAAAAAGGGGCGACCCGTCGGTCGCCCCTTGAGAACTTCGTCCTGGCTCAACGCTTATGACGTTGGCTCACCTCACGCCGTCTTGTGGACAGTGTGCAGCCCGGGGGCCGGGGCAACCTGGTGAGGTTGGCGGCCGCAGCCGGCGGTATGAGCGGGCTGCAGTGGACTGTATGTCCGGGCGGTGATTCTGTTGATAACTTTACGCCCCAAGCCCGGACAGAGGATTGCGAAGATTGCTTCAATAAACAGTGCTTGCGCAATTTTTAACCCTGGATAGATAATTCACCGCAATAGTTACGACAAAGGCCAGCCCCATGAGCAAGCTTGACCGATACGACCTGAGTATTTTGGCGGAATTGCAGCGCGACGCGAGGATCTCCAACCAGGAGTTGGCCGAACGCATCGGCCTGTCGCCTTCGCCGTGCTCACGCCGGGTCAAGCAATTGGAGGACGACGGCTACATCGCCCGCCAGGTCGCACTGCTGGACCGCAAGATGCTCGGCCTGAGCCTGACGGCCTACGTGCTGATCGGCATGGACCGACACACCCCTGAGCGTTTTGAGAACTTCGAAGCCGCCATCCGCACCTTGCCGCAAGTGCTGGAATGCAGCTTGGTAACCGGGATGGACGCCGACTATCAACTGAAGGTGGTGGTGCCAGACATGGATCACTATCAAAAACTGCTGCTGGGGCACCTGACCCGCATCGAAGGCGTCACCAGCGTGCGCTCAAGCTTTGTGCTGAACCAGGTGCTCAACAGCACTGAATTGCCGCTGACCCACCTGCGCACTTAAGGCCACCTCGGAACACATGTGGGAGCGGGCTTGCTCGCTCCCACATTTTGACTGTGTTTCAACAGGGAAATAAGCCTGCGGCGGACCGACGCAGGTCAATGATGAGCTTATGATGCTGGCGTATACTTCTGGCCCTACCCAGCCGGAAACGACCCGATGAACTCGATTGATCCCGCCGTGTTTGAAGAATGGATGATGACCGGCCTGGTCAGCATCCTGATCATTTTCATGGGCTTTATCGTCTGGGACCTGGCGAAGAAATCCAAGGCAGGGCGCTTTGGCTCGATGATCCTGTTCTTCGTGCTGGGCCTGGGCGTTGCCGCATTCGTCATCAAGAGCGTGGTGATCGGCCTGATCGAGTCCGGCGCCTTATAAGCGCGCCGGCACTTCCTTCCATTGGCCTTGGTCCAGGCCGTCGATCGACCAGTCACCAATTCGCACCCGCACCAGACGCAACGTCGGCAAGCCCACGGCTGCCGTCATGCGCCGCACCTGGCGGTTACGCCCTTCACGAATCACCAACTCCAGCCAATGAGTCGGCACGCTTTTGCGAAAACGCACCGGCGGGTTGCGCGGCCACAGTTGCGGCTCGTCCAGTTGCCGGGCTTCGGCGGGCAGGGTCATGCCGTCATTGAGTTCCACCCCGTCACGCAGGCGTTGCAGTTGCTCCTCGGTCGGCTCGCCTTCTACCTGCACCCAGTAGGTTTTCGCCAGCTTGTGCTTGGGGTCTGCGATGCGCGCCTGCAATTGGCCATCGTTGGTCAGCAAAAGCAGGCCTTCACTGTCACGGTCCAGGCGCCCGGCCGGGTAGATGCCGGGGATGTCGATAAAATCCTTGAGGGTCGCCCGCCCGCCTTCGTCGCTGAACTGGGTCAGCACATCGAAGGGTTTATTGAACAGGATCAACTTGGGCTCAGCCGGTGGCGCCTTGGCGACACGACGCGGGGCTGACGAAGTTTGTGGACTTTTCACACCAGGGCGGCGAGAAACGGGACGGGCAGGACGGGACATGGCAAAGGAACATCTAACGGTCAGGACCGACAATGCTAGTGGCCTGACCGTTAAATAACCATCCCAACCGTTTAGCGGAACGGCGGCTCGTCGAAGCTGCGCAGTTTGCGCGAGTGCAGCGAGTTGAGTTCGGTGCGCAACAAATCCACCGCCTCGATGCCGATCTTCAAGTGCTGGCTGACCGCACGCTCATAGAACGCGTTGGCCGAACCCGGCAGCTTGATCTCGCTGTGCAGCGGTTTGTCCGACACACACAGCAACGTGCCGTACGGCACCCGCAAACGATAACCCTGGGCGGCGATGGTGCCGCTTTCCATGTCCACCGCCACGGCGCGAGACAGGTTGATCAGCGGACGTTCCTGGGCCCAGCGCAGTTCCCAGTTGCGGTCGTCGTAGGTCAACAAGGTGCCGGTGCGCAGGCGTTTTTTCAGCTCTTCGCCCTTCTCGCCGGTAACGTTGGCCGCCGCTTGCTGCAAGGCCATCTGCACTTCGGCCAGGGCCGGGATCGGGATGTTCGGCGGCACCACGCGGTCGAGAATCCCGTCGCGGCGCATGTAGGCGTGCGCCAGCACGTAGTCGCCGATGGTCTGGGACTGGCGCAAGCCGCCGCAGTGGCCAATCATCAGCCAGCAATGCGGGCGCAATACGGCCAGGTGGTCGGTGATGTTCTTGGCATTGGACGGGCCGACGCCGATGTTCACCAGGGTCACACCGTGGCCATCGCTGGCCTGCAAATGGTAGGCCGGCATCTGGTAACGGTGCCAGACCACGCCCGCAGCAATGGCAGACGCTTCGCCGTGGTCCATGCTCTTGTCGATGATCACGTTGCCCGGCAGCACCATGCGGATAAAGCGCGGGTCACTGCGCAACTGTTCCAGGCCATGCACGATGAACTGGTCAACGTAGCGGTGGTAGTTGGTCAGCAAAATCCACGGCTGCACATGGCGCCAGTCGCTGCCGGTGTAGTGCACCAGGCGGCGCAGGGAGAAGTCGACGCGGGCGGCGTCGAACAACGCCAACGGCAGCGGGTCGGTATTTTCCCAATCGTAGAGACCGTCGGCGATGCCATCGGTGGCGGCAGACAGGTCGGTACTCGGGAACACCCGCGCCAGCGTGGCGGCGGTCACGCCGGAGCCGGCGAGTTCGTCGCCCTGCTCAACCACGTACGGGTAAGGAATGTTCTGCTGGCTGACGCCCACTTCCACTGTCACGGTGAAGTCGTGCATCAACGGCACCAGTTGCTCCAGCAGGTATTTGCGGAAGGCTGACGGATGGGTGACGGTGACGCTGTAGGTCCCCGGCAACTGGACCTTGGCATACGCCCGGGTGGTCTGTGGGACTTCGCCCTGCACCAGGTAGGTCAGGCGAAGTTCCGGGTAGCGAAACATCGCGCGTTGTTCGGCGTCAGGTTCGACGCGGTCTTTGAGGTAGCGCTTGAGGGCCTGATTGAGCGCACCAGTAGCACGCTCATGGAGAGCCGCCAGCCGATCCACGGCTTCTTCGGCGGTTTGAACGACAACAAAAGCTTCGGTCACGGTAAGCATCCTGTGTTCTGACTTGCAGGCCTTCATCTTGCCTGTATCGCTGGCGCACTGGAACACCGGAATTGGAATGCGATCAATGTGGGGGGCTTGCTCGCGAAGACGGTGGGTCAGCCAGCACCTGTATTAGCTGACCCACCGCCTTCGCGAGCAAGCCCGCTCCCACATTTTGACCGCGTTTATTCAGGCAAACAGAGGTGTCGAGCGTGCAACGATGGCCCCCACATCCACACCGCGTGGCAAGGTGCCATACACCCGGCCCGACGACTCACCCAGCCGGCTGGCGATAAAGCCGTCACTGACACTGGCATTGCCCGCCTCCAGCAACAGCTTGGCCTGCAACGCCACGGCAATGTCCTCGGTCAGTTGCCGGGCACGGTACTGGATGTCCTGGGTGTCCATGAAGGCCGACTTCAACTGCTCGATGTGCCGCGCCAGGTGCTTGTGACCGTGGCCATCCCCCAATTCGACGAACAACGCTTCCAACACGCCCGGCTCTTTCGATAACGCCCGTAGTACATCCAGGCATTGCACATTGCCGGAACCTTCCCACGTCGAGTTCACCGGTGCCTCACGGTACAAACGCGGCAGGATGCTGTCTTCGACATACCCGGCGCCGCCCATGCACTCGGCGGCTTCGTTGATCATCGCCGGGGCGCGTTTGCAGATCCAATACTTGCCCACCGCCGTGACCAGCCGGGCGAATTTGGCTTCCTGTTCGTTATCCAGATGGTCCAGCGCGCGCCCCATGCGCATGCTCAAGGCCAGGGACGCCTCGCTTTCCAAAGCCAGGTCGGCCAATACGTTTTGCATCAGCGGTTGCTCGCTGAGCACACGGCCGCCTACCAGACGATGGGCGCAATGATGGCTGGCCTGGGTCAGCGCCTGGCGCATCAGGGCGCTGGAGCCGACCATGCAGTCGAAACGGGTCATGGCCACCATCTCGATAATGGTCGGTACGCCGCGCCCTTCCTCGCCGATCATCCAGGCCAGCGCACCGCGAAACTCCACTTCGCTGGAAGCGTTGGAGCAGTTGCCGAGTTTGTTCTTCAGGCGCTGGATGTAGAACTCGTTGCGCGTGTCGTCCGGGCGGTGCCGGGGCAGCAGGAAACAGGTCAGGCCCTTGTCGGTCTGGGCCAGGGTCAAGAAGCCATCGCACATCGGCGCCGAGCAGAACCACTTGTGCCCCACCAGTTCATACGCCTGGCCCGGGCCGCCGGCGCCCACCGGGTAAGCACGGGTGGTGTTGGCGCGCACGTCGGTGCCACCCTGTTTCTCGGTCATGGCCATGCCGATGGTGGCGCCGGCCTTGTGGGCGATGCTGACGTTACGCGGGTCGTATTCGGTGGCGAGGATTTTCGGCAGCCAGGTTTGCGCCAGGTCCGGCTGCAAACGCAGGGCCGGGACGCAGGCGAAGGTCATGGTCAGCGGGCAGCCGGTACCGGCTTCGGCCTGGGTGTGCAGGTAGGTCATGGCGGCGCGGGCCACGTGGGCGCCGGATTGCGGATGGGCCCACGGCAGCGACGGCAGGCCATGTTCGACGGCGGTGCGCATCAGCTCATGGTAGGCCGGATGAAACTCCACCAGGTCGATACGATGGCCAAAACGGTCGTGGCTGTTGAATACCGGCTTGTTCTGGTTGGCCAAAAACCCGGCTTCCATCAGCGGCCCACCCGCCAGCGCGCCGTAGGTGTCGATGCGCTGCTCGGCCCAGCCGGCGCCAAAGCGCCGGGACCAGTCTTGCAGCGGCAAATCGATACGGTACAGGTTGGTACCGTCCAGGGACGGCGGCTGGTTGGTGACGTCGTGGGTTTCGGCAAACTGGTGCAGGTTCATGGCAGCCTCCTCGAAAAAGTCGGCCCGCTGATTCAAAGGCCTGCTTCTGAGTTAAGCACCACCACAGCAGAAAGAAAAAGGGGATAAATGCCTAAATATCGGCACTTTCGCCCTTTTCTGTTGACAGCAGCCGGCTCTGCAACATCGCTTGCAAGGCATCAAATCGCACTGGCTTGACCAATCGATCAGTCATACCAACGCCGTGGCAACGCTCTCGCTCGGGGCTTTGCAACGAGCTGTTCAGGGCAATCACCGGCAGCTCTCCACAGCCCGGCAAAGCGCGAATCTGGCAGCACAGCGAGAACCCGCCCTCCGGCACATCCAGCAACACTGCATCGAAGGTTTCACCCTGCAACAGCGCCAGGGCGGCCGGCCCGTTGTCGACGGTTTTCACGCGGTAACCGAGCTTAAGCAACATGCCCCGCACCACCAGTTGCGCCACGCTGTTGTCGTCCACCAGCAGCACCACGCACTCCTGGGGTGTGCGTTGTGGCTGAGGCACTCGCCTCACGGGCGCCGGCTCGGGCTGAACCGGGCTGACTTCAAGCTCCAGCTGGAAGCGACTGCCGCGCCGCGGTTCGGAATTGTGGGTGAGGCGCCCACCGAGCAGCTCGATCAATTGCCGGCAGATCGCCAGGCCGATACCCATGCCGCCGTATCGACGCGTGGTCGAGCCATCCAACTGGAAGAAACGCTGATACAGGGTCGCCTCATCGAGGTAGGCGAAACCAATGCCGGTGTCAGTGACTATAAAGGTCAGGCGCAGCGTTCCGTCCGCCTGGGGCACGCCCACCACTCGCACACGCACCGAACCTTCGTGGGTGAACTTGAAGGCGTTGTCCAACAGGCAATCCAGACACTGCGCCAGTTTGCCGGGATCGCCGCTGACGCGGTCCGGCAACTCATCCGCCAGGTCGATCGAAAACTCCAGGCCCTTGCTCTGGGCGCTGGCCGCGAACTGTTGACGCAAGGTGTCGAGCAACCCACGCAGGCTGAACACCTGAGGTTGCGGGCTGAGGCGCCCGGCCTGCAGTTCGGTGAGGGTGAGGATGCCGTTGACCATGCGCATCATCTCGCGGGCCGAGCCGGCGGCAGTTTGGTGGTACTGCGCGAGGTCGCCTTGCAGCGGCTCGGTCTGCATCAATTCCAGGGAGCCGATCACACCGTTCATCGGCGTGCGCAATTCGTGGGTCAAGGTGGCAAGGAATTCATCCTTGAGCTGGTTGCTGTGGGCCAGTTGCGTGTTGAGCACTTCGAGCTTCTGGCTGGCGTCGAACAGGATTTGCGCCTGTTGCTCGCGCATCGAGTTGATCCGGTCGGCCAGGGCCAGGGACAGCAACGCCACTTCGAGTGCCGAGCCGATCTGGCTGGCGTACATCGTGAGGAACACATTGGGCAGGTAGCCCAGCACCATCATCGTATTGACCACCCCACCCAGCAGGAACGCGGTCCAGGCAATGATGAAGTAACGCGCCATCCGCTGGCCGCAGTACCAGGCCTTGATGGCCGCGACGAAGATGGTCACGGTGAATACCAGCGCCAAGCCGGTGGCCAGGCGCAGCGCCAGTGCATAACTGGTGAACAGCGCCAGCACCATCACCGCCGCGCCGCTGAACGCCAGCGCCAGCAACAGCCGGTTGATCCAGCGGCTGTAAAGCGCGGTGTGCAGGAAGCTGCGGGCAAACAGGCTGCCGAACAGCGCCGCCGAGCCGATCAGGAACGGCACCGCCGCATTCGCCCACCACGGGTTATTGGGCCAGAAGTACTGCACGGCCACGCCGTTGACCGACAGTTGATACAGACCGAACGAGGCAATATAGAGGATGTAATAGAGGTAGCTGGTGTCGCGCACGCTCAGGTAGATGAACAGGTTGTAGATCAGCATGCCGAGCAACACGCCGTAGATCACACCCAGCACATAGAGGCGCAAGGGCTGTTCTTCGAGGTACGCGGTGGTGGACCAGAGGGTCAGCGGTGCCTGGATCGAGCCCTGGCTTTGCAGGCGCAGGTAGAGGGTTTCCTGCTGGCCAGGTACGAAGTCGAGCTTGAACAGGTAGTTGCTCTGGCGAACTTCGCGGCTGGAAAACGGCAGGCTGCTGCCGGTTCGCGAGACCAGTCGATAATTACCGACGCTGTCGGGCCGGTACAGCTCCAGTTGGTTCAGCGGCGGGTAGGCCAGTTCCAATAGCCAGCGGCGCGGGGCATCCGGGCGCTTGGCACCGTAATGCAGGTCGACCTTGAGCCAGAACACCGAGCGCGAATAGCCGGCATTCAGGGTGGCTTTGTCATGGGTTTTGAAACGACTGGCGAGAACTGGCGAGCTGATATCGCCAATCGTCAGGGCGCCACTTGGGTCTTCAAGCACTTGCATCACTTGGCCCAGGGGCAACCGGGTGGTGCTCTCGTTGAACTCGACTGCGCCGGCCAGCATGGGCAGCCCGGTCAACAGTAACATCAGCAAATAGCGCATAGAGCCCCAGCGTGACCTGTCCGGTTATGTCAAAAGCCTCCATTCCTTTTGAGCAGACGTAAACCGGCGATACAGTTATTGGTTTGAATCCACTCTAGCATAGCCATTAAAGGCCAAAAGACACTATTCAAATGATTTTTTGAAAGGCTCTAGAGCGGGCATTACAGGGCATTTGACCTGCATTTTACGATGATAGCAAACAGCCATTTACCCCTACTCATTCGCTAAAAATTCAACCATCGCCCGACAGCCACCCAAAAAGCGTTTGGTGGTAAGCTCGCGCACCATGAATATCTACAGCTCTCGCCCCGTTGTCCTCTGTCTCTCCGGCCATGATCCCAGTGGTGGCGCCGGCTTGCAGGCAGATATCGAAGCCCTGCTCGCCCAGGGTTGTCATGCGGCCCCGGCCGTCACCGCGCTGACCGTGCAGAACACCGTCAATGTCAGCGATTTCCGAGTGCTGGACCGCGAATGGGTGCTGGCCCAGGCCAACGCCGTGCTCGGAGACTCAGAAGTCGCAGCGGTGAAACTGGGCATGCTCGGCTCCCTGGAAATGGTCGACACCGTGGTCGAACTGCTCAAGGCGCACCCGCATTTGCCGGTGGTCTGCGACCCGGTGCTGCGCGCCGGTGGCGGCGGCAGCCTGGGCAAGGATGAAGTCGGCTACGCGATGCGCGAGCGGCTATTGCCACTGTCGCTGATTGCCACGCCCAACCTGCCTGAAGCGCGCATCCTCGCCGAACTGCCCCAAGGCACGGCAGACGAATGCGCCGCGAAACTGCTGCCCTTCATCAAACACCTGCTGATCACCGGCGGCCATGGCGACGAGCACGAAGTGCACAACCGCCTCTACAGCCGCGACGGCACGCATCAGACCTTTACCTGCCAACGGTTGCCCGGCAGTTATCACGGCTCTGGCTGCACCCTGGCCAGCGCGCTGGCTGGGCGGCTGGCACAAGGCGAAGGTTTGGTCAGCGCGGTGCAAACAGCCCTCAACTACACTTGGCGCACCCTGCGTGACGCTGAACAACTCGGCCAGGGGCAATTCGTGCCTCGTCGTCTGCCGTTGGATTTCTGCTCGTAACACCAAGAGGCCTGCCCGATGAAACTACGTGGCCTTTATGCCATTACCGACAGCCAACTGTTGGCCGGCAAGTTCCTGGCCTACGTCGAAGCGGCGTTGGACGGTGGCGTGACCCTGCTGCAATACCGCGATAAAAGCAGCGACGAAGCGCGCCGCCTGCGGGAAGCCGAAAAGCTGCGTGAGCTGTGCTCGCGCTATAAAACGCAACTGATCATCAACGATGACGCCGAACTGGCCGCCCGCCTCGGCGTCGGCGTGCACCTGGGCCAGACCGACGGCCCGCTGACCCCGGCCCGCGCACTGCTGGGCTCCAAGGCGATCATCGGTTCCACCTGCCACAGCCAGATCGAACTGGCCGAGCAGGCCGCCAAAGAGGGTGCCAGTTATGTGGCCTTCGGCCGCTTCTTCAACTCTAACACCAAGCCCGGCGCGCCGGCGGCCACCGTTGAGCTGCTGGCCCAGGCCCGCGCGCGGTTGCACCTGCCGATCTGCGTGATCGGCGGCATCACCCTGGAAAACGCCGAACCACTGGTGGCCCACGGTGCCGACCTGCTGGCCGTGGTCCACGGCCTGTTTGGTGCCGACAGCACCCAGGAAGTCACGCGCCGCGCCCGCGCCTTCAACGAATTGCTCAAGCCTCAATAATCGATTTCAGAGAGCCCGATCATGTCCCGTTCCGAAACCCTGTTTGCCAATGCCCAGAAACACATCCCCGGCGGTGTGAACTCCCCCGTGCGAGCGTTCAAGAGCGTTGGCGGCACCCCGTTGTTCTTCAAGCATGCCGAAGGCGCCTACGTCACCGACGAAGATGACAAGCGCTACGTCGACTACGTGGGTTCGTGGGGCCCGATGATCCTCGGCCACAGCCACCCGGACGTGCTGGACGCGGTACGCCAGCAACTGCAACACGGCTTGTCCTATGGCGCACCCACCGCCATGGAAACCGAGATGGCTGACCTGGTGTGCTCCATCGTGCCGTCCATGGAGATGGTGCGGATGGTCAGCTCCGGCACCGAAGCCACCATGAGTGCGATTCGCCTGGCCCGTGGGTTTACCGGCCGCGACAGCATCATCAAGTTCGAAGGCTGCTACCACGGCCACTCCGACAGCCTGCTGGTCAAGGCCGGCTCCGGCGCGCTGACCCAGGGCGTACCGAGCTCTGCCGGTGTGCCGGCCGCGTTTGCCAAACACACCCTGACCCTGCCGTTCAACGACATCGCCGCGGTCGAGCAGATGCTCAGCGAAGTCGGCCAGGAAGTGGCGTGCATCATTGTCGAGCCGGTGGCCGGCAACATGAACTGCGTGCCACCTGCGCCGGGCTTTCTCGAAGGCCTGCGCGAACAGTGCGACAAGCACGGCGTGGTACTGATTTTTGATGAAGTGATGACCGGTTTCCGCGTTGCCCTCGGCGGCGCCCAGGCTCACTACGGCGTGACGCCGGACCTGAGCACCTTCGGTAAGATCATCGGCGGCGGCATGCCGGTGGGCTGCTTCGGCGGCAAGCGTGAAATCATGCAACACATCGCGCCGCTGGGCCCGGTGTACCAGGCGGGCACCCTGTCGGGTAACCCATTGGCCATGGCCGCCGGCCTGACCACCTTGCGCCTGATCAGCCGCCCGGGCTTCCACGCCGAGCTGACCGACTACACCACCCGCCTGCTGGACGGCCTGCAACAGCGCGCCGATGCCGCCGGCATCCCGTTCGTGACCACTCAGGCGGGCGGCATGTTCGGCCTGTACTTCAGTGGCGCCGACGACATCGTTACCTTCGACGACGTGATGGGCAGCGATGCCAATCTGTTCAAGCGCTTCTTCCATCTGATGCTGGAAGGCGGTGTGTACCTGGCACCGAGCGCCTTTGAAGCCGGCTTCACCTCGATCGCCCACGGTGATGCCGAGCTGAAACTGACCCTCGATGCCGCCGAACGCGCCTTCGCCGCCTTGAAATAAGCGGCGCAAAAACCTGACGTCGCCCCTGGCGGCGTCAGATTTGCTACTTTGCTTACAGACATTTCCGTCTTTTTTCGAGAATTCACCTGCAATCCGGCAGATAACTTGCCCACGCAGCAGAAAAACGAGTAAAGACTTTGTAAGCAGGTGCCTGCTTATTTCATAATGCGCGCTTATTGGATCCCCCCGTGGGTCCCGCGCCCCGTCAGAGGTAAGTCGATTCCCATGAAACGCACCGGCCGCACCCTGGTTCTGGGCTGCCTGTTGCTCCTTCAGCCGCTGCTGGCGTTTGCCCAAGCAGGCGGCAACTCGTTGTTAATCCCAGCGATGGGTCGTTGCACCCTCAATACCCAGCCAGAAAGCCAGGCCGAAGCCCTGAGCGCATGCCAGAAACAGGCCGACGGCGGGGATGCGCAGGCGCAATACGAGTTGGGCGAGTACTTCTACGACAGTAAAAATCCCGCACGCGACCTCAACAAGGCCTTGAGCTACTTCGAGAAAGCCTCGTTGCAGGGCCACGCCCAGGCGCAATTCCAGCTGGGCACGATGTTTTTCCACGGCGAAGGCGTACCGGCCAATAACGTCCAAGCGTATATCGTGCTGAAAATGGCGGCGGTCAATGGCGCCGAAGATGCGCTGGACACGGCCGATGAAGTGGCCGAGCACATGCAGCGGGACGAACTGGAAGTGGCTACCCAGGTGCTGGGGCAGATTTTCCGCAACTACCTGCAGGAACTGCAGAGCGCAGATGGCAGCTCGCCATTCTCGCCACTGCCCTGAGTTCTGTAGCGCCTTCATTACCTCCTTCGCGAGCAAGCCCGCACACACATTCGACTGCATTCCAAAGGTGGAACTCGGTCGAATGTGGGAGCGGGCTTGCTCGCGAAGCGGTCGACGCGGTCTTAAGTCTTACTTCTCAGGCATCGGCATCGGAAACGGCATGACATTGCTCATGCCCCGGGCCTCGCTGATTTTCGGCGTGCCCAGGCGCTCGACTTCATCGATGCGCACAATCGAATGCATCGGCACAAAACTGCGCACCACGCCTTCGAACTGAGCCTTGAGTTTTTCCTCGCCCGGGTCGACGACCAGCTGTGTGCGCTCGCCAAAGACGAACTCTTCCACTTCCAGGAAGCCCCACAGATCACTTTGATAGATCTGCTTGGCGTACATTTCGAACACCTGGCCCTGGTTAAGGAAAATCACCTTGTAGATTGGAGCTTCACGTTTGGTCATGGTGGGCGGGTAACACATCGGGGGATATAAAAGAGGGCGCGAACTATAGCATGGCGTCCGATGCACAGTGCTAGGAACCTATCGGCATGCCCCCTATAATGCGCGGTTCTTTACCACCAGTTGACGATCCCCATGGCCAAGAAGCTTTACATCGAAACCCACGGTTGCCAGATGAACGAGTACGACAGCTCGCGCATGGTCGATCTACTGGGTGAACATCAGGCCCTGGAAGTCACCGCCCGCGCTGAAGATGCCGACGTGATCCTGCTCAATACCTGCTCGATCCGCGAACGGGCCCAGGACCGGGTCTACTCGCAGCTGGGCCGCTGGCGCGAACTGAAACTGGCCAACCCGGACATGGTGATCGCCGTCGGCGGTTGCGTAGCCAGCCAGGAAGGCGCCGCCATTCGCGACCGCGCACCCTATGTGGACGTGGTCTTCGGCCCGCAAACCCTGCACCGCCTGCCCGAAATGATCGACGCCGCACGCCTCACCAAGCTGCCGCAAGTCGACGTCTCGTTCCCGGAAATCGAAAAATTCGACCACCTGCCCGAGCCGCGCATCGACGGCCCGAGTGCTTATGTGTCGGTGATGGAAGGCTGCAGCAAGTACTGCACCTTCTGCGTAGTGCCGTACACACGTGGTGAAGAAGTCAGCCGTCCGTTCGACGACGTGCTGGCAGAGATCATTCACCTGGCCGAGAACGGCGTGCGTGAAGTGACCCTGCTGGGGCAAAACGTCAATGGCTATCGCGGCCAGACCCACGATGGGCGCCTGGCGGACCTCGCGGAGTTGATCCGCGTGGTCGCCGCCGTCGACGGGATCGAGCGGATTCGCTACACCACCTCGCACCCGCTGGAATTCTCCGACAGCCTGATCCAGGCCCACGCCGACGTGCCGGAGTTGGTCAAACACCTGCACTTGCCGGTGCAATCGGGCTCGGACCGCATACTCTCGGCGATGAAGCGCAACCACACTGCCCTGGAATACAAATCCAAACTGCGCAAATTGCGAGCGGCAGTGCCGGGGATTTGCATCAGCTCGGACTTTATCGTCGGTTTCCCGGGCGAGACCGAGAAAGATTTCCAGCAGACCATGAAGCTGATTGAAGACGTCGGTTTCGACTTTTCCTACTCGTTCGTCTACAGCCAACGCCCGGGCACCCCGGCGGCAGACCTGCTCGACGAAACCCCGGAAGCGTTGAAGAAGGAGCGTTTAAATGCCCTGCAACATCGCCTCAACCAGCAGGGTTTCGAGATCAGCCGACAGATGGTGGGCTCGACCCAGCGCATCCTGGTGACCGACTACTCGAAAAAGGACCCTGGCGAATTGCAGGGCCGCACCGAGAACAACCGGATCGTCAACTTCCGCTGCGACAATCCGACACTGATCGGGCAGTTCGCCGACGTGCACATCGACGCGGCACAACCGCACTCGCTGCGCGGCTCGCTGATCCAATAAACCCGGCTTTATGTAGGAGCGAGCTTGCTCGCGAAAAACCTGAGGGCACCGCGTATATTCAGGCTGCACGCGGTATCGTTGACGTTTTTCGCAAGCAAGCTCGCTCCTACAGAATCGCCGTCAGCCAAGATGCGCCGTTTAAGTGCTTTCGCACCCGGCCTGCTGGCGTTATCCTTGATTTCATCTTAATTGCCCCAGGGCGGCTAAAAACGACCTTGAACGCACCCATAGAACCACATCGTTTCCTCCTCGAGCCCTTTGAGGCTCGCCGTTTCGCCAATCTGTGCGGACAGTTCGACGAGCACCTGCGCCTGATCGAACAACGCCTGAGCATCGAGATCCGCAACCGCGGCAATCAATTCGAGCTTATTGGTGAGCCCGAACACACCACCTCGGCAGAAAACCTTCTGCGCCGCCTCTACCGGGAAACCAAAGGTAGCGAGCTGTCGCCCGAAACGGTGCACCTGTACCTGCAGGAATCTGCGGTGCAAGACCTGGCCAACAACCCGGTGGCCGAGGCCAGCGTGGCCCTGCGCACCAAAAAAGGCATGATTCGCCCTCGCGGCTTGAATCAGCAGCGCTACGTCAAAGAGATCCTGGGCAACGACATCAACTTCGGCATCGGCCCGGCCGGTACCGGCAAGACCTACCTGGCCGTGGCCTGTGCGGTCGACGCCCTGGAGCGCGAGCAGGTACGACGCATCCTGCTGGTGCGCCCGGCGGTGGAAGCCGGCGAGAAACTGGGCTTTTTGCCCGGCGACCTGGCCCAGAAGATCGACCCGTACCTGCGCCCGCTCTACGACGCCCTCTACGAGATGCTCGGCTTCGAATACGTGGCCAAGCTGATTGAGCGCCAGGTGATCGAGATCGCCCCGCTGGCCTACATGCGCGGCCGTACGCTGAACAACAGCTTCATCATTCTCGACGAAAGCCAGAACACCACCGTCGAGCAGATGAAAATGTTCCTGACCCGGATCGGCTTCGGCTCCACGGCCGTGATCACCGGCGACGTCACCCAGGTCGACCTGCCCAAAGGCACCAAGTCGGGCCTGGCCCAGGTGATCGACGTGCTCAAGGATGTGCCGGGGATCAGCTTCACCCACTTCATGCCCAAAGACGTGGTACGTCACCCGTTGGTGCAGCGCATTGTCGAAGCCTATGAGCGCTTCGAACACCGCGACGACCAACCGGCCAAGGACACTCGCCGCGATGCTTGAGCTTGACCTGCAACTGGCCACCAAAGCGCCCGCCCCCAGCGAAGAACAGTTCCGCCAATGGTGCACACTGGCCCTGCGCCAGCGCACCGCCGACTCGGAACTGACCATTCGCCTGGTAGACGAGCCCGAAGGCCGTGAACTGAATCACACCTGGCGACAAAAAGACTACGCGACCAACGTGCTGTCGTTTCCCGCTGACGTACCCGACGAACTGCTGGATATCCCATTGCTGGGCGACCTGGTGATCTGCGTCGAGGTGGTCGAGCGGGAAGCCACGGAACAGGGCAAGGAACTTGAGGCCCATTGGGCCCATCTAGTCATCCACGGCTGCTTGCATCTCTTGGGTTACGACCATATAGACGATGAAGAAGCCGAAGAAATGGAAGCACTGGAACGAACGTTGCTTGCAGAATTGGGTCATCGTGATCCTTATGCAGACGACGAAAACTGAACGACACTTAACTGAAACAACAAAGGATTTAGAGTAATCGCTATGAGCGAAGACCGATCGAGCAACGGGCAAAAGTCATGGCTGGGGAAACTCACCCAGGCCTTTGCCCACGAGCCGAAAAACCGCCAGGAGCTGCTGGAGCTGCTGCGCGAGGCACATCAGAACAAGTTGCTGGACAGCGAAGCGCTGGCCATCGTCGAAGGCGCCATCCAGGTGGCTGACCTGCAAGTACGGGACATCATGGTTCCGCGCTCGCAGATGGTCAGCATCAAGGCGACCCAGACCCCTCGGGAATTCCTCCCGGCCGTCATCGACTCGGCGCACTCGCGCTACCCGGTGATCGGCGAAAGCCATGACGACGTCATGGGCGTCCTGCTGGCCAAGGACCTGCTGCCGCTGATCCTCAAGGAGAACGGCGACAGCTTCAACATCAAGGACCTGCTGCGTCCTGCCACCTTCGTCCCCGAATCCAAGCGCCTGAATGTGCTGCTGCGCGAATTTCGTGCGAACCACAATCACATGGCCATCGTGATTGATGAATACGGCGGTGTTGCTGGCTTGGTAACCATTGAAGACGTGCTGGAACAAATCGTCGGCGACATCGAAGACGAACATGACGTTGAAGAAGACAGCTACATCAAGCCGCTGCCCAGCGGTGATTTCCTGGTCAAGGCCCTGACGCCGATCGAGAACTTCAACGAGTTCTTCGACAGCGAATTCTCCGACGATGAATTCGACACCGTCGGCGGCCTGGTGATGAGTGCGTTCGGGCACCTGCCCAAGCGTAACGAGACCACGGAAATCGGCGCCTATCGCTTCCGCATCCTGAATGCCGACAGCCGCCGGATCCACCTGATTCGCCTGACACCTATTGCCCGCTAAGGACTGACATGCGCCGTATGATTGCACCCGGCTGGCCCGGTAACTTGCTGGCCGTGGTGGCCGGCGCCATCACTACCCTGGCGCTGGCGCCGTTCGACCTTTGGCCGTTTGCGCTGGTGGCGGTCGGGTTCTTTTATGCGGGATTGCGTGAACTGACACCGCGCCAGGCCTTGTGGCGTGGCTGGTGTTTCGGTTTCGGCCTGTTTGGCGCCGGCACCAGCTGGATCTACTACAGCATTCACCACTTCGGCGGCGCTTCGGTGCTGCTGGCTGGCATGCTGATGCTGGCGTTTACGGCGGCGATTGCCTGGTTCTTCGCACTACCGGCCTGGCTGTGGGCACGCTGGCTGCGTCGCAACGAGGCGCCATTGGCCGATGCACTGGCCTTCGCGGCCTTGTGGGTTGGCCAGGAAGCGTTTCGCGGCTGGTTCCTCACCGGATTCCCTTGGCTCTACTCCGGTTACAGTCAGCTCGACGGCCCCCTCACCGGCCTCGCGCCGTTGGGTGGCATGTGGCTGATTTCCTTTGCCCTGGCGCTGACTGCTGCACTGATCTTCAACCTGCCGCGCCTGCTGGCCGGCAAGCGCAACCTGTTCATCGGCGCGGGCTTGCTGCTGTTGGTGGCACCGTGGGCCATCGGCCTGGCACTCAAGCATCACGCCTGGACCACCCCCGCCGGCGCGCCACTGACCGTGGCGGCAATCCAGGGCAACGTCGAACAAAGCATGAAGTGGGACCCCGAGCAGCTCAACGCGCAGCTCGCGCTGTACCGCGACATGAGCTTCAGCTCCAAGCCTGTCGACCTGCTGGTATGGCCGGAAACTGCCGTGCCGGTACTCAAGGAATCCGTCGAGGGTTACCTGGGCATGATGGGCAAGTTCGCCGCTGACCGGCACACCGCGCTGATCACCGGCGTGCCGATCCGCCAGGAAGTGCACCACCACAAGCGTTTCTTCAATGGCATCACCGTGGTGGGCGAAGGCGATGGCACTTACCTGAAACAGAAGCTGGTGCCGTTTGGCGAATACGTGCCGTTGCAGGACATGTTGCGCGGCGTGATTGCCTTCTTCGACCTGCCGATGTCGGACTTCGCCCGCGGCCCAGCCGACCAGGCACTGCTGCAAGCCAAGGGCTATCAGATTGCGCCGTTCATTTGCTATGAAGTGGTGTACCCGGAATTCGCCGCCAGCCTGTCGGCCCGTAGCGATTTGTTGCTGACCATCAGTAATGACACCTGGTTCGGCCGCTCCATCGGCCCGTTGCAGCATTTGCAGATGGCCCAGATGCGCGCCCTGGAAGCCGGTCGCTGGATGATTCGCGCCACCAACAACGGCGTCACCGGCCTGATCAACCCGTACGGGCAGATCACCGTGCAGATCCCGCAGTTTGAACGCGGGATTCTCTACGGTGAAGTGGTGCCGATGCACAACCTCACGCCGTACCTGCAATGGCGGTCGTGGCCGTTGATCATCCTGTGCCTTGGCCTGTTTGGTTGGGCGCTGTTGGCCGGGCGGATGTCCAAAACGGTCTGACGGGGTAATACAAAACCTGTGGGAGCGGGCTTGCTCGCGAATACGGTGTGTCAGTCACTGGTGCTTTAACTGACAGACTGCATTCGCGAGCAAGCCCGCTCCCACATTTGCCCTGCGGTGTTACCTGTAAAACAATCGGTAACCCACCTGCCCCACCGCTTCATTCAGCAACTGCCCGTTCTGCCATACCGACTTGAACTCCGGCATCCAGCCACCCAGTGGCCGGGCATTGTCTACGCCCAAAAAGCCTACCGGTGCCGAAACCACCGTGAACCCGGCCTTTTCGAAGCTCCAGCGCGAACGCGGCATGTGCCAGGCCTGAGTCACGACCACCACGCGCTTGACCCCCTGCGGCAACAAAATCTCGGCACTCATCTGCGCGTTTTCCCACGTGGTGCGGCTGCGCTCTTCTTTCCAGCGCACGCTCACGCCGAAGTCATCCTGCATCGACACCGCCATCAACTCCGCTTCGCTGGGCGGCGTGCCGTAATGCAAACCTCCAGAGGTCAGCACCGGCAAGCCCGAAGCCTTGGCCAATCTCGCCGCATAACGCTGACGCTCAAGGCCGACACCTGTCGGCTGATCGGAGCCCCAGGCCGGGTCCCCGCGCTCACGTCCCGAGCCTAAGATCACGATGGCATCAGCCCGCTGTGCCAGGGTCGCCCATTCGTCACGGGCCAAGGGCGGCTCGGTCTCCAGGGCCTTTGCCCCCCACTCCACCACCACCGGCAGGCTCATCAACCACATGCCGCCGAACCCCAGGGCAAAGCACAGCGCTGCCAGCCGCGGACGGCTGCGACGAAACCACCAGGCAAGGGCCAGCAACAGCAACAAAATGCCGGGCGGCAACAGCAATTGTTTAATGAAGTAACGAATAGGCATCGGGCATCTCCAAAGATGCCCGAAGCCTAAGGTGTAACGGGGTTTAGCGACAATCTTTACAAGAGCACACTTTGAGAAGGTTACAGATAACGCGGTACTTCATTTGAAACGCACGGACCGGAGTTTTTCCGGGCTGCGACCGGCCGACACATCCTTGAGCCATACCACCTTGGCCGAGCGCGAAAGCTCCTGGGCTGGCGGGGAGGCCATGCCATGGGACGCGCGATGCTCATTCAACTCCAGATACACCCTGATCACGTCCAGCTCTGCCTGGCTCAAGCCACGCAGTTCCAACTCCAGAGGCCGCTCATCACACAATCGGCCTGCGGTTTTTGCTGCATCCAGTGCTCGACCCAAACGGTCGATCAGTCCTTCGTACACCTGCGGTTTCGTTAAAGTTCGCTGCGAATCAACCATCCCTCACCTCATTGAAGATAAGAATCACTCCCCACTCAACAGCGTAGCCCTGCTGGCCCTGCCTGCCTGACGCCGCGACCAACGGCCTCGGCGGCGCAATCAGGGTTTCCCTCGATAGAGTGGGGTCATGTATGCTACGGCGCTTCCTGTAACTCCACTTCCCGCAGGGTTTGGGCACGGACGCGCCGCTTTTTGGTGTCGATCAACCTGAACGTTGCACCGAAGAGGATTAGGCCACCCCTATTCAGTTCAAAAGTAGCCATGCACGAACAATATCAGCCCCGTGAAATAGAAAATGCCGCCCAGTCGTTCTGGGATGAGCAAAAGTCCTTTGAAGTCAGTGAACAGCCAGGCAAGGAGACTTTCTATTGCCTATCGATGTTCCCTTACCCCAGCGGCAAGCTACACATGGGGCATGTGCGCAACTACACCATCGGCGACGTAATCTCCCGCTACCAGCGCATGCTGGGCAAGAATGTCCTGCAACCCATGGGTTGGGACGCCTTCGGCATGCCGGCAGAAAACGCCGCGATGAAGAACAACGTAGCGCCCGCCAAGTGGACCTACGAAAACATCGCCTACATGAAGACCCAGCTGCGCAGCCTGGGCCTGGCGGTGGACTGGTCCCGCGAGGTGACCACCTGCAAGCCTGATTACTACCGCTGGGAACAATGGCTGTTCACTCGCCTGTTCGAAAAAGGCGTGATCTACAAAAAGAGCGGCACCGTCAACTGGGACCCGGTGGACCAGACTGTGCTGGCCAACGAACAAGTGATCGACGGCCGCGGCTGGCGCTCCGGCGCGCTGATCGAAAAGCGCGAAATCCCGATGTACTACTTCAAAATCACCGCTTACGCGGATGAACTCTTGTCGAGCCTCGACGACTTGCCGGGCTGGCCCGAGCAGGTCAAGACCATGCAACGCAACTGGATCGGCAAGTCCCGTGGCATGGAAGTGCAGTTCCCCTACAACGTCGACTCCATCGGCGCAGAAGGCGTACTGAAAGTCTTCACCACCCGTCCGGACACCCTGATGGGCGCGACCTACGTCGCCGTAGCCGCCGAACACCCGCTGGCCACCCAGGCCGCGCAGAACAACCCTGAGCTGCAGGCGTTCATCGCCGAATGCAAAGGCGGCAGCGTTGCCGAAGCCGACGTCGCCACCCAAGAGAAAAAAGGCCTGCCGACTTCGTTGTTCGTCGAGCACCCGCTGACCGGCGAGAAGCTGCCGGTATGGGTCGCCAACTATGTGCTGATGCACTATGGCGATGGCGCCGTAATGGCTGTGCCGGCTCACGACGAGCGCGATTTCGAATTCGCCACCAAATACGGTTTGCCGATCAAGTCCGTGGTGCGCACCAGTTCCGGTGACACCAACCCCGCTCCGTGGCAAGACGCCTACGGCGAGCACGGCGAACTGATCAACTCCGCCGAGTTCGACGGCCTGGATTTCGAAGGCGCCTTCGACGCCATCGAAGTGGCGCTGATCAAGAAAAACCTCGGTGCCTCGCGCACCCAGTTCCGCCTGCGTGACTGGGGCATCAGCCGCCAACGCTACTGGGGCTGCCCGATCCCGATCATCCACTGCGAAACCTGCGGTGACGTGCCGGTGCCGGAAGACCAACTGCCCGTGGTGCTGCCGGAAGACGTCGTGCCCGACGGCGCCGGCTCGCCCTTGGCACGCATGCCCGAGTTCTACGAGTGCGCCTGCCCGAAATGCGGCGCCCCGGCCAAGCGTGAAACCGACACCATGGACACCTTCGTGGAGTCCTCGTGGTACTACGCCCGCTACGCCTCGCCGCACTATGAAGGCGGCCTGGTGGAAAAATCCGCGGCCGACCACTGGCTGCCAGTGGACCAGTACATCGGCGGTATCGAACACGCCATCCTTCACCTGCTGTACGCGCGCTTCTTCCACAAGCTGATGCGTGACGAAGGCCTGGTCAGCTCCGACGAGCCGTTCAAGAACCTGCTGACCCAAGGCATGGTGATTGCCGAGACTTACTACCGTCGCGAAGCCAATGGCGCCTACACCTGGTTCAACCCGGCGGACGTCGAGTTGGAGCGTGACAGTAAAGCCAAGGTTATCAGCGCCAAGTTGATCTCCGACGGCCTGCCGGTGGAAATCGGCGGCACCGAGAAGATGGCCAAGTCGAAGAACAATGGCGTCGATCCGCAGTCGATGATCGACCAGTTCGGCGCAGACACCTGCCGCCTGTTCATGATGTTCGCCTCGCCGCCTGACATGAGCGCCGAATGGTCCGACTCCGGCGTCGAGGGTTCGCACCGTTTCCTCAAGCGCGTCTGGCGCCTGGCGCACGCCCATGTCAGCCAGGGCCTGCCGGGCAAACTGGACGTTGCAGCGCTGAACGATGAGCAGAAAGCCATTCGCCGCAGCACCCACCTGGCCATCAAACACGCCAGCCAGGACGTGGGCCAGCACCACAAATTCAACACCGCCATCGCCCAGGTGATGACGCTGATGAACGTGCTGGAAAAAGCGCCGCAGGCAACCGAACAAGACCGCGCGCTGGTACAGGAAGGCCTGGAAACAGTCACCCTGCTGCTGGCTCCGATCACGCCGCACATCAGCCACGACCTGTGGAGCCGGTTGGGCCACAGCGGCGCCGTCATCGATGCCGGCTGGCCGGTGCAGGATGACAGCGCCCTGGTACAAGACACGCTGCAACTGGTGATTCAGGTCAACGGCAAGCTGCGTGGCCAGATCGACATGCCGGCCAGCGCCAGCCGTGAAGAAGTCGAAGCCGCCGCACGTGCCAATGAGAACGTGTTGCGCTTCACCGAAGGGCTGACGATCCGCAAAGTGATCGTGGTACCCGGCAAACTGGTCAATATCGTCGCTAGCTAATCGGATCGGGCGCCAGGGCATTACCCTGGCGCCGAACAAAACCTCCAGGGCCTCGATAAGGCCCACATGGTTTCAAGGGGAGCATCAAAATGATCAAACGCAATCTGCTGGTTATGGGCCTTGCCGTGCTATTGAGCGCTTGCGGCTTCCAGCTGCGCGGCACCGGCCACACCGACCTGGCGATCAAGGAACTGGACGTCACCGCCCGCAACTCCTACGGCGAGACGGTGCAACAGCTGCGCCAGGTCCTGGAAAGCAGTGGGGTAAAAGTCTATTCAGGCGCGGCTTACAAACTGAACCTGCTGGATGAAAAAGAAGACCAACGCAGCCTCAGCTATGCCAGTGCCGGGCGTGCTTCGGACAACGAGCTGAGCACCACGCTCTACTTCGAGATCCAGGGCCATGACCACCTGCCGCTGATGGGCGACAAAATCGTGGTGCAGAAAGTCGTGAGCCACGACGGCAACAACCTGGTGGGTTCGGACTCCGAAGTGACTCAGGTGCGTAAGGAAATGCGTCGCGAGCTGGTGCAGCGCATGGTTCTGCGCCTGCAACTGATCACACCGGAGAAACTGGACCAACTGCAGCAAACTGCAGATGCCAAGGCCAAAGCGGATGCTGATGCACTGAAAGCTGCGCAAGAATACGAGAACAGCCAGCCGAAACAGTCGCCTATTGAAGTCCCTGCTGAGTAAGCCAGACGGGGCGCTTGATGCGCCCCGTTCGCCCTGCCTATGAAACTCGCCCCCGCCCAACTCGCCAAGCACCTGCAAGGCAGCCTTGCGCCCGTCTACATCGTCAGCGGAGATGACCCGCTGCTGTGTCAGGAAGCAGCGGACGCCATTCGCACCGCCGCCCGCCAACAAGGCTTCGATGAACGCCAGGTATTCAGCGCCGACGCCAGTTTCGACTGGGGAACGCTGCTGCAAGCCGGGGCGAGCATGTCGCTGTTCGCCGAAAAGCGCCTGCTGGAACTGCGCCTGCCTTCGGGCAAGCCCGGCGACAAGGGCGCGGCGGCGCTGATGGAATACTGTGGACGCCCTGCCGAAGACACCTTGCTGCTGATCAGCCTGCCCAAGCTCGATGGCAGCGCACAGAAGACCAAGTGGGGCAAGGCGCTGGTGGAGGGTGCACAGACCCAGTTCATACAGATCTGGCCGGTGGACAGCAGCCAGCTGCCGCAGTGGATTCGCCAGCGCCTGTCGCAATCCGGGCTGACTGCCAGCCAGGACGCGGTGGAACTGATTGCAGCGCGAGTGGAAGGCAATTTGCTGGCGGCCGCCCAGGAAATCGAAAAGCTCAAGCTGATGGCCGAAGGTGGCCAGATCACCGTCGAAACCGTACAAGGCGCCGTGGCTGACAGCGCGCGCTTTGACGTATTTGGCTTGGTGGACGCGATCCTTAATGGCGAACCCGCCCACGCCCTGCGCATGCTCGAAGGGCTGCGCGGCGAAGGCGTCGAACCGCCCGTCATACTTTGGGCCCTGGCCCGGGAATTACGGTTACTGGCCAATATTGCCCTGCAATACAGCCAAGGCATCCCACTGGACAAGGCGTTTAGCCAAGCGCGACCGCCAGTATGGGACAAGCGCAAACCGCTGATCAGCAAAGCCCTGCAACGGCACACGGCGCAACGCTGGGCGCAATTGCTGCTGGAAGCCCAGCGCATTGATGCGCAGATCAAGGGCCAGGCGGCTGGTTCGCCATGGATGAGCCTGAGTCGTTTGTCACTTTTGATGTCAGGACAGCGCTTGGCATTGCCTGCTGAATAGTCCTACGTATCGCTGGGCTGGACAGAATCCAAACTTCGGCCGATGATTCGCACCGCATCATCAACCCGCCAGAGAGTACCCATCATGAGCAAGAAGCCATCCAAGCATGGCCCCAACAAGGCCAAATCCATCATCGCCCAGCCGTTGTTCCGCAGTCGCCAGGAACGAGCCGGCAAAGGCAAAGGCAGCTACCGCCGCGAAGCCTTCCAGTCTAATAGCTGGGAGGCTTCTTACTTTCTGGCTGCCTGAAGGCAAGCGCCCCTCTGGCATGATAAGGTCTGCACCTGATTCGTATTCCCTGGACCTGTGCATGCCCTCTAGTCTTTCCCGTCGTTGGCACCTTCGCCAACTGATCGCTGCCTCCAGCCTCATTCTGTTAGTCGCCTGCGCGGAAAAACCCACCGCAGCCGATGCTCAACCCTTGCCCCCGCTCCAGACTGCACCGGTAGCTGCGCCTGCCGTCGTTGCGCCACTGGCGGTAGACAACCTTGATATCCAGCCGACCCAGACCTTTGCCGAATGGCAGGCTGGTTTTCGCGTGGACGCCCTGAAGGCCGGCATTACGCCAGCTGTGTTTGATAACGCCTTCGCCAACGTCGTGCCCGACATGGCGGTGATTCGCGCCGACCGTAGCCAGCCGGAGTTCTCGCGCCCGGTGTGGGAATACCTCGATGGCGCGCTGTCGCCGCTGCGCGTGCGCAATGGCCAGTCGCTGCTGGTGAAGTACGCCGACATTCTGCAACGCATTGAGGACCGTTATGGCGTCGACCGCCAGGCGCTGGTCTCGGTGTGGGGCATGGAGAGTAACTTCGGCCAGTTCCAGGGCAATAACTCGGTGATCCGCTCCCTGGCGACCTTGGCCTATGAAGGCCGACGCCCGGCGTTCGCCCAGGCGCAGCTGCTGGCGGCGCTGCAAATCATCCAGCATGGCGATATCGCCGCCGACCAGATGAAAGGTTCCTGGGCCGGGGCCATGGGCCAGACCCAGTTCATCCCGACCACCTACAACACCCACGCGGTGGACTTCGACGGTGACGGTCGCCGCGATATCTGGAACAGCCCGGCCGACGCCCTCGCCTCCACCGCGCATTACCTGCAAAGCTCCGGCTGGCAAAAAGGCCAGCCTTGGGGCTTCGAGGTGCAGCAACTGCCGTTGAACTTCGACTACGCCCTGGCCGATGGCAGCGTGCGCAAGACCGTTGGCGAGTGGCTGAAATTGGGGATCCAGGTGCCTCCGGGCGCCAGCGTCCCGGCCAATGTGGACCAGCTTTCCGCGGCCCTGCTGCTGCCTGCCGGCTATCGCGGCCCGGCGTTCCTGGTGCTGGATAATTTCCGCGCGATCCTCAAGTACAACAACTCGTCGTCCTACGCATTGGCGGTTGGCTTGTTGTCGGAGCGGTTCGGTGGTGGTGGTGTGATTCGTGGAAGCTGGCCGAAGGACGAGCTGCCATTGACTCGCTCACAGCGGATTGATCTGCAGACGGTGCTCAGCGCCCATGGTTACGACGCCGGCAACCCGGACGGGATCATCGGCGCCAATACCCGCAAGGCGATTCGTGCAGCGCAGCAATCGCTGGGCTGGCCGGCAGATGGGTATCCGACGGTGAAGTTGCTGGAGTCGCTGCAAAGCCGCTAGATCACTGTATGGCCGCTACCGTATTCGCGAGCAAGCCCGCTCCCACATTTTAACCGTGTACTTCCTGAAGGAACGCGGTCGAAATATGGGAACGGGCTTGCTCGCGAAGAGGCCTTCAGCAGCCCGACAAATCTCAGGCTTTAAACACCACATCCTGCTCCAACACCAACCGCTTCTCCCCTGCATCCAAGCGCACCCTCGCGCCCATCGGCAAGGTGAGGTTCGGGTTGCAGTGGCCGCTGCGCCAGCCAGATAGCACAGGAATGCACAACGGCTCGAAGGTCTGCTTCAGCAGTCGCTCAAGCGCAGCACTATCAACCCCGGCCACATCCCCCACCACAACACCCGACACCTGGGCCAACTTGCCCGCCAGGCGCAGATGGGTCAGCAACCGGTCGATTCGGTACAGCGGCTCGTTAATGTCTTCGATAAACAGAATGATGCCCTCGGCATCAATCTCGTACGCCGTGCCCATCACCGCTGCGATCATCGATAGGTTGCCGCCCAGCAGCCGCCCGCAGGCGATGCCTGGCTCGACGGTGGTCAATGGGTAGGCCACCGGGTGGGTCAACTGGCTACCGGCCTTCACTTGCCCGCGCAGCATGCTGAACAGCGATGACTCGGTAGGCTGTTGCTTTTCACCTAATAAGTCAGCGTTGTACATCGGCCCGTGGAAGGTGACGAAACCGGCATAACGGTTGATCGCCAGGTGCAACGCGGTGATATCGCTGTAGCCCACAAATGGCTTGGGGTTGGCCCGCAACAGGTCAAAGTCCAAGCGGTCCAGCAGGCGCGGCGTGCCGTATCCGCCGCGCAGGCAAAAAATCGCGTCGATGGACGGGTCGGCGAACGCGGCGTGCAGGTCATTCAGGCGTATGTCATCACTGCCGGCCAGGTAGCCATCACGCTGCCCTACACCGGGAAAAACCCGCAGTGTGTAGCCCCGGGCGCACATCCATTGCGTGGCCTTGTCGATATCCAGCTCGGCCGGCCCGGCAGGGGCAATCAGCCCGATCACGCCTTCGGCGCGCAGCGCAGGTACCGCACAAGTGGTTAATTGAGTCGTCATCCATGGTTCTCCTCGTGTGGATTGCCCAAGGCACTCTAAACAGCAATGGTTGCAAACAGAAGAGGAAGAGTCAGTAGCACATGTGGGAGCGGGCTTGCTCGCGAATGCGGTGTGTCAGTCACTAGTGCTTTGAC
>NZ_NIXO01000054.1 GCF_002204795.1 Pseudomonas sp. K2I15
GGCGATGTTGTGAGTCAGTTCCAGTGCCCGAGCGAGACGCATAAAAAAATCCGATGCCAATACAGGCATCGGATTTTGATTTCTTGCGGCCAAAGGTCAAGCAAGAGGGCTTAACTGATCGGCATTAGCCCGAAGGCCCCGCTTTTTCAAACCACCAACCCGAATCAAGCCAGTTTTTTGTGCCGTACACGATGCGGCTGGGCAGCGGCTTCGCCGAGGCGTTTCTTGCGATCGGCTTCGTATTCGGTGTAGTTGCCTTCGAAGAACACCGCTTGGGAGTCGTCTTCGTACGCCAGGATGTGAGTGGCCACACGGTCAAGGAACCACCGATCGTGAGAGATCACAATGGCGGCGCCCGGGAAGTCCAGCAGGGCTTCTTCCAGGGAACGCAGGGTTTCAACGTCGAGGTCGTTTGACGGTTCGTCGAGCAGCAAGACGTTGCCGCCTTCTTTCAGGGTCAGGGCCAGGTGCAAGCGACCGCGCTCACCACCGGACAGGTCCTTGACGAACTTCTGCTGGTCGCCGCCCTTGAAGTTGAAGCGACCCACGTAGGTGCGCGACGGGATTTCATAGTTGCCGATACGGATCTGGTCGGAACCGTCGGAAATCTGCTGGAACACCGTCTTGCTGCCGTCGAGGTCGTCGCGGCTCTGATCAACGCAAGCCAGTTGCACGGTTTCGCCGACTTCGATGGTGCCCGAGTCCGGTTGTTCCTTGCCCATCAGCATGCGGAACAGGGTGGATTTACCAGCACCGTTACCGCCGATCACGCCGACGATGGCGCCTTTAGGCATGGAGAACGACAGGTTGTCGATCAACACGCGATCGCCGTAGCCCTTGCAGACGTTCTTGAACTCGATGACCTTGTCACCTAGGCGCGGACCGGCCGGGATGTAGATTTCGTTGGTCTCGGAACGCTTCTGGAATTCCTGGGACTGCATTTCCTCAAAGCGTTGCAGACGCGCCTTGGATTTCGACTGACGCGCCTTGGCGCCTTTACGCACCCATTCCAGCTCGTCTTTCATGGCCTTTTCATGGGCCGACTGCTGCTTGGATTCGGCTGCCAGACGGTCGGACTTGGCTTCCAGCCAACCAGAGTAGTTGCCCTCGTAAGGGATACCGGCGCCACGGTCGAGTTCCAGAATCCAGCCGGCAACGTTGTCCAGGAAGTACCGGTCGTGCGTGATCGCAACCACGGTGCCCGGGAAGTCATGGAGGAAGTGTTCCAGCCAGGCGACAGAATCGGCGTCCAAGTGGTTGGTCGGTTCGTCGAGCAGCAGCATGTCGGGGGCCGACAGCAGCAGGCGGCACAGGGCCACACGACGCTTTTCACCACCGGACAGGTGTTCAACCTTGGCGTCCCACGCCGGCAGGCGCAGCGCATCGGCGGCGACTTCCAGCTGGCGATCCAGGTTGTGACCGTCGCTGGCTTGCAGGATGGCTTCGAGCTTGGCCTGTTCTGCCGCCAGTTTGTCGAAGTCGGCATCTTCGTCAGCGTAAGCCGCGTAAACCTCGTCCAGGCGCGCCTGAGCGTTCTTGATCACGCTGACCGCTTCCTCGACCACTTCACGCACGGTCTTGGTCGGGTCCAGGATCGGCTCTTGCGGCAGGTAGCCGATGTTCAGGTCGGGCATCGGGCGGGCTTCGCCGTCGAACTCGGTGTCGACGCCGGCCATGATTTTCAACAGGGTGGATTTACCCGAACCGTTGAGGCCGAGCACGCCGATCTTGGCGCCCGGGAAGAAGGACAGAGAAATGTTTTTCAGGATTTCCCGCTTCGGCGGAACAACTTTTCCCAGCCGATGCATGGTGAAGACGTATTGAGCCATGGTGAACCTAGCGTCAGTGACTGATGAATTAAGCGGGCGAAGCCCGTGCCAGGCCATGCGCCGCGCGGGCCGTTGATGTCTATCAATGCCTGCGTACGGTAGATGCCTGATTGTCTGGGGCTGGAACGCCCTCGCGTAACCGGCAAAGCTACCTGAATGCGGGAGGGCAGTCCAGCCAGGCGGGGCTGGCACTTTGCCACAACACAAGGCATGCTAGCCGCCCTCCGGGCGTCCGGCTTATAGTGCACGTCGCGCGCCAGTCCAGCCAAACCGCAGGATCACAGTTTGTCCAACGTCACGCCGCCAACTCCCCTGCGCGCCGCTCATATAGCGCCGGGAGCGCCCCTGCACGGAACCCTCAAGGGCGCATTGGCGACGCTAGTATTGCTGCTGCTCGCGTTATTGTTCTGGCAACTGCTGGACCAATTGCAGCAAAACCAGAAAAACCAGCAGCAATACACCATCGACTACAGCGCCGACCTGGCCGAGCAGATCAGCCTGAACATGGCCCTCAGTGCGCAGATCGCGCTGAACCTGCTACCGATCGTCGAGCCGCCGCGGGACACCGAACAGCAACAAATCCTGATGCGCACCCTGCAACGCTCCCTGCCGGAGCTGCGCAGCGTCGCCCTGCTCGCCCCCAGCGGCTCGATGATCAGCGACAGCGCCAACGACAGCCAGGACAGTGCCTGGCTCGAAGAACTGGTCAAGCGCAGCCACGCCCAGTCCTATTACCTGAGCAACAACAACGACGGCACCGTCATCTACCTGCTGCTGCACCAGCCCAGCGGCGGCGCCAAGATGTACTGGGCCCTGCGCCTGGCGCCCAATTACCTGGCCAACCTGACCCGCCAGGACGGCCAGGGCCAGCGGCCAATGTGGGTCATCGAAAACCGCCTCAACCACCGCGTGGTCAGCCGTGACAGCGGCATGCCGGCGCAGTGGGCCTCGTCGTTGACCCCGGACGAATTGAACAAAAGTGTACTGGTCACGCCCCTGAGCAAGAGCGACTGGCAACTGCGCGGCCTGTTCGACCGCGCCGCTGTGCTGGAGCAACTGCTGCCGGCCTTTATCGGCAAATGCCTGCTGGGCCTGGCCTTCTCGCTGATCCCGGTGATCGTGCTGCTGAACATGCGCCGCCGCCAACGCCAGGTGCACGAGGGGCGCCGCCGCTACCAGGATATTTTCGAAGGCACCGGCGTGGCGCTGTGTGTGCTCGACCTGTCGGGCCTGCGTGTGTTTTTCGATAAAGCCCAATTGCAGACCCGCGAACAGTTGCAACAGTTGCTGCAAGAGAATCCGGAACAACGCCAGCAACTGCTCAAGGAGCTGCGCATCACCGAGGTCAATCAGGTGGCGGTGCGCCTGCTGAATGTCGCCTCCTGCGAGCAGGCCTGGGAACGCCTGATCGACGCCTGCCCGTCGAGCCCCACCGCCATCGGCAACCAGGTGATCGACGCGGTACTGACCCAGCAGAATCAGCTCGAACTGGAAATCCAGCTCAGCGACGTCGAAGGCAACGACCAATACCTGTGGCTGGTGATGCGCCTGCCGGAACAGCAGGACGACTTCAAGGCCGTGATCCTGAGCATCAGCGACATCACCAGCCGCAAGCTGATCGAGTTGTCGCTGGTGGAGCGCGAGGGTTTCTGGTCGGACGTGGTGCGCACCGTGCCCGATCACCTGTACGTGCAGGACGTCATCAGCCAGCGGATGATTTTCAGCAACCACCACCTGGGCCACACGCTGGGCTACAACAAGCCCGAGTTGCAGCAGATGGGCGAGTACTTCTGGGAAATCCTGCTGCACCCCGAAGACGCCGAGCGCTACCACGACCTGCGCCTGCAACAGCGCCAGGCCGGCTACTTGACCCAACTGCAATGCCAGCTGCGTTTTCGCCACCGTAACAACCAATGGCGGCGCTTCGACATCCGTGAACAGGCCCTCGCCCGGGACAAGACCGACCAGGTGACGCGCATCATCGGCGTGGCCAAAGACATCACCGACCAGATCGAGGCCAGCGAGTCCCTGCGCGACAGCGAACAGCGCTACCGCATGCTGGCCGAAAGCATCAGCGACGTGATCTTTTCCACCGACAGCAAGCTGGCCCTCAACTACGTCAGCCCATCGGTGAACGCGGTGCTGGGCTATGACGTGGACTGGATCTTCGAAAACGGTTGGCAGTCGACCATCGCCAACCCGCAGCAACTGAGCGGTATCTACTCCCTGGTGGAGCAAGTCAGCCGCGCGCTCGACAAACCCGAATCCCTGGCAGCCTTGCGCAACGACGTGCAGACCCAGCTATTCCTGTTCGACTGCCTGCGGGCTGACGGGCGCAAGATCCCGATCGAACTGCGCCTGGTGCTGGTGTGGGACGAACACGGCGCGTTCGAAGGCATCCTCGGCGTGGGTCGTGATATCAGCCAGCAACGCCGTGCGGAAAAAGACCTGCGCATGGCGGCCACGGTATTCGAACACTCCACCTCGGCGATCCTGATCACCGACCCGGCCGGCTATATCGTGCAGGCCAACGAGGCGTTCAGCCGGGTCAGCGGCTACGCAGTGGCAGACGTGCTCGACCAGTTGCCGAACATGCTCACCGTCGACGAACAGCAAGAAGCCCACCTGCGCTACGTGCTCAAGCAATTGCACCAGCACAGCACCTGGGAAGGCGAAGTGTGGCTCAAGCGCCGCAACGGCGAACATTACCCGGCCTGGGTCGGGATTACCGCCGTGTTCGATGACGAAGGCGACCTGGCCAGCTACGTGTGCTTCTTCAGTGACATCAGCGAGCGCAAGGCCAGCGAACAGCGCATCCACCGCCTGGCCTATTACGACGCCCTCACCCACCTGCCCAACCGCACGCTGTTCCAGGACCGCCTGCACACCGCGTTGCAGTCGGCGGAACGGCAGAAGTCGTGGGTGGTGTTGATGTTCCTCGACCTCGACCGCTTCAAGCCGATCAACGACTCCCTGGGCCACGCCGCCGGCGACCGCATGCTCAAGGAAATGGCCACCCGCCTGCTGGGCTGCGTAGCCGAAGACGACACCGTGGCGCGCATGGGCGGCGACGAGTTCACCTTGCTCCTGCAACCGCGGGTCAGCCGCGAGATGGCGCTGAACCGGGCGATCAGCGTGGCCGAGCAGATTCTCGCCAGCCTGGTGAAACCTTTCGTGCTGGAAGGCCGCGAGTTCTTCGTTACGGCCAGTATCGGCATCGCCTTGAGCCCTCAAGACGGCAACGAATTGAGCCAGTTGATGAAGAACGCCGACACGGCGATGTACCACGCCAAGGAGCGCGGCAAGAACAACTTCCAGTTCTACCAGGCCGACATGAACGCCAGCGCCCTGGAGCGCCTGGAGCTGGAAAGCGACCTGCGCCACGCCCTGGAACAGGACGAGTTCGTGCTGTATTACCAGCCGCAGTTCAGCGGCGACGGCAAACGCCTGACCGGCGCCGAAGCCCTGCTGCGCTGGCGCCATCCGCGTCGCGGGCTGGTGCCGCCGGGGGACTTCATTCCAGTGCTGGAGGAATTGGGGCTGGTGGTGGACGTGGGCGACTGGGTGATCAGTGAAGCCTGCCGCCAACTCAAGACCTGGCACCAGAACAAGGTGCGGGTGCCCAAGGTGTCGGTCAACATCTCGGCCCGGCAGTTCTCCGACGGGCAATTGGGCGAGCGCATCGCCACCATCCTCAAGGATACCGGCCTGCCGCCGGCGTGCCTGGAGCTGGAGCTGACCGAAAGTATCCTGATGCGCGAGGTTAACGAGGCGATGCAGATCCTCGCCAGCCTGAAAAACCTCGGCCTGAGTATTGCGGTAGACGACTTCGGCACCGGTTATTCGTCGCTGAACTACCTCAAGCAGTTCCCAATTGACGTGCTGAAGATCGACCGCACCTTTGTCGACGGCCTGCCGTCGGGTGAGCAGGACGCGCAGATTGCCCGCGCCATTATCGCCATGGCCCACAGCCTGAACCTGGCGGTGATCGCCGAGGGTGTGGAAACCCATGAGCAGCTGGACTTCCTGCGGGAGCACGGGTGCGATGAGGTTCAGGGCTACCTGTTCGGGCGGCCGATGCCGGCGAACCGGTTTGAGGCGCAGTTCAGCAATGACGCGCTGTTCATGTTTGACTGAAACCCATCAGGTGATGCTGATGGCCCCTTCGCGAGCAAGCCCACACATTCGACCGTATTCCACCTGAAGGAACCCGATTGAATGTGGGAGCGGGCTTGCTCGCGAAGGGGCCCGAACAAACACCACCTATCCCCAGATGAGCCCCGCTTGTCCGCGACATGATGTCCTTTCATATGCCATCTAAAACCCATTGGGTTAGAATGCGCTTCTTTTCTGCCCCCGATCCTTGAGGACCGCCATGTTCAGCCGTGATTTGACTATTGCCAAGTACGACGCCGATCTCTTTGCCGCCATGGAGCAAGAAGCCGTGCGCCAGGAAGAGCACATTGAGCTGATCGCTTCGGAAAACTACACCAGCCCTGCGGTTATGGAGGCTCAAGGTTCGGTTCTGACCAACAAGTACGCCGAAGGCTACCCAGGCAAGCGTTACTACGGCGGTTGCGAGTACGTCGACATCGTTGAGCAACTGGCCATCGACCGCGCCAAGGAACTGTTCGGCGCCGATTACGCCAACGTCCAGCCACACGCCGGCTCCCAAGCCAACAGCGCCGTTTACCTGGCCCTGCTGCAAGCGGGCGACACCATCCTGGGCATGAGCCTGGCCCACGGCGGTCACCTGACGCACGGCGCCAGCGTTTCCTCCTCCGGCAAGCTGTACAACGCCGTTCAGTACGGCATCGACGGCAACGGCCTGATCGACTACGACGAAGTCGAGCGCCTGGCTGTTGAGCACAAGCCAAAAATGATCGTGGCCGGTTTCTCTGCCTACTCGCAGATCCTGGATTTCCCACGCTTTCGCGCGATCGCTGACAAGGTTGGCGCCTACCTGTTCGTCGACATGGCCCACGTGGCCGGTCTGGTCGCCGCTGGCGTCTACCCGAACCCGGTGCCATTCGCTGACGTGGTGACCACCACTACCCATAAGACCCTGCGCGGTCCACGTGGCGGCCTGATCCTGGCTCGCGCCAACGCCGAGATCGAGAAGAAGCTGAACTCCGCCGTATTCCCAGGCGGCCAAGGCGGCCCGCTGGAGCACGTGATCGCCGCTAAAGCGATCTGCTTCAAGGAAGCCCTGCAGCCTGAGTTCAAGACCTACCAGCAGCAAGTGGTGAAAAACGCCAAGGCCATGGCCGGCGTGTTCATCGAGCGCGGTTTTGACGTGGTGTCCGGCGGTACTGAGAACCACCTGTTCCTGCTGTCGCTGATCAAGCAAGACATCTCCGGTAAAGATGCTGATGCCGCTCTGGGCAAGGCTTTCATCACCGTGAACAAGAACTCCGTACCGAATGACCCACGCTCGCCGTTCGTCACCTCCGGCCTGCGCTTCGGCACCCCGGCTGTGACCACTCGTGGCTTCAAGGAAGCAGAGTGCAAGGAACTGGCTGGCTGGATCTGCGACATCCTGGCAGACCTTTCCAACGAAGCAGTGATTGACTCTGTTCGTGAGAAGGTCAAGGCCATCTGCAAGAAGCTGCCGGTATACGGCGCTTGATTGCAGTGGTTTGAATGAAAAGCCCGGCTCTTGAGCCGGGCTTTTTTATGCCTGGAAACCCTGCTTTCTCAGCCTGAAATGCAATCAAATGTGGGAGCGGGCTTGCTCGCTCCCACATTTTGACTGCGTTTCAACTCAGGGTTGGTAAACCCGTGCAAACCCTTCGCGAATCTTCTCCTCCGGCAACTCGTCGGCAATAAACACAATCACACTTTCCCGCGCCTCGCCCTCGGCCCATTCGGTGTCCCAATCGAACCCGTAGAGCTTCAGCACGCCCTGGAACACCATGCGCCGGTCTTCCCCGGCAATGTTCAGCACGCCCTTGTAGCGCAGCAATTGCTTGCCGTGGTCTTCCAGCAGCTCGTTCATGAACTCGCTGAGTTTGTCGATATCCAGTGGCTGGTCGGTGCGCAGCACCAGGCTCGAGATACGGTCGATGGACGGCGCCTGGCTCACCGGGCGCAGGCTCATGCCGGCGTTGAGGTTGAAGCCGCGCACATCCAGCAGTTCGGCAAGGTCGATCTTGCCGTGTTCCACCACACGAATCGGTGCGCGGCGGTTGATGCGGGTCAGGCGCTCGCTGAGGGCGTCGAAGGTGGCATCGTCCACCAGGTCGCGCTTGCTCACCAGCAGGCGGTCGGCAAAACCGATCTGCGCCTGGGCGATGGTCTGGGTCAGGTGGTGTTCGGCGTGGGCCGCGTCCACCAGGGTGATGATGCCGTCGAGGATGTAACGCTCGCGCAGGTCTTCATCGATGAAAAAGGTCTGGGCCACCGGCGCCGGGTCGGCAAGGCCGGTGCACTCGATCACCAGGCGATCGAAGGCTATCTCGCCGCTGTCCAGGCGCTCGAGCAGCAGGTACAGGGCCTTGGTCAGGTCGGTGTGGATGGTGCAGCAAACGCAGCCATTGGACAGCGTCATGACTTGCACCGGCTCGCTGCCCAGCAGTTGGGTGTCGATACCGGCGTCGCTGAATTCGTTTTCGATCACGGCGATTTTCAAGCCGTGCTCGGCCTTGAGCAGGTGGCGCAACAAGGTGGTCTTGCCAGCGCCAAGAAAGCCGCTGAGGACGGTGACGGGGATGGGAGAGGACAAAGAATTCTCCTTAAAGAAACACAAAACAAATGTGGGAGCGGGCTTGCTCGCGAAGGCGGCGTGTCAGTCAGCACATGCATCACTGAAAGACCGCCTTCGCGAGCAAGCCCGCTCCCACAAGGGATCACCGTAACCCGAACTAACGGGCTAGCAGCACTTGGGCCCACCCTTGCCGCCGTAACGGGCTTCCTGGCGTTCCCTGAAGAACGCCTTGTAGTCCATCATCGGCTTGTCCGGGTGTTTGGTTTGCATATGCTCGACGTAGGTGTCGTAGTCGGGCATGCCGACCATCAGGCGCGCGGCCTGACCGAGGTATTTACCGAGGCGACTGATGTCATTGAACATGATTGCAATCCTCTATCAAGCGTCCGGGATGGCCTGGAATGGCGCTTCTTTATCCGTACGTTCCTTTTTGCCCCAGGCGGCAATGCCGACCTTGAGCGCGTAGAACAGGATGCTGAATACCACGAACAGGAACAGCGCCGTCAGCGTTGCGTTGGTGTAGGCATTCCAGATCACGTGCTGCATCTGGTCGATGCTCTTGGCCGGTGCAAGGATCTGGCCGGCAGCCAGGGCATCGCTGTACTTCTTGGCCAGCGACAGGAAGCCGATCGCCGGGTTGGCGTCGAACAGCTTGATGAAGCCTGCGGTCACGGTGCAGATCAGCAGCCAGACCGCCGGCAGCATGGTCACCCAGATGTAGCGCTGGCGTTTCATTTTGATCAGCACAACCGTGGCGAGCATCAGCGCGATACCGGCCAGCATCTGGTTGGAGATACCGAACAGCGGCCACAAGGTGTTGATGCCGCCCAGTGGGTCGATCACGCCTTGGTACAGCAGGTAACCCCACATCGCCACGCAACCTGCGGTGGCAATCAGGTTGGCCGTCCAGGACTCGGTACGCTTGAGCGCCGGCACGAAGGAGCCGAGCAAATCCTGAAGCATGAAGCGACCGGCACGGGTACCGGCGTCGACTGCGGTCAGGATGAACAGCGCTTCGAACAGGATCGCAAAGTGGTACCAGAACGCCATGGTGTTTTCACCCGGCAGTACGCTGTGCAGGATCTGCGCGATACCGACCGCCAGGGTCGGCGCACCGCCGGCACGGGCCAGGATGGTCGATTCACCGATGTCATGCGCCACCGCCTGCAACGCTTCCGGGGTAATCGCAAAACCCCAGCTGCTGACAGTTTGCGCAACGGTCACCACGTCAGCGCCGACAATCGCGGCCGGGCTGTTCATGGCGAAGTACACGCCTGGCTCGATCACCGAAGCGGCAACCATCGCCATGATGGCCACGAACGACTCCATCAACATGCCGCCGTAGCCGATGTAACGGGCGTGCCCTTCACTGGCCAGCAACTTGGGCGTGGTGCCCGAGGAAATCAGTGCGTGGAAACCCGAGACCGCGCCACAGGCGATGGTGATGAACAGGAACGGGAACAGGCCGCCCTTCCACACCGGGCCAGTGCCATCGATAAACTGGGTCAGCGCCGGCATTTTCAAGTCGGGCATGGTCACCAGGATGCCAATCGCCAGGGCGATGATGGTGCCGATTTTCAGGAAGGTAGACAGGTAGTCACGTGGAGCGAGGATCAGCCACACCGGCAACACGGCGGCGACAAAGCCATAACCCACCAGCATCCAGGTGATCTGGATCCCGGTGAAGCTGAAGGCCTTGGCCCATACCGGGTCAGCGGCAATCTGCCCGCCCAGCCAGATCGAGCCCAGCAGCAACAGCACGCCGACCACCGAGATTTCGCCGATACGGCCTGGGCGGATGTAGCGCATGTAGATGCCCATGAACATCGCAATCGGGATGGTCGCCATCACCGTGAAGATGCCCCACGGGCTTTCGGCCAGGGCCTTGACCACGATCAGCGCCAGCACCGCGAGGATGATGATCATGATCAGGAAGCAGCCAAACAGCGCGATGGTCCCAGGCACGCGGCCCATTTCTTCGCGGACCATGTCCCCCAGGGAACGGCCGTTGCGACGGGTGGATAGGAACAGGACCATGAAGTCCTGCACCGCGCCCGCCAGTACCACGCCGGCGATCAGCCACAAGGTGCCGGGCAGGTAGCCCATTTGCGCCGCCAGTACCGGGCCGACCAAAGGCCCTGCGCCGGCAATGGCCGCGAAGTGGTGACCGAAAAGGATGTGTTTGTTGGTCGGCACATAGTCCAGACCGTCGTTGTTGAGCACGGCGGGGGTAGCCCGCAGCGGATCGAGCTGCATCACATGGTTAGCGATGAACAGACTGTAGTAACGGTAAGCAACCAGATAAATGGCCACTGCTGCGACCACAATCCACAAGGCGTTGATCGCCTCGCCGCGGCGCAAGGCCACTACGCCCAGGGCGCACGCGCCTACGATTGCCAGCAGCAGCCACGGTAGATGGCGTAGCAGGCTATTATTATTTTTCATTTTTATATTCCAGCCAGGGTGGACAGAAAGACAGCCATCCCGAGTTTAGCGCTACTGGCCTCAAAGGCCACCCCCCTACGTTGGTCTAGAGCCTTGCAGGGGCAAAAAAAGCAGAAAAAATCGCTCCATGATGGCGCACGGCTACAATTCTTTTATCCACAGAGGGTTTCACCATGAGCGAACAGCCTTCAGACCGACGCCGTTTCCGACGAATTGCCTTCGACGCCAAGACCGAACTCGTGCAAGACGGCCATGTTTGGCCGGTGCAACTGGTGGATTTGTCGCTCAAGGGCTTGCTTGTGCAACGGCCGGAAGGCTGGCCGGGCCATCGCTACGAATCGTTCGACGTGGACATCCACCTGGACGCCGAGGCCGACGTGAAGATGCAGGTGCGGCTGACCCATGACGATCATGGGCAGTTGGGGTTTGTGTGCGAACACATCGACCTGGACTCGATCAGCCACCTGCGGCGGATAATCGAGTTGAACCTGGGCGACCAGGAAGAGCTGGATCGGGAGTTCGCCGCCTTGCTGGAGATCTAAAATGTGGGAGCGGGCTTGCTCGCGAAAGCGGTGGTTCAGCCAACATATCCAGCGACTGACACACCGCCTTCGCGAGCAAGCCCGCTCCCACATTGGTTTTGCGGTGTTGCTGATTATTCGAATAACGCATCCAGCGCCTGCTCCAGGCGCGTCACCCCGATCACCTGCAAGCCTGGCGGCATTTCTTTCGGGGCATTGCCCTTGGGCACGATCGCCCGCTTGAAGCCATGCTTGGCCGCTTCTTTCAGGCGTTCCTGGCCGCTGGGCACCGGTCGCACTTCACCCGACAGCCCCACTTCGCCAAACACCAGCAAGTCGTGGGGCAACGGCCGGTTACGCAGGCTGGACATCACCGCCGCCATCAAGGCCAGGTCGGAGGCGGTCTCCAGCACCTTGACCCCGCCCACCACGTTGAGGAACACGTCCTGGTCATGGGTGGGAATGCCGCCGTGGCGGTGCAATACCGCCAGCAACATTGCCAGGCGGTTCTGATCCAGGCCCAGGGTGACGCGCCGCGGGTTGGCCAAGTGGCTGTCATCCACCAGCGCCTGCACTTCTACCAGCATCGGCCGGGTGCCTTCCCACGTTGCCATCACCACGCTGCCCGGGACTTCTTCCTGGGCGCGGGTAAGAAAAATCGCCGACGGGTTGGAGACTTCTTTCAAGCCCCGGTCGGTCATGGCGAACACGCCCAACTCATTCACGGCGCCGAAGCGGTTCTTCACCGCGCGCAACAACCGCAACCGCCCGTCGGACTCGCCTTCGAAATACAGCACGGTGTCGACCATATGCTCCAACACCCGTGGCCCGGCCAATGCGCCTTCCTTGGTTACGTGGCCCACCAGAAAAATCGCCGTACCGCTCTGTTTTGCATACCGCACCAGCAGCGCCGCGCTTTCCCGCACCTGGGACACGCCACCCGGTGCCGATTGCAGTTGTTCGGTGAAAATCGTCTGGATCGAGTCGATCACCATCACCTTGGGCTTTTCCAGGCGCGCGGTGGCGATGATGCTTTCAATGCAGGTTTCGGTCATTACCCGCAGTTGGTCCTGGGGCAAGCCAAGACGGCGGGCGCGCATGGCCACCTGTTGCTGGGATTCTTCGCCGGTGACGTACAGCGCCGGCATGCGGCTGGCGATGCTGCACAGGGTTTGCAGCAGGATCGTCGATTTGCCGATGCCCGGGTCACCGCCGATCAGCACCACCGAGCCGTCCACCAGGCCGCCACCGAGCACCCGGTCCAATTCACCGGAGGCCGTGGAGAAACGCGGGATTTCTTCGACGCTGACTTCGGCCAGGGTCTTGATCTGGGTTTGTTGCCCGGTCCAGCCGGAGCGACCGCTGGGAGCAACCGCGCCGCCACTCTCGATCATGGTTTCGGTCAGGGTGTTCCAGGCACCGCATTCAGTGCACTGGCCGGCCCACTTGGGAAAGGTCGCGCCGCACTCGGTGCAGCCATACATGCGCTTGGCCTTTGCCATTTGAGAACCTCCAACCGAAAAACCGCGATGATAGCTCAGCGCGGCGCCGGGGTACGGATTTCACCACTGGCCAAACGTGAAGCGCTGTTGCCGATCGGGTCTTCGGCATTGAGGTCGGCGCCCTTGGCTTTCAACTCATCCAGCAATTCGACGCGCTTGAACAACCCGGCATACATGGCCGCCGTTTGTCCGGCGCCGTTGCGTTGGTCGGGGTTGCAGTCGGTGGCGAGCAGGCGCTGGGCGATTTTCAGCTCACCCTTGAAGATGGCGCCCATCAACGCGGTGTTGCCGCGTTTGTCCTGTACGCAGGCATCGGCGCCGGCGGCGAGCAAGCGATCCACGAAAGCGCCCTCGCCGTGATAAGCCGCGAGGATCAAGGCCGTGTAGCCCTTGTCGTCCTGGGTGTTCAGCGAATAGCCGGACTCGATAAAGGTGTTGAGCATGTCCACGTCGCCACGACGGGCGGCGTCGAAGTAATAATCCTGCAACTGGGTCTTCACCGCTTCCGGGTCGGACGACTCGGCATGAGCGGTAAAAGCCAGCAAGGCTGTGAATAGAGCGATGTAGATACGCATGGCGTTTCTCCTGCCAGGTGTCGACGCCCGGTCGGGCGCCGACAGGGGCCAACCAATCAGTCAGTCAGCTTTTCAGCCAGTGCCTTGACGCGGGCCAGGTCACCCTTGGCGACCTTGGTCACGCCGGTGCCGTACTCCGGATCAGCCTTGTAGAGGAACGACAGGATGATGTGCTTGCTCTCGTCGTCGGTGGTGGCCAGGGAGCCGCCGAAGTTGTCGATCAAGTCCTGACGCTCTTTCTTGTTGAACGAGCGGTACAGGTCACCGGCTTGCTTGAAGTTCTGCTCACGCTGGATCTTCGCCTGCTGGGTGCTGCCCGACAGGGCCGACTGGCTGTAACGCGCGGTTTGCGGCTCTTCCCGTGGCAGCAGGCGGCTTGGCTGGTAGTTCACGCCGGTGGTGGTTTTACCGAAGTTCATCGCGCCGTCCTGGTTACCGTTGTTGACGGTCACCCGCGGTGCGTTGATCGGCAGTTGCAGGGCGTTTGGCCCCAGGCGGTACATTTGCGTGTCGGCGTAGGAGAACACTCGGCCTTGCAGCAGACGGTCTTCCGACGGCTCGATGCCCGGCACCAGGTTGGCCGGGGCCATGGCCACTTGCTCGGTTTCCTGGAAGACATTGGCCGGGTTGCGGTTCAGGACCATCTGGCCGACTTTGCGCTCTGGCACGTTTGGCCAGATTTTGGTGGCGTCCAAGGGGTCGAAATCGAACTTGGCCAAGTCTTCAGGCTTGAGCACTTGCACATACAAGTCCCACTTGGGGAAGTCGCCCTTGTTAATGTGCGTGACCAAGTCATTGGTCATATGGCTGTAGTCACGACCCTGTACTTCAGTCACTTGTTTAGGGTCTAGGTTCTTGATGCCTTGCAGGCTCTTCCAGTGGAACTTGACGTAGTGCACTTCGCCCTTGGCGTTGACCAACTTGTAGGCATGTACACCGTTGCCATCCATTTCCCGGTAACTGGCCGGGGTGCCGGAGTCCGAATACAACTCGGTCAGCGTACGCGTGGACTCTGGAACATGGGAGAAGAAGTCAAAACGACGGGAGTCATCGTCCAGGTTAGTACGCGGGTCTGGTTTAAAGGCGTGCACCATGTCCGGGAACTTGATGGCATCGCGAATAAAGAACGTCGGGAAGTTATTGCCTACCAGGTCCCAGTTGCCTTCGGCGGTGTAGAACTTGGTGGCAAAGCCGCGCGGGTCACGCAGGGTTTCCGGCGAATGGTTACCGTGAACGACCGCAGAGAAGCGCACAAATACCGGCGTGGCTTCACCGGCGGCAAATACCTTGGCTTTGGTCAGGTCGCTGAGATTGTCGGTGACGGTAAAAGTACCGTGGGCGCCAGTGCCACGGGCATGCACCACACGCTCCGGGATACGTTCGCGGTCAAAGCGCTGCAACTTCTGGATCAGTTGCACGTCTTGCAGCAGCACCGGGCCATTGGCACCGGCAGTTTGCGAGTTCTGATTGTCACCGACCGCCGCGCCATTATCACGTGTGAGGTTGGCGGCGTGTACGGACAGCGAAAGAAGACTGGCGCTCACTACGAGCAGCACCTGTCGCGCAGAAACAGGCCCGCGGCTAATAGGGTTTTTCATCGAGGTTTCCTCTGGTTTTTTTAGTGCACATTGAGTTGTGCTTGCCAGAGGCTAGTGACCCGCGAGTCAGAAGATAAATAGAAAAGCCGTACCACCCCGATTAAAAAAATAGTATGGCAAGCCTCTGAAATAGCGGGTATTCCGCGCGCGATTGGTGGCACTTTGCAAACTATTTGCGATTTAATGTGTCGATAAAAACGGACACTGTAAGCAGTTGTGTCGCGCAAGCCTCGCCACACTGTCTTACACTGGCTTCTACCTCCTCATCTGTAACAAGGAATAACCTATGGGCGTGTTAAGTGAGTTCAAGGCCTTCGCGGTCAAAGGTAATGTGGTCGACATGGCTGTCGGTATTATCATCGGCGCCGCCTTCGGCAAAATCGTTTCCTCGTTTGTAGGCGACGTGGTGATGCCGCCCATCGGCCTGCTGATTGGCGGCGTCGACTTTGGCGACCTGGCCGTAACGCTCAAGGCCGCCCAAGGCGATGCGCCTGCGGTCATGCTGGCGTACGGCAAGTTCATTCAGAGCGTGATCGACTTTGTGATCGTCGCGTTTGCGATCTTCATGGGCGTGAAGGCCATCAACCGCCTGAAGCGTGAAGAGGCCGTAGCGCCCACCTTGCCGCCGGTTCCGAGCAAGGAAGAAGTGCTGCTGGGGGAGATCCGCGATCTGCTCAAGGCTCAGAACAGCAAGCCCGAGTAAGCTCGGCAAACACAACAAAGGCGCCTGCGGGGCGCCTTTGTTTTACCAGTAGTTTTCTACCGCGACCTGGCCCGGGCGGCGGGTCAGGCTCAGCTGCATGTCGCGCGTTTTCAGCAATTGACGTGTGTCGTCGATCATCTGCGGGTTGCCGCAAATCATCACCCGGGAATGCTCCGGAGTCAGCTCGACGCCTGCGGCGCGCTCCAGTTCGCCATTCTCGATCAGCGTGGTAATCCGGCCATTCAGTGCCCCCGGATGTTGCTCACGGGTGACGATGGGAATGTAGGTGAGCTTGTGGGCGTACTCCGCCAGGTACTCACGTTCGCCCAAGTCATGGATCAACGACTGGTAAGCCAATTCCTTGGCCTCCCGGGCGCTGTAGACCAGGACGATCCGCTCGAATTTCTCCCACACTTCGAAGTCCTGCAGGATCGACAGGAACGGCGCAATGCCGGTGCCGGTGCCCAGCAGCCAGAGATCGCGACCATCCACAAACCGGTCCAGGGTCAGGAACCCGGTGGCCTGGCGCTCCACCAGCAAGGTATCACCCTCCCGCAGGCGGCTCAGCTCACTGGTGAACTCACCGCCCGGCACCACGATAGAGAAGAAATCCAGGTGCTCATCAAACGGCGAAGACACCACCGAATAGGCGCGCCACACAATGCTGCCGTCAGCCTTGGTCACCCCCAGGCGCACGAACTGGCCGGCGCGAAAGCGAAAGCCGGGGTCTCGGGTGGTGCGCAGGGTAAACAGGCTGGGGGTCAGCGATTGCACGTCGAGCAAGGTCTGGCGGGTGTATTTTTCAGCACTGGCCGTCATGGGGAACTCCGTTTGCAGATGCCCTAGTGTCCCTCAAAGCGGCGCCTGGAAACACCGACGGTTTGTGCTGGCATTGCCGGAGCGGGCGGCATGGCTAGCAGCTTTACAAAAAAGCAACCCTACAACTCGGACTAACTATTTAGCTATTGACACCCTTCCATTACATCACCAAATGATACAGCACATGTAAACACCATCAATCTGACACTAATGATAACCCTCTAAAAACAATATGATTTTCTTAGTGCGCACCTAACACTTATACAAAAGCCAACTTTATGTACAAAAAGTTAAACTCTAACTACCAGCCAAACATAAAAATTTTTTCACTTTGGGCTGTAGCCGGTACCCTACACTCCTTTCCTGTCGCACCGGGGTCCTGGAAGTACCCGTGTCACGGAACACTCATGGAGATTTACCGATGGTCAACTGGCGGAACACGCGTCTACCCAAACTGGAGGGTGAGAACGAAATAACCAGCATGTACGAAGCCGCTCTAAACCTTACTTATGAACTCGGCTTTCAATACTGCGGTTTTACACTAAGTGCTCATATCCCTCTCAATCAAACAAAAACTGTTCGCATCAACAACTATTCAAACGAATGGAATACGCTGTACAAACAAGAAAACTACTTCGATATGGATCCTGTTGTTGCACATTGCAAACGCTCGGTGCTGCCGATCGTATGGGACGAGAAAACCTTTTCCAGCGTCCCCGACTTATGGGTTCAGGCCCGCTCCTACGGTTTGAATTTTGGATGGACCCAGTCGGTCCACGATTTCCAGGGTGTTTTCAGCATGCTGAGCCTGGGCCGCGACAGCGGTGCTGTGAGCCCTGAAGAACTCTATGAAAAAGCCGGCCAGGTGCTGTGGATTTGCCACGCGATGCACGCCGTGGTGGCCCAAAAGTACGCCGACAAGCCCAGCCCGCAAGCTCCCAGCAAGTTGACCCCGCGGGAAACCGAAATCCTGCAATGGTCGGCACTGGGTAAAACCGCCTCGGATATCGCCACCATCCTGTGCTTGTCCGAACGCACGGTCGGCTTTCATATCAGCAGTGCAATGAAGAAGCTGGGCGTCACCAACAAGATTGCCGCCGTGATGACGGCGGTGAAATGCGGCCTGTTCTAAAACACCGAATGTAATCCGGAGGAAAAAAACGTAACATTTACGGCCAGTCCCGGGTGATGACGCCAGCCCAATCGCCACGCGTCGCCGTTCACCCCGATGGTTCGATTACCAGAGTCTCCCCCGCCATGCCCCTGCTCGACAGCCCCTTCGCCCAACTCGACCTGATCCGTCAGCCAGAACAGCACAACGACCCGCTGCAAGCGTTTGATGCGGCCGATGAGTATTTGCTCAGCTATCTGGCGGAACAACAGCCGACCCCGGCGACCCGCGTACTGGTGCTCAACGACAGTTTCGGCGCCCTGGCGGCCAGCCTCGAAGGGCATGTGCACGTGACCTCCAGCGGCGACTCGTTCCTGGGTGCCCAAGGCCTGGAAAAGAACCTGGCGCGCAACAGCAAGGCCTTCGACGCCATCTCGTTCCTGCCCGCCAGCCAGACGCCAACCGGGCCGTTCGACCGCGTACTGATCCGCGTGCCCAAGACCCTGGCCCTGCTCGAAGAGCAACTGATTCGCCTGCAAGGCCAACTGGCACCCGGCGCCGAAGTGATTGCCGGGGCGATGGTCAAGCACCTGCCGCGCGCCGCCGGTGAGTTGCTGGAGCGCTATATCGGGCCGATGCACGCCTCACTGGCGTTAAAAAAGGCCCGCCTGCTGATCGCCACCCTGGCCGATCGGCCACACGCCATATCGCCCTACCCTACGCGCTACAGCCTGGAAACCCCGGCCATCGAACTGCTCAACCACGCCAACGTGTTCTGTCGCGAAGGCCTGGACATCGGCACCCGGGCCTTCCTGCCGCACTTGCCGCAAAACCTGGGCAGTGCCCGCGTGGCAGACCTGGGCTGCGGCAACGGTGTATTGGCGATTGCCAGTGCGCTGCAAAACCCCGAGGCGCATTACACGTTGGTGGATGAGTCCTACATGGCCGTGCAATCGGCGGCCGAGAACTGGCGCGCAGCGCTGGGCGGACGTGACGTGCTGATTCGCCCCGGCGATGGCCTGGCCGATCAAGAGCCGCAATCGCTGGATGTAGTGCTGTGCAACCCGCCGTTCCACCAGCAGCAAGTGGTGGGTGACTTCCTTGCCTGGCGCATGTTCCAGCAGGCACGGGAAGCATTGGTGGTAGGCGGCGCCCTGTATATCGTCGGCAACCGGCACCTGGGTTATCACAGCAAGTTGGCGCGCTTATTCCGTGGCGTCGAGCAAGTGGCGGCCACGCCGAAGTTCGTGATTCTCAAGGCGCGCAAATAAAAAAGCCCTCCATAAAGGAGGGCAATAAGTACAACGGGATGTCAGTGGGTGGTCAGCCCCGCGGCGTTCATGAACATGCGCATCAGGCTGGCCACTACGAACAGGGCCAGGACGCTGCCGGTCCAGATCATCGCCAGCCAGCCCAGGCGCTGCCAGAGCGGCTTTTTCTCGGCCTGTTCGATATCGTGCAACGAAGGTTTGCCGGACATGAGTCAATCCTCCTAGTGATAACCGTCTTCGTGGGTAACCTTGCCGCGGAACACGTAGTAGCTCCAGAAGGTGTAACCCAAAATAAACGGGATGATGAACAAGGTGCCCACCAGCATGAAGCCCTGGCTTTGCGGTGGCGCGGCGGCGTCCCAGATCGAAACCGACGGCGGGATGATGTTAGGCCACAGGCTGATCCCAAGGCCGCTGTAGCCGAGGAAAATCAGCACCAGCGTCAGCAGGAAAGGCGTGTAGTGCGCATTGCGGGCCACGGCGCGAATCAGCCCGTACATGGTCACCAGCACCAGGATTGGCACCGGCATGAACCAGAACAGGTTCGGCAGGGTGAACCAGCGCGAGGCAATTTCGGGGTGGGCCAGCGGCGTCCAGATACTGATGATACCGATCACCGCCAGTACGACAAACGCCAGGGGCCGCGCCAGGTTGTGCATCTTCTCCTGCAAACTGCCTTCGGTCTTCATGATCAGCCAGGTGCAGCCCAGCAGCGCATACGCCACGATCAACGCCACACCGCAGAACAGCGTGAACGGCGTAAACCAGTCCAGCGAGCCGCCGGCAAACTGGCGATCGACTACCGGAATGCCATCAATGAACGCCCCCAGCGCCACGCCCTGGAAAAAGGTCGCCGCCAGTGAGCCGCCGATAAACGCCTTGTCCCACAGGTGACGCTTGTCGTCCTTGGCCTTGAAGCGGAACTCAAAGGCCACGCCACGAAAGATCAGCCCGATCAGCATCAACATCAGCGGCAGGTACAGCGCCGAGAGCACCACCGAATAGGCCAGCGGGAACGCGCCAAACAGCGCCGCGCCGCCCAGTACCAGCCAGGTTTCGTTGCCGTCCCACACGGGGGCGACGGTGTTCATCATCACGTCACGGTCGGTCTTGCCCGGGATAAACGGGAAGAGAATGCCGATCCCCAGGTCAAAGCCGTCCATGACCACGTACATCATGATGCCGAAGATGATGATCACGGCCCAGATCAGCGGAAGATCAATACCCATGGCTCAGTTCCCCTTATTCGAGCTGTCGCCGTGATCGGCGTCATGGCTGTCGTCGGCTGCCGACAATGGCCGGGCCGGTGTGCGTTTCTGCCCGGGACCGCCATGGCTGACCTCTGCACCTTCGTTGATCACTGGCCCTTTGCGCACCAGGCGCATCATGTAGCCAAGGCCCGCACCGAACAGCGCGAAGTACACCACCACAAACAACACCAACGTAATGCTCATCTGCGCAAAGCTGTGGTTGGACGAGGCATCCGCCGTGCGCATCAGCCCGTAGACCACCCACGGCTGGCGGCCGATTTCGGTGGTGAACCAACCGGCGAGAATCGCGATCAGGCCGGACGGGCCCATCCACAACGCCAGGTACAGGAACGGCTTGGACGTGTACATCTTGTCGCCCCGGCGCAGCCAGAGGCTGAACAGGCCGGTGAAGATCATCAGGAAGCCCAGGCCCACCATGACCCGGAACGACCAGAACACGATGGTCGAGTTGGGGCGGTCCTCAGGCGGGAAGTCCTTGAGGGCCGGCACCTGCTTGTCCAGGGAGTGAGTCAGGATCAGGCTGCCCAGGTACGGAATCTCGACAGCGAATTTGGTTTTTTCGGCCTTCATGTCCGGCCAGCCGAACAGGATCAGCGGCGTGGGTTCGTCGCCGATATTTTCCCAATGGCCTTCAATCGCGGCGATCTTCGCCGGTTGATGCTTGAGGGTGTTCAGGCCGTGGAAGTCACCGATCACCGCCTGGATTGGCGCCACAATCAACGCCATCCACATCGCCATCGAGAGCATGGTGCGGATCGCCGGGCTGTCCTTGCCGCGCAGCAAGTGCCAGGCCGCCGACGAACCGACAAAGAACGCGGTCGCGACAAACGCTGCCGTGGCCATGTGCATCAGGCGGTAGGGGAACGACGGGTTGAAAATCACTGCCAGCCAGTCGGTTGGTATCACCCGGCCATCAATGATTTCAAAGCCCTGTGGCGTCTGCATCCAACTGTTGGAGGCGAGAATCCAGAACGTCGAGATCAGCGTCCCGACGGCCACCATCACCGTGGCAAAAAAGTGCAACTTGCGTCCGACCTTGTTCCAGCCGAACAACATCACCCCAAGGAACCCGGCTTCGAGGAAGAAAGCCGTGAGCACTTCATACGTCAGCAGCGGCCCGGTGACGGCGCCAGCGAAGTCCGAGAAGCGGCTCCAGTTGGTGCCGAACTGATAGGCCATGACCAGGCCGGAGACCACGCCCATGCCGAAGTTCACGGCAAAGATCTTCGACCAGAAATGGTAGAGGTCACGGTAGGTGTCGTTGTGGGTCTTGAGCCACAGGCCTTCCAGCACCGCAAGGTAACTGGCCAGGCCGATGGTGATGGCCGGGAACAGGATATGGAATGAGATGGTGAACGCGAATTGAATTCGGGCGAGATCTAGCGCCTCCAAACCGAACATAAGTCTTCCTCTGTCAGGTAATACCGAATGCTGGCTGGAGGCCTGCACCCACTGCCCCCACGGATATGGAGTGTGGCGAATTCAAATTCGTTTCTTTTTTTAACCAACCACGCAGGGATTCTGGCCTTGCGGCCGCCAGAGCAAACCCGGCGAAGGTTTTGATCTGGATCAAGCATTGGTGAAAGAGTAGTCCCATTTTCGAAGAAGCACGGCGTGGTCTTTTGCCGCGTGACAGGTTGCCTCAGTGGTGAGTGAACGCTGTCTGTGGTGGTGGGGGGTTGTCTGCCTAACATTATTAGCTGCACATCTTTTGTAGCGGGACTGGGCGTGCGCTGGGTGTATATCCGTTATTTAGGTGACGGCTGATATGGGTTCCGCTCTTACAGCGGCTCACTTTTGAACAGCGCAAAAGTAAGCAAAACGCTCTTGCCCCACCACTCGGCACCTCGCCTGGGCTCGGTGTGCCCTCACTCCGGCATTACTACGCGGGCCGCCGCGACGGGGCGTCCCTGCCCCGTCGCGGCTAAACCGGCGTCCTGCCGGTTTACCCGCTCCGTACTACCTGCGTTCGGCCAGCGTGGTTTAACGGGGCGCCTAAGATCAAGATCAAAAGCAGATCAAGAACACAGCGGCCTACCGGCCGGCTTGAGTGGTGTAGAGCAAAATCAAAAGCGAACGCGGTCCAAAAAATGTGGGAGCGGGCTTGCTCGCGAAGGTCGTCAACGATGACGCGTGCTTTCTGGATGAACGCGCCGCCCTCAGGTTCTTCGCGAGCAAGCCCGCTCCCACAGAAACGCAGCTCTGCTTTCGCTCTCGCTCTGGCCCTTGACCTTGCTTCTAACACTCAAGCCGGCCGGTAGGCCGCTGTGCTCTTGCTTTTGATCTTGATCTTGATCTGACTGCCCCATTCAGCCCGAGGCCGAACGCAGGTATTACGGAGCGGCTAAACCGGCAGGACGCCGGTTTAGCCGCGACGGGCCAGGGACGGGCCGTCGCGGCGGCCCGCTTCGCGGTGCCGGAGTGAGGGCACGCCGAGCCTAGGCGAGGCGCCGACAGGCGGGGCAGAGCGTTTTGGTTACTTTTGCGCTTTTCAAAAGTGACCCGCTGTAAGAGCGGAACCCTAAGTAGCCGTTACCTAAATAACGGATATGTACTCAGTCAGCCCAACCCAACACCCTCCTCTGTACAAAGAGGTGCACATATCTCATGCCCCCTAGCCTACCTACGCAACCATTGGTTACAAGTTGATGATAACCTCGCCCTTCCCCCTCCCAGACCTGTCTTCCCGATGCCCAGTGAACCCGCGCTGCTGTTACGTCATCACCGCCCTTTCATCGCGTTCTGGCTGGCGCGGATCTTTACCGCCAGCGGCTTCCAGATGCTCACCGTGGCCATCGGCTGGAACCTTTACCAACTGACCGGCAACGTACTGGACCTGGGTTTGGTCGGCCTGGTGGAGTTCGTACCACGGGTGCTGTTCATGCTGCACACCGGCCATGTGGCCGACCGCTATGAGCGGCGCAAGGTCGCCGCCATCTGCCAGACCGTGCAAGCATTAATTGCGCTTTCCCTGGCGATTGGCGGCCTGACCGGCAATGTCACCCGCGAGATGATTTTTATCCTGGCGTTCCTGCTGGGCGCGGCGCGCTCGTTTGAAATGCCCACCACCCAGGCCCTGCTGCCGAGCATCGTGCCCACCGCGCTGTTTCCGCGCGCAGTGGCCTCATCGCAGTCGGCGCAGCAATTGGCGACCATTGTTGCTCCGGCGTTGGGCGGTTTGCTGTACGCCTTTGGCAGCGTCTGGGTGTATGGCCCGACGGTGGTGCTGTACCTGATTGCCTGTGTGCTGACCCTGAACCTGCCCGCGCGCCAGACGCCGTTGAACAAGGCCAAGGCGACCATGGATTCGTTGCTGGCCGGGATTCGCTTTATCCGCAGCCGGCCGGACATCCTCGGGGCGATTTCCCTGGACCTGTTTGCCGTGCTGCTGGGCGGTGCCACGGCGTTGCTGCCGGTGTTTGCGAAGGATATTTTGCTGACCGGGCCGTGGGGCCTTGGGCTGCTGCGTTCGGCGCCGGCGGTCGGCGCGTTGCTGATGTCGTTGTGGCTCGCGCGGTTTGCCGTCGACCGGCATGTCGGGCGGATCATGTTCACGGCGGTGGGTGTGTTTGGCGTGGCGACCATCGCGTTCGGCCTGTCGACCTCGTTCTGGTTCTCCCTGGCCGTGCTGGTGGTACTGGGCGCTGCAGACATGATCAGCATGGTGATCCGCGCCTCGTTCGTGCAGCTGGAAACCCCCGATGAGATGCGTGGCCGGGTCAGCGCGGTCAACGGCCTGTTTATCGGCGCGTCGAATCAGTTGGGCGAGTTTGAATCCGGGATCACCGCCCATTGGTTCGGCACCGTGCCCGCCGTGGTCATGGGCGGGATCGGTACGTTGGTGGTGACCGGGGTCTGGATCAAGCTGTTCCCGACCCTGGCCAACCGCGACCGCATGCATGTGCCGGTGGAAGAAACCAAGGTTTAGAGCACCTTGTCGAGGGTGACAGGAAAGTCCCGCACCCGCTTGCCGGTGGCGTGATACACCGCGTTGGCCACCGCCGCCGCCACCCCGACAATCCCGATCTCGCCAACGCCCTTGGAACCCAGGGCGTTGACGATCTCGTCGTGTTCTTCGACAAACAACACCTCAATCTCGCCGATATCCGCGTTTACCGGGATATGGTATTCGGCCAGGCTGTGGTTCATGTAGCGGCCCAATTGATGGTCGATCTGGGTCTCCTCATGCAACGCCATGCCAATACCCCAGACCACACCGCCGAGAATCTGGCTGCGGGCCATCTTCGGGTTAACCACCCGCCCCGCCGCAATCGCACTGACCACCCGGCTGACCTTGATGGTGCCCAGGTCTTCGTCCACCCGCACTTCGACAAACACCGCCGAATGCGTGGCTGAGGCATAGCCTTCGCGCTTTTTGTCGGGCTCGCAGTCAACCTGCACTTCCAACGCCTGCTCACCGCTGTCCTGCACCAGTTGCGCCAGGGAGATGCGCTGGTCACCGGCATGCAACTGGCCATTTTCGAACCGCGCCAACTCAGCATCTTTAAACGCCGGATAAGTCTTGCGCGCAATGTCCAAGAGCTTGGCATTCAACGCTTCACACGCCTGCTGCACCGCGCTGCCCACCGACGACACGGTAAACGAGCCACCCTGCAGCGGCGCGGTCGGCAGTGATGAATCCCCCAGCAGGAACGTCACGTCGCCCACCGGAACGCCACTGGCCTGGGCTGCAATCTGCGCCATGACCGTGTAAGTACCGGTGCCGATATCGGTGGTGGCGCTGCTGACCGTGAGCTTGCCAAGGTGATCGATCCGCGCCTTGGCGCTGGCCTTCATTTGCAAGGCTTCCCATACGCCGCCGGCCATGCCCCAACCGATCAGTTGGCGACCATCACGCATGCTCCGTGGCTCCGGGTTGCGTTGGCTCCAACCGAAACGTTCGGCGCCTTCGCTATAGCATTCGCGCAAGGCCTTGCTGGACCAGGGTTTGTCTTCGTTCTGATTGCGCTCGGCATAGTTGATCAGCCGCAACTGCACCGGGTCGATGCCCAGGGCACAGGCCAGTTCGTCCATGGCGCACTCCAGGCCGATCACCCCAAGCGCCGCGCCGGGCGCGCGCATGTCCAACGGCGTGAACACATCCAGCGGCACCAGCTTGTAGGTCAGCAGCACGTTGTCGCAGTGATAGAGCATGCCGCTCCATTCCACCACGTGTTCGCTGAAGTCTTCGAAGCGCGAGGTCTGGCCGATGGCGGTGTGGCCCAGCGCGAGCAAGCGGCCATTGGCGGCGGCGCCCAGTTGCAGGCGCTGCAAGGTGCGCGGGCGATAGCCGAAGGTGAACATCTGCTGACGCGTGAGGGTGACGCGCACCGAACGTTTCAACGCCATTGAGGCCATCACCGCCAGCGGCAGTTGGTACTGCGGGCGCAAGCCGGAACCAAAAGCGCCACCGACAAATGCCGCAAAGATCCGCACCTGGCTTTTATCCAGGCCGAAGACTTTCTGTACGTAGGCCTGGCAGTTCTGCGGGCCCTGGGTTTTGTCGTGGATATGCAGGGTGCCGTCCGGCTGATACAGCACGGTACTGGCGTGGGGTTCCATCGGGTTGTGGTGTTCGATGGGCGTGCTGTAGTGCAGGTCCAGGCGGGTGGCAGCGCCGGTCCATTCAGCCTGGAAGTTGCCCCGTGGCTTGGGCGGTGTTTGCGGCGACGGGTATGCCTGGTCCTGCAAGGCCAGCAGGTCGGTCTCGGCAGGCTCGGCTGCATATTCGATTTGCACCAGGGAGCCGGCGTGGCGTGCCAGTTCCAGGTTATCGGCGATCACCAACGCCAATGGCTGGCCGCTGTAGAGCACGCGGTCGTTATACAGCGGGCGAAATGGTGAGCCGTCGGCGGCATCGGCATCCGCGTAACTGTCATCGTAGCTGGCGAGTTTCGGGCGATTGAGGTGATCGAGCACCATCACCACACCCGGCAGCGCCAGGGCTTTTGAAGCATCGATACGGATGACGCGGCCCTTGGCGATGTTGCTCGACACCACGCTGCCGTGCAGCAGGCCGTCCTCAGGGAATTCCCCGGCATATCGCGCCTGCCCTGTGACCTTGAGCAGACCGTCCACCCGGTCCAACGGTTTACCGATCGCACTCATGACGTGGCTCCTGCAACAGCGGCATCGCTCAGGGCGCGAATGATCGCGCGGCGTGCCAGTTTGATCTTGAAGCCGTTGTGCTCCAAAGGCTCGGCGTCCAGCAGCAGGGTTTCGGCGGCGGTGCTGAAGGTTTCGCGGCTGACGGATTGGCCGATCAGCGAGGCTTCCACCGCGCGGTCACGCCAGGGTTTGTGGGCGACGCCGCCCAGGGCCAGGCGGGCGTCGACGATTACGTCGCCTTGCAGCTCCAGCGCAGCCGCAACGGATACCAGGGCGAATGCATAAGAAGCCCGGTCGCGGATTTTCAGGTAGTGGCTGTGGGCAGCAAGGTGGTCGGTGGGCAATTCGATAGCGGTGATCAACTCATCGTCGGCCAATTGGTTATCCCGCTGGGGCGCATCGCCCGGCAACCGGTGGAAGTCGGCAAACTCGATGACCCGCGCCCCGCCACGACCCTGCACATGCACCCGGGCATCCAGGGCAGCCAGCGCCACGCACATGTCCGAAGGATGGGTGGCCACGCACTGGTCGCTGGCGCCGAGGATCGCGTGGATGCGGTTCAAACCGGACCGCGCCGGGCAGCCGCTGCCGGGCTCGCGTTTGTTACAGGGTACGGCCGCATCATAGAAGTAGTAGCAACGGGTACGCTGCAACAGGTTGCCGCCGGTGCTGGCCATGTTTCGCAATTGCGGCGAGGCACCCGCGAGGATGGCCTGGGACAGCAGCGGGTAGCGTTGTTCGATCAGCGGGTGCCAGGCCAGGTCGGCGTTGCTCACCAGGGCGCCGATCATCAGGCCGCCATCGGCGGTTTCTTCCACGTCGCGAAGCGGCAAGCCGGTGATATCGATCAAGTGCTCGGGGCGGCTGATGTTTTCTTTCATCAGGTCCAGCAGGTTGGTGCCGCCGGCGATAAAGCGCGACGCCGGGCTGACCAGATGCACCGCCTCCTGCACGTCCACCGGTTTGCTGTAATGGAAGGGATTCATTGCTCACCTCCCTGCGTGCGGCATGCCGGCAAAGCTTCTTCGATGGCATCGCGGATGTTGTTGTAGGCGCCGCAGCGGCACAGGTTGCCGCTCATCAATTCCTGGATTTGCGCGGTATCGTGGGCCCGGCCTTCACGGGCCAGGCCCACTGCCGAACAAATCTGCCCCGGCGTGCAGTAGCCGCACTGGAAAGCATCGTGCTTGATGAATGCCTGTTGCATCGGGTGCAGGTCTTCGCCCGAGGCCAGGCCTTCGATGGTGGTCAACTCGGCGCCGTCGCACATCACCGCCAGGGTCAGGCAGGCGTTCACCCGTTTACCGTTGAGCAATACGGTGCAGGCGCCGCACTGGCCGTGGTCGCAACCCTTCTTGGTGCCAGTCAGGTCCAGTTGCTCGCGCAGCAGGTCCAGCAGGGTGGTCCAGGGCAATACATCCAGTTGGATGTCCCGACGATTGAGGGTCAGGCTTATCGGATGGCTAACGAACGGCTTGGCCGCCACGCCGTTGGGGGTCGCGCTCATAAACACCTCACGGATTGGTGTGCAATCGCGGCGTTCAGGGAAGTCGCCGTCTTAGCGGTACGACTTCCCGGGGTTATGAGCGTTCAAGGCAATTGATGGGTGGCGATCAGCGAATGCTAAGGGTGGTAACCAGCTGGTTGCGCGGCGCGTTGATCGAGGTGTTGCTGTACTGGAACGTGCCGCCGGCTTCGATATCCAGCTGGAACGTATAGATGTAGCCCATCAACGTACCCGCGCCGCTGCACGCCTGGCTGATGGAGCCGACCTGGCAAATGGCGATGCTGCTGCCGGAAACCGGCGCGCCATCGAAGAACGCCTGGGAGCTGTTGCCCAACCCGACTTCCATCACGTACACCAGCGTTTGCCCACGGTGCGTGCACATCTGGGTGCTGGTCGCCCGTTCAGGGATGGTTTCAGTGCACTTGGCCGACTGCACCTTGAACACCCGCACCTCGCTCAACGCCGGTGCAGGCGCGCCCCACACCGGTGCTGCGCCGAGCCACAGGCCGATACAACCGAACACAGCTAGACTCCAGGCGCTGGCTTTTTTCATGCTGTCGATGACCCTGCAATAAACGTCGGCGCAGTATGCCTCAAGGCCATGATCAAGCCTATGCGCCACTGGCCCTCGGCTGCTGGTATGATGCGCCGCTTTTTCCGATCCTCTCTGGAACCACAGCCGCTTGGCGCAGTTTGTGCTTTGACTTAGAGGTCAACAAATAACGACGCAAAATAGCGTCACAGGGAGCAGGCATGCTGGAAAAGCTGTTTCAACTCAAGGCACACAACACCAATGTGCGCACCGAGATTCTCGCGGGCGTCACCACCTTCCTGGCCATGGCCTACATCCTGTTCGTCAACCCGAGCATTCTCGGCGAGACCGGCATGGACAAGGGCGCGGTGTTCGTAGCGACCTGCCTGGCGGCGGCTATCGGCTCCACCGTGATGGGCCTGATCGCCAACTACCCGATTGCGCTGGCACCGGGCATGGGCCTCAACGCGTTCTTCACCTACACCGTGGTCCTGCACATGGGCCATACCTGGCAAGTGGCGCTGGGTGCGGTGTTCATCTCGGCGGTGCTGTTCTTCCTGCTGTCGATCTTCCGCATCCGTGAATGGATCATCAACAGCATCCCGCTGCCGCTGCGCTCGGCGATTGCGGCGGGTATCGGCCTGTTCCTGGCACTGATCGCCCTGCACAACGCCGGCATCGTGGTCAGCAACCCGGCCACCATGGTGGGCCTGGGCGACCTGAAGCAACCGGCACCGATCCTCGCCACCCTTGGCTTCGCGCTGATCGTTGCGCTGGAAGCCCTGAAAGTGCGCGGCGCGGTATTGATCGGCATTCTGGTGGTGACCATCGCCTCCATCGTGCTGGGCTTTACCCCGTTCGGCGGCGTGATGTCGATGCCGCCTTCGCTGGCCCCGACCTTCCTGCAACTGGACATCAAGGGCGCCCTGGACATCGGTCTGGTGAGCGTGATCTTCGCCTTCCTGTTCGTCGACCTGTTCGACAACTCCGGCACCCTGATCGGCGTCGCCAAGCGCGCCGGCCTGATGGGCAAGGACGGCCACATGCCGAAAATGGGCCGTGCGCTGATCGCGGACAGTACCGCTGCCATGGCCGGCTCCCTGCTGGGCACCTCGACCACCACCAGCTACATCGAATCGGCTGCGGGCGTGAGCGCCGGTGGCCGTACCGGTTTGACCGCTGTGGTGGTCGCGATCCTGTTTCTGCTGGCGCTGTTTTTCTCGCCACTGGCGGCCAGCGTACCGGCCTTTGCCACCGCGCCGGCGCTGCTGTTTGTTGCCGTACTGATGACCTCTGGCCTGGCCGAAATCGACTGGGACGACATCACCGTCGCCGCACCGGTGGTGATCACCGCCCTGGCGATGCCATTCACTTATTCCATCGCCAACGGCATTGCCTTCGGTTTCATCGCCTGGACCGCCATCAAGCTGCTTTCGGGCCGCTACCGTGAGCTGAACCCGGCGCTGGTGATCCTGTCGATTCTGTTTGTGATCAAGCTGGGCTGGTTCAACGCATGACTTTTGATGCCGCAAGCTACACCGTTCAACTGCAAGACAAGGTCACGCGCCTGCGTGACCTGCTGGCGCCGTTCGACGCGCCAGAGCCTCAGGTTTTCGACTCGCCGTTGCAGAACTTCCGCCTACGGGCGGAGTTCCGCCTGTGGCGCGAAGGCGGTCAGCGCCACTATGCGATGTTCTCCCAGGACGACAAGCGCACGCCGATCCTCATCGAAGAATTCCCCATTGCCAGCCTGCGCATCAACCAGTTGATGCCGCAGCTCAAGGCTGCCTGGCAAGCCAGCGCCGCCCTGAGCCACAAGCTGTTTCAGGTGGAGTTCCTCACCACGCTCGCCGGCGACGCGATGATCACCCTGTGCTATCACCGCCCGCTGGATGAGCATTGGCATACGGCGGCCAACAAGCTGGCGGCTGATCTGAACGTCAGCATCATCGGCCGTTCGAAGGGCAAGCGCGATGTGATCGGCCGCGATTACGTGGTCGAGAAACTCGACGTCGGCGGCCGCACCTTCAGCTATCGCCAGCCCGAAGGCGCGTTCACCCAGCCCAACGGCACGGTGAACCAGAAGATGCTCAACTGGGCGTACGAAGCGCTTGGCGATCGCAGTGATGACTTGCTGGAGCTGTATTGCGGCAACGGCAACTTCACCCTGCCGCTGGCCACCCGCGTGCGCAAAGTGCTGGCTACCGAAATCAGCAAGACTTCGGTGAGTGCTGCCCTGAGCAACCTGGATGAAAACGCGGTGGATAACGTCACCCTGGTGCGTTTGTCTGCTGAAGAACTGACCGAAGCCTTGAACGAAGTGCGGCCGTTCCGACGCCTGCACGGCATCGACCTCAAGAGCTACGAATTCGGCAGCGTGTTCGTCGACCCGCCGCGTGCCGGGATGGACCCGGACACCTGCGAGCTGACCCGGCGCTTCGAGAACATCCTCTACATCTCCTGCAACCCGGAGACGTTGGCGGCGAACATCGCGCAACTGCATGACACGCACCGGATTACCCAGTGTGCGTTGTTTGACCAGTTCCCGTGGACGCACCATATGGAATCGGGTGTGTTGCTGACGCGGCGGTAAAACCTCAGCACACCCAACCTATCCAAGTGTGGGAGCGGGTCAGCTGCCACATTGGATCTTCATGTATCAGCTGAATCACTGTCATCCAGAACCTCCTTGCGTGGCCGCCCGCCCTTCTTGCCATTGGCTCGGGCGGCAGCGGATTTGGCGGCGCTGCTCTTGCGACCGTTGTGGGAGGCTACCAGGCTTGTAGCCAGGGCCATTAAAGGCTGGCTTGTGGCGATAAGGCCGGTGATGGAAACATCCAGGTCCTGGGCCTCACAACAAAGCGCCTTTCCGCCAAAACCGACTTCTAACTGCTGGAAATCCTGCAAGCTAAACCCTGCGAACTCCGGCAGCCCCGCCACAGGCAACATGACGCGACTGCCGTCGCTGAAGCCAATGGATAGGCAGTCATTTTCATAACGCACATTGCTGGCGTTAGCGTACAAACCCTTTGAGCTGCGTCCTCGGTCTATTGCCGTGTCGATATCGGCCTCGGTGATCGGTGCATACGGTAAAACTTTGGCTTTTACGATTTTTTTCATAAATCAATCTCCACAAAACCCGGCGCCCTGACCAGATTCAGAATTGTTTTCTGCCCCACGACATCGTGCCGGGCACGTGCGATCACATAAACACCCCGCTGAATGATCAACCCAGGCAACACCTCACCGGCTTCCCAGTCCCAGGAATGATTCTCCAGACACACCGTTTGCAGTGTTTCCCACCAGATCCTGCGTGCCCGCGCCAGGTAGTGCGGCTGCATTATCGTCTTGCGTATTCCCTCCAGGACCGCTGTGGGTGGCCGCCTCCGTTCAGGGTCTACATCCCACAACGCCACATGCCCATTCAGAAAGCTGAAACGAAAGCGTGCATCCCATTCCTTGCCAGCAACATGCACATGAGGCGGGCAATGCTCATCCCTGAGAAACACCGCAATCACATGTCCTTTGTAAGTGCCTACTTTCATCGTAACCCATCAGTTAGGTTATTTTCCGCCAGGTAACACTTTTCCGCGTGCAACCCGACAACCGGCTCCGCTATCTGGAGTTACCGCCACAGGCTAGTCGCAGGGGCCAGTTCGTCGAATACCGGGTTGTAACCGCTCATGGAAAGAGTGACCACCGCCCAGCAAGCAAGCCCCCAGTTACACGCGCTTTCAATTGGCGTTCGATAATCGCCCGTTTCCCACCCCGACGATTGACCAAATTAACCATTCAGTACATTTTATCTCCGCAGATAAAAACAACAGTGGAGATCCCTTTATGCCGCCCATCGTGCTGGTGCTCAACGGCCCCAATCTCAACCTGCTCGGCACCCGCGAGCCCGCCACTTATGGCCACGAAACCCTGGCCGACCTCGCCGCCCTGTGTGGCCGCAGCGCCGAACAACTGGGGTTGAAAGTCGAGTTCCGCCAGACCAACCACGAAGGCGAATTGCTGGACTGGATCCACGGCTCCCGCGCCCGTTGCGCCGGCATCGTGATCAACCCGGCCGCCTGGACCCACACCTCGGTGGCGATCCGCGATGCGCTGGTGGCCAGTGAAGTGCCGGTGATCGAAGTGCATTTGTCCAACGTGCATGCCCGGGAAGCGTTCCGTCATCACTCGTTCGTGTCGCCAATCGCCAAGGCGGTGCTCGCCGGTTTTGGCAGCCATGGCTATCACTTGGCCCTAGAACATTTCAGCAAGACCTTGAAGGGATGAACCCGGTGTCCAAACGTCGAATTCTCGCCGGCCTGATAGGCGCCGGCATCCAGGCTTCCCGCACCCCGGCCCTGCATGAGCACGAAGGTGATGCCCAGGGCTTGCGCTACTTGTATCGCCTGATCGACCTCGATCAGTTGCAGGTGGATACCCGCGCCCTGCCCGACCTGCTGATGGCGGCCGAGCAGATGAACTTCACCGGCCTGAACATCACCTACCCATGCAAGCAGGCGATCCTGCCGTTGCTGGACAACCTGTCGCCCGAGGCGCGGGGCATCGGCGCGGTGAATACCGTGGTGTTCCAAAACGGTAAACGTATCGGCCACAACACCGACTGCCTGGGTTTTGCCGAAGGCTTTCGCCGGGGCTTGAGTGACGTGGCTCGCAAGCACGTGGTGCAGATGGGCGCGGGCGGTGCCGGGGCGGCGGTGGCCCATGCGCTGCTGGGCGAAGGCGTGGAGCGCTTGAGCATTTTCGATATGGACGCCGAGCGCGCCCGCAGCCTGGCCGACAACCTCAACCAGCATTTTGGTGACGGGCGGGCGCAGGCAGGCAATGACCTGGAAAACGCCATGGCCGAGGCCGACGGCCTGGTGAACACCACGCCCATGGGCATGGCCAAGCTGCCGGGCATGCCGGTGCCGCTGGACACCTTGCGCGCCGACTTGTGGGTGGCGGAGATTGTGTATTTCCCGCTGGAAACCGAACTGCTGCGCAACGCCCGCGCCCTGGGTTGTCGCACCCTGGATGGCGGCAACATGGCGGTGTTTCAGGCGGTGAAGGCGTTTGAGTTGTTCAGTGGCGAAGTGGCGGACGCCGACCGGATGCTGGCGCACTTCCAGAGCATGAACATCTAACTGTGGAAACCGGATCAAAAAATGTGGGAGCGGGCTTGCTCGCGAAGGCAGTGTGTCAGTCACCAGATGTATTGGCTGATACACCGCATTCGCGAGCAAGCCCGCTCCCACATTTGTTCAGTGTTAAATTCAGGCCTGCAAATAGCGCAACACCGACTCGCAGATCATCGCTCGATGCCGCTGCTTGACCGCCTCATCCGACAACTCGATCTGAAAGATCTCGCTGAAGGTGTGGCGGTTGGACACCCGGTAAAAGCTGAACGAGTTGATCAGCAAGTGCACGTCCAACGGCTCCAGCCCTTCACGGAACACCCCCAGTTCTGCGCCCCGGCGCAACGTGGTGCCGAGGGCTTCGAGGATGTTGCTGTTCATCGCCTTGATCGACGTTGACTGTTTTACGTACTCGGCGTTGTGGATGTTTTCGATGCTGACAATCCGTACAAAATCCACGTTCTGATCGTGGTGATCAAAGGTGAATTCCACCAGCCGGCGAATCGCTTCCCGAGGTTCCAGCGCCGTCAGGTTCATCCGGGTTTCGGTGGTGCGAATGTCGCCGTAGAGCTTCTCCAGCACCTCGACGTACAGCTGCTCCTTGCTGCCGAAGTAGTAATAGATCATGCGCTTGGAGGTCTGGATACGCTCGGCGATCGCGTCCACCCGGGCGCCGGAAAGGCCCTGCGTGACAAACTCGACGATGGCTTCCTGGAGGATGTTCTCGCGGGTCTTTTCCGGGTTGTTCTTGCGACTCTTGCGTGGCGCGATGGCCACGGCGGGAAGCTCGGAAGTCAGGGTCATGGTGCGCTCACGGCCTTAGGTGCAGGCGCTGATTATGGGCCGCGCCGCACGCCGAAGGAAGCGCCAGCACCTTACAACCTGGCCTGGCGCGCCGCACCGCTGCGGGACTTGGCCATGGCCGCCAGGCGCACCGCCACGTTGGCCGCACCGTAACCGGCGTAACCGTTTTTGCGCTGGATGATCTCGAAGAAAAACCGGCCCTCGAACGGTTCGGTGTACACGTGGAACAGTTCACCGCCCTGGGCATCACGGTCGTAAAGCACGTTGTAATACGCGAGCTGGCTGAGGAACTCGTCATCAAAATCAAACCGCGCCGCGAGGTCGTCGTAGTAGTTCAGCGGAATATCCAGCAGCGGCACCCCGGCATCCTTGGCCCGGCTGACCTCGGCGAAAATGTCCGCGCAGTCGAAGGCAATGTGGTGCACGCCCGAGCCGCGATAGCTCGACAGCGCGTGGGAAATCGCGGTGTTGCGGTTCTCGGAAATATTCAGCGGCAGGCGAATCGAACTGCAGCGGCTGCGCAGTGCCCGGCTTTTCACCAGGCCGTACGGGTCGGGCAGCACCACCTCGTCATCGGCTTCGAAATCCAGCAGGCTTTTGTAGAACAGCACCCAACTGTCGAGGCTGTCGGCGGGCAACGCCATGGCCATATGGTCGATGCGCAGCAGGCCGCCGCTGGCAGCATTCGCCGGTTGCAGGTTGAAATCGGTGTTGTAGAGGCCGCCTTCGTTCTGGTCCACCAGGTAGATCAGGCTGCCGTCGGGTGCACGCACCGCCGCCAGCTCCAGCTCATTGGGCCCGACCAGGCCCCGATACGGCTGGCCCTTGTAGGCCACCGCGCGCTCCAGGGCCTTGGCGCTGTCCTTCACGCGGATCGCCGTGGCGCACAATGACGGGCCGTGGGCCTCGAAAAAATTATGGGCGAAAGAATAGGGTTCACAGTTGAGGATCAGGTTGATATCGCCCTGGCGCAGCAGGCTGACGCTCTTGGAGCGATGCTGCCCGGCCTTGACGAAGCCCAGGCGCTCCAGCCATGAAGTGAGCTTGGCGCCGAGGTTTTCATCCACGGCAAATTCCAGGAATTCGATGCCGTCGTATTCGCTGGCGGCCGGGGTTTCAAACAGAATCTCCGGCACCGGTTTGGCTTCTTCGGCCAGCCGCTGGCGGGTCTTCTCCTCCAGGTACAGCAGCGAGCGCAGGCCGTCGGCGGCATTCGCTCGGGTGGGCGCGGCGCGAAAGCCGTCGTTGAAGATTTCCAACGACAACGGCCCGGTGTAGCCACTCTTGATGATCGGGGCGAGGAAGCCCGCCAGGTCAAATTCGCCTTGCCCTGGGAAGCAGCGGAAATGCCGGCTCCACTCCAGTACGTCCATGGCCAGGACAGGCGCGTCGGCCATCTGCACAAAGAAGATTTTGTCGCCGGGAATCTCGGCGATGGCACTTGGGTCGCCCTTGAGGGACAACGTGTGAAAACTGTCGAGCAACACGCCGAGGCTTGGGTGATCGATCTTGCGCACCAAATTCCACACCTGTTGCCAGGTATTAACGTGCCGCCCCCACGCCAGCGCTTCATAGCCAATGCGCAGGCCACGGCGGCCGGCGTGTTCGGCCAGCAGGCTCAAGTCATCCAGCAGAATGCGTTCATCGCCCACGGAATCGGCTGACGCGTTACTGCACACCAGCACCAGGTCGGTGCCCAACTCCTGCATCAAGTCGAACTTGCGCTCGGCCCGCTCCAGGTTGCGTGCCAGCCGGTCGCGGCGGCAGCCTTCAAAATCCCGGAAGGGCTGGAACAAGGTGATGGCAATGCCGAGGTCGGCGCACAGCTGCCTAACTTCTCGCGGGCTGCCGTCGTAATACAGCAGATCGTTTTCGAAGATTTCCACACCATCAAACCCGGCCGCCGCGATGGCTTCGAGTTTTTCCGGCAGGGTTCCGCTCAAGGAAACGGTGGCGATGGAGCGTTGCATGGGGCGACTCCCGGCATTGAGGCATGTCTTATTTACGGCAAATTATTGGCCGCTAAACTGCTCACAGCAATTGAAATGTACGAACCGGTTAGTTTTACGGGCGATTATCGAACAGAATGGCAATCGACGAATTGACGATTTTTTAGCCACTGCGCACCATCCACAGCACATTGAGTCCCGCTCCTGTTGAGTGGCCTCGGTTAACCAAGACCCTGAACACACCATAAAAATTTCAAAAAAACGGGTACTTCCTCATGCCTTCGCAAAATCCCGCCGTGGCCGTGCGCCACAGCAATCCCCATAGCGGCATCGGCGACAAAATCCGTGGCGCCATGGCTGTCGGTAAAACCCGCTGGGGCATGCTGGCCCTGGTGTTTTTCGCCACCACCCTGAACTACATCGACCGCGCCGCACTCGGCGTGATGCAGCCCATCCTGGCCAAGGAAATGAGCTGGACGGCGATGGATTACGCCAACATCAACTTCTGGTTCCAGGTGGGTTACGCCATCGGCTTTGTGCTGCAAGGCCGGTTGATCGACCGGGTCGGCGTCAAGCGCGTGTTCTTCTGCGCAGTGTTGCTGTGGAGCCTGGCGACCGGCGCCCACGGCCTGGCGACCTCGGCGGTGGGCTTTATGGTGTGCCGGTTTATTCTCGGGTTGACCGAAGCCGCCAACTACCCGGCCTGCGTCAAGACCACCCGCCTGTGGTTTCCCGCTGGCGAGCGTGCAGTGGCGACTGGCATCTTCAACGCCGGCACCAACGTTGGCGCGATGATGACACCGATGCTGCTGCCGCTGATCCTCCACGTGTGGGGCTGGCAGGCGGCGTTCCTGTGCATGTCGGCACTGGGCGCCATCTGGCTGGTGTTCTGGGGCTTGAAGTACTACAACCCGGAAGACCATCCGAGCGTGAAGCAATCGGAACTGGACTACGTGCAACAGGAAGTCGAACCGGAACAACCCCGCGTGCCGTTCAGCCGCATCCTGCGCATGCGCGGTACCTGGGCCTTCGCCCTCGCCTACTCGATGACCGCGCCGGTGTTCTGGTTCTACCTGTACTGGCTACCGCCGTTCCTGAACCAGCAATACAACCTGGGCATCAACGTGACCCAGATGGGCATCCCGCTGATCATCATTTACCTGACGGCGGACTTCGGCAGCATTGGCGGGGGCATTCTGTCTTCGTTCCTGATCGGCCGTGGGATGAATCCGATCAAGGCGCGGCTGTTGTCGATGCTGCTGTTTGCCTGCTGCATCATCGGGGTGATCATGGCTGCCGGCTCCAGCCAGCTGTGGGTCGCGGTGTTTGCCATCTCCCTGGCCATCGGCGCGCACCAGGCCTGGACCGCCAACATCTGGAGCCTGGTAATGGACTACACGCCCAAGCACATGATGAGTACGGTGTTTGGCTTTGGCGGCATGTGCGCGGCCATCGGCGGGATGTTCATGACCCAGATCGTCGGCCATATCCTGACCGTGACCAACAACAACTACACCGTGCTGTTCACCCTGATTCCGGCGATGTATTTCATCGCACTGATCTGGATGTACTTCATGGCGCCGCGCAAGATTCCGACCGTCGAGGCCTGAGTTTCCTACCTGCGCCGCTGCTGCCAGGCAGCGGCCAACCCGCTCAGGCAGATCACCCCGATCCCGACCACCGTGGTCAGGTCCGGGGTGTGATTGAACACCAGCCAGCCCAACAACCCCGCAAACACGATCTGGCAATAGCCGAACGGTGCCAGCAGCGCTGGCGCCGCGAAGCGAAACGCCTGGGTCAGCATCAAGTGTGCGGTCATCCCGCAGCTGCCCAGCGCCAGCATCAACACCCCGTGCCACAGGCTCGGCACTTGCCAGAAGAACGGCACCAGCGCACTCATCACCAAGGTGTTGCACAGCCCGGCGAAGAAGTTGCTGGTAGTCGGCGTGTCGTACTTGCTGAGGATGCGCGTGAGCAACTGGTAGAAGCAGAAGAACAGCGCGGACGTCAGCGGCAACAACACCGCCGGCGTGAACAGCTCACCGCCCGGATGCACAATGATCAGCACCCCGATAAACCCGCAAATCACCGCCAGCCATTGGCCGCGAGTCACGTGCTCGCCCAGCAGCGGCACCGACAACGCGGTGACCAGGATCGGCGCAAGAAAGTTGACCGCCGTGGCCTCGGCCAACGGGATAAAGTGCAGCGCCGACGTGAAGAACAGGCTGGTGCCCAGCAGGCACAAGGCCCGCGCCACTTGCAGCAACGGCCGCTTACTGCGCAGCACCCGCAGGCCTGATTGCGGCAGGAATATCCCGGCCATCAACAGCGTGTGCACCACGTAACGCGCCCACACCACCATCACAATCGGGTAAAACCCGGCCAGGTATTTGGACAGCGCGTCGTGGCTGGAAAACAGAAAGGTGGCCACCACAATCAGCAAAATGCCTTTGAGCGGGTGGTTGACGCCGGAAAGTGGGGTGCTGAGGGTCATTGCATTCTCTTGAGTGGCAGGCTGAAATGACCGCCGCATACCGCGGCATAATCTAGAACGTGTGACGCGCCTCGCTCAAGAGCATAACCAAACCCTGTTCGAACAGCGCACTAAATTGCGGTTATCCAGTCCAACCCTCCACGCCCACCCGTCCATTGCGCGTTTTTTAACCAAGGCCTTCGCACCATGAAAAAAACCCTGTTTATTCTTTCGACCCTTGCCCTGCTCAGCGCTTGCGATAAACACCCCGAGCCTGCCAAAGCGCCGGCACCGCCCTCCGTGCAAGCGACGCTGGTGCCGGAAGTGCTGCCCACCGACAAATGGGTCGGCAAGTGGATTGGCGTCGAAGGCCTGAACCTGACCATCGCCAAGGACGACAGCATCGGCCGCGGCCACTATGTACTCACCATGAAATACGGCCTGGATGACGATGATTCCGGCACCTTCAAGGGCGAAGCCTCTGAAGACGGCATCACCTTTGAACGCCCGGACGGCCCGCAAATCCTGAGCGCCGGCGACGGTGAAGCCACCGGCCTGAAATGGCTGGCCGACAAAAAGGACTGCCTGGTGGTCGACACCGGTGAAGGTTATTGCCGGGATTAACACCGACAGCCGGACTGGCGCCAGCCCTACACACCAACAACAATGAGCTACAGGTTTATCAAGAGGATTGCCACATGCTATGGAAAAAAGGCCGACGCAGCGACAACGTGGTGGACGCCCGCGATGACAGTGGCGGCGGCGGTGGCATGCGCTTTGGTGGCGGCAAGGGCCTGAGCCTGACGGCGATCGTGCTGATCGTCGGCATCGGCTGGCTGACCGGCCAGGACCCGATGCAGATCCTCGGGCAACTCAGTGGCCAGCTCACCGAGCAAGCGCCCTCCGTCAGCCCGCAAACCCGCCAGGCGCCACCGGCCAATGATGAACAGGCCGACTTCGTACGCGCCATCCTCGGCGACACCGAAGATACCTGGGCCCAGGTCTTCCAGGAAAACGGCCTGACCTACAAGAACCCCAAATTGATCCTGTTCCGTGGCCGGGTGAACTCCGCCTGCGGTGGTGCCACGTCCGCCAGCGGGCCGTTCTATTGCCCGGCAGACCAGCAGGTGTACCTGGACCTGGATTTCTTCCGGGAAATGTCCCAGCGCTTCAAGGCCGCCGGCGATTTCGCCCAGGCCTACGTGATTGCGCATGAAGTCGGGCACCACGTTCAGACATTGCTCGGCATATCCGCGAAGATTCAGGCAGCCCGCCAACAAGGCCGGCAGATGCAAGGCGACGGCGGCCTATTGGTGCGCCAGGAGCTGCAAGCCGACTGCTTCGCCGGGGTGTGGGCCAACCGGGCGCAAAAGCGCCTGAACTGGCTGGAGCCCGGCGACATTGAAGAAGCACTGAATGCGGCCAACGCCATTGGCGATGACCGCTTGCAGCAACAGGGCCAAGGCCGCGTGGTGCCTGACTCGTTTACCCACGGCACCTCGGCACAGCGGGTTCGCTGGTTCAAGACCGGCTTCGCCCAGGGCCAGATCACTCAATGCGACACCTTCACTGCCAAGAGCCTTTAAATGAATAAACGACTGGGTCTGCTGTTAGGTTTGTTGATCACCTGTTCCACCCCCACCTGGGCCGCCGAACATGGCGTCAAGGTGGTCAGCCCCGATCGTTTCCACCTGGATGCCGGCGACCTAAGCGTCGGCTTGAGCCAGGACTGGCGCCAGCCGCTGCCTCAAGTCACCCGTGCGCTGATCATCGTGCATGGCCGCTTGCGCAACGCCATGACTTACCTTGAAAGCGGCGAAAAAGCCGCCCAAGCCGCAGGGCAAAACACCAACACCCTGGTGATTGCGCCGCAGTTTCTCAACCAGACCGACCTCAAGCGCAATCAGATCGACAGCCAGACCCTGCGCTGGAACAGCAATGACTGGATGGCCGGCGAGCCGTCCACCGGCCCGGGCCAGATCAGCTCCTACGGCGCGCTGGACCAGATCATCAAGCACCTGGGCAACCGCACGCTGTTCCCGAACCTGAAAGAAATCGTGGTGGCCGGCCATTCCGGCGGCGGCCAGGTGGTGCAGCGGTTTGCCTTGACCGGGCATGATCACCCGCTGTTGCAAACCGAAGGCATCAGCTTGCGCTATGTGGTGGCCAACCCGTCGTCCTACGCGTACTTCAGCCCGCAGCGGCCAGTGAAGTTCGATGTCGCCAGTTGCCCGGGCTTCAATGACTGGAAATACGGCATGCAAAACCTGCCGGCCTACGCCAAAGGGCAAAGTGCCGAGCAGCTGGAGCAAGCGTATGTGTCACGCAATGTCACCTATCTGCTGGGCCAGCAGGACACCGACCCGAATCACCCGGCGCTGGACAAGAGCTGTGGGGCTGAAACCCAAGGTGCGTATCGCTTGATTCGCGGGCACAACTATTTTGACTACCTCAAGCAGCGGCACCCGCAGTTGGGCCACAAGCTGGTTGAAGTGCCGGGGATTGGGCATGACGGGGACAAGATGTTTACGTCGCCTGAAGGGCAGAAGGTGTTGTTCAACCAATAACTGACTAAACCGGATACAAATGTGGGAGCCCATGCTGCCACTCACCTCTCCGCTCTGGACATGAGCCCGAACAGTTGAACGAGCCCACCTCGAACAGTTACAAGCGTGGGCCAAGCCAGAGCGCTCTCACC
>NZ_NIXO01000055.1 GCF_002204795.1 Pseudomonas sp. K2I15
CGACCTGGGTTTCGTTGCACCACGGCGGCGGCGTGGGCATGGGCTTCTCCCAGCACTCGGGCATGGTGATTGTCTGCGACGGCACCGACGAAGCGGCTGAGCGTATCGCCCGCGTACTGCACAACGATCCGGCCACCGGCGTGATGCGTCATGCCGATGCGGGTTACCAGATCGCGATTGATTGCGCCAAGGAGCAGGGCTTGAACCTGCCGATGGTCAAATAAACCAGGCAGGCAGTTGCACCCTTTGCTTCATGGACGGCGGGCAGGCTGAGACGGATTTCAAGGTTCCGGTGCTTTATGTGTTTTCGGTAGGAGTGACTTGATGAGTCTCATGCAGATGCTCAGCTTTGGCGACACGGGTTGGGGGATGGCCTTGCTCAAGGCCGCCCTCATGACCGTGTTGTTGACCCTTGCGGCGCTGGTGGTCGGTGCGCTGGTTGGCAGCCTGGTGGCCATGGCCAAACTTTCCCGCAAGCGTTCCTTGCGATACCTGGGTGATGCCTACTCCATCTTGTTCCGGGGGATTCCGGAGCTGTTGGTGATCTACCTGTTCTATTTCGGCGGCGCCAGTGTGGTGACGGCCGTCAATCACTGGTTTGGCGGTGAAGGCTATGTCGATGTCCCGCCGTTTATGGTCGGGGCCATCGCTGTCGGATTGATCTCGGCGTCGTATCAGGCTGAGGTCTATCGCGGTGCCTTTATCGCAGTGGCCAAGGGTGAGCTTGAGGCCGCATTGGCCATCGGCATGAACCGCGCAACGCGGATTCGCCGGGTGCTGATCCCGCAGATCTGGCGCTATGCACTGCCGGGCCTGGGCAACGTCTGGCAAATGAGCCTGAAAGACTCCGCGCTGATCTCGGTGATTGGCCTGGTGGAGCTGATGCGGGCCAGCCAGGTGGCGGCGGGTTCGACGCGCCAGTACTTCACGTTCTACATCGTTGGCGGCGTGTGCTACCTGATCCTGACCGGGCTTTCGGGCCGTCTTTTCAACATTGCCGAAGCGCGCGTACAGCGTACGCAGCGGCGCAATCCTGCACAGTCGTGAGAAGGGACCGTTTGCCATGATCGATTTCGCCTTTCTTGCCGACACCATGCTCAAGTTGCTGGGTGCCTTGCCCATCACCCTGGCCTTGTTTTTTTCGTCCCTGACCCTGGGTTTGCTGCTGTCGCTGGGCGTGGTGTCCATGCGCGTCAGCCGCTGGCCCTTCCTCAGCTACCCGGCGCGCTTCTACATCATGCTGTTTCGCGGCACGCCGCTGATGATCCAGATGTTCCTGATCTACTACGGCCTGGGCCAGTTCCCGGCGATTCGCGACAGCTTCCTGTGGGTGGTGTTGAGGTCGCCCTATGGCTGCGCCGTGGTTTCGCTGGCGATGTGCACCGCCGGCTACACCGCAGAAATCATTCGCGGCGGCCTGCTGAGCGTGCCTCAAGGGCAGATCGAAGCGGGGCAGGCGGTGGGCATGGGGCGCTGGACCTTGCTGTGGCGGGTGATCGGCCCGGTCACCTTGCGCCAGGCGCTGCCGGCGTATTCCACCGAGGCCATCTTGCTGGTCAAGTCCACCGCGCTGGCCAGCTTGGTCACCGTATGGGATGTCACCGGCGTGGCGCAACAAATCATCCAGCGTACCTACCGCACCATGGAAGTGTTCATTTGTGCGGCGCTGATCTACCTGATCCTGAATTTCCTGGTGGTGCGTGTGGTGGCCTGGATTGAACATCGTCTGTCGCCCCACCTGCGTGAGCGGCCAAACGACGTGCCGGTCAAGCAAACCCCTGAACCTATTTCTCATTCCTGATTGCAGCGGAGCTTGTCATGAGTACTCACATTCAGAGCGCCCTTTCGGTTAACAACATTCACAAGGCTTTCGGTTCGGCACAGGTTCTCAAGGGGATCTCGCTGGAGGCTCACAAAGGTGACGTGATTTCCATCCTCGGTGCCAGCGGTTCAGGCAAGAGCACCTTCCTGCGTTGCATCAACCTGCTGGAAACTCCGGACGAGGGCAGCATTGTGCTCGACGGAGAAACCATCGAGCTTAAGCGTCAGCGTAACGGTCGGTTGTTGCCTGGCAGCACGCGCCAGGTGGAGACCATGCGCAGCAAGTTGGGCATGGTGTTCCAGAGCTTTAACCTGTGGTCGCATATGACGGTTCTGCAAAATGTCATTGAAGGGCCGATGCGTGTGCTCAAGCGCTCGAAGGCCGAGTGTGTGGAGGAGGCTGAGCAACTGCTGCATAAGGTGGGGCTTTATGACCGCCGCGATTATTACCCGGCACATTTGTCGGGTGGGCAGCAGCAGCGTGTGGCGATTGCCCGGGCGTTGGCGATGAACCCGCAGGTGATGTTGTTTGATGAGCCGACGTCGGCGCTGGACCCGGAGTTGGTGGGTGAGGTGTTGCGGGTGATGCGGTCGCTGGCCGAGGAGGGGCGGACCATGTTGGTGGTGACCCATGAGATGGGGTTTGCGCGGCATGTATCGAATCGGGTGGTGTTTATGGCGAACGGGTTGATTGATGCCCAGGGCACGCCGGCGGAGTTGTTTGAAGGGTTGCCGACGGAGCGGTTTCGGCAGTTTGTTTCGAGTCATACGCAGCGTAGTGCGGAGTAGCGGTTGGGTGTTGGTTGGGTTTGGGTACATATCCTTTGCTGCGGTAACGGCTGAATATGGTTCCGCTCTTACAGCGGGTCACTTTTGGCAAACGCCCGGAATGCCGGCCCAGCCAAAAGTAACCCAAAGGTCTTTGCCCCACCACTCGGTGCCTCGCCTAGGCTCGGCATGCCGGAACGAAGGCACAGCTCCGCGGGCCGCCGCGACGGCCCGTCCCTGGCCCGTCGCGGCTAAATCGGCATCCTTGCCGATTTACCCGCTCCACCGTGCCTACTTGCGGCCATCGTGGTTGACGGGGCCCGCAGATCAAGATCAAAAACAGATCAAGGGCACGGCGGCCTGAAAGCCGGCCTGAGTGTTAGAAGCAAGGGCAAGGTCCAGAGCGAAAGCAGAGCTGCTTTTCTGTGGGAGCGGGCTTGCTCGCGAAAAACCTGAGGGCGCCGCGTTCATTCAGGATGCCCGCGTCATCGTTAACGACCTTCGCGAGCAATCCCGCTCCCACATTTGGGCCGCGCCCGCTTTAGCTTTTGATTTTGCTTCACCACACTCAAGCCGGCCGGTAGGCCGCTGTGCTGTTGCTTTTGATCTTGATCGTAGGCGCCCCGTTAACCACGCTGGCCGAACGCAGGTAGTACGGAGCGGGTAAACCGGCAGGACGCCGGTTTAGCCGCGACGGGGCAGGGACGCCCCGTCGCGGCGGCCCGCGCAGTAATACCGGAGAGAGGGCACACCGAGCCCAAGCGAGGTGCCGAGTGGTGGGGCAAGAGCGTTTTGCTTACTTTTGCGCTGTTCAAAAGTGAGCCGCTGTAAGAGCGGAACCATAAATAGCCGTTACCTAAATAACGGATATGCCCCCGCTCCAGCGAGAAAGAAACGGCCCGCCATCTACATAAATAGATACCGGGCCTTTAAGCCTCAAGACTTAGGCGTCAAATCCACCTTGAACCATTTTTCGCTGAGTTTCTTAACCGTCCCATCAGCAATCGCTTCTTTCAAAGCCGCATCAAACTTGGCCTTCAACTCCGGATCGCTCTTGCGGAAACCCAGGCCCTCGCCATCACCCCAGATAGGGCCTTTGATCTGCGGCCCGGTATACGCCAGCCCCTTGTTCTCAGGCTTGGACATAATCGAATCAAGGAACGTAACGTCATCAAAAATCGCGTCAATACGCCCCGACTGCAGATCGAGAATCGCATCAGCCGACGTGTTGTACTCACGAATCGTCGCCACGTCCTTGAAGTTTTCATCAATGAACTTGGTGTAAATGATGCCCGAAGCAATCCCGATGGTTTTACCCTTCAGCGCCTGACGCAACGGCTCAATCGCATCGTGAATCGCCTTCGCATCAGTACCCAGCGTAACCGCATTGGCCGCCCCGGTTTTGCCCGGCAGCAACGCCGCATCCCGCGCGACAAAGTTGGCCGGCGTCTGCGCGTAGGGAATCGAAAAATCCATGACCTGCCGACGATCGTCAGTGATAACGATCGCATCCATCAACACATCAAACTTCCCCGCGTTGAGACTGGCAATCATCCCATCCCAGTTCTGCACGGTGATCTTGCACTGCAGCTTCATCTTGGCGCACAGATAGTCCATCAGCTCAGGTTCGAAGCCACTGATCTTGCCGCCTGGCAATGTCAGGTTCCAGGGCTCGTACGCACCCTCGGTCGCGATGTTCACGGACGTCCAGTCCTTTGCCTGCAGTCCGGAAGCACTTGCCATCACTAAGGTCGCTACAGCAACAGAGCCTAACCAATTCGATTTTTTAGCGGTCATTTCTATTTCCTACCAATGTGTTTGATGTGGGCTTAGGACTTTTTCTCGAACGCATACAGGTTTGGGGACTGGCCGATTTGCTCTCCAGTCTGCACATGACTCCACATGTACATACATGTCATTGCAAAATATTTGCCAGCTTTTGAAAATAAATAACCTGTTGATTTTCAAGAAAATTAAACAGAGATAGAAACTGCGCGCTTTTTTGTCGCCCTGTTTTGGGTCGATAGGTAGCGTTTTGCACTCACCCGTGCGCTGTCAGGCGTCAGCGATGCGTATCGGTGTGAAGCCCAGATGATCCAGCACGCGCGCCATGTCGCGGACCGCGAGCAGGTGTAGAACGGAAGCATCGGCGAGGTCTCCCGGTATCGCTTTGTCTGCGCCAAAAATGGCAAAGGCCCGCCGTCCGGGAAGGAGGGCAGGCCGTTTGACGGCGGTGTTGTCAGTTCAGGTGATGGGCCACCAGGTCGTTGATTTTCCCGCTGCGCACCTGGTCGATGACACTGGCCATGTCAGCGTAAAACGCGCGGTCGTTATCCGCCACCGGCACTTCACTGCGCACCAGGTCATAGACGGCCTTGGTCGCGGTCGATGCCTTGTTCACATCATGGAAGTCCAGGGCCTGGCAGGCGACCAGTACTTCGATGGCCACCACCGACTGCAGTTTTTGCGAGACCTTGTAGGCCTTGATCACCGCGTTGTAGGCCAGGCTGACCGGGTCTTCCTGGTTGCCGCAGGTCGAGACGCTGTCGATCGAAGACGGCATCGACAGGGTTTTCATCTCTGCATACAGCCCGGCGGCGGTGTACTGGACGATCATGTAGCCGCTGTTCAGGCCTGGGTTACGCACCAGAAAGGCCGGCATTTCGCTGAAGTGCGAGTTGATCATGCGGTCGGTCCGGCGCTCGGAAATCTTCGCCAGGTTGGTCAGCGCCACACACAGCGTATCGGCTGAAATCCCGATGTAGGTACCGTCGAAGTTAGCACCGGAAATCGCGATGCCGTCACCGTCATCCAGCGGGAAAATCACCGGGTTGTCGCCCGAAGAATTGATTTCGCGCTCGATGGTTTCCCGTGCGTAGTTGATGAACTGCCGGGAGGCGCCGTGCACTTGCGGGATGGCGCGCAGGCTGTAGACATCCTGCAGGCGATAATCGATGTTTTCTTCGATGAGCTGGCTGTCGTGGAGGATGGCCTTGATGGTGGCGGCGGTTGCGGCCTGTTCGGGGTGGGCCTTGATCGAGTGGTAGCGCGGGTCGAATGCGCGGATGGTGCCCTTGAGTGCCTCCAGCGACATGGCCGCAGCCACGTCCGCCAAATCGGCGGCCTGCAGGGCGTTGTACAGCGCAAGCGTTGCGATGGCGGTCACCGAGGTGGTGCCGTTCAACATCGCCAGGCCTTCCTTGCACTGCAGGTCGGTCGGTTGCAGGCCGACCTGTTGCAAGGCGGTTGCGCCGTCCACCAGTGCACCGCCCTTGACGCTGGCCCGGCCTTCGCCGAGCAGCACCAAAGCCAGGTGGCCTTCCACCGCCAGGTAACCCACCGAGCCTTCGCCCGGCGCAAAGGGCACCACGTCGTGGTTAAGCAGGCCGGCGATCAGTTCCAGCAGTTCCAGGCGCACCCCGGAGTAGCCTTTGCCCAGGCTGATCAACACCATCAACTGGATCGCCCGCACTTGTTCACGTACCAGCGGCTCGCCGACGGAGACGGCGTGGGAACGTACGATGTTGACTTGCAGTTGTTTGGCGTTTTCCGGCGAGATGACGTGCCGTACGTTGTCGCCGAAGCCTGTGGTCACGCCATACACCAAGCGGTTTTCATCGAGGAACCGTTCGATCAACCCACGGGATTTTTTAACCCGGTTTTTGTAGCTGTCGGCAAACGAAACAGTGGCCGAATAACGGGCAATCGCCACGAATTCCTCGATGCTCGGTTCTCGGTCGCCTAACACGACGTGGGTGATTTGTTCAGGCAGGGTTTTCATCAGCGACTCCAGCAGGGCGCAACGTGAGGTTGGGAAGTGGCTTCACTCTACGGTCTGTACTGACTGAAGAAAATATGGGGTTTTCTGTTACTTTTAGTAGAAAATCTAAACTACTGAAGTCGCGAGATTCCCCATGAGCCGTTTACCGCCGTTGCGCGCGTTGCAAGTATTTGAAGTGGTGGGCCACTGCGCCGGTATCTCCCAGGCGGCGATTCGCCTGGGGATTTCGGTGGGCGCTGTCAGCCAGCAAATGAAACTGCTGGAAGATGCCCTGGGCATGAAGCTGACGCTCAAGGACGGCCAGCGCCTGCGCTTGAACAGCGTTGGCGAACGCCTGCACGCCCGCTGCACCGCGGCGTTCGAAGAACTCAGGCTGGCGGTGGCCGAGGCCGAGCGGGCGAAGAATCCCAACAACCTCTATATCAGTTGCTTGCCTTCGCTGATGACCAAATGGCTGTCGCCACTGATCGACGAATGGGCGCAGGACGAGGCCGACCTGAACATCTACCTCGATAGCACCCTCGACGATGCGTCGGGGGAGGAAAGCGCCGACTTTCGCATCGGGTATGGCGAGCACCCCGAGCATGCCGGGCATAGCGTGCCGCTGTTCCGCGATTGTGTGGTGCCCACCTGTTCACCGCAGTTGCTGGAGCGGGTTGAGTCGGCGCGGGACTTGCTCGACTACCGGCTGATCGGCATCGACTCGCGGCCAAAATTCGATTCGCCGCCGTCGTGGACCCAATGGTTCGGCGAGCTGGAAGGGCAAACCGGCCAGCCCATCGTGATCCGCCGCAACTATTCGTCATCGATTACCGCGATACAGGCGGCCATTGACCGGCAAGGCATCGTGCTGGCGCAGTATTCAATGATCGCCGGGGACCTGGACGCCGGTCGGCTGGTGATTCCCTGGCGTTTTGCCGTGCCGTTGGCCGCGCCGTACTACCTGAGTTGGCACCCCAATACGCTGCACAAACAACAGTGCCGTGGGTTTCAACGCTGGATGATCGGGCAGGGGCAGAAACAGGAGAAGATTACCGCTGCCATGCTTTCTGCTGCGCCGATTTAAATGAAACTCCCGGATGAAGTTCACCACGGCAGGATGTGTGTGGGCTCGGTCTCCAAACTGTAGAAAAGCGACGGATCAGGGCGCGACGCGATGAGTTGGAATAGCCGCACGGCGGAGTCTTGTGCAGTCAGTTCAGCGCCTTGCACGCCTATCCCGGTACGCAGCCGGCCGGGATGAACGCTGTAGCTCAACAGGCGATCGCCCAACTCATCGGCAATACAGAGCGAGAGCATGTTGAGTGCCGATTTGGAGATTCGGTAGGTATAGGAGCAACCTGCCTTGGAGACGTGTTCATCGGCATTTTGAGCGATCGAACCACGGCGTGAGGAGATGTTGACCACCGTCGCCAGGGAAAACGAAGCCGCCATCCGCCGGATGAGTTGCCCGGGGCCAATGCAATTCACTTCGAACGCTTTTCGTAACTCATCGGCGCTTTCATCAAACAACGAGTGCTGTTTGCTGCCGATGCCGGCGTTATTGATCAACAAATCAATCGTTGTGAGCGCTTTGCTCTGGAGGAAACGTTCAAACTCGGTGAGGTTGGCGTCCAGGTCTTCGGCGAGATAATCCAGTGCAAATACCTCATCGGCCAGCCCGTCTTGTTTGAGCAACTGCAATTTCCCGGGGGACCTGCTGACAGCTATTACCTCGTAACCGCTGAGTTTTGCCTGGCGGCAAAGCGCGCTGCCATACCCGCCCGTTGCACCCGTGATGATTGCTCTCATGGGGTTCCTTGATCGTGGTTTCCTGGCGCTCGACTTTAGCGTTCGCAGGCAGCGCCTGTCATTGTCAAAATAGCGAACATGTTCTGCGCACTTTGATCATTAAGTTGTCACTTACGGTCATTGAGCGCTAGCCGGGGGACTCTTAGTCTGTGGGACATAAACCGATGGGAGGCCGTTCGAGCTTTCCACGTCCCGTGATGATCCGTTGTGGAGCTGTACCATGACCGCTGCTGCCTACCCGCACCTGCTGGCCCCGTTGGACCTGGGTTTTACCACCCTGCGTAACCGCACCCTGATGGGCTCGATGCACACCGGCCTTGAAGAGAAACCCGGCGGCTTCGAGCGCATGGCGGCTTACTTCGCCGAGCGTGCCCGTGGCGGCGTGGGCCTGATGGTCACCGGCGGTATCGGCCCGAATGATGAAGGCGGTGTGTATGGCGGTGCAGCCAAGCTGACCACCGACGAAGAAGCGCAAAAGCACAAGATCGTCACCCAGGCGGTGCACGAGGCGGGCGGCAAGATCTGCATGCAGATCCTCCACGCTGGCCGTTATGCCTACAGCCCTAAACAGGTAGCGCCGAGCGCCATCCAGGCGCCGATCAACCCGTTCAAACCCAAAGAGCTGGACGAAGAGGGCATCGAAAAGCAGATCAATGATTTCGTCACCTGTTCGTTGCTGGCCCAGGTCGCCGAGTACGACGGCGTGGAAATCATGGGGTCGGAAGGCTACTTCATTAACCAGTTCCTCGCCGCCCACACCAACCACCGCACCGACCGTTGGGGTGGCAGCTATGAAAACCGCATGCGCCTGCCGGTGGAAATCGTGCGCCGGGTGCGCGAAGCGGTAGGCCCGAATTTCATCATCATCTTCCGCCTGTCGATGCTCGACCTGGTGGAAGGCGGCAGCTCCTGGGAAGAGATCGTGCAGTTGGCCAAGGCCATTGAGCAGGCTGGTGCGACGATCATCAACACCGGCATCGGCTGGCACGAAGCGCGTATTCCGACCATCGCCACGAAGGTGCCGCGTGGCGCATTCAGCAAGGTCACCGCGAAGTTGCGTGGTGCGGTGCGGATTCCGTTGATCACCACCAACCGGATCAACACCCCGGAAATCGCCGAGCAGATCCTGGCCGAAGGCGACGCCGACATGGTTTCGATGGCTCGTCCATTCCTGGCCGACCCGGACTTCGTCAACAAGGCTGCCGAAGGCCGCGCCGATGAAATCAACACCTGCATCGGCTGCAACCAGGCCTGCCTGGACCACACCTTCGGCGGCAAGCTGACCACCTGCCTGGTCAACCCGCGTGCGTGCTACGAGACCGAGCTGAACTACCTGCCGGTCAAGCAGATCAAGAAAATCGCCGTGGTCGGTGCCGGCCCTGCGGGCCTGGCTGCCGCCACCGTTGCCGCCGAGCGCGGGCATCAAGTGACCCTGTTCGATTCGGCCAGCGAGATCGGCGGCCAGTTCAACATCGCCAAGCGCGTGCCGGGCAAGGAAGAGTTTTTTGAAACCCTGCGCTACTTCAAGCGCAAGTTGCAGACCACCCACGTCGAGCTGTGCCTGAACACCCGGGTCGACGTTGAGCAACTGGTGGCGGGCGGTTATGACGAGATCATCCTGGCCACCGGTATTGCGCCGCGCACTCCGGCGATCCCTGGCGTGGAAAACGCCAAGGTGCTGAGCTACCTGGATGTGATCCTGGAGCGCAAGCCGGTGGGCCATCGCGTGGCGGTGATCGGTGCCGGCGGTATCGGTTTTGACGTGTCGGAATTCCTCGTGCACCAGGGCGTGTCCACCAGCCTGGACCGCGAGGCGTTCTGGAAAGAGTGGGGCATCGACACCCACCTGGAAGCGCGCGGCGGCGTGGCCGGGATCAAGCCCGAGCGCCATGCGCCGGCACGTGAAGTGTTCCTGTTGCAGCGCAAGGCTTCCAAGGTTGGCGACGGCCTGGGCAAGACCACCGGCTGGATCCATCGCACCGGTCTTAAGAACAAGCAGGTGCAAATGCTCAACAGCGTCGAATACCTGAAGATCGACGACGAAGGCCTGCATATCCGTATCGGCACCGAAGGTGAACCGCAGGTGCTGGCGGTGGACAATATCGTTATCTGCGCCGGCCAGGACCCGCTGCGCGAACTGCAGGACGGCCTGGTCGCAGCCGGGCAGAACGTGCACCTGATCGGCGGTGCGGATGTGGCCGCCGAGCTGGATGCCAAGCGCGCCATCAACCAGGGTTCGCGCCTGGCTGCCGAGCTGTAAACACTCAAAAGGGGCGGTGGTAGACTACCGCCCCTTTTCTTTCGCAGAACCGCCCTCATGGGTCCTTTCGACTGGCTTCCCCACGCGCCCCTTGAACCCCTGAAGCTGGACTGGATGGGGTCGGTGGAAGTTGCGGTGCTGCGCCTGGACCGCATCGACCCGCTGATCAGCGGCAACAAATGGTTCAAGCTCACCGAACACCTGGCGCAAGGCCGGGCGGCGGGTGCCAGTGGGATCATCAGCCTGGGCGGGGCTTACTCCAATCATCTGCATGCACTGGCGGCTGCCGGGAAACGCTTCGGTTTCCCGACCGTTGGCCTGCTGCGTGGCCATCCGCAAGACACTCCCACGGTTCTCGACCTCAAAGCGTTCGGCATGCAGCTGCATTGGCTGGGTTATGGCGGCTATCGCGCGCGCAACGAGCCAGACTTCTGGTTGCCTTGGCGCGAGCAATATCCGCACCTGCATCCGGTGCCTGAAGGCGGCGGTGGCTTGGCCGGTGCGTTGGGTTGCGGGGTGTTGGTGAGTCAGGCGCAGGCGCAGTTAAATGGCCTGGGTTGGGCGGACTATGATGGTTGGTGGCTGGCGGCGGGCACCGGCACCACGCTGGCGGGGTTGGTGCTGGCCGAGGCGGGTGCGCATCCGGTGTATGGCGCGCTGGCGGTGCCTGATGACCATGGGGTGGCGCAGCAGGTACAGGCGCTGGTGCAGGAGGGTTATGAATTGCTGGAGGCCAGCCGGGGCGGCTTTGCCAAGGTCGATCCGCAGTTGCTGGCATTTATCGACGCCACCGAGCAAGCCTGTGGCGTGCCGCTGGAGCCGCTGTACACCGGCAAGGCGCTATTGGCGTTGAAGCAGCAGATTGAAGCCGGCCGCTTCGCCCCCGGTACTCGCCTGATCTTCGTCCACACCGGCGGCCTGCAAGGCCGCCGGGGTTTCCCTGTTGCGCGCGGTTAATGTGGGAGCTGTCGAGCTTTAGCGAGGCTGCGATGCAGGCGCTGCGGTCGGGCAAGTACAGCGCGGTGATCCCATCGCAGCCTCGCCAGGGCTCGACAGCTCCCACATTCAGTCGATGGGTTTACCGACTGCTCTCTCTTTTTCCGGGCATCATTCGCAGCGCCGTGTTGTCGCGCAGGATGTAATGGTGAATGATCGCGGCCAACGCGTGCAGCCCGATCAGCCAGTAACCGACCTTGCCGAACAGCACGTGCCAGCTTTCAATCTCCTTGGCCAATGCCTTGTTTTCGGCAATCAGTGGCGGCAACTCAATGCCGTAGAACATCACCGAATGTCCCTCGGCACTGACGATCAGCCAGCCGGCGATGGGCATGCCGATCATCAAGGCATACAGCGCCATGTGCATGAGGGTGGCGAGGAGGGTTTGCCATTGCGGCGGCACCGGTACGATCTTCGGCGCCACGCCCAGGCTGCGGGCGAACAACCGTAGCCACACCAGCACAAACACGGTCAGGCCGAACATGTAGTGCATTTCCACGATCAACGTGCGTCCGCCACTGCCTTTGGGAAACTGCCCGCGTAACTCAATGCAGGCGTAAACCACCGCCAGCAGCACCACCATCAGCCAGTGCAACGCAATCGACATGGTGCTGTAACGCGTATCGGAATTTTTCCAGGGCATCGCTTTCTTCCTCACTCATCAGGGCAAACCTCCGTTCTTTCGCGACGGAGTCCTTTCAATGTAAGCCTGTTTTACGAGGTTTGCCCGTGAGAGGAGGATGAAGAAGCGATCTTTTGACGCCGATCAGTTGCCCTGCGGCATTTCACCCCGTGCCAGCCGCTGGTTGATGTCGGCGATAACCGCCGGCAGGTCGGTGATGGTGTCGATCATGTAATGCGGGCGCGAGCCTTCGAACATGGCCTGGATGCGCGTGCGTTCGCTGGCGAGCGTGGCGGCGTCCAGGGCGCGAAACTGCTCGTAGGTCAGGCCCAGGGCGTTGCCCGAACAGGTCAGCGCCACGGTCCACATCCCGGCGCGACGGCCTTCCAGGATGCCCGGCGCCGTGTCGTCGATCTTCACGCAGGCCGCCACATCGTCAATTCCCAGGGCGATCACGTTGGCCAGGGCCTGGGCCGGCCATGGGCGGCCGTTGGGTACTTCGTCGGTGGCGACCACGTGGTCGGCGATGTAGCCATTGGTAGCGGCCAGTTCGACGACCTTGTCCATCACCTGCTTGGGGTAGCCGGAGCACGAGCCGATCTTGATCCCTTGCTTGCGCAGGTTGGCGATGGTGTCCAGGGCGCCGGGAATCAGTGCCGAATGCTCGGCGATTTTCTCGATCTGCAGCGGCATGAAACGCTGATAGATGGCGGTGACGTCATCGTCGCTAGGCGTGCGGCCAAAGGCCTTGTGGTAACGTTCGGCCACCTGCGGCTGGTCGCACAGGGTGCGGATGTGGTCCCACTTGCCCATGCCCATCGGGCCACGGGCTTCTTCGATGGAGACCTGCATGTCGAATTCGGCGAAGGCTTCGACAAAAATCTGCGTCGGTGCGAACGAGCCGAAATCGACCACGGTGCCGGCCCAGTCGAGGATCGCGGCTTGAAGCTTTGTAGGGTTTGCGTAGTTCATGGTTCAGATCCTGTTTAAAAAGGGATTCATGTAGGAGCGAGCTTGCTCGCGAAGGTCGTTGACGATGACGCTGGCATGCGGAATTAACGCGGCGCCCTCAGGTTTTTCGCGAGCAAGCTCGCTCCTACAGGGGCAATTCAGTCTTATATTTCGAGCACGTTCATTTCTTGCAGCACCTCGGCCACCGCCGCGACCGCCGCTTGCATGTCGGCCTGGCTCACATGGCCGATGCAGCCCACGCGGAAGGTCTCCACCTGGGTCAATTTGCCGGGATAAAGGATGAAACCCTTGGCCTTGACCCGCTCGTAGAACGCCTTGAACTGGTAGCGCGGGTCTTTTGGTGCGTGGAAGGTGACGATGATCGGTGCCTGGATCGCGGCAGGCAGGAAGCTGCGCAGGCCCAGTTCGGCCATGCCGTCCAGCAGCGCCTGGCAGTTGTCGGCGTAGCGCCGGTGCCGGGCGGGCAGGCCGCCTTCTTCGTGGTATTGCAGCAGGGCTTCGTGCAATGCGGCGACCACGTGGGTGGGCGGGGTGAAGCGCCATTGGCCGGTCTTGGCCATGTAGCTGTGCTGGTCGAACAGGTCCATCGCCAGGGAATGGCAGTTGCCTTGGGCAGCGGCCAGGGCCTGCTTTTCGGCGAACACAAACCCCATGCCTGGCACGCCTTCCAGGCACTTGCCGGAGGCGGCGATCAGCGCGTCGAACGGCACTTCACGGGCGTCGATCGGCAGCGCGCCGAAGGAACTCATGGCGTCGATGATCAGGCGTTTGCCGTGGCGGGCGATGACCTGGGCGATCTCTGGCAGCGGGTTAAGAATCCCGGTGCTGGTTTCGCAATGGATCAGCGCGACGTGGGTGATGCCCTGGTCGGCGTGCAACAGGCGGTCGACGTCGGCGGCGGTGGTGGGTTCGTCTTCGGCGGTTTCAAAGGTGCTGAACGGGCGGCCGAGCACTTCGCAAATCTTCGCCAGGCGCTTGCCGTAGGCACCGTTGATCAGCACCAGCACCTTGCCGTCCCGTGGCACGAGGGTGCCGATGGCCGCTTCCACGGCGAACGTGCCGCTGCCTTGCAACGGCACGCAATCATGGCTGGTGGTGCCATTGACGATCACCAACAGTTGTTTGCAGAGGCTGGCGGTGAGTTGATTGAAGCGGTCATCCCATGAACCCCAGTCGACCATCATGGCCTGGCGGGTGCGGGCTGAGGTGGTCAAGGGCCCGGGGGTCAGCAGGATCGGCGCGGCAGTGCTCATTCTTGTGTCCTCGCAAAACAATGGGATGAAGTTACGGCGCCTAAATTGCAGTTTGGCTTGTCATCAATCAAATTGTTTGTTGTTATGCGAGCTATCAGTGAGGCCGATAGCTATGAACCTGTTTCAACTGCGTGCGTTTGATGCCGTGGCCCGCGAGGGCAGTTTTACCCGGGCGGCCGAGCGGCTGTTCATCAGCCAGCCGGCGGTGACCGGGCATATCAAGGCGCTGGAGGAGCACTACCAGATTGCGCTGCTGCGGCGTACCGCGCGGCGGGTGGAGTTGACCGAGGAGGGCACCAAGCTCGCGGCGATCACCCGGGCCATCTTCGGCCTGGTGGAAGAGGCGCAAACCCTGCTGGAGGCCAACCGGCAACTGCTTACCGGGCGCCTGGAAGTAGCAGCGGACGGGCCGCATATGGTCATGCCGATGCTGGCCAGCCTGCGGGCGCGGTATCCGGGGATTACCGTCAATTTGCGCCTGGGCAACGCTCAGGAAACCCTCGCGGCGCTGTTGTCTGAGCGTGCCGATGTAGCGGTGCTGACGGAGGTAGAACCGCGCAAGGGCCTGCACTTGCAGCCGTTGATCGAGTCGCGGATTTGCGCGTTGGTGCCTGCCGGTCATCCGTGGTTGGCACAGCCTGCGGGGATTCGGCTGGAGCAGTTGGATCAAGTGATCATGGTGCTGCGTGAGCCCAGCTCGATCACCCGGCGCACCTTTGACGACGCTTGCGCCCTGGCCGGGGTGCAGCCCAAGGTGTTGCTGGAGCTGGACAGCCGTGAGGCGGTGACGGAAGCAGTGGCGGCTGACTTGGGGGTTGGGGTGGTGTCGTCGATGGAGGTCAGCCGGGATCCGCGGGTGCATGCGATTCCGATCCAGGGGGATGGGTTGGTCAATCGGCATGTGATCGGGTGCATGGCGCGGCGGCGGGAATTGCGCCTGATTCAGGCGTTTTTCGAGTTGGCGCCGCGCTGAAGGCTTTGCTGAGAGTGTTCCGCGCTATAAACTCTGCCCCCAAAGCGCCGGCCAGTAGACGTCTCGGCGCGATGGACATAAGAGAGTGAGTCATGGGCGCACAGTGGAAAGTCAAACATAAAGAAGCGGCATCCAATGCCAAGGGCAAGATCTTCGGCAAGCTGGTGAAAGAGATCACCATTGCCGCCCGCAACGGTGCCGATACCTCCACCAACGCACATTTGCGCCTGGTGGTGGAGCAGGCCAAAAAGGCCTCGATGCCCAAGGAAACCCTGGAGCGCGCGATCAAGAAAGGCGCCGGTCTGCTCGGTGAAACCGTGCAATACCACCGTGTGACCTACGAAGGTTTTGCCCCGCACCAGGTGCCGCTGATCGTTGAATGCGTGACCGACAACATCAACCGTACCGTGGCGGAAATCCGCGTGGCGTTCCGCAAGGGCCAACTCGGTGCTTCCGGCTCCGTGGCCTGGGACTTCAACCATGTGGGCCTGATCGAAGCCTCGCCGGACAGCCCGGACGCCGATCCTGAAATGGCTGCGATTGAAGCCGGTGCCCAGGATTTCGAAGAGGGCGAGGAAGAGGGCAGCACCCTGTTCATCACCGAAACCACCGACCTGGACGCCGTGCAGAAGGCTTTGCCGGAGCAGGGGTTCACCGTGTTGTCGGCCAAGCTGGGCTATATCGCGAAGAACCCGGTGAGCGGTTTGAGCGATGAGCAAATGGCCGAAGTCGAAGCCTTCCTGGAAGGTTTGGACAACCACGATGATGTGCAGGACATGTTTGTCGGGTTGGCGGGCTGATTAATTATCCACTGTAGGAGCGAGCTTGCTCGCGAAGGTCGTTAACGATAACGCTGGAAACCTGACACCCGGCGGCGTTTTCGAGTTTTTCGCGAGCAAGCTCGCTCCTACAGTAGGACAAGCGATCGTTCGATCTCTTTGAACCCAGGCCGGGCGAGCACATCCGGCTGGTAGCAGTTATCCCGCAAGGCTTCCAGCACCACGCGTTTCTCCTCGCTCAACCCTGTATCAATCCTTTCCAGCAACTCCCCCAGCAACACCCCGAACGCCCGCACTTCGATACGCTGCAACGCCCGGGTTTCCAGGCTGTCGACCGTGGCGTGAAACGACGCGGCACCAAAGTCTCCAAGCAAACACTCACCGGCTTCATTCCACAGAATGTTATGGCCGTACAAATCGCCGTGGGTGATGCCTTGCTCGTGCAGGTGCGCCGCCACCGAGGCGATTCCCCGGGCCATGCGTAACGCCACGTCCGCACTGAAGCGGGTGGTGGGTTCGTAGATGTCACGGGTGCACGACGCCAGGCTCGGCAGGGCCGCAAGGTTGCGATAGCTTGGCTCGATCAGTTGCATCACCAGCGCCGCCTGGCCTTCGGGATGGTCGACGACGCGGCCTTCGACCTTGATCAGGTTGGCATGCAACCCGGCGGCGATGCAGGCGTGCATTTCGTGCAACGGCGAGCCGTCGCTGGTAATGCTGCCTTTATACAGTTTGACCGCGACCGCTTTCGCCTGCCCGGTTGGCGGAGTCCAGGACGCCTTGCGGATGATCCCGGAAGCGCCTTCGCCCAACACTTCGCCCAACGCCAACTGTGACCAGGGAATGTTCGGCGTCGCGTCATCGCGAGCCACTTCCACGGCCATTTCCACCGGGTTGCCGGCGTAGGCCAGCCAGGTCAGGCTCGGTAGCGTCAGCAGCCAGTCGGGCAGGCGGGTCAGGCGGTTGGAGGCGATGCGGATCAGTTCGAGGTTTTTGCACTGGGCGAGGTGTGGCGGCAAGTGCTCCAGGTGGTTACCGGCCAGCATCAGTTTTTGCAGCAACGGCCGTTCACCCAGTTCGCTCGGCAATTGGCTGATTTGGTTATCGGTGAGGATCAGCCAGCGCAGCAGTGGCGGCAGGGCTGCCGCCGAGACGCTGCTGATCTGGTTCGACTTGAAGCCGATCATGCTCAACTGTGCGCACTGGCCCAGGCATTCCGGCAGTTCGGTAAAGGCGTTTTCCGAACAGAACAGTACGCGCAAGTGGGGCAGGCGGTGCAGGTCGTCCGGCAGGCTGCTCAGGGCATTGCCGGTGAGGTTGAGGATTTCCAGGGAGTCGGCCAGGTCGAAGATTTCCCGGGGGAACTCGGTCAGTCCACAGGACAGGTCCAGGCGTTTGATACCGGCCAATTGGCCGGCCTTGAGTTGGGCAAGGGTATCCATGAACAGCGCGTCACTCGGCAATAGGGGCGTGAATGGCGCTCATGATAGCGGGTTGCGGCCCGATCTTCTGCAACTGCCCCAGGCGGCTGGCGGTGCGCGCCAGGTCGATGGCCTGGCCGCTCAGGGATTGCTCCAGTGGCTGCTCGCCGATCAGCACCAGTTGCTTGTCCTGGTCGTAGAGCACGTCCACCAGGTTGATAAAGCGTTGCTGGGCGGCAATCGGGCTGTCCGCCAGGTACGGCAGGCCGTCGATGATCCAGCGGTCGTAGTCGCGGCACAGCTGCAAATAGTCTATGACGGCGGTCGGTTGTTCGCACAGGTCGCCGAAGGTGAAGGCGATGCTGCGGCCCTCATGCTGGCGGGCAATCAGTTGCCGGGCTCCGACACTCAGGCTGAGCGGCGGGTGATCTGCTGACGGCAGTCCCAATGCCTCGCGTTGCGCAGGCGTACCCGGCCAGACGAACTGGCCCGCCGTGAACCGCTGCTCACCATGGGCCTGGGCCAGGCCGCGATAATCCTGGGGCGCGCTGACTTCCATCACGTCCATGCGCGCACTGATCAGCTCGATCACCGGCTTGAAGCGCTGGTGGTACAACGGGTTCGGCAACAGCCCGGCGGGCGGGTAATTGGAGGTCACCAGCACCCACACCCCACGCCGGAACAGGGCCTTGAACAGGCGGCTGATCAGCATCGCATCGCCGATGTCGTGCACGTGAAATTCGTCGAAGCACAGCACGCGGCAGCCATCGAGCAGTTCATCCAGGGTCACGGCCAGGGCATCGCGCTGCTGGCGATGGGTAAACATGCCGCGGTGCAGGCGGGCGAAAAAGTCGTGGAAGTGCACGCGCTGCTTCTGGGCAATCGGCAGCGCCTGGAAAAAACCATCCAGCAACCAGCTTTTGCCCCGGCCCACGGCGCCGTGCAGGTACAGGCTACGGGTAGGGCGCCCGGCCAGCAGGTGGGCGGTTTGCCGGGCCATGGTCTCGATGACCTGCAACTGGCTCGGGCTGAGGGTGTAGCCCTGTTGCCGGGCCTTGCCCTCGAAAAATGCCGCGATGCCGGAGGCGGCGTCGGTCGCCGCAGGTTTACCCAGCAACCGTTTGAGCAGGGGCGGTAAAGCAGCCAATATCGTTACTCTGTGTTTCGGTGGTCGCTCACTTTAGAGCGCCGGTTGCGGTTTGACCAATAGAGAAGCACGCCGTGAGCTATCTGGAAAAGGCATGGCTGGATCGGATCTACACGCACGACCTGACTGGCGGATTCCCCTTGAGTGACTAATCTCATACACAGCAGTCACCCCTGTACAAGGATTTGGGGCAGTGAAGGGACAAGCAGTCTTGGCAATTATGAGCGCGATGCTCTGCAATACGGTGTATGGCGCTCAGCTCCAGGTTGAGGTGCGCATCAACGTGCAGCGCGGTTGCCAGTTGGTCGGCACCACCCGTGAGGCCGGCATCGAGCAGCTCGGCGTGCTGGATTTTGGCAGTGGCCCCCGTCTGGATGACCCGGCAGGCCCGTTGAGTGCAGCCTTGATCAGCCAGCGCCAGCCACGCCTGGAGTGCAACCCGGATACGCCGTATCAAATGCGCGTCGACGGCGGCCTGCATGGCGGCATCGGCGAAGTGCGTTACCTGGGCGCTGCAGCCCCTTCGATCAAACCCATTCCTTACCGAATTTATGCCGACGCCGCACGTCGCATCCCCTTGGCCGTGGACGTGCCGGTAAGTGGTCGCGTGCCCGATTCCGGCACGGTGGATTTGCCCCTCTACGGGCGCATCGAGCCGCTCAAGGAAATCCCCGCTGTGGGGCGTTATTCCGACCTGCTCAAAGTCACGGTGACATGGTAAGCCGTGCCCTGGCCTGCATCGCGCTGGGCGGCTTGCTGCTCCTGGCGGATGACGCCCAGGCGGCGGCTTCCGGGCAGATACACGCACGGCTGGTGATCACTGCCAGTTGCCAGGTAAGCAAAGGCACGGACAGCGCGCCGGTGAGCCCGGATGGCGGTTTGGCCTTGCTGGATTTCGGCAGCCACGGGCCGACCTGGGACAACCGCCTGGGTGCCGTCGTCAGTGACGGCGACAAGGCCGCGCTGGCGGTGTCCTGCAACCCTTCGGTGGTGAGCAGCTTCACCGTGACCATCGACGGTGGCGCCCATGGCGACGGCACCACCCGGCGCTTGAGCAATGGCCGGCAAACCATACCGTATCGGCTGTCGGCCGACCCTGCGGGCCTGAGCGCCTACAGCATCGGCCAGCAACGCAATTTCGTCGTGACCAAGGGCGCACAAGTACCGATTTCGGTATTCGGCTCGGTGGTGGCGAATACCAGGGCCCTACCGGCCGGCATCTACACAGACACCCTGACGGTGACTCTGGATTGGTAAACCATGAGGATGGACATCATGCATGCACTTGTATCGAAAGCAGTTTTCCCATTAATGGCGCTGGTGTGGGTGTCGGGCGCCCAGGCGGCCACCACGGTCACCGGGCAGATCAACTCCACGCTTATCCTGACCAATAGCTGCCTGGTCAACGGCGTGGGCGGCACCACCGGTTTGAACTTTGGTTCGATCAATTTCGGTACCACCAACAGCCAGTTCACCACGCAGTCCGGCCAGGTGCTGGGCGGCGGCGGGGGCGCGTTGTCGATCCAGTGTTCTTCGGGCACCTCGCCGGTGATCACCGTGGGCGCCGGGTCCCATGACGGCCAATCCACCGGCGGCACCCGGGCGCTGTACGACGGCGTGGCCAACTATGTGCCGTATGACTTCTACACCGACACCGGGCATTCGACGCTCCTGGCGATCAACGGAACCATCAACGTAGGTGCGAGCACGGGCGTTGCGCAAACCGTGAATATCTACGGCCAGGCCGTGGGCAAGACGGGACTGCCAGCCGGTACCTACACCGATACGGTGTCCGTGCAATTGACGTTCTAGTGCCATGAAGCGGGTCTGCTGGGCGACGCTGGCGGTCATTACGGGTTGGGGGATGCCGTTGTCGTTGCAGGCGGTGACCAGCCAGACAATCCAGGTCAGCGCGACGATTGCCGCAGGCTGCCTGGTGGTGGGCAACGGCACGAACTACGGCAGCCTGGCGTTCGGCAGCTATTCGTCCTTGTCGACCAGCACGGTGTCGGTGGCGCTGAGCGGCGGGGTAACGCTGCAATGCACGCCCGGGGTCACCTTGAACATGACGGTCGATGGTGGTTTGCACAACGCCAGTGGCCGGCACATGCAGCTCAATAGCGGCAGTGCCCAAGTGGCGTACCAGCTGTTTCGAGACGCAGCGCTGAGCCAGAGCCTGGGGATCAGCCAAAGCGTCAGCGTGGCCTACAGCAACGCAAACGCTATAACCCTGCCGATTTATGGCCGGGTGGTGTTACCGGGCAATCAGCCTGGGGGGACGTACAGCGACGTGCTGCAGGTGCAGCTGTCCTGGTAAGGCGATTGGCATGAGGAGTGGGATTTATGTGTGCAGCTTCCCGGCGGTTGTGGGTTGCGGGTTTTGTTGGCTTGGTAGCGTTGGGCGCAGCGCAGGCCCAGGCGGCCAGCTCGGTGTTGATCTGGCCCATCGACCCGGTGCTGGAGGCCGATCAACAGGCCAGCGCCTTATGGTTGGAGAACCGCGGTACCGAGACCGCCAACCTGCAAATCCGAGTATTTGCCTGGAGCCAGGGCGGGTTTGACGAGCAGTACCAGAACCAGCGTGACGTGATTGGCAGCCCGCCGGTGGCGAAGATCGAGCCGGGGCACAAGCAACTGGTGCGCCTGACCCGTACGCGGGAGGTGCCGCCGGGCCAGGAGTTGGCCTATCGGATCATCATCGACGAAATTCCCGCCGCCGCTCCTGAAACCCCCGCTGCCGATGGCAAGACCGCCGCCGCGATCCGCTTTCAAATGCGTTATTCAGTGCCCTTGTTCGCCTACGGCGCAGGCCTGTGGAGCAAGGACGACGCGACTCGCCAACGCGACCCCAAAGGCGCGGGCAAGCCTGACCTGAGCTGGAAAAAAGTCACAGTCGGTGGGCGCAACTATGTGGAGATGCGCAATAAGGGCGCGGTGCATGCGCGGTTGACCGATGTCGCGTTCAAACAGGGCGGGCAAACCCGGCCGCTGGTGGACGGCCTGCTGGGCTACGTGCTGCCGGGTGCAACCATGCGCTGGCCGGTGCCGGACGGCGTAGCGGGCGATCAGCCGTTGCAGGTGCGGGTCAATGGCGCAACACAATTGGAGAGCCTTGCACCGGGACGGTAACGCGATGGAATAGGGCACGGAGTAGCCCTTGGTCTTAACGGATGGAGATGTCCATTGATGGACACAATGCCTTGGTGAGCCGTGATCGGGCTCGTAGTCGATGGCGATCGGTGTGGGTGGTGGGCGGCCTGTCTGGCCTGGCGCCGCTTGGCATAGCCGCGCAGTTGCCGCCGCCCCCCAGCAGTATGGAGGCTGTTGCCGATGCACAGTTGTTCCTCGAACTGGTGGTCAACCAGATGGATACTGGCCGGGTGGTCGCTGTGGATCAGCGCGGCGGGGGCCTGTTTTTGCCGGCGGCGACCTTGCGGGACGTTGGCATGAAACTGCCGGCTGAAATCACCACCGAGGTTGAGCTGGACCACCTGCCCGGGCTGCATACCGATTACGACAGCCAGGGCCAGCGCCTGATGCTGACGGTGCCGCCGGCGTGGTTGCCGAAGCAGTTCATCGGCAACCGCAATAACTACCCACGCACCCAGGCGCTCACCAGTTTTGGTGCATTGCTCAACTACGACGCCTACCTGAATGACACCGATGACGCCGGCACCTACCTTGGCATTTTCAACGAAGTGCGGCTGTTCGATACATGGGGCACGCTGTCCAATACCGGGCAATACCGCACCACCTTTGGTGGCCAAACCAGCGGCAGTACCCTGAACAATGGTTACCGGCGCTATGACACCACCTGGCGTTTTTCCGACGATGAACGCCTGCTGACCTACGAGGCGGGCGACGTGATCAGCGGCGCGTTGCCGTGGAGCAGTTCGGTGCGCCTGGGCGGGGTGCAAGTGTCGCGGGACTTCGGCGTACGCCCGGACCTGGTGACCTACCCCTTGCCGCAGTTTGCCGGGGAGGCGGCGGTGCCGTCGTCGGTGGACCTGTTTATCAACGGCTACAAATCCAGCAGCGCCGATTTGCAGCCGGGCCCCTACACCCTGACCAACGTGCCGTTTATCAACGGTGCCGGCGAAGCCGTGGTGGTCACCACCGATGCCTTGGGCCGGCAGGTGTCGACCACGGTGCCGTTCTACGTCACCAGTACCTTGCTGCAAAAAGGCCTGTCGGACTTTTCGGTGGCGGCCGGTAATTTGCGTCGGGATTACACCATTCGGGATTTTGGCTACGGGCCTGGCGTGGCCAGCGGCACGTTTCGTTACGGCGTCTCGGACTACTTCACCCTGGAAAGCCATGCCGAAGCCGCAGGTTCACTGACCCTGGGCGGGCTGGGCGGCAACTTGAAGCTCGGCAACTTCGGGGTGCTCAACACGGCACTCAGCCAAAGCCAGTTTGACGGCGAAAACGGCCAGCAACTGAGCCTCGGTTATCAATACAGCAACCAGCGCTACAGCCTGTCTTACCAGCGGGTAGAGCGCCGCGACCAGTACGCCGACCTGACCCTGGTCGACACGCCTTACGCCAGCCTCAGCAAACGCAGCGAACAGGTGACCCTGAGCCTGAACCTCAACGATTTCGGCAGCATCGGTGCCGGCTATTTCGATGTGCAGGCCGCCGATGACTCACGCACCCGGTTGTTGAACCTCACGTGGAGCAAGCAACTGTGGCGCAACACCAGTTTCTACCTGTCGGCCAACCGCGAGGTCGGTGACAGCAACTGGGCCGTGCAGGCGCAACTGGTGATCCCGTTCGACATCTACGGCAGCCTGGCCCTGAGCAACGAGCGCAGCCAGGCCGGCGAGAGTCGCCAGCGGGTCAACTACAGCCGTGCAGTGCCATCCGAGGGCGGGGTTGGCTACAACCTGGGTTATGCCAGCGGCGACGGGCCGGCTTATCGCCAGGCCGACCTGACCTGGCGCATGCAGTCGGTGCAATTGCAGGCGGGCGTGTACGGCAGCAGCGACGCCGAGACCCGTTGGGCGGACGCCAGTGGCTCGCTGGTGTGGATGGACAAGCAAGTGTTCGCAGCCAACCGGGTCAATGACGCCTTTGTGGTGGTGAGCACCGACGGGTATGCCGGGGTGCCGGTGCTCTACGAAAACCAGCTGGTCGGTGAGACCGACCGCAACGGGCATCTGCTGGTGCCGTGGAGCAGCGCTTACTACCGTGGCAAGTATGAAATCGACCCGCTCAACCTGCCGGTCAACGTGCAGACCCCGAATGTCGAGCAGCGCGTGGCGGTGCGTCGTGGCAGTGGCTACTTGCTGGAGTTCCCGGTGCGCCGGGTGATCGCGGCCAGTATCACCCTGGTGGATGCCCAGCATCAGGACCTGCCCCTGGGCAGCCAGGTGCGCCATGAGCAAACCGGGGCGCGGGCGGTGGTGGGCTGGGACGGCCTGGTGTACCTGGAGAACCTGGCGGCCCACAACACCTTGCAAGTCACCGTGGGTGAGGGCCGTACCTGCCAGGCAACGTTCGACCTGGATATCAACAAGGAGCAGGTGCCGCTGATCGGGCCGCTGGTTTGCCAATGACGTAAGGAGTGTGAGTGTGCGGGGCAAGGAATGGATAGTTGGATGGCTGGTGCTGGTGGGCCTGGGGTTTTCGACGCAGGTCATGGCCGCGTGTTCGGTGCCGGGAACTACCTCGCCGGCCAGCTTTGGCACGATCAGTTCGATGACGGTGCGCACCGCCGCCCAGACCAGCTCCACCAGCAACGCCGGGTTGAACTGCGGGCCTACGCTGATCTCGCTGTTGGCGGCCAGTGATCACTTCTATGCGACCATCACCTCGGCAACCACCGGCATGGTCGGCCCTACCGGGGATGTCATCGGGTATACGATTTACGGCAATAACAGCGCCAGTTATCCGATCACCCGTGGTACCCAATTCGATTTCGGCGCAACAGGTATTGCCCAGAACCTGGGCCTGGTTTCCGGGCCGGGTACCAAAACCTTGCCGCTTTACCTGAGCTCGATCACCGGCAGCAACGTGGCTGCCGGCCTCTACACCGAGACATTAACCATCGCCTGGGTCTGGAACTATTGCTCGGTCCTGGGGGTTGGCTCCCTGTGTGCCATAAGGGATAGCGGCACTGGCACGGCTTCCCTGACGGTCAGCATGACAGTGAGCAACGACTGCCAGATCACCGCGCCCAATATCAGTTTTGGCAGCGCGCCGGTGATCAGTGGTTTTTCCAGCGTGAACGGGCAGGCCACGATTACCTGCACCAAAGGCAGTGCCTACACCGTGGGCATCAGCGACGGCCAGAACCCGGTGAGTGTGGGAGGGCAGCGGCGAATGATCTCGGGGAGCAACTTCCTGAATTACGACATCTTCAAAAGCGCCACCAGCACCCGCTGGGGCAGCGTGACCACCGCCCGGCGCGCCAGCTCCACCGCCGAGGTGAATCCCGGGAACGGCCTGGGCACCGGCAGCCAGGTGTTCAACTACAACGCCGCGATCTATACCAACCAGACCACACCGCCGGCCGGCACCTACGTCGACAACGTGGTGCTGGATGTGGGCTTCTAGAAGCGCATCGTCTGCTTGAGCATCTGCGTGGTGGACGGGTCTTGCGGGCTGACCATCGCATAGTTGTAGCCCGCGCCCGACCAGTATTCGGCCTGCAGCCCATCGGCACTGCGGCTGCCACGGGGCAGGAATTTGTTCTCCGGGCCTGGCGGGCGGATGTAGAAACTGATGCGCCGCCCTTGCCGGTCTTCATACAGCACCATGGCCGCCGCACCTTGTTCGGTGCTGAGCAGGCGCCCGCTGACCGCCTTGAACCCGGCCTGGCTCAGGTCCGGCAGGCGGTAGGCCTGGTTGAAGTACCGGTCGAGCCAGCCTTGCATGTCGCCACCGCTTTGCACGTGGTAGTCGGCGGGCAGGATGCCGTCCTGGGCGAACAGGCGGTAGGCCTGCATCGCGTCGGTCATGGGCAACATGTTGTCGGCCATGGTTGCCTGGCGGGCCTGCCAGCCGCCCAGGCCGCCCACGCTCACGGCGATCAACAGCACGGCAGCGGTCGCAAGGTGACGGCGTGACTGGCGTTTGACCCGCTGGCGAATCAGGGCCGGGTCCAGCTCGGGGTTGGCCGGCTGTTGCAGCGCGCCGCTCAAGGACGCCCGCAGGTGCTGTGCGTCCTGTTGCCAGGCGTGCACCTGGGCGGCGACGTCCGGGTGGGCCGCCAGCCAGGTTTCGAGCTGGCGGCGGTCGGCGTCCAGGAGCTGGTGGTCGACGTAGGCATGCAAATCGCGTTCGCTGGGAGGCAGGCTGATCATTTGAGTATCCGCAGGGCAGGGCTGGTGATTTCGCCGTCGCTGAGCTGGCGCAGGGCTTGGCGCGCGCGGGACAGGCGAGACATCACGGTGCCCAACGGCACCTCAAGGATGTCGGCGACTTCTTTGTAGCTCAAGCCTTCCACCGAGACCCACAGCAGCAGCGCGCGCTGTTCGGTGTTCAGTTTGTCGAAGGCTTGCAGGGTCGATTGCGCGATGACGGTGCGCTCGACCGATGGCTGCGAATCATCGCGACCGGTGAAAAATTCCAACAGGCGCGTGTAACGCCGGGAACGCCGGTGGGCATCGAGAAACTGCCGGTAGAGGATCGAGAACAGCCAGGCGCGCAAGTCGCCTTCGAGGCGTTTGTCGGCCCAACTGATGATCGCGCGTTCAAGGCTGGCCTGCACCAGGTCATCGGCGCTGCTGCTGTTACGCGTCAGGGACACGGCAAAACGCCGCAACCTGGGGATGAGTTCACGTAACTGTTCGTCGAGTTCGTGCATGAGGTTCTGGCTAGTCACTACGCTGGGACTAGGAAGACGTCCGGCGTTGAAGGTTATTCCAGGCCAATAAAAATAAACAGCAGGCCAGGGAATAGAGTGCGCTGGCGTTCGTCCCAAGTGTTCCGACCTTATGTTTCAACCACTCAAGGCCTCTGGCCCTGGAGTTATTTCATGGTAGATCACTCATCACCGCCCCGTCCGCCGCTGAGCACCGCAAGCCTGATCATTCGGTTGGCCAGTATCGGCGTGGTGGTTGCAGTCGTCGCCGGGGCGTTTGCCTACGTTAACGGCAGCCTCGACCCACAGCGGTTGCGCCCCAAAACCCTGGTCAACGCCCTGGAAACCAACAACGGCCTGCACCCTGGCTACCGTCGCAACCATGCCAAGGGCGTGTGCGTGGCCGGTTATTTCGAGAGCAGCTCCGAGGCGCGCCAGTACTCCAGTGCCCAAGTCTTCAGCGAGGCGCGCACGCCGGTTATCGGCCGTTTTGCGCTGCCCAGCGGTAACCCGTATGCGCCCGACAGCAGCGTGCCAATCCGCAGTTTTGCCCTGCAGTTCAGCTTGGCCAACGGCCAGCAATGGCGCACCGGAATGAACAGCATGCCGGTGTTCCCGGTGGGTACGCCCGAGGCCTTCTTTGCGATGCTCAAGGCCGGCGCACCGGACCCGGCCACCGGCAAGCCGAACCCCACAGCCATGCCGGCGTTCTTTGCGGCGCATCCCGAGACCGCGCCGTTCCTGGCCTGGGTCAAGACCGCCAAGCCATCCGCCAGCTATGCCACTGAAACCTATAACGGCATCAATGCGTTTTACCTGGTGAACGCCAGCGGCCAACGCCAAGCCGTGCGCTGGGGCGTGGTGCCACTAAGCCAGGACGCCGCGGGTGCCACCGCGCCTGCCGGCAGCGATTTCCTCGAAAAAGACCTGGCACAGCGCCTGGCGGCCGGGCCGTTGCGCTGGCAGTTGAACGTTACTGTGGCCAACCCGGCAGACCCGGTGGACGACGCCAGCAAAACCTGGACCGGCGAGCACAAGGTGCTGAACGCGGGCACCCTGGTGCTGGAACGCAGCCAGCCGCAAATGGACGGTGATTGCCGTGACATCAACTTCGACCCACTGATTCTGCCGAGCGGTATCGAAGCCTCGAATGACCCACTGCTGGCCGCCCGTTCGGCGGCGTACGCCAGTTCTTACCTGCGTCGCACCAGCGAAGTCAGCCAACTGCACAGCGCCCCTGAGGAGTCGAAACCATGAATGCTCAACCCCGGTTTTTCGCCCCGCTGGCGCGGCTGCTGCATTGGCTGATGGCGTTGATGATCATCGCCATGCTGTTTATCGGCGCAGGTATGGTGGCCTCGGTGTCGGAACGCCATGAGTGGCTGATCCACCTGCACAAGCCGTTGGGCATTGCGATTTTGGCGCTGGTGATCGTGCGTTTGGTGGTGCGTTTTTCCACACGTCAGCCGCCGCTTCCGGCTGACTTGCCACTGTGGCAAGTGCTGGCGGCCAAGGCGTCCCACGTGGTGCTGTATGCCTTGATGCTGGTGTTGCCGCTGCTGGGTTGGGCGATGATTTCGGCGGCCGGCGATCCGGTGATGCTCAGCAGTTCAGTGCAACTGCCGGCGTTGGTGGGGGCGAATGCACCGTTGTTTGCCGTGTTGCGCAAGGCCCACGGTTACCTGGCTTATTTGCTGTTTCTGACGGTGTTGCTGCACCTGGCAGCGGCGCTGTTCCACGGGTTGATCCGGCGTGACGGCGTGCTGCAAAGCATGATCGGCACCAAGGACTGATGCCTTGCCCGGCGACGGCGGCGGTGGTGCAGCCGTCGCTGGGGGCAGTCGAGGGTTAGCGCAGTACGCCGACGATATCCGCGACGCTGCTCAAGACATCCTTGCCCAATTGCATCGAGCGTTTGCCCGACCAGCCAGTGTGCGGGTTGGGCGCATCGTCGTTGTCCTTGAAGGGCATTTCCAGGGTCAGCGACAGGCAGTCGAATTTCTCGCCGACGCTGTTGCACGCCAGCGTCATGTTGGCTTCGCCCGGCAGGTCGCGGGTGTAGCCGTGCACGGTCTGGAAGTCGCGGGTGAGGCCGCTCAAGTGGCTGCGCAAGTGTTTCTCCAAGCGCTCGATACGCGGCGTGTAGCCGGGGTTGCCTTCACAACCGGCGGTGAACACGTAGGGGATTTCTTCGTCGCCGTGGATATCCAGGAACAGGTCAACGCCATACTTTTCCATTTGCTGCTGCACGAACAGCACTTCGGGGCTGATCTCCTGGCTTGCACTTTGCCAGGCGCGGTTGAGGTCCTGGCCCATGGCGTTGGTGCGCAGATGGCCATGGAACGCGCCATCGGGGTTCATGTTCGGCACTAGGTACAGGTCGGCGGCGGCCAGCAGTTTTTTCAGCTCGGTGTCACCGTCCTGTTGCAGGCGTTCGATAATGCCTTCCATAAACCATTCAGCCATGTGCTCGCCGGGATGCTGCTGGGCGATGATCCAGACCTTGCGCTTGTTGGCCTCGCCTTTGCCTCGGCGCAGCAGCTGGATATCACGGCCTTCGACACTTTTGCCGGTGGCCAGCAATTGCGTGCCGGCGCGGTTCAGCGCCTGGTCGATCAGCCAGTCGTGGCGTTCGCGGCTGTAGGGTTCGAAGTAGGCGAACCAGGCCTGTTTTTCACGGGTTTCGAGGGTGATGTGCAGCGTCTCGCCATCAAAGCGAGTGGGCACCCGAAACCAGTTGATATGGTCGTAGGACGCCACGGCGTTGTAGCCACTCCAGGCGTGCTTATAGGAAGAATGGCCAGCGTTGCTCAGGCGGAAGGTGTGGGTGTGGCCCACGTGCATGCCTTCGGCCTTGAAGTGGAACCACTGGAAGTGCTGGCTGCGTGTGTCTGGCTTGATGGCCAGCAGCAACTGGTGGGCATCACTGGCGTCGAGCACCTGGATATTGCCGCTGTCGAAGTCGGTGCTGATCTTGATGGAGGTCAAGGCCACGGTCATAGTCTGGTTGCCTGAATATGAGTGTTGTGGCGGGCATTTTACACCGGAGCGGGGTAAAGCCTGGATGCAATTTTGCGGGGGGAATAGGGGGGCGTCGTCCTTGACGCCGGAGCAGCTTAGAATCTATGAGATTGATTCTCAAGTGCTATTTTTGAAAGATCCGGCCTAGAGCGCTCGATCGACTTTCTTTTGGCGATAGTCTTTTGCTACCATGCGCGCCATCAAGCAACACACAGTCTTCATTAGCCTGAAGCCACGCCAGGAAAAACTGGCAAAAAAAAGACCCGGCCAAAGAGCCGGGTCAAAAACCGTGATTAGCCTGATGAGGAGATATTCCAAGAGTCCGACCTAAGGTCTCTTGGGCTATCGACTGATCTCGCGATCAGCTGGGTCCAATAATAATCATTATCATTTGCAAGTCAAATGTTTTTATCCCTCAGATAGAAATTTTTTTGCTTCGCTCGCTACATCCTGGTCGAGTGTTCGGTGTCCCTTGCCGAAAGCCGCAGCGACCGCTCCACCATCACCTTCGCCATATCAATCAAATAGACCACTGAAAACGCCAGGTCCCGGTTATTGCCGTGGGCGCTGTTTGCTGATTCGTACGCGGTGGCCGCGGCGCTGCGCAGCAGGTCGGAGGCGTGGACCAGGGCTTCCTCGTCGCTGATGCCTGGCTTGACCTCGAACAAGGTGTCGTCAACGGAGGGCGGCGCCACCTCCTCTTTCAGGTAATAGTCCAGCGCGCGTTGGGCGGCGCCACTGCTGCGCATGAACAGCAGCTCGTCTTCATCGCAGGTGTCGGGCAGGGGATACGGGGTTGTCGTCATAAGGTCGGTGCTCTGGGTGGATGTCGAAAGCCTGCACCCGATATTAGTACTAATCGTATTTTTGGCGTTTTATTGATTACTACAAACTGTTTATTGTCGTTGTGAGTGCACAACGTATGGTCAGGCCCCATGGATAAGTGGATAGCGTTGGTCAAGGCCAACATGAAAGACCGCAAGGTCACACAGGGTCAACTGGCGTTGCGCTTGGGCATGTCCCAGGGCGGGGTCGGCCATTGGTTGAGCAAGCGGCGGGTGCCGAGCCTTGCCGACATGAACCGGGTGATGGAGGAGCTGGGCCTTGGCTACCTTGAGGTCGCGCTGGTGGTTCGCGAAAAAGCGGCCGCACCGGTGGAGGAAGAATTGGCGCCAACACCGCACTACAACCCGAACTACTGTTACCCGCTGAGCGACGGGAAGGGAGCGTACCAAGTGCAGGAAGAACCCCGGCCTTACGGCGCTGGCCGTTTGCAGATGAGCGACTATCACGCCCGTGGTAAAGCGTTCTGGCTGCGGGTGACGGGCAATGCCATGACCGCCCCCAGCGGCTTGAGTATCACCGAGGGCATGATGATTCTGGTGGACCCCGCTGTACAGCCCGAGCCCGGCAAACTGGTGGTGGCCGAATGGGCATTTAATCCCCAGGCGATCTTGCGCAAATGGGTCAAGGAAAGCGGCCAGTTTTACCTGGTACCGCTTAACCCGACCTACCCGAAAATGCTCTTCAGCGATGAATGCCGAATCATCGGCGTGGTGGTGCAGGCGGTCACGAGGTTTTAGCTCGCGGCTTCCAGCTCTACCAGTGCGCTGCCTTCACCGACCATTTCACCTTCCTGGCAGTACAGCGCCTTCACCACCCCGGCATGGGGCGCGCGGATACTGTGTTCCATCTTCATGGCTTCGAGCACCACCAACTGCGCACCGGCTTCAACCGTTTGCCCGACGTCCACCAGCACCCGCACGATGCTGCCGTTCATTGGTGCGGTCAGGCCGCCCTGATGGGACTGGCTGGCGTCGACTGCGGCAATCGGGTCGAACAGGCTGACGCTGTGCACCTCGCCGTCCCAACGCAGAAACACACTGCCGCCCTCGCGTACCGCCAGATGGGAGCGGCGTACGCCTTGCTGGTCGATCAGCAACTGCTCGTCGCGCAACTCTGGCGGGTTAACGCCGGGTTGCAGCGTCACCAAGCGATCCTGGCCGTTGCAGCTCAAGTGCAGGGAAACCTCGGCCGGCAAACCGGAGCGAAAGCCGCGAGTGTCTGCCCAGGGTGAACGGGGATCGCTGCTCGGCTGGGTTTGCATGAACGCCTGGCCTGCCGCCTGCCAGAACTCATGGCTCAGCTCGCCGGGCGCGGGCAGCAGCTCATCCTGATAACGCGGGATAAACCCGGTATCCAACTCGGCAGCGGCAAACGCCGGATGGCCGATGATGCGCCGCAAAAAGCCCAGGTTGGTCTTCAGGCCGCCCACGGCAAATTCATCGAGCATGCCCAGCAGCCGCAGGCGCGCCTGTTCGCGGTCTTCGCCCCAGGCAATCAGTTTGCCCAGCATCGGGTCGTAGAACGGTGACACGATGTCGCCTTGCTCGACGCCACTGTCTACCCGGCGCCCCGGCCCAGGCGTGGATTCGCGGTACAGCGCCAGGTGCCCGGTGGCCGGCAGGAAATCATTGGCCGGGTCCTCGGCATACAAACGCACTTCAATCGCATGCCCCAGCAGCGGCACTTGCTCCTGGGTCATCGGCAGCGGCTCGCCCTGGGCCACACGAATCTGCCAGGCCACCAGGTCCAGGCCGGTAATCGCTTCGGTGACTGGGTGTTCAACCTGTAGCCGCGTATTCATCTCCATAAAGAAAAACTCGCCCCGGGCGTCCAGCAAAAACTCCACGGTGCCCGCCCCCACATAACCGATGGCTTGTGCAGCACGCACGGCGGCTTCGCCCATGGCCTTGCGCTGGTCGGCACTCAGGCCGGGCGCGGGGGCTTCTTCGACGACTTTTTGATGGCGGCGCTGGATCGAGCAGTCGCGTTCGTTGAGGTACAGGCAATGGCCGTGCTGGTCGGCGAACACCTGGATTTCCACGTGGCGCGGCTTGAGCAAATACTTCTCCACCAGCATCTGCGCATTGCCAAACGAGGACAGCGCTTCACGCTGGGCCGAGGCGAGGGCTTCGGCCAGTTGGCTGACGTCCTCGACCACTTTCATGCCCTTGCCGCCACCGCCGGCCGTGGCCTTGAGCAACACCGGGTAACCGATACGCTCGGCCGCCTGGCGAAAGGTCTCCAGGTCCTGGGCATCCCCGTGGTAACCGGGCACCAGCGGCACGCCGGCGGTTTCCATCAATGCCTTGGCCGCCGATTTGCTGCCCATGGCATCAATGGCCGAGGCGGGCGGGCCGAGGAAGATCAACCCGGCGGCTTCAATGGCGCGGGCGAACCCGGCGTTCTCCGACAGAAAACCATAACCCGGGTGAATCGCCTGGGCGCCACTGGCCTGGGCGGCGGCGATCAGCTTGTCGATTTGCAGGTAGCTGTCGGCGGCCTTGCTGCCGCCCAGGTTAACGCGGATATCGGCCTCACGGGCATGCCGCGCGTCGCGGTCGGTGGCGCTGTGCACGGCCACGGTGGTCAAGCCCATGGCCTTGGCGGTGCGCATCACCCGGCAGGCAATTTCGCCGCGGTTGGCCACCAATACAGTGGTAAGCGCCTTCATGAGCGCGGCTCCTGAGACTGCCAGTTGGGCGCGCGCTTTTGCAGGAATGCGCGCAAGCCTTCCTGGCCTTCGGCGCTGACGCGGATCCGTGCTATGGAATTTTCGCAATAGCGACGCAGCGCCGGGGTGAGCGCGCCATGGCCGACTTCACGCAGCAAGTCCTTGCTGGCGCGCATGGCCGCCGGGCTGTTGAGCAGCAGATTGGTGATCCACAGTTCAACCTGTGCCTCCAGATCGGCTGTCGGATAACTTTCCGCCAGCAGCCCGATTTCCCGCGCGCGCTGGCCGCCAAAACGGTCCGCCGTGAGGGCATAGCGACGGGCTGCCCGCTCGCCGATCGCCTGCACCACGAACGGGCTGATCACCGCCGGTGCCAGGCCAATGCGCACTTCCGACAGGCAGAACTGCGCATCATCGGCACCAATCGCCATGTCACAGCAACTGATCAACCCGAGGGCGCCGCCGTAGGCCGCGCCCTGAACCACTGCCAGGGTCGGGATCTTCAGCTTGGCGAGGTTGTACATCAGCTCCGCCAGTTCCCGGGCGTCATCCAGGTTGGTGTGGTAATCCAGTTCGGCCGACTGCTGCATCCAGGCCAGATCGGCGCCGGCGCTGAAGTGTTTGCCGCGCCCGCGCAGTACCAGAAAACGCAGGGCCGGATCGCCTTGCACCTGGTCCAGGGCAATGATCAGTTCGCGGATCATTTCGGCGTTGAACGCGTTGTTCTTTGCTTCACGACTGAGCCACAGGGTGGCAAAGCCACGCGGGTCGGTGATCAGTTCGAGGGTGTTGAAATCGCTCATGTAAGGAACTCCATGATGATGTGATGCATGTTGTAGGCGCGAGCTTGCTCGCGAAAAACCTGAGGGCGCTGTATTCATCCAGGCTGCCCGCGTCAGCGTTAACGTCCATCGCGAGCAAGCTCGCTCCTACAGGTCACATGCGGAACACGCCGAAGCGGCTCGGCTCGATGGGGGCGTTCAGCGCGGCGGACAAGGCCAGGGCCAGCACGTCGCGGGTCTGCAACGGGTCGATGACGCCGTCGTCCCACAGCCGTGCGCTGGAGTAGTAGGGGTGGCCCTGGGTTTCGTACTGGTCGAGGATCGGCTGCTTGATCGCCGCTTCTTCCTCGCTGCTGAAACCCTGGCCCGCGCGCTCGGCTTGCTCACGCTTGACCTGCACCAGCACGCCGGCCGCCTGTTCGGCGCCCATCACGCCAATGCGTGCGTTGGGCCACATCCACAAGAAACGCGGGTCGTAGGCGCGGCCGCACATGCCGTAGTTACCGGCGCCGAAGCTGCCGCCGATGATCACGGTGAATTTCGGTACCTTGGCGCAGGCCACGGCCGTCACCAGTTTGGCGCCGTGTTTGGCGATACCGCCGGCCTCGTATTTCTGGCCGACCATAAAACCGGTGATGTTTTGCAGGAACAACAGTGGAATCCCGCGCTGGCAGGCCAGCTCGATAAAGTGCGCGCCTTTCTGCGCGGCCTCGGCGAAGAGGATGCCGTTGTTGGCCAGGATCGCAATCGGGTAGCCGTGCAGGTGCGCAAAACCGCACACCAGAGTGGTGCCGAACAGCGCCTTGAACTCATCGAACACCGAACCGTCCACCAGGCGCGCGATCACTTCACGCACATCGAATGGTTGCTTCGCGTCGGCCGGGATCACACCGTACAACTCCTCGCTGCCATACAACGGCGCCACTGGTGTGCGCTGTTGCAATTGGCCCAGCTTGCGCCAGTTGAGGTTGGCCACACTGCGCCGGGCCAGGGCCAGCGCATGTTCATCGCTGTCGGCATAGTGGTCGGCCACTCCGGAAACCTTGCAGTGCACATCGGCACCGCCCAGGTCTTCGGCGCTCACCACTTCACCGGTCGCAGCCTTCACCAGCGGCGGGCCGGCGAGGAAGATGGTGGCTTGCTGGCGGACCATGATTGCTTCGTCCGCCATCGCCGGCACATAAGCGCCACCGGCTGTGCAGGAGCCCATCACCACGGCGATTTGCGGGATTCCCTGGGCACTCATGTTGGCCTGGTTGAAGAAGATTCGCCCGAAGTGTTCACGGTCTGGGAACACTTCATCCTGACGCGGCAGGTTGGCGCCGCCGGAGTCCACCAGGTAGATGCACGGCAAGCGGTTTTGCTCGGCGATGGTCTGGGCGCGCAGGTGTTTTTTGACGGTCAGTGGGTAGTACGAGCCGCCTTTCACCGTGGCGTCGTTGGCGACGATCATGCACTCGACGCCTTCCACCCGGCCAATCCCGGCAATCACTCCGGCCGCTGGTACGTCTTCGCCGTACACCTGATACGCCGCCAGTTGGCTGAGTTCAAGGAACGGCGAGCCAGGGTCGAGCAAGCGGTTGATTCGCTCGCGAGGCAACAGCTTGCCCCGGGACGTGTGACGCTCCTGGGCCTTGGCGCCGCCGCCTTGCTGCACCTGGGCGAGCAGGCTGTGCAGGGCGTCGATCTGTTGGAGCATCGCCGCGCTGTTGGCGGCGAATTCCGTTGAGCGCGGGTTGAGCTGGGTGTGCAGGGTAGCCATGGGGCGCGCTCCGTTCAGCGGGTTTCGTTAAACAGTTCGCGACCGATCAGCATGCGCCGGATCTCACTGGTGCCGGCGCCGATTTCATACAGCTTGGCGTCACGCAGCAGACGGCCCGCCGGGAATTCATTGATATAGCCGTTGCCGCCGAGAATCTGGATCGCGTCCAGAGCCATTTGGGTGGCGCGTTCGGCGCTGTACAGGATCACGCCGGCGGCGTCCTTGCGCGTGGTTTCGCCGCGCTCGCAGGCCTGGGCCACCGCATACAGGTAGGCACGGCTGGCATTGAGTTGGGTGTACATGTCGGCGACCTTGCCCTGGATCAGCTGGAACTCGCCGATGCTTTGGCCGAACTGCTTGCGGTCGTGGATGTAGGGCACGATCAAATCCATGCAAGCCTGCATGATCCCGGTCGGCCCGCCGGAGAGCACCACGCGCTCGTAGTCGAGGCCGCTCATCAGCACTTTCACGCCGCCGTTCAGGGCGCCGAGGATGTTTTCTTCCGGCACTTCGACGTCATCGAAAAACAGCTCGCAGGTGTTGGAACCGCGCATGCCCAGCTTGTCGAACTTGTTGCTGCGGCTGAAGCCTTTGGAGTCGCGCTCGACGATGAATGCGGTGATGCCGTGGGCACCCTTTTCCAGGTCGGTCTTGGCGTAGATCACGTAGGTGTTGGCGTCGGGGCCGTTGGTGATCCAGGTCTTGCTGCCGTTGAGCACATACACGCTGCCGCGTTTATCGGCGCGCAGCTTCATGGAGACCACGTCGGAGCCGGCATTCGGCTCGCTCATGGCCAGGGCGCCGACGTGTTCGCCGCTGATCAGCTTGGGCAGGTACTTGAGTTTTTGCTCGTGGGTGCCGTTGCGGTTGATCTGGTTGACGCACAGGTTGGAGTGCGCGCCGTAGGACAACGCCACCGAAGCCGAGCCCCGGCTGATCTCTTCCATGGCCACCACGTGGGCCAGGTAGCCCAGGCCGGCGCCGCCGTATTCTTCCGGCACGGTGACGCCCAGCAGGCCCATGTCACCGAACTTGCGCCACATGTCGGCGGGGAACAGGTTGTCGATGTCGATCTGCGCAGCCCGGGGCGCCAGCTCCTTGGCCACGAAGGACTGCACCTGGTCGCGCAGCATGTCGATGGTTTCACCGAGGGCGAAGTTCAGGGAGGGGTAACTCATGGACGGGCACCTTTTAGCGTTGTTTTTGTGTGGCCAATGCGCCGGGAAGGGCGATCACCTTTACGTTAACGTAAACTTGCGTTGCAGGACTGTCAATCGTAGTTTACGTTTACGTCAAGCAACGCAGCGTCCACCTACAATAAAGACAAAACAGGGGTCGAAATGGAACAACCGAACCAGAGCTACAGCCGTGGCTCCCAGGACAAGACCTTACTGGCGATGACCATCGGCCAGGCATTCGACCAGACGGTTGCGCAGTATCCCGACGGCGACGCCCTGATCGTGCGCCACCAGAACCTGCGCTACACCTGGCGGCAACTGGCCGACGCCGTCGACCTGCACGCCCAGGCCTTGCTGGCGTTGGGTTTACAGACGGGCGAGCGCCTCGGCATCTGGGCCCCTAACTGCGCCGAGTGGTGCATCAGCCAGGTGGCCAGCGCCAAGCTCGGGGTGATTCTGGTCAATATCAACCCGGCCTATCGCAGCAGTGAACTGGAATACGTGCTCAAGCAATCCGGTTGTCACTGGCTTGTGTGCGCAGGTTCCTTCAAGTCCTCCGATTACCACGCCATGCTGCAGGAACTGGTGCCGGAGTTGGCTGAACATGCTATCGGCCAGGTGAGCTGCGACAAACTGCCGGAACTGCGCGGCGTCATCAGCCTCGACCCGCGACCGCCTTCGGGATTCCTGCCCTGGTCGCAGCTGTCGTCCATGGGGGCGGGCGTCCCTCCTGAGCAACTGCGCCAGCGCCAGGCCAGCCTGCACTTTGACCAGGCCGTCAACATCCAGTACACCTCCGGCACCACCGGCTTCCCCAAGGGTGCCACCCTCAGTCATTACAACATCCTCAATAACGGCTACATGGTCGGCGAAAGCCTGGGCCTGACCGCGCAAGACCGCTTGGTGATCCCGGTACCGTTGTATCACTGCTTTGGCATGGTCATGGGCAACCTGGGCTGCATCACCCACGGCACCACGATGATCTACCCGAATGACGGCTTCGACCCACTGTTGACCCTGACCGCCGTCGCCGAAGAACAGGCCACCGGGCTTTACGGCGTGCCCACCATGTTTATCGCCATGCTCGATCACCCGCGGCGTGCGGAGTTCGACCTGTCGCGCCTGCGTACCGGGATCATGGCGGGCGCCACCTGCCCGATCGAGGTGATGCGCCGGGTCATCAGCGAGATGCACATGAGCGAGGTGCAGATTGCCTATGGCATGACTGAAACCAGCCCGGTGTCATTGCAGACCGGGCCGGATGATGACCTTGAGCGGCGTGTTACTACCGTTGGCCGTACGCAGCCGCAACTGGAAAGCAAGATCATCGACGAGGCTGGCAACACTGTGGCGCGGGGCCAGATAGGCGAGTTGTGTACCCGTGGTTACAGCGTGATGCTCGGTTACTGGAATAATCCTGACGGGACTCGTGAGGCGATTGATGAGGCGGGGTGGATGCACACCGGGGACCTGGCGACCATGGATGAGCACGGTTATGTGTGCATCGCCGGGCGTAACAAAGACATGATTATTCGCGGTGGCGAGAATGTGTACCCGCGGGAGTTGGAGGAGTTTTTCTTCACGCATCCGGCGGTGGCGGATGTGCAGGTGATCGGTATTCCGGATGAGCGTTATGGCGAGGCGATTGTGGCGTGGGTCAAATTTCACCCGGGGCATGTTGCCAATGAGCTTGAGCTGCAGACGTGGTGCAAGGGGCGGATTGCGCACTATAAGACGCCGAAGCATTTCAAATTTGTTGATGAGTTTCCGATGACGGTGACGGGGAAGATTCAGAAGTTTCGGATGCGGGAAATGATGATTGAGGAGTTGGGGAGGCGGGGGTGATCTGGGTGTATATCCGTTATTTGGGTAACGGCCACCTATGGTTCCGCTCTTACAGCGGGTCACTTTTGGCAAACGCCCGGAATGCCGGCCCAGCCAAAAGTAACCAAAAGGTCTTTGCCCCACCACTCGGCACCTCGCTTAGGCTCGGAATGCCGGAACGAAGGCCCGGCTCCGCGGGTCGCTGCGATGGGCCATCCCTGGCCCAGCGCAGCTAAACCGGCATCCTTGCCGGTTTACCCGCTCCACCGTGCCTACTTGCGGCCATCGTGGTTGACGGGGCCCGCAGATCAAGATCAAAAGCACGGTGGCCTGAAAGCCGACCTGAGTGTTAGAAGCAAGGGCAAGGGCAAGGTCCAGAGCGAAAGCAGAACTGCTTTTCTGTGGGAGCGGGCTTGCTCGCGAAAAACCCGAGAGCGCCGCGTTCATCCAGAAAGCACGCGTTATCGTTAACGACCTTCGCGAGCAAGCCCGCTTGTGTCTTGATCCGGGATTAAGCTGAGGGTGAGAGCGGTGAGTGGCAAGCTGAATGCCCGGAGTGCTTAAAGCACGTGTGGGAGCCCATGCTGCCACTCACCTCTCCGCTCTGGACATGA